>JAUJMS010000027.1:6595-25903 GCA_030446745.1 Egibacteraceae bacterium | reverse complement strand
CGTCGCGGCGGCCGCGGCCGGCGCGCTGGCCCGGCGGGGCGACCGATGAGCGGCCCCGCGCCGACGGCGTCGGCGGCGTCGCTGCCCGCCGAAGCGGCACGCGGCGCCGGTGCCGGCCTCGTCGCCACCGCCGCGATGTCGGCGGTGATGCTCGCCGCGCAGCGCCTCGGCGTGATGGGGCGTCAACCGCCCGAGAAGATCACCGCCGGCGCCCTGGCCCGCACCGCCGGCACGCACCCGTCGGGGCACACCCTGGACGCGCTGGCGCTCGCGTCGCACGTCGGCTTCGGCGCGGTTGCCGGCGCGGTGTACGGCTGCGCCCGTCGTGCGGTCCCCGACCCGCCCGCGGCGACGACCGGCATCGGGTTCGGCCTGCTCGTGTGGGGTGTCAGCTACAGCGGCGTGCTGCCGGCGGCCCGGCTGATGCCGCGACCGCAGCACGACCGCCCCGGGCGGCCGACGGCGATGGCGCTCGCGCACGTCGTCTACGGCGGCGTGCTCGGGATCCTCGTCGAGAAAGGGCGCCAGCGGGACGGCTGAGCCGAGCGCGGCGCTCGCGGCTTTGCCTGTCCATCGGGCACGCGCGACCATGGCCGCGATGTCGCGTCCCGACGCCCCGCTCGGCGCGCTGCTGGCGCCGGGCCGCGAGGCCTTCGCAGAGATCTTCGAACCGGGCGCGCTGCGCGCCGGGACGGCGATGCGCGCCTACGCCTTGGCGCTGCTCGCGGAGCGCGCCGCGCCGCTGCTCGTCGTCGTCCCGACCGACAAGGACGCCGACGGGCTCGTCGACGACCTCGCCGCCTATCTCGGTCCGGAGTCGGTGGCGCACTTCCCGGCGTGGGAGACGCTGCCGCACGAGCGGCTGAGCCCGCAGCCGGCGACCGTCGGCCAGCGGTTGCGCGTCCTCGACCGGCTGCGCAAGCCGGAGCCGTCGAGCAGCGCCGCCGTCGCTGCAGCGGCCGCCGCGCCCTTGCGGGCGGTCGTCGCGCCGGTGCGCGCGCTGCTCCAGCCGATGGACCCGCGCCTGACCGAGCGTGAGCCGGTGCGCCTGGACGCCGGCTACGCCGGTGGACTCGACGGGCTGGTCACCGCGCTCGCCGCGCTCGGCTACACCCGCACGACGATGGTCGAGCACCGCGGCGAGTTCGCCGTGCGCGGCGGCATCGTCGACGTGTTCCCCAGCGCAGCCGACCATCCCGTGCGCGTGGAGTTCTGGGGCGACGACGTGGACTCGCTGCGCGCCTTCGCGGCTGCCAACCAGCGCACGCTGGAGACCGTCGAGGCCGTCGTCGTCGACGCGTCGCGAGAGCTGGTGCTCGACGCGGAGACGGCGGGTACGGCGCGACTGCTCGCCGCCCGCGTCCCCGCACTGGCGGAACCGCTCGCGCTGCTCGCCGACGGGGTGGCGTTCGAGGGGATGGAGTCCCTCGTCACGGCGATCCACCCGGCGCCGGCGTACCTGCCCGACTTTCTTCCCGCCGACGCGGGGGTCGTCGTGGTCGACCCGGTCCGGGTCGGCGACCGGGTCGCCGAGCTGCGCGAGCAGGCCGCGGCGCTGCTCGTCGCCGGCTGGGGCGCCGACGGTTCGACCGCCTCCGGGATCCTGGCCGACGGGGACAACGACGCGGTGGGCTTCGCCACGTGGGACACCGTCTCGGACCGCGTCCGCGGGCCACGCTGGAGCATCGCCGCGTTCGCCGGGGGGTCGCCGCACGCCGACGTCGCCGGCATGCCGTGGGATTCGTTCCGCGGCGACATCGCCGCCGCGGCGCGGGAGGTCCGGCGGCTCTCGCTCGACGGTGTGGCGGTCGTGCTCACGACCGCCGGGCACGGTCCCGCCCTGCGGCTGGCTGAGGTCCTGCGCGACGAGGGCCTGGCCGCCCCGGTCGTCGCGACGCTCGGCGACGTCGCCGCGGGCCAGGTGCTCATCACCGAGTCGCCGCTGCGGCAGGGGTTCCGCGGCGGCGAGCTCGGCGTCGCGGTGCTCGGCGAGTGGGACCTGTTCGGCCCGCGCCGGTCACGCGCCGCACGCCGGCTGCCCAGCCGGCGCGCCGCGTCCGAGACGGTGCTCGACCTCGCTCCCGGCGACCCGGTGGTCCATGCGGTCCACGGCGTCGGCCGCTACGTCGGGATGGTCACCCGCGAACTGCGCGGTCCGACGACCGCGGTCGGCGGCGCCGCCGCGGGCACCGTCACCCGTGACTACGTCGTCCTCGAGTACGCCGACGGCGACCGGCTGTTCGTTCCCTCCGACCAGGTCGACGCGATCGCGCGCTACGTCGGCGGCGAGCAGCCCCGCGTCATGCGGCTCGGCGGCGGCGAGTGGGAACGCGCGAAGACCAAGGTGCGCAAGGCCGTCCGCGAGATGGCCGGTGAGCTGATCCGCCTGTACCAGGCGCGGATGCACGCCCCGGGTCACGCGTTCGCGTCCGACAGCGCGTGGCAGCGCGAGCTGGAGACGGCGTTCCCCTACGACGAGACGCCCGACCAGCTCGCCGCCATCGACGAGGTGAAGCACGACATGGAGGCGCCGCTGCCGATGGACCGGCTGATCTGCGGCGACGTCGGGTTCGGCAAGACCGAGATCGCCGTGCGCGCCGCCGCGAAGGCGGTCTTCGACGGCAAGCAGGTCGCCGTCGTCGTGCCGACGACCCTGCTGGCGCAGCAGCACGGCGAGACGTTCACGGAGCGCTTCGCCGGCTTCCCGGTGAAGGTGGCGGTGCTGTCGCGGTTCGCGTCGGCGCGCGAGCAGCGGGCGATCCTCGACGGCTTGGTGGCGGGCACGGTCGACCTCGTCGTC
The DNA here is from genome assembly GCA_030446745.1 of Egibacteraceae bacterium. Classification (GTDB taxonomy): domain Bacteria; phylum Actinomycetota; class Nitriliruptoria; order Euzebyales; family Egibacteraceae; genus JAUJMS01. The sequence continues at coordinate 23,103 of JAUJMS010000027.1, read as the reverse complement.
GGCACCCACCGGCTGTTCGGTGCCGACGTGGCGTTCAAGGACCTTGGCCTGGTCGTCGTCGACGAGGAGCAGCGCTTCGGGGTCGCGCACAAGGAGCGTCTCAAGCAGCTCCGCACGAGCGTGGACGTGCTGACCATGACCGCGACGCCGATCCCGCGGACGATGGAGATGGCGATCACCGGCATCCGCGACCTGTCGACCATCGACACCCCGCCGGAGGAACGCCAGCCGGTCGTCACCCATGTCGGCGAGTGGGACGAGTCGATGGCCGCCCTTGCCGTGCGCCGCGAGCTGCTTCGCGAGGGGCAGGTCTTCTGGGTGCACAACTCGGTCGCCACGATCGCCGCGGCCGCCGAGCGCGTGCGTGAGCTGGTGCCGGGCGCGCGCGTCGAGCTCGCCCACGGGCAGATGGACGAGACGACGCTGGAACGCACGATGGTGCGCTTCTGGCAGCGCGAGTTCGACGTGCTGGTGTCGACGACGATCATCGAGTCGGGCCTGGACGTGCCCAACGCCAACACGCTGGTCATCGAGCGCGCGGACCTGCTCGGGTTGGCCCAGCTCTACCAGCTGCGCGGTCGGGTCGGGCGTTCCACCGAACGCGGCTACGCCTACCTGTTCTTCCCGGAGCACCGGGCGATGACCGAGGAGGCGTACCGGCGCCTGGAGACGATCTCGACGTTCACCGGCCTCGGGTCGGGCCTGTCGATCGCCCTGCGCGACCTCGAGATCCGCGGTGCGGGCAACGTCTTGTCGGCCGACCAGTCCGGCCACGTCGCCACGGTCGGCTTCGACGAGTACGCCAAGCTGATGCAGCAGGCGGTCGCCGAACTGCGCGCCGGCGGTCGCGCCGACGCCGTCACGCTCGACACCGAGCCCGAGATCCGCCTCGACCTGCCGGTCGACGCGCACCTGCCGCCCGACTACATCGCCGACGAGGCGTTGCGCCTGGAGGCGTACCGCAAGGTCGCCGCCGTTCGCGACGCGAAGGCGGTGCGCGCCGTGCGCGAGGAGCTCGTCGACCGCTACGGCCCACTGCCGCCCCCGGCGGAGCGGCTGCTCGCGGTCGCGGCGCTGCGCACGATGGTCCGCCGGTGGGGGATGCGCGAACTGACGACGACCCCGCGGCGCACCGTGCGCTGCGTGCCGGTGCAGCTGGCCGACTGGCAGGAGATCCGCCTGGGGCGCGAGCACCCTCGCGCCGTCTACAACGCCGCCGCCGGCGCGTTGGAGCTGGCGATGCCGCGCTCCGGCGACCTCGTCGCGTGGCTCGCCCGCACCCTCCAGGCGGTGCTCGGGCCGGCGCGCAAGGAGCCGGCAGGCCGCCCGACCGGGCGGCGGTAGCAGCGCGACGCTGCCCATAGACTGGCCGGAAACCCTCGACAGGACGGCCTTGTTCGTGCGCACTCATCGTTTCCCGCGGCTGCTGCTCGCCGCATTGTTCGTCGTCGTGCTCGCCGCGTGCGGCAAGGTCGGCGCCGGCGGCGACCCGACCGTCGCGGCGACGGTCGACGGCGAACCGATCCCCGTGTCAGCTGTGGAGGAGCGCCTTGCGCAGGCCAAGGCCCAGCCGCAGGTCGCCGAGCAGCTCGAGGCATCGGAGGGCGCGGCCGATCAGCTGCAGGCGCAGATCGTCAGCCAGCTGGTGCTCGCCGAGATCCTCGAGCAGTGGGCCGACGAGCTCGGTGTCACCGCGACCGACGCCGACGTCGCCGAGCAGCGGGCGATGCTGACAGAGCAGCTCGGCGGCTCGGAGGCGTTCAACCAGGCGGTCGAGCAGAGTGGGCTCAGCGAGGCGCAGGTCACCGAGCAGCTGCGCCAGCTCGTCCTGCAGCGCAAAGTCTCTGAGGAGGTCGGCGACGCGGAGGTCGCCGAGGCCGACATCGCGGCCTTCTACGAGGAGAACGCGGCGACACGCTTCGGCGAGAAGGCGAAAGCCCGCCACATCCTCGTCGAGGACGAGAAGCTGGCGAAGGAGCTCAAGGCCAAGCTCGACGACGGCGCCGACTTCGCGAAGCTCGCCGAGAAGAACTCGACCGACACCGGCAGCGCCGCACAGGGCGGCGACCTGGGCGAGTTCGGCCGCGGCCAGATGGTGCCCGAGTTCGAGGAGGCGGTGTTCTCCGCGAAGGAGGGCGAGATCGTCGGACCGGTCAAGACGCAGTTCGGCTTCCACGTCATCCAGGTCACCGAGAAGCTGCCGGGTGCACAGCTCGACGAGGTCCGCGACGAGATCCGCGCCGAGCTGCAGCAGACCAAGCAGCAGGAGCTGCTCGAGACGCAGCTGATGGAACGGACGAAGGAGACTCCGGTCACGGTCAACCCGCGCTTCGGCACCTGGGACCCCGCGACCGGTCAGGTGACGGCGGGCGACCCGTTGGGTGAGGTCTCCGAGAGCGAGCCCGGCGCTCCGGGCGGCGCCCCCGGCGCCCCGCCGCCGACCGGGGCGCCGCCGACCGGGGCGCCGCCGACGGGGCCGCCGCCGACGCCGGAGGAGTGACCGGCGTGGCGAGGCTCGTCCTCGTCGACACCGTCTCCGAGCTGCCCGGCCTGTTGCCGCTGCACGCCTGGTCGGCGCTGATGTCGTGCGACCTCGTCGTCGTCGGCCGCGACGACCACCCCCTCGCCGTGCATCTCGACATGGCCGACCTGCGCTGGGAGGTCGTCGCCGGCGGGGCTGAGACGGGGGGCCTGTCGCGGGCCGACCTGCTGTCCGGGCTCAGCCGTGTGGACAAGGCGCGCGCCGAGGCCGTCGTCGACCGGGTGCACGAGGCCGGCGAGGTCGTCTACCTGCTCGACGCCGGCGACCACGAGGCGTTCACCCGTGCCGTCGGGCTTCAGGCCGCCCGCGCAAGCGTCGAGGTGGAGGTCGTCTACTTCGGGGCGCGGCCCAAGGGCACGCGGCTGCTGGAACTGGTCGCCGTCGAGCAGCGCCTGCGCGGGCCGGGCGGCTGCCCGTGGGACGCCGAGCAGGACCACCGCAGCCTGGCCCGCTACGCCGTCGAGGAGGTCTACGAGCTGGCCGAGGCGATCGACGCCGACGACGTCGACGCGATCCGCGAGGAGCTCGGCGACCTGCTGCTGCAAGTGGTCTTCCACGCCCAGGTCGCCGAGGACAACGCCGGCGACCACCGCCCCGGCTTCACGATCGACGACGTGGCCGGCGGGATCGTCGACAAGCTGGTCCGCCGCCACCCGCACGTGTTCGGCGACGCGACCGTCGCCGGCGCCGACGAAGTCGCGGCGAACTGGGAACAGCTGAAGGCCGCCGAGAAGCCGGAGCGCACGGGGATCTTCGACGGCGTGCCACCGGCGCAGCCGGCGCTGGGCTACGCCGAGGCGCTCCAGCGACGGGCCGCGAAGGCGGGCTTCGACTGGTCCGCCGACGCCGAGGCGGCCGAGCGCATCCGCGCCGAACTGGAGGAGTTTCTCGCCGCCGAGGACGACGGCGCCCGGGCCGCCGAGCTGGGGGATCTGCTGCTCAGCGTCGTCGGGCTCGCCCGCCGCCACCACATCGACGCCGAGACCGCGCTGCGGGGCGCCGCGGGCCGGTTCCGCCGCCGGCTCGAGGCCGTCGTCGCCGCCGCCGACCGGCCGCTGTCGTCGCTCACCCGCGACGACTGGCTCGCCCTGTGGGACGGGGCGAAGGCCGACGAGCGGTCGTCGGCGCCACCGGACGCGTCCTGAAGGGCTGTTGCTCCAGTGCACTGTTGCGCCCTACAGTGACGGCGACGCCGACGACTGTGAGGGTGAAGTGGAGATCGAGGGTCTGACCGCCCGCGAGGTGCTCGACTCCCGCGGCAACCCCACGGTCGAAGTGGACTGCCGGCTCGTTGACGGGTCGCTGGGGCGCGCGAGCGTCCCGAGCGGCGCATCCACCGGGGCGTTCGAGGCCGTCGAGCTGCGCGACGGCGGGCAGCGCTACCGCGGCAACGGAGTGCGCACGGCGATCGGCAACGTCGCGGAGGTCATCGCCCCGGCGCTGCTCGCCATGGACGCGACCCGACAGCGCGACGTCGACGCGACGCTGCTCACGCTCGACGGCACCGACGACAAGGGCGGGCTCGGAGCGAACGCGATCCTCGGCGTCAGCCTTGCCGTCGCGCGCGCCGCGGCGGTGTCGCGCGACCTGCCGCTGTACGCCTACGTCGGTGGACCCAACGCGCACCTGCTGCCCGTGCCGATGATGAACATCGTCAACGGGGGCGCCCACGCCGACAGCAACGTCGATTTCCAGGAGTTCATGGTGGCGCCGATCGGCGCGGCGACGTTCGCCGACGCCGTGCGCACGGGCTCCGAGGTGTACGCCGCGCTCAAGGACGTCCTGCGCGAGCGGGGGCTGAGCACCGGCCTGGGCGACGAGGGCGGGTTCGCGCCGAGCCTGCCATCCAACGTCGCGGCGCTGGACCTCATCCTCGAAGCGATCGACCGGGCGGGCTACGTGGCCGGCACCGACGTCGCGCTCGCGATGGACGTGGCGGCGACGGAGTTCCGCGTCGACGGGGCGTACCGCCTCGGCGGCGAGGGGCGCACCTTGTCGGCCGCCGAGATGATCGACCTGCTCGCCGACCTCGTCGAGCGCTATCCCATCGTGTCGATCGAGGACGGGCTGGCCGAGGACGACTGGGACGGCTGGGCCGCGCTGCGCGAGCGCATCGGGGACCGCTGCCAGCTCGTCGGCGACGACTTGTTCGTCACGAGCGCCGAGCGGGTGCGCCGCGGCATCGCCGAGCGCAGCGCCAACAGCGTGCTGATCAAGGTCAACCAGATCGGCACGCTGACCGAGACGCTGGACACCATCGACGTCGCGCACCGCGCCGGCTGGACGTGCATGGTCAGCCACCGCTCCGGTGAGACCGAGGACACGACGATCGCCGACCTCGCCGTCGCGACGAACGCCGGCCAGATCAAGGCCGGGGCACCCGCCCGCAGCGACCGCGTCGCGAAGTACAACCAGCTGCTGCGCATCGAGGAGGAGCTCGGCGACGCCGCCCGCTACGCCGGCGTGCGCGCGTTCCCGCGCGCCATCGCCGACGCCGGAGGGGCCTGATGAGACCGGCGTGGGGCGGCCGCACCGGGTCGGCGCAGGCGGCGGGGCGCCGCCCCCCCGCGCGCGCGCAAGCCGTCCGCCATCGCGGCCCTGGACCGCGCCTGCGGCGCATCGCCCGCGGGGACCGGCCGTTCGTGCTGGCGCTGTTCGGGCTGGTCGCGCTGCTCGCCGCGATGCTCGTCGGACCGTTGCAGGACTTCACCGCCGCCGCCGAGCGCGTCGACCGGCTCGAGGCCGACCGACGGATGCTGCGCGCGCGCGTCGACGAGCTCGAGGAGCGCCGCACCCGCCTGCGCGACCCTGACGAGATCGAGCTCATCGCGCGCGAGCAGCTGGGGTTGGTCAAACCCGGCGAGATCCCCTACGTCGTCGCCCGCCCCGACGCGCAGGTCGACCAGCTGCGCCCCGACAACCGCAGCCCGGCACCGCCCCGCCCGGTGACGTGGCAGGAGCGGATCCGCGCGGCGTTCACGGCGCTGTTCCGCCGCGGGTGACCGCCGACCGCGACGCCGCGGGAACCGAACTGGACCCCGCGACGCTGTACGCGCTGCTGCGCCTGCGCACCGACGTCTTCGTCGTCGAGCAGCGCTGCCCGTACCCCGAGCTGGACGGGCGCGACCTCGATGCGTCGACCCGGCACTTCTGGCGCGAGGAGGGCGGCGCGGTCGTCGCCTGCCTGCGGCTGCTCGACCAGTCGGACGGCAGCCGGATCGGGCGGGTCGCGACGGCCGCCGGGGCGCGCGGTCGCGGCCACGCCGGCGCGCTGCTGCGCCGGGCACTCGCGGTCGCCGCACGACCGGTCGTCCTCGACGCGCAGGCGCACCTGGTGCAGCTCTACGCCCGGTTCGGCTTCACGGTCGCGGGCCCCGGCTTCGTCGAGGACGGCATCCCGCATGTTCCGATGCGGCTGGCGTGACGACCGCATTGCGCGCCGGCGGCGCGGTCGCCACGCTGGCCGCGATGGACGACGCACTGCGCCCGGTCGACGACGCGTCCTACGACGCGCAGCTCGCGCGGCCGCCGGCCGGTGCCCGCGACGTCGCGCTCGCGGCGGCGATGATCGGCCGGCCGCTGCGCGGCGAGTCGGCGGTGGCGGTGCGCTGCGGCTGGGGCCTGCCGGCGGTGCTGCGCGTCGCGCCGCGGCTGGCCGACGGCACTCCGTTCCCGACCCTGTTCTGGCTGTCGTGCCCGCTGGCCAACCGCCACGTCGGCCGGCTCGAGGCCGCCGGCGCGATGGTCGCGATGAACGAGCGGCTGCGCGCCGACCCCGCGTACGCCGCCGCGTACGCCGCGGCCAGCGAGCGATACGTCGCCGCGCGCAACCGGTTGGGCCCGCGCGTGCCGCGCGACGACAGCGCCGGCGGCATGCCGGTGCGGGTGAAGTGCCTCCACACCGTCTACGGCCACCACCTCGCTGCGCGCGACAACCCCTTGGGCGCGGAGGTCGCCGAGCGCGTCGAGCCGATGGCCTGCCCGGCGCCGTGCGTGACGCTCGCGCCCGACGCGGCGTGACGCCCGTCGCCGGGAACGCCGCGTGACGCGCGTCGCCGCGGTCGACGTCGGCACGAACTCGGTGCGCCTGCTCGTGGCGGACGGCGACGGCGGGCCGTTCCTGACGACCGTCGAACGCCACATGACGATCACCCGGCTGGGTACCGGCGTCGACGCGCGGGGCCGCCTCGACGACGCCGCGCTGGTCCGCACCCTTGACTGCCTCGCCGGCTACGCGCGCCGCTGGCGCGACGTCGGCGCAGAGCGGGTGCGGATCACCGCGACGTCGGCGGTGCGCGACGCCGCCGACCGCGAGCGGTTCTTCGGCGGCGTGCGCGACCGGACCGGCGTGGACGCGGAGGTGCTCACCGGCGAGCAGGAGGCCGCCACGGCGTTCCGGGGGGCGACCGCAGCCGTCACGGGCGAGCCGCCGTTCCTCGTCCTCGACATCGGTGGCGGGTCCACCGAGCTGATCGTCGGCGATCAACAGCCATGGGCGTCGACCAGCCGGCAGCTCGGCTGCGTGCGGCTGACGGAGCGCTGCGGATTCGACGACCCGCCGACGGCTGCGCAGCTCGCCGCTGCCACGGCGGCTGTGGACGCGGAGCTCGACGCCGCCGCCGCGGTGGTCGACGCGGGCGCCGCACGCACCCTTGTCGGGGTCGCCGGGACGGTCACCACCGTCGGGGCGCTGCACCTGGGCTTGGACGCCTACCTGCCCGAGCGCATCCACGCCACGCGCGTGCCCGTCGACGCGGTCGCGGAGATCACGGGACGGCTCGCGGCCATGACCAGTGCCGAGCGCGCCGCGCTGGGTCCGATGGCTCCCGGGCGCGAGGACGTGATCGTCGCCGGCTGTGTGATCCTCGAACGCACGCTGCGCCGGTTCCGGTTCGACGAGGTGCTCGTCAGCGAGGCCGACATCCTCGACGGACTGGCGCTCGAGCTGCTCGCGGGCTGACGGTCGCTCCCCGGTGCTGCGCCGGCGCTACTCGGCGCGGCGCAGCGCCTTGACGAGGTCGCCCCGGGTGACGATGCCGACGACCGTGCGCTGCGCGTCGACGACGGGGACGCGCGACACGCTTCGGTCGTGCAGCAGCGTCGCGACGTCCTCGACCGTCGCGTCCGGCGTCACGGCAGGGGGGTCGTCGTCCATCACTTGCCCGACGACGCCGCCGAGCGCCTGGCGCAGTTCCTCCTCGAAGCGCTTGCGCTCGCCGGGCAGCGGCAGGTACGCGCCGAGCAGCTCGATCGTCGTCGGGGCGTGGAGCCGGGCCTCGGACACCAGCAGGTCGGTGTCGTCGAGCAGCCCCACGAGCCGGCCGTCGCCGTCGACCACCGGGGCGCCGCTGATCCCGGCGTCGACGAGGGCCTTGACCGCTTCCTCGACCGTCGTGTCGGGGGTCAGTGTCGTCACCGGCGACGACATCACCGCGGTGACCGGCAGTTCTCTCGGCATCGGCGCGACCTTACGCTGCGGCGTCAGGGCGCCGGCAGCCTACCGGGGCGCCGGTGGGTCGCGACCTCGCTCTCGGTCGCTACGCGCACTCGCCGCGGCCGAGGATCACCGCGAACTGGCGGCTGGACCCCCAGTCGGCGAAGTAGCTGGGGTCCTCGGCGAGGCTCGGCATCGTGTCGTAGTCGACCAGCGACGACTTCAGCGACGCGGCCTCGACGCGCGCGACCCAGTCGGCGAAGCGCTCGCCGCGCTGGCGCTCGGTGGCGTAGCGGCCCACGAGCGCGACCGCGACCTGCGGGGCGGTGCGCGCCGGCACCTTCGCGACGTAGTGACCGAACTTCGCGCCGCCGGCGTCGACCCGCGCGCCGACGTAGACGCGGTAGCCGGGCGCCTCGTTGCCGGCCGGGTCGCGCCGCGCCATGCCGGAGAAACCGATGTCGGCGGTGGTGTGCTGGCCGCACGCGTTGGGGCAACCGGAGATGTTGATGCGCAGGTCCTCCAGCTCGTGCAGGCCGGCCTCGGTCAGCGCGTCGGTGACCGCGTCGGCCAAGCCGCGCGACGCGGTGATCGCCAGGTTGCACGTCTCCGCCCCGGGGCACGACACGACGTCGCCGGATTTCTCCGCCCGGGCGAGGTCCATCTCGCCGTCGCGCAGCGTCGCGTACAGCCGCGGCAGCTGCTCGGCGGTCAGCGAGGTGAACAGCAGGTTCTGGCGGATCGTCGTGCGCAGGTCCACGTCGCCGCCCAGCTCGCGCCAGGTCTTGGCGAGCGCGCGGAACTGCTCGGCCGTGACGTCGCCCAGATGGAAGGTGACGTACGCGGCGAAGCGCGGCGTCCCGTCGGGGCCCTCGTGCGCGAACACGTTCACGTCGCGCCAGCGCCGGTAGTCGTCCGCCGCGTCGCCGGACAGCTCCGCCGACGGCTCGGGCAGGGCGACGTCGAGCGCCTGCCCGCGGCGCAGCGGAACGTCGACCGGCGGATAGGTCTTGGCGGCCTCGAGCTCGTCGCGCAGGCGGACGACCTCCTCCCGGAACCGCTCGATGCCCCACTTGCCGACGAGGAACTTCATCCGGGCGCGGACGCGGTTGCGCCGTTCGCCGTGGGCGTCGAACAGCATCAGGATCGCCTCGCTGGTCGACAGCAGCCGGTCGGCGGGCGTGAAGGGCTCGAGGACGTCGGCCTCTCGGGGCGACGAGCCCAGGCCGCCGCCGACGAACAACCGGAACCCCGGCGTGCCGTCGGGCCCGACGACCCCGAGGAACCCGATGTCGTGGATCCCGAGATGCGCGTGGTCGGCGGCGGAGCCGTCGAAGGCCATCTTGAACTTGCGTGGGAGGCGCTGGAACGCGGGGTGGCGCAAGAAGTAGCGGACGAACGCATCGACCACCGGTCGGGTGTCGACGACCTCGGTGGGGTCGACGCCGACGAGGTGGGACTGGGTGATGTTGCGGATCGAGTTGCCGCAGGCCTCGCGGGTCGTCATGCCGGCCTCGGCGACGCGGCGCATGACCTTGGGGACGTCGTCGAGCGCGACGAAGTGCAGCTGGAAGTTCTGCCGAGTCGTGACGTGGGCGAAGCCGCGGCTCCACTGCTCCGCCGTGTCGGCGAGGGCGTCGAGGTGCTCCGGCCGCAGCAAGCCCCCGGGCACCTTCACGCGAACCATGTGCGTGTCGGACTGGCGGATGCCGTAGCAGCCGAGATGCAGGCGCCGGGTCCGGAACTCCTCGTCGTCGACGGTGCCGGCACGCCAGCCGGCGATGACCCGTTCGAACTCGTCGATCTCGGTAGCGTCGGCGATGTCGCTCATGCACGGCCCCCTCTCGGCGCGCGGTTGCCGCCCACGGTCCCGGCTCGCGCCCGACCACGCAACGGGGACAATAGTGCAAAGCGGACCGGCGGCAGTGAAAACGGTGAAGATGCCCCGGGCGCGCGTGCCCGCCTACTATGGGCCCATGCTGACGCCGCAGACGCAACGAACCTTCGTCACCGTGCTCGCGGTGCTGCTTGGCATCACGCTCGTGCTGTCGCTCGTGGGGCCGTTCCTGAACTGAGCGACGCCCTGTTCGCCCGCGTGCAGGCGGGGCTCGCCGCGCTGGCGCCCGACCGTGTCGCCGTCCCCGCGGGCGGACGGCTTGCGGCCGCGCTCGTGCTGCTGAGCGACCCCGGCGACGGGGATCTCGAGATCGTCTACACCCGCCGGCGCGCCGACCTGCGGTCGCATCCCGGCCAGATCTCGTTCCCCGGCGGACGCGTCGACCCCGGCGAGACCGTCGAGCAGGCGGCGTTGCGCGAGGCCGCCGAGGAGGTGGGCCTGCGCCCCGCGACCGCGGCGGTGCTCGGCCGGCTCCCGGTCGGGTACATCCCTCCATCGCGCTTCTGGCTGCACCCGGTGGTGGCGCGCTGGACGGCGCCCCACGGACTGGTCGCCGCCGAGACCGAGGTCGCCGAGGTGCTTCACGTCCGCATCTCGGCGCTGCGCCGCCGAGCCTCGTGGCACACCGTGCGGCTGTCCACGGCGGGGTGGACGTGGGCGTGGCGCCTGGACGGTGACCACCTGCTGTGGGGCGCCACCGCGCTGGTCACGGCGGTGCTGCTCGGCGTCATCGACCCCGACTGGAGCGGCGGGGCGGTGCCTCGCGATCTCGCGCACCGCGAGCTGCGCCCCTGGGACGTCCCGCCCCGGCCGCGCCCGGCCCCACCCGCCCCCTGACCCGGGGCTTGTCAGCGGTGCTGCGCTTTCGGTGCCGTCGCGACAAGCCCCCGGGTTGGTCCGCCGCGCGCGCGGGCGGCCGGGGCGGGCCGGGCGCGGCCGGGGCTGGTGCGCGAACATGCGGGTGCGCCCCCGTATCCCAATCGGCAGAGGACGGCCGCTTAAAACGGTCGCCAGTGTGGGTTCGACTCCCACCGGGGGCACCGATCCGACCAGGGGGCGAACCGCGTCCTGGTCGGCGGAGAAGGGGACGCGGACACGCGCTTGATGTGGTCGCGGGCCTTGACGCGGACTCCGTGGACGAGGGCTTGTAGCAGGGTCTTGCGCTTGCGGTCGGATGTCTCGCCGAGGGCTGAACCGCTCCGGGTCTTGTGCAGGGTGTGATTCCACGGAAGGTGGGCTCATGCCAGCACCGAGGAAGTATGCACAAGAGACCAACCGCAGCGCACGCTCGCGGAGCTCCGGCAGCTGCAAGCGGAGGTGCGCGAACTCAAGCGGGCCAACGAGATCCTGTTGGCGGCGTCGTCTTTCTTCGCGCGGGAGCTCGACCCGCGACTGCCGTGGTGACCGTGTTCATCGACGGGCACCGCGAACGCTTCGGTGTTGCGCCGATCTGCCGCGTGCTGACCGCGCGCGGCGTGAAGATCGCGCCGGAGACCTACTCCGCCCGCCGTCGCCGACCCGCGTGCGCGCGGGCGGTGCGCGACGAGCGGGTGGCGGCCGCCGTCCGCGGTGTCCACGAGGGCTCGCGTGGCCTGTACGGGGCACGCAAGGTCTACCAGCAGCTGCGCCGCGACGGCGGCGTGGACGGCCGTCCGTCAGGGAGATTTTGATGGACGCCGAGCGCGGGGAACTACTCGGTAAGTTGAAGTCGTCCGCTGACAGCGCGGGGTACGTGTTGTTCGACGCGCCCGACCTAGAGTCACTTGACGCGCTGGACCGGAGAGTGGCGGAAGACGTGCATCTGCGTGGAGGAGAACGAGTGAGCGGTACGCTCGTCGAGACGGTACGTTCAGAACTGGTAAGGCCGGTTCGGCACGAGGTCCTTAGACCCAACCAGCCAATGCGCGCGTGCGTATACCCCAACGATGACGAGTCCCACACCAAGCACTACGCCATCGTCATCGACGGCAACGCTGTCGCCGTCGCCTCAATTTTCCGCGAGCCGCCTCCGAAAGGGTGGAACAACCGCGCTTACGACGCCCACTGGTGGCGGATCCGAGGGATGGCCACTCGTCCGGCCGTCCGCAGGCAAGGCCACGGTATGAGTCTCCTGAAAGCATGCCTCCAGTATGCAGAGACGAAACGCGGCGTTGGAGTCTGGTGCAATGCCCGCACGAGCGTACGCTCCTTTTACGAGAAGGGCGGGTTTCGGGCCGTCGGCGAGGAGTTTGAGCTTCCGCCGATCGGGCCGCATCTGCTCATGGTGCATCAGCCGCTAAGCGTGCGCGGCGAAGGAGCCTAAGTTCGTGGAGCACCACGTTCTCCACGTGAACGACGCCCGACGGTTCAGCTGCTTGGCGCTTCGCCGTGCTGGGCTACCGCTAGCTCCTACTGGGGGAGTCGCCGACGCACTCGTCGACACATCTCTGCGTGGCGTTGACACACGCGGTCAGCGCTTACTTGCTTTGTACTTGGAGGAGTTAGCCTCCGGCCGAAGCAACTCCGAGCCGGAAGATAAGGTACGCTCGCAGTGCGATGCAACGCGCGCTTGCTCGATGCCGACCAAGCGCTAGGCATCGTGGCGAGGCTATTTGCGACCCGCCTCGCCGCTGAGCCACTCCCGGATGGCGTCATGACGGGCCACTTCCGCAGGGCCGCGAAAGCGACAGGACCGGGCCGGTCTACCAGCACGGCTCGGTTCGTATTGTGTAAGCAGGGTGCACCCCGTGTGCGGCGATCCAGTTGATCTGGGCGTTGAGGCTGCGCTCGGCTTCAGGCGGCCACTCGACCCTCACGCCGTCCGACCGGCGGCCAGCCGCTCCAGTTCCGCTCGCTGCTGGCGCCAACTCGATCGCACCTCGTCGTGTGGCGTGCGTTCCACGCTTGGATCGCCGGCTTCGCTGACGGCCTGTTCGACCTCGCGTCGGAACCAGGCGTCGTGCTCCTGCGCTTCCTGCCAACGGTGCACCGCGTCGCGCATCAGCACGCGCACGAACTGTGCGGCCGTCCGGTCCTGCGCGCGGGCGACCTTGGCGAACGCCGACTTCAGTCCTCGTCGACCCGGAAGGTGAAGGTGGTGTCGGCCACGTTGCCTCGTGTGTTACGGCGGATGTACACGGTGACATCCGGCGCGCTCACCCTCCGGGCAGCGGGCACACCCAGGCGATGCCCGGAGCCTCGCGGACCTCGTCGAGCGTGCGCGGCAGCGGGGCGCGCACGGCGAGGCCACCGACGAACAGCGCGACCGCGACCGCGGCGAGCACCGCCCCAGCCCGGCGCAACCCGGCGGTTACCGCCGCGGCCGCCACGACCGCGAGCACGAACACCGCGTAGGCGAACGGCACCGGCGCGGGCACGAAGTGGACGCTGATGTGCGCCCCGAACACGTCCATCCACCCGGCGTGGGGCGTGTCCAGCGCCAGGAAGATGACGTCCGGGGCGGCGAAGAACAGCCGGCCGAGCAGCGCCGCCGACACGACGTCGACGTGGTGGGGACGGCCGGGGCGCGCAGTGCGGACCGCGACGACGGCGATCAGGCCGGCCGCGACGCCGAGCAGGCCGTGCAGCCAGTAGTGGAACAGCGCCCCGAACGCGGCGTAGCGGACCGCGAAGTACCACTCGCCCGCTGCCGCGACGAGGCCGACGACGACCAGGCGCCTCACAGCGCGTCGAGCAGCACCGCGATCTCGGCGGCGTGGTCGGCGGGGTTGGGGTCGAACGTCCGGTAGCGCACCCGTCCCGCGGCGTCGAGCAGTGCGTAGCCCGGTCCGACGGCGCCGTCGGTCGTCAGCAGCGCGTAGGCCCGCGCCACGTCGGGATCGGTGCTGCGGCGCACCTGGGCGTCGACGGCCGGCTCCTGGCACGTCGCGCAGACCAGGAGCAGGCCGGGGCGGCCGCGGCGGAACCCGAGTTCGCGGTAGCGCGGGGCCGGCTCGTCGAGGTAGAGCAGGTCGAGCTGCTGAAGGCCCTCGGCGGGGTCGTGCAGGCGGCGGCTGTCGCTGCGTAACCAGGCGCCGAGCAGCCCCGCCGTGACGACGATGGTCACCGCTGCCGCTGCACCCGCAGCGCGGCCGCTCACTCGGCCGGGTGGCTCGCCGCGACGATGCGGGTGGACGCCGCGACGTCGCCGCGCGACGGCGCGGCCGGTGCCGACAGCCAGCGCGCGGCGTAGCGGCGGGCCACCGCGGCGGCGCGGTCGTCGTCGTGCTTGGCCAGCCGGTACGCCGCGTGCTCGCACAGCAGCGCCGCGGCGTAGGTGCGTCCGAGGCGCATGGCGAACCCACGCATGCCCGCCTCGACGATGTCGGTGTCCTCGCCGTGCCAGCCGGCGGCGGCGGTTGCCAGGGCGTCGCATTCGGCGGCGACGGCGCGCACGGTTGTCGCCAACGCCGGGACGTCGGCGCCGGCGAGGCGCGCGCCGACGTCGGCGAACAGTGCGGGCAGCACGGCGTCGCGGCTGGCGGCGCGGAGCAGGTCCAGGCTGAGCACGTTGGTCGTGCCCTCCCAGATCGGGAGCACCTGGGCGTTGCGCAGCAGCGCCGGCAGGCCGGTGTCCTCGACGTAGCCGGCGCCGCCGAACGCCTCCAACGCCTCGCTGCACACAGCGACCGCGTCCTTGCCGGTCAGCAGCTTGGCCACCGGCGTGAGCCCCCGCAGCACCCGGCGCTCGTCGTCGGTGGCGACGTCGCGCTCGACCCGGCCCATGAGGTGCGCGACGCGCAGCGTCAGCGCGAACGCGGCCTCCGCGTCGACGGTCATGGCGGCGAGCGTCTCGCGGTGCAGCGGCAGGTCGACCAGGCGCCGCCCCGAGGCTTCGCGCACGCGGGCGTAGGCGACCGCCAGCTCGACGGCGCGGCGCATGCCGGCCGCGGCGGCGACGGAGTTGTGCAAGCGGGTGACGTTGAGCATCCCGCTGATCTTGCGGATACCGCCGTCGACGCCGCCGACGGGCGTGGCGACCGCGCCCTCGAGCGACAGCTCGGCCGTCGGTAGCGAGCGGGTGCCCAGCTTGTCCTTCAGCCGGTTGATGCGGATGGTGTCGCCGACCTGCTCGCGCCCGTCGCGCGGGTCGCGGCGCTCGACGAGGAACAGGGCGAGGCCGCGGCTGCCGGGCGCCGCACCGTCGGGGCGCGCGAGGGCCAGGGCGCAGTCGGCGGTCGTGGCGGACGTGAACCACTTCGTCCCGTGCAACGTCCAGGTGCCGTCGCCGGTGGGTCGGGCGACGGTCGCGGTCCGGCCGACGTCGGAGCCGCCTTCGCGTTCGGTCATCCACTGCCCCGACGTCCACGCGGTGGCGACGTCGCGCGAGGTCAGCCGCGCGACGACGCGGTCGCGCAACCCTGCGTCCGCATGGTCGAGCAGCACCCGTGCCGCGGCGTCGGTCATGGCGACGTGGCAGGTGTAGGTGGCCGACGACGGCCCGTACAGGTGGCACAACGCCTGCTGCACGACGCGGGCGTGCTCACCGAAGCGGTCGTCGTAGGGCACGGCACACAGTCCCAGGCGCACCTGCGCCGCGTGCAGCTCGGTCCAGGCGGGGCTCACCTCGATCGCGTCGACGCGCCGGCCCCACGGGTCGTACGCAACGAGCCGCGGCGGCGCCGCCTCCGCGGCGGCGGCCAGCTCGAGCAGCGGCCCGGCCGCCTCCGCGCCGAGCGTTGCGAGCGTCTCGGAGACCGCGGCGAGCACCTCGTCGGGCAACAGGCGTTCGAGATGCTCGCGCAGCGGCGCGTCCGCACGGTAGGTGTCGGGCAGCACCGGAGCGGTCTGGAAGAACGGCATGACGCTCCTTCGGTCTCGGCCCGGTCCGAGGACCGCGGCGAACACGCCGAGCGTAACGGCCGCCGGATCGCGGCGCGGGGGAGCGGTTAGCATCCCGCTCATGTCCGCCGACGAGGAACGCATCGCGCTGTTTTTGGACTACGAGAACCTCGCGATCGGGGCGCGCGACGATCTGGGGGGAATGACCTTCGACCTGCGTCCGCTCGCGGACGCGCTCGCCGAGCGGGGGCGCGTCGTCGTCCGTCGCGCCTACGCCGACTGGTCCTACTTCGACCAGGACCGGCGCAACCTCACGCTGCACCACGTCGAGCTGATCGAGATCCCGCAGCGTCTCGGCGCAGTGCGCAAGAACGCGGCGGACATCAAGATGGCCGTCGACGCGATCGAGCTGTGCTTCGAGCGCGACTACATCACGACGTTCGTCATCGGCACGGGCGACAGCGACTTCACGCCGCTCGTCGGCAAGCTTCGCGAACTGAACCGGCGGGTCATCGGCGTCGGCCTGGAGGCGTCGACCTCACGCATGCTGCCGCCGGCCTGCGACGAGTTCCTGTTCTACGAGCGTCTCGAGGGCGTGGACATCCCCGTCAAGCGACGCGCGGCGCGCGACGGCGGCGGGCGCCGCGGCGGCGGGCGAACCCCGGCGGCACCGCCCGCGGCGGCGTCGGCGTCGGCGTCGGCGGCCAAGCCGGCACCGCCACCACCCGCGTCACCTCCGGAGCGGACCGCAGACGTCCCGGCGGAGGACGCGACCGTCGCGGCGTCGAGCGA
The DNA here is from genome assembly GCA_030446745.1 of Egibacteraceae bacterium. Lineage (GTDB taxonomy): Bacteria > Actinomycetota > Nitriliruptoria > Euzebyales > Egibacteraceae > JAUJMS01. The sequence goes on along the minus strand of JAUJMS010000027.1, from coordinate 6,678 downwards.
GCCGGCCGACCTCGGGCGTCTCGTCACACAGACGCTGTCAGGGCTGCAGCGCAGCTCCGGCGGCGCGGTGCTCGCGTCAACGC
>JAUJMS010000027.1:0-6495 GCA_030446745.1 Egibacteraceae bacterium | reverse complement strand
CCGCCTGGAGTCGCTTCATACGGTGCCGATGCAACGGGCAACGCCGCAAACCGTTGCATCGGGCACCGACCGGAGAACCCATGCCGCACGACACCGGCCTCGCCGTGGCCAGGGCGCACGGCGTGCGCTGCGGTCAGCGCGCATGGGAGCCGTCGACCGGCACGAGCTGGTCAGGTGGCGTGTGGAACGGCACGTCATGGTCGGGGACGAGTTGGTCGCGCGCGTCGTGGTCCGGCGCGACCGGGCAATGACGACGCTGCTGGGGATGCGGCCTTCGCGACGTCGTCATGCCGGTGTCCCGGCGCGGGTGGCACGGGTGCTGGCGCTCACCGCAGTGCTGGCGCTGGCCGCGGGCACGCTTCACCTCGGCTGGGTGCGTTCGCTTCCGATGGTGCCCGCCGGCGTGCGGCTGCCTTGGTTGGTTGTCGCGGTGCTGTTCGCGGCGACCGAGGTGTTCGTCGTCCACCTGCACTTCCGCTCCGAAACCCAGTCGTTCTCGCTGAGCGAGATTCCCCTCGTCCTCGGGATGATGTTCGTCAACCCGCTCGGGCTGATCCTCGCGCGGTTGGTCGGATCCGGCGTCGCGCTGGTGTTCCACCGGCGGCAAGGGCCGCTCAAGCTCGGTTGCAACCTCAGCTACTTTTGGCTCGAGACGAGCCTCGCGCTCGTCGCCTTTCACACCTTGCTCGGCGACGCCAGCCCGGTGGGTCCGCGTGGGTGGTCGACGGCGTTCGTCGCGACCGCCGCCGCCGCGCTCCTCGGCACGTTCGTCGTGCCCATCGCGATCTCGCTGCACGCGGGGCGCGTCCGCGCGGAGATCTTTCCGAAGGTGCTCGCCGCCGGCGCCGTCGCGACCACGATGAACACGTCGCTGGCGCTGGTGGCCGCCGTGGCTCTGTCGGCGGACGTCCGCGCCGGCGCGCTGCTCGCCGTCGTCGCGGTGTTGCTGTTCGTGGCGTACCGCGGCTACTCGACGCTGGGCGAACCCCACGAAACCCAGCAGCTGCTCCATGCGTTCACCCGCGAGGTCGGCGTCGCCGCCGACTTCGAGTCGGTGGTCACGACACTGCTGCCTCGCGCCCGCGACCTGCTCCGCGCCGAAACCGCCGAGTTGCGCCTCGCCGCGGCTGGGGGCAGCGACACGGGGCTGTGCCTGACACTGAACGCCGACGGTACGCACACCCTGCAGCGCCCCGCCGGGCGAGCGGCGTTGGACCCCGTGACCGCTCGCGTCGTCGAGCGCGGCGAGGCGTTGTTGTTGCCGCGGTCGACGCGCGATCCGCAGCTGCGGCGTTGGCTGCGCGAGCGTCGGCTGCGCGACGCGATGGTCGCGCCGCTGTACAGCGGCGCCGGCGCGTCCGGCGTGCTCGTCGTGGGCAACCGGCTGGGCGACGTGACGACGTTCGCCAAGGCGGACCTACACGCCTTCGAGACGCTGGCGAACCATGCGAGCGTTGCGCTTGACAACGGCCGGCTCGTCGACCGTCTGCGGCTGGAGGCGGCCGAGAAGGAGCACCAAGCGCTGCACGACTCGCTGACCGGGCTGGCCAACCGCACGCTGTTCGCCCGGCGGGTGCAGCAGGCAGTCGCGGCCGCCGGTGCCGACCGCACGTCGGTGGCCGTGATGCTGATGGACCTCGACCGGTTCAAAGACGTCAACGACACCCTCGGCCACCACGTCGGCGACCTGCTGCTCCAGCAGATCGGGGCGCGGCTCGACGAAGCGCTGTGCGGCAGCGGAACGATCGCACGGTTCGGCGGCGACGAGTTCGCGGTGTGCCTGCCCCGCGTCGCGGACCGGGCAGCCGCGCTGGCAGTCGCCGACCGGCTGCAGACCGCGCTGTGCCGACCGTTCCCGCTGCAAGGCATGACGTTGGACGTCGGCGCGAGCATCGGCATCGCGCTGTGCCCCGAGCAAGGCACCGATCCCAGCACGCTGCTCAAGCGCGCCGACGTCGCGATGTACGCGGCGAAGAGCACCCAAGCGGCCACCCAGGTCTACGCCCCTGAACGCGACCAGTACAGCCCCCGCCGGCTGTCGCTCGTCGGCGAGCTGCGCCGCGCGATCAACGCGGGCGAGCTCGCCGTCCACTACCAGCCGAAGGCGAGCCTGGCCACCGGCACGGTGACCGGTGTCGAGGCACTCGTGCGCTGGCACCATCCGCGCCACGGGCTCATCCCGCCCGACGAGTTCGTTCCGCTCGCGGAACACACCGGCCTGATCCACGCGCTCACGCGGTACGTGCTGCGCGCCGCGTTGCACCAGTGCCGCGCGTGGCAGCTCGCCGGCCTTGACCTCGGCGTCGCCGTGAACCTGTCGGCACGCAGCCTGTCGGCGGGCGACCTGGCCGGCCAGATCACGACGCTGCTCGACGAGGCCGGCGTCGAGGCGACCTCGCTCACGCTCGAGCTGACCGAGTCGAGCATCATGGCCGACCCGGCGCGGACGACGGCGGTGCTCGCGCGGCTGTCGGGGATGGGCGTGCGTCTGGCCATCGACGACTTCGGGACGGGCTACTCGTCGCTGTCGTACCTCAAGCGCCTCCCCGTGGAAGAGATGAAGATCGACCGGTCGTTCATCTGCAACATGACCGGCGACGACAACGACGCGGTCATCGTGCGGTCCACGATCGACCTCGGGCGCAACCTCGGTCTGCGCGTCGTCGCGGAGGGCGTCGAGGACGAGGCGACGTGGCTGCAGCTGCGCGCGCTCGGCTGCGACATCGCACAGGGCTACCTGTTGACCCGCCCGCTGACCGCCGCGCGGCTCGAGGACTGGCTCGTCGCGTGGGAAACCCGCCAGCGCAGCGGCTGGCCCGTGCCCTGCCCGCGGGCGCCGCTCCCGCCGGCGGCCCCTGCGCCGTCGGCCGCCTGACCGTCGGCTACAGGACGCCGCCCTCGGTCATCCGTTTGGTGTCGAGGATGCGGTCGACGGCTGCGTCGTCGAGAAGGCCGGCGGCCTTGACCACCTCGCGCAGCGGGCGGTCTTCGACGAGCGCCTGCTTGGCCAGCTCCGCGGAGCGGTCGTAGCCGATCGCCGGGACCAGCGCCGTGACCGTCGACAGGTTGCGCTCCACCAGCTCGGTGCAGCGTTCGATGTTCGCCTCGGTCCCGTCGACGCACTGGCGCGCGAAGTTGTCACACGACGTCGTCAGCAGCCGCACCGACTCCAAGACGTTGCGCGCCATCAGCGGGATGTAGACGTTGAGCTCGAAGGCGCCCGACAGGCCGCCGACGGTCACCGCGGCGTCGTTGCCGACGACCTGGGCGGCGACCTGGGTGACCGACTCGGGGATGACCGGGTTGACCTTCGCCGGCATGATCGAGCTGCCCGGCTGGATCGCGGGGAGGCGGATCTCGGCGAGACCGGTGCGCGGCCCGGACCCCATCCAGCGCAGGTCGTTGGCAATCTTGGTCAGCGCCACCGCGATGACCTTGCACGCCCCGGACAGCTCGACGAGCGCGTCGCGCGCGCCCTGCGCCTCGAAGTGGTTGTCGGCCTCGCGCAGCTCGGCGATCCCGGTCCGCTCGCGCAAGCCGGCGATCACGCCCTCGGTCATGCCCTCCGGGGCGTTGAGCCCCGTCCCGACCGCGGTGCCGCCCAGCGGCAGCTCGGCGACGCGCTCCAGCGCGCAGCGCACCCGCGCGGCGCCCAGCTCCACCTGCCGCGCGTAACCGGAGAACTCCTGGCCCAGCGTCACCGGTGTCGCGTCCATCAGGTGGGTGCGACCGGACTTCACGACGTCGGCGAACGCCACCGCCTTCGCGGCGAGCGAGGCGCGCAGCGTCTCCAACGCCGGCAGCAGCCCGTCGACGCACGCGCGGTACGCGGCCAGGTGCACCGCCGTGGGAAACACGTCGTTGGACGATTGGCCCGCGTTGACGTGGTCGTTGGGGTGGACCAGCTTCGAACCGCGCGCCCCGCCGAGCAGCTCGGTCGCCCGGTTGGCGATCACCTCGTTGGCGTTGGTGTTCGACGACGTGCCGGAGCCGGTCTGGAACACGTCGACGACGAACTGGTCGTCCAGCGTCCCGTCGGCGACCTCGGCGGCGGCCTGCGCGAGGGCGCGGTGCTGGTCGGCGTCGAGCACCCCCTTGGCATGGTTGACGTCGGCTGCGGCGGCCTTGATCAGTCCGAGGGCGCGGACCACCTCGCGTGGGATGCCCTCGCCGGAGATCGGGAAGTTGTGCACCGCCCGCTGCGTCGACGCCCCGTAGTAGGCGTCGGCGGGCACCTGCATCTCGCCCATCGAGTCGCGTTCGGTGCGGGTGTCCGCCATCCGCTGGTCGCTCCTGGTGGTCGGCCGGGCCGGGGGCGCAGCCTATGCCGGGGGCTAGGCTGGCCGCCATGCCGCAGCCGTTGTGTCCGCCGCGTCGCCGGCGATGACGACGCTGGTGCTCGTGCGCCACGCGACGACCGCGGCGACCGGCAAACGTCTGGGTGGGCGGACGCAGGCGGCGCTCGACGACAACGGGCGCGCGCAGGCGGAGGCCGCCGCGGCGCGGCTTGCCGAGCTGCCGCTGAAAGCGGTTTACGCCAGCCCGCTGGCGCGCACGACGCAGACCGCCGAGATCGTCGCGGCTCCCCACCGCCTGGCGGTGCGCCCCGACGACGGTCTGCTCGAGGTCGAGTACGGCGCCTGGACCGACCGTCCGCTCAAGCCCCTGACCAGAACCCGGCGCTGGCCGGTGATCCAGACCCGGCCGTCGCTCGTGCGCTTCCCCGACGGCGAGACGATCCGCGCGGCGCAGCTGCGCGCCGTCGACGCGATCGAGGCCATCGTCGCGCGGCACCCGCGCGACGTCGTCGTCGCGGTCAGCCACGCCGACGTGATCAAGGTCGCGGTCGCGTTCTACCTCGGCCAGCCGCTGGACCTGTTCCAGCGCCTGCTGATCTCACCCGCGTCGGCGACGGTGCTCGCCCTGTCTGCCGACGGCGGCCAGCCGGCGCTCGTGCGGCTCAACGACGACGGGCCGTTGCGCGTCGAACGGCCGACTCGGCGCGCGACGACCGCGAAGGGTCGCCGGCGTGGGTAGCTCCTTCGAGCTCGACCCGGTCGACTGGATCACCGCCGGCGCGATCGGTCCCCCCGGCGGTCGCACGTTCTACGTCCAGGCGCGGCGCGGCCACGACCTGCTTGCCCTGGTGGTCGAGAAGGCGCAGGTGCAGTGGCTGGCCCAGCTCGCGCAGGAGCTGCTCGCCCGGGTCGGTGTGACCGTCACACCCGACGACCTCGACGCCAACGCCCAGCAGCTGCGAGAGCCGGTCGTGCCGGCATGGCGCGCCGGCTCGCTCAGCCTCGGCACCGACGAGGAGGGCAACCGCTTTCTGCTCGAGGCCGAGGAGCTCGCGTCCGCCGACGACGACGACGCCGATCCGGGCACTGCGCGGCTGTGGCTGAACCGCGACCAGCTGGTCGCCATGGCGGCGTACGCGGCGTTCATCGTCGAGGCCGGCGCGCGCGAGTCGTGCCGGTTGTGCGGCCGGCCCATCGACCCGGTCGCCGGCCATGTCTGTCCGGCGACGAACGGGCACGGTCCGCTGACGGCGTGACGCCCGACGTCGTGACGCTGCTGCGGACGGCGCCGTTGTCGGTGCACGGGCGGATCGCCAACGCCAGCAACCACACGACGCTGGTCCAGATCGGCGAGCCCGACCTCGGCCTTCTCGCGGTGTACAAGCCGATGGCCGGCGAGCGACCGCTGTGGGACTTCCCCGCCGGGAGCCTCCACCGGCGGGAGGTCGCCGCCTACCTCGTCAGCGACTTCCTCGGCTGGCAGGTGGTCCCGCCGACGCTGCGCCGCGACGGTCCGTTCGGTGTCGGCTCGGTGCAGCTGTTCATCGCGCACGACCCGGACGAGCACTACTTCGTGCTCGTCGAGTCCGCCGACTACGACGAGCAGCTCGCGCGGATGGCCACCTTCGACTTGCTCGTCAACAACGCGGACCGCAAGGCCGGTCACGTGCTGCTCGACGACGACGGCCACGTGTGGGGCTGCGACCACGGGCTGACCTTCCACCCGCACCCGAAGCTGCGGACGGTCATCTGGGAGTTCGCCGGCACGCCGCTGCCGCGCGCGTGGCGCGACGACGTCGCGCGGTTCTGCGCGGCGCTCGACGGCGAGCTCGGCGCGTCGCTGACGGCGTTGCTGTCGCCCCGCGAGGTCGCGGCTCTCGGCCGGCGCGCGGCCGCGCTGCACGACCTGCCCGCCCTGCCGAACGTGGCCGAGGAGTACCGGCCCTATCCCTGGCCGCCGTTGTAGGGCGCCGGAGCGCCGACGAGGCGTGCGCCGGGCGGCAGCGCCGTGGCCCAGAACCCGACCGGGAAGCCGAGCTCGCCAGCGCGGACGGCGGGGGTCAGCTGCTCGCCGGAGTCGAGTTGCAGCGCCACGGCGCGCGCGTCCTCGTCGGCGACGCCGTAGGCGACGCGCGGGCCGCCGTCGGGCAGCAGGGTCGTGGCGAACGGCGGGGCGCCCGCGTCGCAGGCGCGGTCG
>JAUJMS010000054.1 GCA_030446745.1 Egibacteraceae bacterium | reverse complement strand
TGCCGGGCTGCTCGAAGGGTCCACGGCGGCGGCGGTGCGGCAGCGCCAGCAACGCGGCGGCGCGGACGTCGTCGATGGTCACGTCCGTGCGGCCGTCCCACGCCGCGAGCGCGGTGGCGGTCTTGGCGGTCACGATGTCGGCCCGCATCCCGTCCACCTCGAACGCCGTGCATGCGGCGACGACCGCGCGCAACGCGTCCTCGCCCAGCACGACCTCGCCCAGCAGCTTGCGGGCGGCGACGATGCGGTCCGCGATCTGTGCGTCCGCGTCGGCCCAACGGGCCGCGAAGCCCTCGGGGTCCGCTTCGTAGGCCAGGCGCCGGCGCACGACCTGGGTTCGCTCGTCGGGGTCGCGCGACGCCTTGATCTCCACGGTCAAACCGAAGCGGTCCAGCAGCTGCGGTCGCAGCTCACCCTCCTCGGGGTTCATGGTCCCGACCAGCTGGAAGCGCGCCGCGTGGCGGACCGAGACACCTTCGCGCTCGACGTGGTTGGTGCCCATGGCGGCCGCATCGAGCAGCAGGTCGACCAGGTGGTCGCCGAGCAGGTTGACCTCGTCGACGTAGAGCACCCCACGATGGGCGGCGGCGAGCAGACCCGGCTCGAACGCCCGGCGGCCCTCGGTCAGCGCCCGCTCGAGGTCCAGCGACCCGGCGACGCGGTCCTCGCTGGCTCCGACGGGAAGCTCGACGAGGCGGGCATCGCGCACGACGGCCTCGGCGCTGTCGTGCTGCCCGTCAGGACACAGGGGGTCGGGGGTCGGGGGCGCGCACGAGAAGCGGCAGTCCGCGACAACCTCGACCGGCGGCAGCAGCGCCGCCAGCCCCCGCACGGCGGTCGACTTGGCGGTGCCCTTCTCCCCACGGACCAGCACCCCGCCGATCGCCGGCGACACCGCGTCGAGCAGCAGCGCGAGCTTCAGGTCGTCCGCGCCGACCAGCGCGGAGAACGGATAGGGCGTCTGGTTCATGCGTCTCCCCGCTCTTCCAGGTCGCCTTCGAGCTCCAGGTACACCTGCCGCAGGCCATCGAGCGTTTCGTCTGACGGCTTGGCCCACAGCCCCCGGTCGGCTGCCTCGAGCAACCGCTCGGTGACCGCCCGCAGCGCCCATGGGTTGGACTGCTCCATGAACGCCCGGTTCGTCTCGTCGAAGACGTACTTCTGGGACAGCGTCGAGTACATCCAGTCTTCGACGACACCCGCGGTCGCGTCGTAGCCGAACAGGTAGTCCACCGTCGCCGAGAGCTCGAAGGCACCCTTGTAGCCGTGGCGTTGCATCGCGCCGATCCACTTCGGGTTCGCGACGCGGGCGCGGAACACCCGTGCGGTCTCCTCCCGCAGGTCCCGCGTCCGAACCCGTGCCGGGTCGGCGGAGTCGCCGATGTAGGCCTTCGGCGAGGCGCCGGTCAGGGCGCGCACCGCGGCGATCATGCCGCCGTGGTACTGGAAGTAGTCGTCGGAGTCGAAGACGTCGTGCTCGCGCGTGTCGGTGTTCTTCACCGCGACCTGCATGCGGGCGAAGGTGCGCTCCATGTCGCCGCGCGCCTCGACGCCGTCCAGCCCGCGCCCGTAGGCGTAGCCGCCCCACACCGAGTACACCTCGGCGAGGTCGGCGTCCGTGGACCAGTTGCGCGCGTCGATCAGCGGCAGCAGCCCGGCCCCGTACGCTCCCGGCTTGGAGCCGAACACCCGTGCAGTCGCCCGCCGACGGTCGGTCCCGGATGCCACGTCCCGCCCGACGTTGGCGGCGATCGGGTTGGCGTCAGCGGCCTCGTCGAGCGCTGCGACCAGCGTCACCGCGTCGTCCATCAACTGCACCAGGTGCGGGAAGGCGTCGCGGAAGAAGCCGGAGATCCGCACGGTGACATCGACGCGCGGGCGACCGAGTTCCTCCAGGCTCATCAGCTCCAGGTCCACCACGCGGCGCGACTCGACGTTCCACACCGGTCGCACGCCGAGCAGCGCGAGCACCTCGGCGATGTCGTCGCCGTGGGTGCGCATCGCGGAGGTTCCCCACACGACCAGGCCGACCGAGACCGGCCAGCGCCCCTCTTCGCGGCGGTATCGCTCGCACAGGTCGGCGGCGAGCCGCTGGCCCACCTGCCAGGACAGCTCGCTGGGCAGTGCCTTGGGGTCGACCGAGTAGAAGTTCTTGCCGGTCGGCAGCACGTCCACCCGACCTCGTGTGGGCGAGCCGGAGGGCCCCGAGGGGACGTAGCGGCCTGCGAGCCCGTCGCCGAGGCGGTCGATCTCACGGACCGTGGCGTTCAGCCGCGGTACCACCTGCTCGGCCGCGAACCGGGCGACCGCGACCACGGTCGGGTCGGCGCTGCCGAGCACGCCGGCGACGGCGGCGTCGGCTGCCTGGGGCTCCCAGCCGGTCGCCGCGAGCGCTTCGACGATGGCGCGGGCGGCGCCCTCGAGCCGGTCGAGCAGGTCGCTGCCCGTGCGCGCGGGGCCGGGCAGCTGCGCGGCCAGCGCTGCAGCAGCATCGTGTTCGACGAAGGCACCCGGCTGGTCCAGCAGCGCGGCCTCGTCCAGCTCGAACGAGGTGGCGATGGCGGCGCGCAATCCGGGCAGACCCGCCT
>JAUJMS010000026.1:2743-27657 GCA_030446745.1 Egibacteraceae bacterium | reverse complement strand
CGAGCAGCGCCCCGACGCCGAGCACCCCGACGGTTCGCGCCGCGTAGAGCAGCGGTCCGCCGGCGTGCTGGGTGTAGCCGAGCAGGCCCCACGGGAACCCGCCGAGCGGCACGCGCGAGCGCACCGCCTCGGCGGCGACCCACACGACGACGGCGACGACCGGGCGCCACGGCCGCGACCCCCACGCCATGAGCACGCCGACGAACGCCGCGATCGACAGCGCCTCGATCGCGGCGAGCAGCAGCCACGGGGCGATGCCGAACCGCGAGATCCACGACAGCAGCGGCAGAAAGAACGCCAGACCGGCCAGCAGCCCCCAGCCCACGCCGGCGCGCACCCGCGCTCCTCCGGCGGCGAGGTCGCGGGCGAGGGCCAGCAGCGGCACGACCGCAACGACGCCGAGCCAGCCGAGGTCGAGCGGGGGGTGCGCCGCGAACAGCGCCAGGCCGCCGGCGAGCGCGAGCAGCGCCCGGCGCGCGGGGGCGCTCAGGCGCAGTCGAAGCAGATGCGCTTCTTCTCGTCCGCGAGCTGCGCTCGGCGCTTGACCAAGAAGCACGAGCGGCAGGTGAACTCGTCGGCGCCGATCGGGGTCGTCGTGGTCGTCAGCCCGTCGCGCGGCTCCTCGTCCAGGCGCAGCAGGTCCTCGTCGTCGGCCTGCTCGCGGGCGAGCAGGACGTCGAGCGACTCCTCCTCCTCGTCGACGACGACCGCTTCGTCGTCGGTCTCGTCGTCGATCTCCTCGTCGTCGGCGTCGTCGTCGACCACCACCGCGTCGACGTCGCTGTCGTCGTCGACTTCGATCGCGTCGATCTCGACGTCGTCGTCGAGTTCGAGGTCCTCGTCGTCGTCCGTCGCGTCTTCGAGCTCCGGGTCGTCGTAGTCGTCCTTCGCCACCGATGCTCCTCGACGTCGCGCGGACCAGCGTCGTGCAGGGCCGCGTGGTGCGGCGTTATAGGGGTTGTACCCGGCCGATGCAACGCACCGGCCGACGCGCCAGTTCCCTCCCCGGCTGCGAAGGCGAAACGGCCCCGAAGCCGGAAGCTTCGGGGCCGCGCGGGAGCGGACAAGCCGTTGGCGCCTGACGGACGGGCCGGGACGAACGCGGCCGTCTGCCGTTCTCTACTGAGCCTGCCCTTCTCCCTGCCGACCGTGGCCGGCGTGTCCTGTACGGCCGGGCGGCGCTCGTCGCGCCGCTCCGGATACCGCCGCGGCGTACCCGCGAGACGTCAGCGCCGGTCCCGTGGGACGCCGCCTCGGTCGTTCGTCCGTTCGCGTTCCTGCCGCCACCCGCGAGGCGGGGACTCCTGCGGTGGCGAGGGGCACTGTACGGGCCAGCGACCGCCCCAGTCAACCGCCGATCGGCCCTGCCGCCGGGGCGCTGACCAGCGCAAACACCGCGAAGCCGCTGGTCAACGAGGTGACGAAAAAGTTGCCGGAGGGTGTCGGTTTCTCAGGCGTCGAAGAGGTCGAGATAGTCGTCACGGCGGACCACGACGGCGCCCTCGCCGCCACCCGCCGCGTTCCCCGCGACGCCCTCGGCCGCCGCATCGCCGCCGCCGCGCAGCGCCGCATCGCGGGCGCTCCCCGCCGCCGCGTCCTCCACCCGCGCCGGCGCGGCGACGAGCCGCTGCGGAGCGAGCGCGACCACGCGCACGATCCAGGCGTGGTCCACCCGCGCGCGGGTCTCGGCCACGCCCCGGGCGCGGGCCGCATCGACCCCCGCCACGACGGTCGCCGCCCCGCCGAGGACCGCCTCCACCGCGACGACGGCGGCGTCAAGGCCGAGCGCCTCGACGGTTCCGACCCCCAGGCGCATCCGCGCCCGCGCGGCGGCGGCCTCCTCGCGCGCCTCGTCCGTGGCGACGCGGGCCTCGAACGGCGACCACGACGTCGGCACCGCGTCGCCGTCGGCGAGGCGGCGCAGCGCTCCGACCGCGTCGGTCCCCCGCCGCGCCGCGATCAGCAGCGCCGGCAGCGCGACACCGACGCCGAGCAGCGCGGCCGCGTCGACGGCGGCGACCGCCGCTTCCGCCACCTCGCGGTCCGCGCCGAGCAGCACGGCCACGCCGGCCTCGATCCCGGGCGACGTGGGGTGGTCCACCGCCCCGGTCACGGTCCCCTCCGTCACGCCCGTCGGATCACCGCCGCCGACCGTCACGGCCGCCCCGGCATCACAGCCCCAGCGGCAGGTCGCCGTGCGCGCTGCGCCCCGCGACGACCGTCGCGAGGCACTGCAGCCGCGTGGGGTCGTCGACGGTCACCGGGTCGGCGTCCCACACCGCGAGGTCGGCGCGCATGCCGGCGCGCAGCGGCCCGACGTCGTCCTGGCCCGCCGCGTGGCGCCCGCCGAGGGTGTGCGCCACGAGGGCCTCGTCAAAGGACAGGCTCAGCCCGCCCCGGTGGTGTGTGGCCGCGACGACGGTGCCCCACGGGTCCAGCGGCGTGACCGTCGAGTCCGACCCGAAGGCCATTGGTACCCCAGCGTCGGCGAGCCAGCGCAGCGGGTTCGAGTGCAGCGCCACGTCCGCGCCGAAGCGCTTGGCGTAGAGCCGGTCGGCGCCGCCCCACGCGGCGTCGAAGGCGGGCTGCATGCTCGCGACGACGCCGAGTGCCGCCAGCCGGCGCACGTGGTCGCGGTCGGCCAGTTCGAGGTGCTCGATGCGGTGGCGGCACCTGCGCACGGCGTCGGCGCCGTGGACCGCGGCGGCGTGCTCGAGCGCGCCGATCGCCTGCTCGATCGCCCGGTCGCCGATGGCGTGGACGCCGGCGGACACGCCGGCGGCGGTGCACGCGGCGAACCACCCGGCGACGGTTTTGTCGCTGTGGAACAGCTCGCCGTGCCCCCCGTCGGGGTAGGCGACGCTCGTCGCGGCGGTGTACGAGCCGATGGACCCGTCGATGAACAGGTCTCCGCCGGGGCGCAGCCCCTCGGCGAGGACGAGGTCGAGGTCCAGCTCCGCCCACCAGGTGAGCACCTCGACCGGCCAGTTCCCGTCGCGCCACGCGCGGCTGTCGTCCAGTCCGGACAGCCCCGGGACGCCGAGCTCGTGCAGGCAGCCGATGCCCAGGGCGGCGGCCCGCCGGCACACCGCGTCGCGCGCCGCGGTCAGCTGCGCCGCCGTCAGCTGCTCGCGCACCAGGCGCATCGCTGCGCCGTACGCCATCTCGCGCAGCCAGCCGGTCGGCTCGCCGTCGGCGTCACGCGCGACGCCGTCGAGCTCGTCCAGGGGCAGCCGGGCGAGGGTGCCGGGGTCGACGACGCACGAGTGGACGTCGACGCGGCTGAGCAGCACCGTTCGGCCGGGCACCGCGGCTCCGACCTCGGTCGCCGTCGGCGGTCGCTGCTCCGGCCAGTCGGTGTCGTCCCAACCCGACCCGAGGACCACGACCTCGGCCGGCAGCTCGCCGGCGCGGCGGCGCACCCGTTCGAGCACGTCGGCGACGCTCGCCGCCCCGTTGAGGTCAACGCCGACCTCCGACAGCCCCGTCATCGTCGCGTGGACGTGGGCGTCGACGAAGGCCGGGGTGATCCAGGCGCCGCCGAGGTCGGCGATCCGGTCGTGCGCCGGCGCGTCCGCCGGGTCGGCGCCGACCCAGACCAGCCGGTCCCCTGCCACCAGCAGGCAGCGCGCCGGGGGCCCGCCGCTCAGGGTGTGGACGCCCGCGGCGACGAGCAGCGTCGTCGGCGGCACCGTCACAGCGTCGCCCGCCGGTACGCGGTCGACAGGGAGTCGGCGTACTCGTTCCAACGCGCCCCGTCGTGGGCGCGGATCCACGCCAGCGTCAGCTCGGGGCGCGCCTTGGCCCGCGCGTAGAGCTGCTGCACCAGGTCGAGGTTGCGCACGTCGCCACCCTTGCGCCGCCACCCCTGCCGTTCCCAGCCGGGCGCCCAGCGCGTGATCGTGTCGACGCACAGCCGACTGTCGGTGTACACGGTGGCCGGCGTGCCGGGCGGCACCATGTCGAACGCCGCGAGCAGCGCCGTGAGCTCCATGCGGTTGTTCGTGGTGTGCGCCTCGCTGCCGTGACGCTGGTCGACGACCTCGCCGCCGATGACGTAGACCGCACCCCAGCCTCCCGGGCCGGGGTTGGGATGTGCGCTGCCGTCGGTGAACACGCCGTCCTGCGGGCCCGCGGTGTAGCGGTCGAGCACCTCCGCGACGGTGAGGTTCTCCTCGACCGGCGCGTCGCGGGGAGCGCCGCGACGCCGCGGTGGCGCCTTCGTCCCCCCGCGCGACGGGCTGCCGTCGCCGTCGCGGCAGTTGCGGCACTCCCGCGGCGTCCACCCCGGGTAGCGGTCGAGGACCGCGGGCGGCAGCGCGAACGGCGCGGCGCAGGTCGCGCAGACGAACTCGGGCATGGCGCCGACCTTACGCCGCGGCGCGGGCGTCACGCTGCCCCTGGGGTCAGCGTGCCGACGACAAGGAACGGCCCGAGCAGCGCGAGCACCGTGGCGCCGAGCGTCCACAGCAGCCGCCGCCGCCCCGGATAGTCGCCGGCGAGGACGTCGAGCAGCGCCGCGAGCAGCAGCCAGCCGGCGGTGACGAGCGCCCCGACCGCGACGCCGGACATGACCGCGGTCACCGTCTCGATACCTGCGCGGCTGGCGACGGCGACGACGAGCAGAAGGCCCCCGACACCACCGCCCGCGACCGCGCCGGCGCGCAGCGCCCGGCGGACCGTCGTGCGGTCACGCTGGCGCGACACCGCGGTCCCGCCGGTTCAGCGGCGCAGCAGGTCGCGCGAGATGACGACGCGCTGCACCTGGTTCGTGCCCTCGACGATCTGCAGGACCTTCGCCTCGCGCAGGTAGCGCTCGACGGGGTAGTCGGTGACGTAGCCGTAGCCGCCGTGGACCTGCACCGCGTCGGTCGCCACGCGCATCGCGTGGTCGCTGGCGAACAGCTTGGCCATCGCGGCCATGCGCGCGTACGGCTGGCCGAGGTCGCGGCGGTCGGCAGCCTCGAGGTACAGCGCACGGGCCGCCTCCACGCCGGTCGCCATGTCGGCGAGCAGAAAGCCGATCCCCTGGAAGTCCGCGATCGGGCGCCCGAACTGCTCCCGTTCGGCGGCGTAGCTCAGCGACTGGTCCAGCGCCGCCTGCGCGAGCCCGACCGCGCACGCGGCGATTCCCAGCCGTCCGCCGTCGAGGGCCGCCATCGCGATGCGGAAGCCGTGGCCCTCCTCGGCGAGCAGGTGGTGCGTCGGCACCCGCGCGTCGTCGAAGATCAGCTGGCGCGTCGGCGAGGACCGCAGTCCCATCTTGCGCTCGGGCGGCGCGAACGACAGTCCCGGTGTGTCGGCGGGGACGAGCAGCGCGGAGATGCCGCGGCTGCCCTCCTCGCCGGTGCGGCACATCAGCACGTAGAACCCGGCCTCGCCGCCGTGGGTGACCCACGCCTTCGTGCCGTTGACGACGTAGTCGTCGCCGTCGCGCACCGCGCGGGTTGTCAGGCCCGCCGCGTCCGAGCCGCTGCCCGGCTCGGACAGCGAGTAGGCGCCGAGCAGCTCACCCGAGGTCATCCGCGGCAGCCAGGTCTTGCGGACCTCGTCGCTGGCGAACGTCGCGACGGCCCACGTCGCCAGGGTGTGCACGCTCAGCCCCAGGCCGACGGCGAGGAACCCGCGCGCAAGCTCCTCGACGACGCGCAGATACACCGCGTAGGGCTGGCCAGAGCCGCCGTACTCCGAGTCGAACGGCAGACCCATGAGGTCGCTGGCCGCCAGCCGGCGGAACAGGTCGGCGGGGAAGGTGGCGGCCGCCTCGTCGGCGGCGGCGCGCGGCGCCAGCTCGCGCACGGCGAACTCGCGCGCCAGGTCGAGCAGCTCGCGCTGCTCCGGTTCGAGCCGGGTGACGGTCATGACGGTCCTTCGGCGGCGTCGTCGCGGGCCATGAGCAGCCGCCGGGTGCGGTACCCGGCCGCCTCGAGGAAGCGCACGCCGGCGTCGTTGTCGCTGGGAACCGACACCTCGACGAGCGGAATCTGCGCGGTCCCCGCCCAGCGTTGGATCTCGGCGAGCAGGCGCAGCCCCATCCGCATGCGCCGGTACGGCGGTCGGACGTAGACCGGTCCGAGCAGCAGGCCGTCGGGATGCAGGGCGCCGGCGGCGTAGCCGGCCGGCGTGCCGTCGGCGGTCCGCGCCAGCCAGAACAGCGCCCCGCTCGGAAGCGGCGGCTCGACGGTGGCGCCCTGCGCGATGCCCTCCCGGCGGTACTCGGCGGCGAGGGGCCGCACCTCCTCGATGCGGGCGCGGACGACGTCGCCGGTCGGGGTCATACCGTCACCGCGGCGCGGTCGAGGGTGTTCAGCCGCTCACCACCGTCCTCGGTCACGACGACGATGTCCTCGATGCGCATCCCGAACCGCCCCGGCAGGTAGACGCCCGGCTCGATCGAGAACGCCATCCCGGGCTCCAAGACCAGCTCGTTGCCCGCGACGATGTAGGGCTCCTCGTGCTCCTCCAGGCCGATCCCGTGGCCGGTGCGGTGGATGAAGTGCTCGCCGTAGCCGGCGTCGTCGAGCCGCTGGCGGGCGACGGCGTCGACCGCGGCGGCGGTCACGCCGGGGCGCACCGCGTCGCACGCGGCGGCCTGCGCGACCTCCAGCGCCTCGTGGGCCTCGACGAAGCCGATGGGCGGGGCGCCGACGACGTAGTCGCGGGTGCAGTCCGAGCAGTAGTCGTCCAGCGTGCCGCCGATGTCGACGACGACCGCGTCGCCGTCGCGCAGCGTCCGGTCGCCGGTCTCGTGGTGCGGCGAGGCGCCGTTGGGTCCCGACGCGACGATGACGAAGTTCACCGCGCTGTGGCCCTCGGCGACGATGCGGGCGGCGATGTCGCGCCCGACCTCCGCTTCCGTCCGCCCTGCGCGCAGCAACGACGGAACGGCGGCGTGGACGCGGTCGATCGCCTGGGCGGCGCGCCGCAGCGCCGTGATCTCGGCCGGCGACTTGCGCATCCGCAGCTGGCGGGTCACGGCCGACGCGCGCAGCCACTGCGCCCGCGGCAGCCAGCCCTGGACGCCGAGAAGGAACATCGACCACAGCCGGTCACCGACGGCCAGGCGGCCCTCCTCACTGCCCGTCAGGGCCACGGCGACCGCCGCGTACGGGTCGTCGGTCTCGCCGACGTCGACCAGCTCCACACCCGTGCCGGCCGCCTCCGCGCGGGGGCGTTCCAGCGTCGGCACGATGAGGCGGTGGTGCCCGTCGGCACGCGCGACGAGCAGCGTCAACCGCTCCAGCGGCAGCGCCCGGTACCCCGTGAGGTAGTGCAGGTCAGCCCCGGGACCGACGAGCAGCGCGTCGATGCCGGCGTCGCGCATCGCCTGCTCCGCACGTCCCAACGCGTTCGGCTGGGGCGTCGTTGGCACCGTCGTCATAGCGGCGAGTGTAGGAGGTCGCGTCCCGACCGCCGCCGCGCGGAAGGCGCGCGACGGCGTCAGATCTTCAGTCGCAGCGCCCGGTCGAGCAACGCGAAGGTTGCGGGCGTCGTGCCGAGCACCTGCCCGTCGGCCTCGACCGCCAACGGCACCTGCGGATCGACGGCGACGACCGGCGACTGGTACTCGACGACGTTGGGGTGGGGCAGGTGCTCGCCGCGGTAGATCGCCGAGCTCATCGTGAACACCTGGCTGCGCTCGCCGGTGAACACCTGGACGTTGAAGCGGCCGTCGTCGGGCAGCGCCCGGGGGGCGATCTTCATCCCGTTGCCGAGGAACTGGCCGTTGGCGACGACGAGGTTGACGACCGGGACGCAGATCTCCGTGTGCGCGACGCGCACCGCGGCCTCCCGGCGGTCGAGCGTCGCGATCGCGGCGTACGCGCCGAGCAGCGCGCCGACCCGACCGAGGGCGCGGTAACGCCGTGCCCGGCGCAGCGCCTCGGCGCCGTAGCCGACCTGCGCGATGTTGACGAACGCCCGCCGGGCCTGGCACCCCCGGGGGTCGTGGTAGTCGACCAGTCCCACGTCGATCGGCATCACGTGGTCGGACGCGAGGTAGCCGGCGACCCGCTCGACGGGGCGGTCAAGGCCGAAGGTGCGGGCGAAGTCGCAGGTGCGCCCGGCCGCGACCACGCCGAGCACCGCGTCGGCGGCGACGGGACCGTCGCGGTCGATCATGCCGTTGACCACGGCGTGCACCGTCGCGTCGCCGCCTACGGCGACCAGGTAGCGCACCCCGTCGGCCAGCGCCGCGCGGACCGCGGCGGGCGTCTCGTTGGGGTCCGGGGTCGCGACGCCGTCGACGGCGACGTCGCGGGAGCGCAGCGTGTCAACGAGCTCGCGTGCCGCGCGGCGCGCGCCCCGGGCGCGCGGGTCGACGAACAGGTGCAGCGGTCCGAACGGGCTGCTCACCGGCGGCTCACACGCCGGTGTAGGCGACGACGCCGCGGACCAGCGCCCGCGCCGCGGTCGCGGCCGTGTCGCCGACCGCCGTGCCGGCGAGCGCGCCGCGCAGCTGGCGCAACACGTCGGCCACCTGCTTGGTGTTGCGCACGAAGTCGCCTGCGGTCATCTCCGTCGCGCCCAGCGCCACGGCGAGGTCGGCGCCCGACGCCCAACGCCACACCACGTCGGCGAAGCCCGGATCGGGCGCGCGGGTCGGCGGCAGCGTCGCCGCCTCCTCCCGCGCGACGACGTCTTGCCACAGCGCCACAACGTCGGCGACGGCCGCGCGCGTCGCGGCGGTCGGGAACCGCAGCGGCGGCGGCTCCTTCAGCCGCGTCTCGTAGACGAACGCGCTGGCGACGGCGGCGAGGTCCGCCGGCTCGAGGTCGTCGAGCACACCGCGGCGCACCGCCTCCGCGAGCACGAGGTCGGTCTCGGCGTACAACGCGGCGAGCAGCATCCCGTCGGCCGTCGGGCGGGGGTCGTCGCCGGCGGTGAGGTACCCGAGGCCGGTGAGCACCCCGACGATGCGGTCGAACTGCCGCACGATCGAGCCGCTGCGCCGGCGCACGGAGCGCACGAGCCGGTCGGTGTCGTCGCGCAGCGTGTCGTAGCGCCGCGCCCACACCTCGATCTCCGGCAGGGCCGGGTCGTCGTGGACTGCGCGCGCACCGCGGCGCGCATCGAGCCGCTGCGCCGGCACGGAGCGCACGAGCCGGTCGGGTGTCGTCGCAGCGTGTCGTAGCGCCGCGCCCACACCTCGATGTCGGCGCGTCGCGGGTCGCCGTGGACCGGGTGCGCAGACGCATGACCGCACCGGCGACGAGATCCGGCTGGACGAGGACCGGGACGCCCACCGGGACGACCACGGTGACGATCGCCGCCCCGCCTCCGAGCGCTCTGTCGCGCCGGTCGCCGTGGACCGCGCGCGCGGAGGGTTCTCCCTCGGCTCGGTGATCACGGGTGTGCTGGTCGCCTTCGGCGCCTTCATCGTCCTGTCGGCGATCATCGGCGCGGTCCTGGGCGCCTTGGGCATGACGGAGGGCACCATCACCACCAGCGACGCTCGCACCGCCACCATCGGCGCCGGCATCGGACTGGTTCTCGCCCAGTTCCTCGCGTACCTGTGGGGCGGCTACACCGCCGGCCGCATGGCGCGTGGCTCCGGCCTTCTCAACGGGATCCTCGTGCCGATCTTCGCGATCGTCATCGTTGCGGCACTGGGCGCCATCGTGGCCGCCGTGACCGGCAACCTCAACGTCTCGGCCGACGCCACGGCCGCACAGGCGAACCTGCCGTTGCCCCTGAGTGACCTCGCCGACATCGGCACCGGCGTCGGGATCGGCATCCTCGTCGCGATGCTCCTGGGTGGCGCGCTCGGTGGCCACCTCGGCAGCCGCTGGCACAGCAAGCTCGAGAACGACGAGACCTACGTCCGGTAGGTCAGATCTTCAGCCGCACCGCCCGCTCGAGCAGCCAGAATCGAGCGGGCGTGTGGCCCAGCACCTCGCCGTCGGCTTCGACCAGCTGCGGCGGGGTGGGTGCCAGCTCAGCGGTTGCTGACTGGTACTCGGTGATGTCGGGGTCGGGCAGATGCTCGCCCCGGAAGATCTTCATGGTCCCCAGGAAGAACTGACTCCGGCGCCCCGTGTACATCTGCACGTTGAACTTGCCGTCGTCGGGCAGGGCGCGGGGCGCGACCTTCATCCCGCCGCCAAAGAACTGTCCGTTGGCGACGACGAGCTCGACGAGCGGGGCGGTCATCTCGGTGTGGGCGACCTTCAGCGTTGTCTCGGGCCGCTGGCCGCTGGCCATGCTGGCGTAGGCCGCCAGCAGGTATCGCACGCGTCCGAACCAGCGTGGATACCGCTCGGCGCGACGGACCACCTCGGCGCCGTAGCCGACCTCGGCGATGTTCGCGAACAGCCTGCGGGTGACGTTGCCGCCGGCGTCGACGTACTCGGCGACGCCGATGTCGATCGGCATCGTGTAGTCGCCATCGAGGTGCCTGGCGACGACGTCGGGCTTGCGATCAAGGCCGAAGGTGCGCACGAAGTCACAGCCACTGCCACCGGCGGCCACGCCGAGAACGGCGTCGGGATTGACGGGCGTGTCGCCCTCGAACATCCCGTTGACGACCTCGTGGACCGTCCCGTCGCCGCCGACGGCCACGATGTACTGCCCGCCGGCGTCGAGGACCTGGCGCGCCGCCTCGGAGGCGTTCCCGCGCGCGGTGGTCTCGATGGTCCGGTACTCCAGGCCCCGTTCCTTCAGCGCCGCAAGCAGAACCGGCAGGGTCTTGCCGACCGCGCCCCGTCCGGCGCGGGGATTCACGATCAGGTGCAGTGGCCCGAACGGGCTGGTCATGCGGGCGGTCCTTCCAGACGGTCGGCGACGTACGCGGCAAGGTCGAAGGCAGCAAGGCCGGCTGAGCGCAACCGCGCCGCCGCCGTCGGACACGCCGTGACCGTGACGTCCGCGCCGGTTGCACGCAACTCGTCGGCGCGGCGGCGCAGGATCTCGTGCGCGCCCGGGGGGTCTGCCGCGGGGTAGCCCATCCCACCGCCGGTGCACCATAGTCGCGCGCGAACGCGACGAGCTCGTCGTCGCGGGGGGGCAGCGCGGCCGAGGCGCCGGCGTCAGGCGGCAACGGCGGTGCGCGCGCGGCGGCGGCGCTCGATGACCCGCGCCGCGAGGACGCTCAGCTCGTAGAACGCCACGAGTGGGGCGGCCATGAGCAGCATCGTCAGCGGGTCCTGCGTCGGGGTGATGACGGCGGCCGCGACGAACGTGCCGAACAGCGCGTGGCGCCGGTAGCGGCGCATGCCATCCGCGCTGATCACGCCCATCAGCGACAACATCACGAGCACGACGGGGAACTCGAAGGCGATGCCGAACGCGATCATCGTCTGGAGGATGAACGTGAGGTACTCGTTGGCCGACAGCACCGGCACGATGCCCTCACCGGCGAAGCCGAGGAGGAACTCGAGCGCCCGCGGGATCAAGAAGTAGCTGAACACCGCGCCGCCGGCGAACAGCACTTGGGTGATGAGCAGGAACGGGATCGCGTAGCGGCGTTCGACGGGGCGCAGCCCTGGCGTCACGAAGCGCCAGATCTGGAAGCACACCATCGGCGCGGCGACGACGACACCGACGACGGCGGAGGCCTTGAGGCTGACGAAGAAGCCGTCGAGGACGCGCAGCACGATCAGCTCGCACTCGCTGCCGCCCGACAGGCCCCGGCGCAGGTCGGTCGGCAGGTTGCAGTACGGCTGGCGGAGAATGGCCAGCACCTGCTCGTGGAACACGAAGCCGATCGCCAGGCCGAGCACGATCGCGACGGCGGACTTGAACAGGCGGCTGCGCAGCTCCTCGAGATGCTCGAAGAGCGTCATCTCGTCGCCGGTGTAGACCGACGCGGGGTCGTCCGCGGTGGTGCCGCCGGCGCCCGGAGGCGTCGCGGTTGCCGTCATGGCAAAAGGTGGGCCGCGCGGCTAGGAGACGTCGCGCGAGGTCTGTGTCGACGGTGGGACCGATGCCTCGGTCGCGGGACGGGCCTCCTCGACGTTCGCTGCGGCAGCGTCCTTGTCGTCAGCCTCGGCCACGCCCTTCTTGAAGTTCTTGATGCTCTTGCCGACCGAGCTGCCCAGATCGGGCAGCTTCTTCGCGCCGAACAGCAGCACGAACAGCAGCAGAATGCCGCCGATCTCGAGCGGGCCGAGGTTCATGACGATCCTCCCACGGTTGGGAGGTCAGTGTACGTCAGCGCCGCCGGCGCGCCTTGGTGCGCCGCGCCCGCGCCCGCGTACGTCCGGCGCGCTCGCTGCTCGCGCGTTCCAAGCCGTCGCGCAGGGCCTCGACCTCGAGGCTGGTCACGGCCAGCTCGGACTGCAGTTCCTCGGTCAGCGGGGCCAACCCGGTCGTGACGTTCCCGACGGCAGTGGTGAGCCGGCGCGTCGCGCGTCGCAGCTCGCGCCCCACGACCACGACGGCGCCGAGGATCACGACGACGAGCGCCAGCGACAAGATCACGAAGACCTCCACCGCCGCAAACCCTAGACCAGCGTTGCCGGCGGCCGCCCCGGTTTGGTGTCGGGCTTCCGCCTGAGCAGGCGGAAACTCGTCATCAACGGCTGGTCAGGCGGCGCGGCTGCGGGGGTCGCGCTGCACGAGCGCGTCGAACCAGTCGTCGCGCGCGAGCAGCGTGTGGAAGTCGAGCAGGTCGTCGTGGGTGAACGGCGGGCCGTCGAAGCGCTCCGCGAGCCGGCGCCGTCGCGGCGCGGCCGGGTCGGCGGGGCGGACCGCCACGCCGCCCGACATCAGCAGGCGCACGATGCGCGCGTCGGCCGGCTTGCGCACGGTGTCGCGGCAGGTCGGGCACGCGAAGGCGTAGAACGACGCCGCGGCGTCGAGGCTGTCGACCCGCAGCTCGATCTCGTCCGGGGTCAGGCCGACCTCGCCGCAGGTGGGACACGTCGCCTTGATCGTCGTCATCTCGCTGTCTCCCGTGCCCGACGACCCTGGCAGCCGCCGTTTCCATCGTTGCGAAAAGTGTCGGCCGGGGAGGCGCTCGCCTTGACCGGGGACGCCCATATCCCCCGATCGGGCGAGATCCGCTAGTTCTTGGGTCCGTAGCCCGCGAGGGTCGCCGCCGCGAGCGCCCGGACGCGGTCGCGCAGCGCCTGGGGTCCCACGACCGTCGCCGACCCGCCGAGCTGCACGACCAGACGCGCGACCCACTCCAACGACGATGCGCGCAGGCGCACCCGCCGCGCGCCGTCGACCGTGCGGACGTCGTCGACGACCGCCTCCTCGGCGACCCACTCCGCCCCAGGGGCGAGGTCGATCTCCACGACCGTGTCGTCGGGTCCCGGCACGTAGACCGGCGGAACCGCGGGGCGGGGCGTGACAGCGACGCGCTCGCCGGTCGGGCGCAGCTCGCGAATGCGGTCCAGGCGGAAGTCGCGCGGCGCGGTCGCCTGGCGGCACCACCCCTGGAGGTACCACGCGCCGCCGCGCCCCACGAGCGCCCACGGCTCGACGTCGCGTTCGGTGGTCTGCGCGGACGCCGAGCGGTAGACCAGCCGCACGACGTCGCCGTCGGCCACCGCGGCTCGCAGCGCCGGCAGCAGCTCGTCGCCCGGAGCGCGCAGGTCGAGCGCCACGCGGGCGGTCTGGCCGCCCATCGCCTGCTCGAGCTTGGCGACCGCCCGGCGCAGCGCGTCGGACTCGCCGAGCGGCTCGACACTGGCGACGGCGCGCCCGGCGAGCAGCAGCGCCACGGCTTCGCGCACGCTCAGGCGCAGCGGCCGCGCGAAGAAGTCGGCCATGCGCACCGTCACGCGGTCGCCGACCAGCGACGCTTCGATGAGGTCGCCGCCGCCGTAGCCGGGCAGACCGCAGTAGCCGAGGATGTCGAGGTCGTCGGCGAGCTCGTCGCGTGACACGCCGAAGCGCTCCTCCACCTCGTCGACGCCGACCCCTGGGTTGTCGAGCAACCACGGGACCATCGTGAGGATGCGCTCGAGGCGCGCGAGGGTGCTCGGGCGCCGGCTCACCCGGCCAGCCGTTGCAGTCGCGCGACGACGTCGGCGCGCAGCGCGGCGGGCGCCTCCACGCGCAGCTCCGGGCCGAAACTCAACGCCCAGAACGCAAAGTCGTCCGGGTCGCCGACGGCGACGGTGAACGCCGTCCAGCCGTCGGCCGCCGGTTGTCCGCCGCCGCGAGCGCGGCGCGCGACCTGCCATGCGACCGCCGGCGCCGCGACGACCTCGGCGGTTTCGGGCCCGGCCGGATCGGGCGGCGGCACGACGTCGTCCACGCCGACGTCGTCGGGCGGCGGCGCGAAGGCGTCCGGACCGCTCACGACGGTGACGTCGCCGGCGATGCGGTCCAGGCGGTACGCGCGCCGGGCGTCGCGGTCGTGGTCGCGGCCGACGAGGTACCAGCGTCCCCGCCGGTGGACCAGCGCGTGCGGGTCGACGGTGCGCACGGCGGCGTCGCGTCCCAGCGGCCGGTACGCGAAGCGAACGACCGAGCGGTGCAGCTGCGCGTCGAGCAGCGTCTCACGGTGCGGGGCCTCCAAGGCCACCCCGAGCCGCACGTCCGCGGGCCCGCCTGCGGTCACCGCCCCGGGCTCGCCCGCCCCGACCTCCAGCTTGAGCAGGCCGGCGCCGGCGTCCTGGGCCATGCCGGTCGCCTCCAGGGCGAGCGCCAGCGCGGCGAGCTCGTCGGGGGCCAGTTCGACCGCGGGCAGGTCGTAGCGGCGGGGGTCGATGCGGTAGCCGACCCGGTCGTCGTAGGCGTCGAGCGGCGCGGTGTCGACCGGCACGCCGAGGCTGCGCAGGTCGGCCTTGTCGCGTTCGAACATGCGCCGGAACGCCTCGGCGTCGGGCTGCCCGTAGCCCGCGACGCGTTCCCGGATCTCCGCCGCGGTCAGCGGGCGTCGTGTCTCGCGCAGCGCGATGACGAGGTTGAGCAGCCGCTCGAGTCGGTCGATCATCGTCGCGCCGCAGCGTAGCCCGCGACCGAGGTCACGGCCCCGCGCTGCGCTCCGGCGACGCGCGCAGCTCGAGCACGGTCAGCCGACTTCGGGCGTGCTCGCCTGCGGCGACGGCGGCGATCTCCTCGGCGTCGGCCGGGGGCAGCCACTCGGGGCGGCGCCACACCAGCGCACGGGGCCCGGACGCGAGCGCCCGGGCGAGGTCGAGCAACGCCTCGGTGGCGGCCGGCAGTCCGACCGCGGCGGCGTCGAGGCGGCTGGCCAAGCCCAGCCGCCCGGCCAGCGCCCGCGCCGCGGCCTCGTCGTCGAGCTGCACCGTGCGCGCGCGGCGCGTTCCGAGCACGATCTGCCACAGCGGCGGCTGCGGTCCGTCCAGGCCGAGCATGACGACGTCGACCACGCGCAGCGACGGCAAGCAACCCAGACGCGACGTCGCGACGGCCAGCCCGGCCCGCTGTCGGCCCGCCGCGTCGCGACGGCGCAGCAGCCGCCCGTCGAGCGCGACGCTGACTCCGGCCGGCGCGGTGCCGGCGACCACCGCGGCCGCCGCGTCCGGATCCGGATGCGTCGCGACCGTCCAGGCGCCGGCTGGCACCTCCACCGACAGCGGTGCGCCCGCAACGTCGCCGTCGACGGTCAGGGTCACGGCGACCCGCTCGCGGCCCCCTCGCGGCGGCGTTCTGCAAGGCGCCACGGCCACGCACGGACCGCCCCGACGATCCCGTCGGGCAGTGCGGCGGCCGCCACAGCGAGCCCGACACCGCCGACGCCGACGACGGACAGCCCCGTCAACGCCGGTACGCCGCGCAGAATCGCCGCCCCGACCAACGTGCCCGAGATCCACGGGGCGCCGCCGAGCAGCGGAACCGCCAGCCAGGTCATGGCGACCGCCGGCGAGAACATCGCCGACGGTGGCACGCCTTGCTGCACGAGGGCCGCGACGAGACCGGCGAGGCCGGCCGGCACGCCGGACAACGCGACGGTGCGCAGCCACACGCTGCGCGGCTCGGCGCCGCTGCGCAGCGCGACGTCGGGCGCCGCGCCGAGGGCGGCCGTCTCACGTCCCGCGCGCGACCGCGCGAGGTTGGCGGTCGCGGCGACGCAGGCGACCACGAAGGCGAGCGTCAACAGGTAGAGCGCGCGGTCGGCGCTCAGGTCCACCCCGACGAACACCGGCCGAGCGAACGACACCAGCCGCACGCGCGGCAACAACAGGCCCCACACGACGACCGTGACGAGCAGCGAGGTGAGCGGTAACACCACCTGCGGGCGCCGCGGCGCGGCGGCGATCGCGACCAAGGCCGTGGCCGCCCCGGCCGCCCCGGCGGCGAGAACCGCCAACGGCAGCGCCTGGTCGGCCGACAGCAACGTGGCCGCCGCGACCGCCCCGGTCGCCGCGGAGGCAGGCGCCGACAGCGCAACGGTGCGCAGCCAGCCGACGACGGGAAGCAGGGACAGCCCGGCGAGCACGAGGATCAGCAACTCCACCGCTGCCCGCACCGCGACGGGGTCGGGGAACAGGTAGGGGAACGCGACGGCGGCGGCGAGCAGCGCCGTGCGCCCCGGGGCGGTCAGGACGTCGTTCACCGCGCCGTCGCACGCGCCGGCGTCGCGCGCCCCGCGGCGGCGAGCAGGCCGGCCGCAGCGGCCGCGATCGCCGGCAGCAGCGCTGCTCCCGACAGCGGTGACACGGTGCGCACGAGCGTCTCGGCGAGCCCGACCCCGAGCCCCCAGCCGCACGCGGCGAGCGGGTCGCGCCGGGCCACCACCGCGACGGCGGCGGCGCGCAGCGCGAGGCCGGCGGGGTCGGCGACGGCGAATGCGGCCGCCAGCCCCTGTGAGGCGCCGCCGAGCACCCCGGCGGCGGGCACCGCGGCGACGGCGATCACGGTGCCGGCAAGCGCCCACCACGCGGATGCCGGCAGCGCGCGCAGCCGCCGTGCCCGCAGCGCGAAGGCTCCGGCGAGGCCGAGCACCGCGCCCGTGGCCCCCGCCCCGGTGCTGGGCGCACCGCCAAGCGGGCCCACCGGCAGGTCGACCGCCAACGCCGGGCGCAGCAGCGAGCCGACGCCGACGAGCAGCCCGAGCACCGCGACGTCGGCGAGCCACGGTGGCGTCGCGAGCGGCGACCGGGCCGTGCGCACCCGCACGTCGAGGCGCTGGGCCGCGAGTGCCACCACGGCGGTGACCACCACCGCGGCGACGGTCGCAACCACCGGTGAGATGGTGAGCGTGCGACCCGCGGCGAGCGCCGCAACGCCGGGGAGCGCGCCGACGCCCAAGTGTGGGGCGCCGCCGTGCCCGGCGGTCGCCGCGACGACGGCGGTGACCGCCAGCACCCCGCCCAGGGCCAGCCCGGGCACGACCGCGGCCGCCAGCGTCTCGCCCATGTCGCGCGCATCCTAGGCACTCGCGTCGACCGGTCCGGCGCACCCGTGCGGCGTTGCGTTTCGCGACTGTTTGCGCCGCTGCGGCTGCACGCCGGGCGCTTTGACGCCACCCTGGGAGACGACGCCCGTGTCCGCGCACCGCAGTGTCGGCGACGGGATCTGGAACACTACGCCGCACGTTCGCCTCAGAGAGATCGTCATGCCGTCGTCGCCAGCGTCGCCAACGTCGCGCCCGCCGCAGGGTCGCTGGCTGCGCCGACGACTGCGTCAGGCGGCGATCCTCGCGGGGTTCATGGCGCCGCGGGGCCGGTCAGCGGCACCACCGCGGGCCGAAGCACCGCCGCCGCCGCCGCCGCAAGCCGAATCGGCGCCGCCGCCGCCACCGCGCGCCGAACCGTCACCGCGCGCCGACGCGCCTACCGACGTGCCCCAGCCCGACGCCCGTCGCGCCGCGTCGCGGCCGAAGGTCGGGGTCCACGCCGGCGGCCCCACCGTCCGGGCGGCGGCGATCGCGGTCGGCAGCGTGGTGGGCGGGGTGGCGGTCGCGGGCCTCACGGCGGCGCTGAGCCGCCCGGCGTTGTCGAGCGCGAGCGAGGTCGTCGACTTCCGCCTGGACATCCCGGAGGACGCGAGCCTGCCGCAGCTCGACCAGCGGTCGGTGGTCTACGCCAACGACGGATCGGTGCTGGCGGTCGTCGACCGGGAGGTGAGCCGGCGGGTCGTGCCGCTCGACCAGGTGCCGGTGCACGTGCGCCAGGCGGTCATCACGGCCGAGGACCGCAAGTTCTTCGAGCACGACGGCTACGACGTCGAGGGCATCGGTCGCGCGGTCGTCGCCAACGTCCGCGCGGGGGGTGTCGCCGAGGGCGGCTCGACGATCACCCAGCAGCTGGCGAAGAGCGAGGTGGGCAACCAACGCACGATCGAGCGCAAGGTCAGCGAGCTGCTCTACGCGATGGCCTTGGAGGACCGGTTCACGAAGCGACAGCTGCTGCGCCGCTACCTCAACCAGGTGTACTTCGGCTCCCGTGCCTACGGCATCGCGGCGGCAGCCGAGGAGTTCTTCGGCACGACCGCCGACGAGCTGACCGTCGACCAGGGGGCACTGCTCGCGTCGCTCATCCGGTCGCCGAACAGCGCCGACCCGCGCGACGAGCCGGAGCTCGCGCTCGAGCGCCGCAACGTCGTGCTGCGCGCGATGGTGGACGAGGGCTACCTGCCGGCAGAACGCCTGCCGAAGCTGCTCGAGCGCCCCCTCGGCGTGGAGCGCAAATCGGTGCGCCGCGAGCGCCGCCAGCCCCACGTCGTCGATGCGGTCCAACGTGAGCTGCTCGACCTGCCGCAGCTCGGCGAGACGCGGGCGGAGCGAGAGCGCCGGCTCTACCTCGACGGTCTGCGGGTCACGACGACGCTCGACCCGCAGATGCAGCGCGCCGCGGAGTCCGTCATCTCGACGTACCTGCCCGACCGCGCCCCGACCGGGGCCATCGTGACGGTCGATCCCGACACCGGCGCGATCCGGGCGCTGCAGAGCGGGCTTGACTACGAAGACCTCGAGTACGACCTCGCGTCGCAGGGCCGGCGCCAGCCGGGCAGCTCGTTCAAGCCGTTCGTCTACGCCGAGGCGCTGCAGGAGGGGTTCCCGCTCGACATCAGCCTCGAGGGCACCAGCGGCACCTGCTTCGAGGGTGTGAAGGACTGGCAGTGCGACCCCAAGGACCCCGAGGACGAGGGGGTGGCGAACTACAAGGACGAGAGCTACGGGACGCTGGACATGCCCAGCGCGCTGGAGAACTCGGTGAACACCGCGGCCGCGCAGCTCGCCATCATCCTCGGGGCGGACAGCGTCGCGAAGCGGGCCGGCGCCATGGGCATCGACGTCGCCGCCGCGATCGGCGAAGACTACGGGCCCGGGATCGGGCTCGGCGGGTTGGCGCACGGCGCGACGCCGCTGGAGATGGCGTCGGCCTACGCGGTGTTCGCCAACGAGGGCGTGCGCGTGCGTCCGCATCTCGTCGCGCGGGTCGAGGACGCCGATGGCACGGTGCTCTACGAGGCGGAGCCCAAGCGCGAGCGCGTCCTCAACCGGGTCGTCAACGCGGCGATGGTCGACATGATGCGTGACGTGGTCAAGTCCGGGACGGGCAAGGCCGCGCAGCTCGACGACTGGCCCGTTGCGGGGAAGACCGGCACGACGCAGAACAACGCCGACGCGTGGTTCGTCGGCTACACGCCGACGCTGTCGACGGCGGTGTGGATGGGCCACGCCAAGGGTCGCGTCCCCATGCGCGACGTCACGGGCGGTGGGCTGCCCGCCACGATGTGGCGCGAGTACATGGAGCGCGTCCTTGCGGGGCGCGACGTCGTGGGCTTCCCGTTCGTCGACCTGGACCTGCTCGACGAGCGGCTCGCCGGTAAGAAGCTGCGCCTGCCCAACGTCGTGGGCCGCAAGGAGACCCGTGCACTCACGCTGCTCGGCCGGCGCAAGGTCATCGGCGAGGTCCGCCGCCAGGCGAGCTTCGCGCCCGCCGGCACGGTCATCTGGCAGACCCCGCGGGCAGGCGAGACGGTGTTGCCGGGCGAGACGGTCTACATCGGAGTGTCGAGCGGCAAGCCCCCAGCGCCGGAGCCGCCACCCATCACGGCCCCGGTGACGGTGACGGTGCCGTTGGACGATGACGACGAGCAGACCGCGCCGGCGCCTGACCCGGCGCCCGAGCCCGACCCCGAGCCTGAGCCCGCACCCGAGCCTGAGCCCGCACCCGAGCCGGAACCCGAGCCTGAGCCCGAACCCGAACCGACGCGGAAGCCGAAGCCCAAGCCGGAGCCGGAGCCGGAGCCCGAACCGACGCGGGAGCCGGAACCCGAACCGGAGCCGGAACCTGACCCGGAACCCGAACCGGAACCTGAGCCGAAGCCCAAGCCGCCGAAGGAGGAACCGCCGCCCGACGACGGCGGCGGGGACAAGCCGCCGAAGGACGACTGACGGCTACATCGACGCGATGAGCTTGTCGACCCGCTCGTCGGCGTAGCGGAACGGGTCTTTGCACAACACCGTGCGCTGCGCCTGGTCGTTGAGCTTGAGGTGGACCCAGTCGACGGTGAAGTCGCGGCGCTTGCGCTTCGCCTCGCGGATGAACTCGCCGCGCAGCCGCGCGCGGGTCGTCTGCGGAGGCGTGCCGCGGGCGATGTCGATGTCCTCGTCGGTCACGACGCGGTCGACCTTCCCGCGCCGCTGCAGCAGGTAGTACAGGCCACGCCGGCGGCTGACGTCGTGGTACTGCAAGTCGAGCATCGCGACCCGCGGGTGCGACAGCGCCACGTCGTGGCGACGGCGGTAGTCCTCGACCAGCTGGTACTTCGCGACCCAGTCGCACTCGCGTGACAGCTTCATCGGGTCGTCGGCGAGCGTCTGCAGCACCCGACCCCACTCGGCGAGCACGCGGTCGGTCTCGGGATCCGAGTCGGTGTGGCCGATGAAGTTGGCGACCCGCTCGAAGTACTCCTGCTGGATCTCCAGCGCGCTCATCTCGCGACCGCCGACCAGGCGCACCCGGCGCCGGCACGACATGTCGTGGCTGATCTCGCGGATGGCGCGGATCGGGTTGTCCAGCGTGAGGTCGCGCATGACCGTGCCGGCCTCGATCATCCGCAGCACGAGGTCGCAGGTGGCCACCTTCAGCCACACGGTGTACTCGGACATGTTGGAGTCCCCGACGATGACGTGGAGGCGGCGGTAGCGCTCCGCGTCGGCGTGCGGCTCGTCGCGACTGTTGATGATGGGCCGGCTGCGCGTCGTCGCCGAGCTCAGCCCCTCCCAGATGTGCTCGGCGCGCTGCGACACGGCGTACACCGCGCCGCGCGGCGTCTGGAGCACCTTGCCCGCGCCGGCGTAGATCTGGCGCGTGACGAGGAACGGGATGAGGGTGTCGGCGAGTTTCTGGAACTCGCCGAAGCGCGCGACCAGGTAGTTCTCGTGACTGCCGTAGGAGTTGCCCGCCGAGTCGGTGTTGTTCTTGAACAGGTAGATCTGGCCGGCGATGCCTTCCTCGTGCAGGCGCTGCTCGGCCTGGTCGACGAGGCTTTCAAGGATGCGCTCCCCCGCCTTGTCGTGGGTGACGACCCCCGCGACGGTGTCGCACTCCGGGGTCGCGTACTCGGGATGCGAGCCGACGTCGAGGTACAGGCGCGCACCGTTCTCGAGGAACACGTTCGACGAGCGGCCCCACGACACGACGCGGCGGAACAGGTAGCGCGCGACCTCGTCGGGCGACAGCCGGCGCTGCCCGCGGAAGGTGCAGGTCACGCCGTACTCGACCTCGATGCCGAAGATCCGACGGTTCACACGACGCCTTCCTGCTCGGCCGCCAGTGTAGGAGCGGGCGCCGCCCGCCGGCATCGCCGACGGAACCGACCGATCCGAACCCGCCCCGAGCCCGAACCACAACGGCGCGCATGTTCGCGTTGCGGGCGGCGCCTCCTATAGGCTCCCCGCACCGGGCGCCCCGTCCGCGGCCAACCCGCAGCGGTAGGCCGTCAACGAGCGCAGCACCGCTGCGTCTGACAGAAGGAACACGCACATGGCATCTGCCCGCTCCCCCCTCCGCCGGCGCGCGGTCGCCCTCGTGGCAGCCGCCGTGACGGCGCTCAGCGGATCGGTTCTGCTGCTCGGCCCCGTTGCCGGCGTCGCGTCGAGCCACCGTGAGGCGCCCGAGATCGCCAAGGATCCGCTCGCCGACAACACCGACACGTACGCCTTCGTCAGTCCCGACAAGCCCGACATGGTCACGCTGATCGCCAACTGGCTGCCGTTCGAGGAGCCCGCGGGCGGGCCGAACTTCTACTTCTTCGACCCCTCGGCCCGTTACTACATCAACATCGACAACGACGGCGACGCCGTCGCGGACATCCGCTACCTGTGGGAGTTCAAGTCGATGTACCGGACCAAGGACACCTTCCTCTACAACACCGGGCCGGTGAACTCGTTCAACGACGAGACGCTCAACTTCCGCCAGACCTACAAGCTCACCGAGATCCGCGGTGACGAGGAGACGGTGCTGGTTCGCAAGGGCAAGGTCGCCCCGTCCCACGTCGGCGACGCGTCGATGCCCAACTACGCCACCCTGCGCGACGAGGCCATCGAGCCGCTGCGCGGTGAGGACGGCCTGAGCTTCGCCGGGCAGGCCGACGACCCGTTCTTCCTCGACCTGCGCGTGTTCGACCTGCTGTACGGCGGTGACCTGTCCGAGATCGCCGACGACACGCTCGACGGCTTCAACGTGCAGTCGATCGCGCTGCAGGTGCCCAGCAGCGACCTCACCAAGAGCGACGACCCGGTGATCGGCGTGTGGAGCACGACGGACCGCCAGAGCACGAAGATCATCAACGCCGACGGCAGCCGCGAGCACAAGGGCGAGTGGGTGCAGGTGTCGCGCCTGGGCAACCCGCTGGTCAACGAGGTCGTCATCCCGCTCGAGCTCAAGGACGCCTTCAACTCGCTGGAGCCACAGAACGACGCGAGCGTCGACGCCGCGGTCGAGCGCGTCAACGACCCTGAGGTGCCCAAGCTCATCGAATCCATCTACGGCATCCCCGCCCCGGAGACTCCCCGCGACGACCTGTTCGCGGTCTTCCTCACCGGCGTCGAGGGCCTGAACCGCCCCAAGGGCGAGGTCACGCCGGCCGAGCTGCTGCGCCTGAACACCTCGATCGAGCCGTCCAGCGAGCCAAGCCGCCTCGGTGTGCTCGCCAAGGACAACGCCGGGTTCCCCAACGGCCGGCGCCTGATGGACGACGTCGTCGACATCGAGCTGCAAGCCCTCGAGGGTGCGGTCCGCACCGGCGAGCTCGTCGAGGCCCTGGCGGCCGGCGACGGCGTCGACTCCAACGACAAGGAGTTCGGCGACACCTTCCCGTACCTGGCGCTGCCGCACTCCGGTTCCGACCCCAACCCGCACGACCCGGGCGAGGACGGCTCGACGGCGGCGGCTGGCAGCCCCAGCGGTGGCGTCGACACCGGTGGCGGCGGCACGGCCTCCCAGCCGCGCCAGCAGCTCGCGACACGGCCGGTGGCAACGACGACGCAGCCTGCGTCTGCCGCCACGCTGCCCGTCGCACTGCCCGTCGCGTTGGCGCTGCTCGGCGTCGTGCTCGGCGCGGCCGGCGTGGTGACCATGCGCCGCAGCCGCGGCGGCACCTCCTAGCCGATCCACGACGCATCACGTCAAGCGCTGTGACTGACCGCAACGCCACGCTGCCGGGCGAGGACTCCCTCGCCCGGCAGCGCCGTTTGGTGACCCGAGCTGGATGGCTGCTGCTGGTGGGCCTCGGCTTGGCGGAACACCACCAACGGTCGCGGTCGGTCGCTGCGCGCCAATGGTCGGGGGACCAACCACCGGCCACCCCGACGACGCCGAGCGCACCGCGTCCTGCGGTGCCACCGGCCTCAACGCCCCTCGCCGTGCCACCCGTCACGCCGCCCGACGAAGGGTTCTTTCCGGTGGTCCGCGGGGGCGGCGGCGGCGTCGTCGTCGTCCGAACCGTCGCCCGCCCTGTTCGCTCGGTCGAGCCCGATGCCTCGCCGGCGGCGCCGAGCGCCACGACGCCGCCCCAGCCGGCGGCGCCCAAACCAGCACTCATTCTGGCCGCGCCGGCGCAGCCGGCCGCGGTCGTGCCGCGGAGCGCACCGGCCAAGCCTCCAACGTCGGCGACATCGGCCAGCCCCGCGAAGGCGGCGACGTCGCCCAAGCCCGCGACGCCGCCGAGATCGACGCAACGGCCCACGTCGGTGCGACCGCAGTCACCCGATGCCGGCCGCTCATCCTCGCGACCGGGGCGCGCGCGGGCGACCGGCATGCTGCTGCTGTTCGCCGCAGGCATCCTCGTCGGCGACGCGGTCGCGCTTGCGATGCTCGTCCCGCAGCGGTCGGGTTCCGTGGTCCTCGCCGCCGACCAGCGGCCGGTCGCCACGGTGCCGCCGACGGAGGCGCCGACAGAAGCGCCGCCGACGGCCAGCCCGCCGACCGAGCGGCCCGCCCGCGCGGCGCGTGCGACTCCGCGCGTCCGGATCAAGAAGGTTCGCGTCGTCGCCGCGAAGCGCCCGAAGGAACCGGCGCCACCGCCGGTGCGGCTGCGCATCCCACGCATGGACGTCGACAAGCGCCTGATCGGCTTGCGCGTGCAGGCCGACGGAACGCTCGCCGCGCCCGTCGACTACAACGACCCGGGGTGGTACCGCGACGGTGTCGCGCCGGGTGACCGCGGGCCAGCGGTGATCGCGGGCCACGTCGACTCGCTCGACGGTCCGGCCATCTTCTTCAAGCTCGAGACGCTCCGACTGGGCGACAAGATTCGAGTCGATCGGGCCGACGGCACGACGGTGACCTTCGTCGTCGACCGCGTCGAGCGCTTCGCCAAGGCCGACTTCCCCACCGACCTGGTCTACGGCAAGACCAAGCGACCCGAGCTGCGGTTGATCACCTGCGGCGGCGCGTTCAACGAGACGACGCGCAGCTACGACGACAACGTCATCGCCTTCGCCTCCGTGCAAGAGCCGCCGGACGACGATCGCGACGGCAAGCGCGGCGACGCCAAGCGCGGCGACGCCAAGCGCGGTGACGCCAAGCGCGGCGACG
>JAUJMS010000026.1:0-2643 GCA_030446745.1 Egibacteraceae bacterium | reverse complement strand
CGCGGCGACGCCAAGCGCGGCGACGCCAAGCGCGGTGACGCCAAGCGCGGCGACGGCGCGCGCGGCGACGGCGAGCGCGGCAGCGCCAACAACCGCGACGAGCGCGGTAGCGCCAAGCGCGGCGACGGCCGTCGTGCGGACCGGCGCGCCGCCAGTGAACGACGCTCGGGATGAGTGACCGTCCATCCGTGACGCGGCTGGGGCGGCTGATCGCGGCCGTCGGCCTCGCCGTCGCGATGTTCGTCGGCGCGGCGGTCGCGGCAGGACGACCGGCGAGCCCGCCGCCAGCGCCCGGAGGCGACCCCGTCGCGGGTTCGTTCGAGGGTCCCACAAGCGCCGGCGACCTCGAGGGCGCGGTCCGGTCGCTGCAGGCGCGCCTCGCGCGGTTGCCGGGTGACTGGCGGGCGTGGGCGGCGCTCGGCCGCGCGTACTTGCAGCAGGCGCGCATCACCGCCGACCCGTCGTACTACGAGAAGGCCGACGGCGCGTTCGCTCGCTCGATCGAGGAGCATCCCGAGGACAACGAGCCCGCCCTGACCGGACAGGCGGCGCTGGCTGCCGGACGCCACGACTTCGCGGCGGCGCGTGACCTCGCCCGCCGGGCCGTCGAGCTCAACCCTTACGGAGCGCCCGCGCACGGGGTCCTCGGCGACGCGCTCCTGGAGCTGGGCCGCTACGACGACGCGTTCGCCTCCTTCCAGCGGATGGTCGACCTCAAGCCTGGCGTGCCGTCCTACTTCCGCGCGTCCTACGCCTGGGAGCTGCGCGGAGACGTCGCGCGAGCGCGCTCCGCACTCGAGCAGGCGCTGAGGACCGCCTACACCCCGGCCGACATCGCGTTCGTCCGTTTCTACCTCGGCGAGCTGGCCTGGAGCACCGGCGACCTCGCGACCGCCGAACGGCACTACGCCGCCGGGCTGCGGCGCGACCCGTCCTTCGTTCCCCTGCTCGCCGGGCGTGCGAAGGTCGCGGCGGCGCAGGGCCGCACGCGAGCGGCGCTGCGCACCTACACCGATGTCGTCGAGCGACAGCCGCAACCGTCCTACCTGATCGAGCTCGGGGACCTCTACGCGTCGCTCGGCCGCTCCGCCGACGCGCGCGAGCAGTACGAGCTCGTCGCCGTCCAGCAGCAGCTGCTGGCGGCGGCCGGTGTCAACGTCGACCTCGAGCTTGCGATCTACGACGCTGACCACGGGCGCCCGCAAGCCGCCCTGCGCGCAGCTGCGGCGGAGCACGAACGGCGGCCCGGCAACGTTTTCGTCGCCGACGCCTACGCCTGGGCGCTGCACGTCAACGGCCGCTCCGAGGAGGCCTTGGTCCACGCCCGCCGGGCGCAACGGCTGGGCACCCGCAGCGCGCTGTTCGCGTACCACAAGGGCATGATCGAGCGCTCGCTGGGCAACGACGCCGCCGCGCGGGCCGACCTGCGCCGTGCGCTGCGGATCAACCCCCACTTCTCGCCGCTGCACGCGCCGCGCGCTCGGCGCGCCCTCGCGGCCCTTTCGCGGTCGTCCTAGCGGCTTCTCGACCCCCGTCGCCCGGCGCGCACCGTCAACCGCCGGCGAGCCGGCGCGCCGTGGCGAGGTCGGGGCCCAGGCCGAAGCGCACCCGACGGCCGGCGCAGCGGTAGACCAGCACGTCGCGGTCGCCGTCGAGCACGCCCTGTCCAGCCGGCGCCCCGTCGGCGACGGCGCCGTACCAGCGCGGCAGCGCGTCGCACGCCTCGGCCGCGTCGCCGTCGCTGTCGAAGGCGAGCACCGCGGCCACCGCGGTCGCGTTCCGGCGCGCCCATGACCGCACCCGCCCGCCGTCCCAGCCGGCCGCGACGGTGGTCGCGGTGTCGTCGCCGAGGACGATGAACAGCTCGGCGAGGTCGAACTCGCCGAACGCGTAGCGGGCCGAGGGCTTCCAGCCCGCGCCGGGTGCACCGGCAACGCGAACCGCTGCGGCGCCCTCAGCGGCACGGTACTTCTCCGGGTGCAGGATCTGCTCGCTGGTCGTCGGCGGCCGGCGGAACGCGTCGTCGACGGCCGGGAAGCCGCCGTCGCGGTACAGCGTGGCGACGAAGCGCCCGCCCTGCGCGTAGGGGAAGAACAGACCGTTGCGCAGGTACCGCGGGGTGCGCGCGAGCGCGTCGCTGCTGGCGCTCGCCCCCGCCTGCGCCGCCGCACGTTCGGCGGCCGTCTGGTGGGCCTGGGACCACAGCTGCTGGGTCAACACCGCGTCGCCCTCGATCAGCGACAGCACCGCCAGGCCGGCGTCGACGTCGTCCTCCACGTCACCGCGAAGCCGCTCCAGGTCGAAGGCCCGGTCCTGCAGCGCGTGGGTCACCTCGTGCGCGGCGGTCACCTCCGCGGCGGGCGACAGTGCGCCAGGCGGGCTGCCGACGTACAGCGTCTTCTCGCGCGGGACGTAGACGCCGAGGATCTGCTCGCGGTACAGCGCCTCGACGATCGCCGCGAGGTCGAGGTCGGCCGGTGCCAGGCGCAGCGCGACGAGCAGACGTTCGTCGGCCTCGAGCTCCTCGGGGTCGGTGTCGTCGAAGCCGAGCTCGCTGACCTTGTCGGCCAGCGCGCCGGCGCCGACGAGCCGCGCGCGCACGGCACGACGCAGCGGCAGACCACGGACGTCGGCGACCTCCGC
>JAUJMS010000053.1 GCA_030446745.1 Egibacteraceae bacterium | reverse complement strand
TGCTCGCCGTCGGCTACACCCTCGACGAGATCCCCAACGACATCACCCGCGAGACGCCGGCGGCCTTCGAGCCGGCGATCGACTACGTCGTCGTCAAGATCCCCCGCTTCGCGTTCGAGAAGTTCCCAGGCGCCGACCCGGTCCTGACGACGCGGATGAAGAGCGTCGGTGAGGTCATGGCGATCGGCCGGACGTTCCCCGAGGCGCTCGGCAAGGCGCTGCGGTCACTCGACGACGGGACCCTCGGGCTGACCGGCGAGCCCGCGTGCGCGCCCGACGCCGACGACGAGACGCTGGCACGGGCGCTGGCCACCGCGACCGCGCATCGCCTGCTCGACGCCGACGCCGCCCTCGCGCGCGGCTGGGACCCGGCGCGGGTGGCCAGGCTGACGGGCTACGACCCGTGGTTCGTCGACCAGCTGCTCGCGGTCACCGAGGTCCGCGCCGAGGTGGCCGCCTGCGCGAGTCTCGACGCGGTGGGGCCGCGGCTGCTTCGCCGCGCGAAGCGCCACGGGCTGTCCGACGCGGTCCTCGCCCGGGTCGTGGGCACCGACGAGGCCGCCGTCCGCGCCCGCCGCCGCGACCTCGGGGTCCTGCCGGTGTTCAAGACCGTCGACTCGTGCGCGGCGGAGTTCGCCGCGACGACGCCCTACCACTACGCGACCTACGAGGACGCCGACGAGGTCGTCGTCTCCCAGCGACCGTCGGTGATGGTCCTGGGGTCGGGACCCAACCGCATCGGGCAGGGCATCGAGTTCGACTACTGCTGCGTCCACGCTGTCATGGCGCTGCGCGAGGCCGGCTACGAGACCGTGATGGTCAACTGCAACCCCGAGACGGTCTCGACCGACTACGACACCGCCGACCGGCTGTACTTCGAGCCGCTGACGCTCGAGGACGTCCTCGCCGTCGCCGAGGCCGAGCAGGCGAACGGCACCCTGGCCGGGGTGCTCGTGCAGCTCGGCGGCCAGACGCCGCTGTCGCTGGCCGCCGGGCTGGCCGCCGCCGGCGTCTGCGTGCTGGGCACCTCGCCGGAGGCGCTGGACCGCGCCGAGGACCGCGGCCGGTTCGGTGCCCTGCTCGACGACCTCGGCGTCATGCAGCCGCCCGGGGCGGTCGCGGCCTCGCCGGCCGAGGCGCTCGCCGTCGCGGGGCGCGTCGGCTTCCCCGTGCTCGTGCGGCCCTCGCACGTCCTGGGCGGGCGGGCGATGGAGATCGTCTACACCCGGGCGCAGCTCGACGCGTGGCTGCGCGCCAACGCCGCCACCGGGCCCGTCCTCGTCGACCGCTTCCTGGAGGGCGCCGTCGAGGTCGACGTCGACGCCGTCTACGACGGGCGGGAGCTGTTCTGCGGCGGGGTGCTCGAGCACGTCGAGGAGGCGGGGGTGCACTCCGGCGACTCGGCGTGCGTCCTGCCGCCGTTCACACTCGGCCCCGGACAGCAGCGCCAGCTGCGCGACATGACCGTCGCGATCGCCGCCGGGCTGGGCACCCGCGGGCTGATCAACATCCAGTTCGCGGTGCGGGACGCGGCGATCTGGGTGCTCGAGGCCAACCCGCGCGCCAGTCGCACGGTCCCGTTCGTGTCGAAGGCGACCGGCGTCCCGCTGGCCAAGGTCGCCGCCCGGGTCATGGCGGGGGCGACCCTGGCCGAGCTGCGCGAGGTGGGGCTGGTCCCGGCACACGACGCGGTCACCGGCCCGCCGCCCGCGCACGTCGCCGTCAAGGAGGCGGTGCTGCCGTTCAACCGCTTCCCGGGCGTGGACACGACGCTCGGGCCGGAGATGCGCTCGACCGGCGAGGTGATGGGCATCGACGCCGACTTCGGCGCCGCGTTCGCCAAGAGCCAGGCCGGCACCGGCGCGATGGTGCTGCCTGCCAAGGGCACGGTGTTCGTGTCGATCGCCAACCGCGACAAGCGCGTGCTCGTGTTCCCCGTCAAGCGCCTCGTCGAGCTCGGCTTCGGCGTCCTTGCCACCGAGGGCACCGCCGCGACCCTGCGCCGGGCGGGGGTGGCCGCCGAGGTCGTGTGCAAGGTCGGCGAGGGGTCGGCCGCCACGGGCAGGGCGGGTCGGGTCGAGACTGTCGTGGACCGCATCGACGCCGGCGACGTCGACCTCGTGCTGAACACCCCGATCGGCTCGGGGCCGCGCGCCGACGGCTACGAGATCCGCGCCGCCGCAAGCCGCCACGGCGTCCCCTGCATCACGACCCTGTCGGGGATCCTCGCCGCGATCCAGGGGATCGAGGCGCTGCGCGACGGCCGCGTCGGCGTCCGCAGCCTGCAGGCCTACCACGCCGACCTCGCCGCGGTGCGGGCCGCCGGACCGGCGCCGCCGGCCGTTCGTTAGCATGACCGCGGTCCCGGGTGCCGCCGCCGGGCGCCACAGGAGCCGACCGCAGTGAGCAGCGTCGTCAGCCGGGGCTCGTCCGCCTCCGTGCAGCGCCGCGAGCGCGGCCCGCTGCGGGGCACGTGCGAGGTCCTGGCCTACCGCCGCATCGGGGCCTACCACTCGCTGACGTTCGTCGCGCCCGACATGGCCGAGCGCGCCCGCCCCGGTCAGTTCGTGTCGCTGGGCGTCAAGGGCGGCGGCACGCTGCTGCGGCGGCCGTTCTCGATCTACGCCGTGAGCCGCCACGGCCCCTGGGCCGGCACCATCGAGATCGTCTTCGACGTCGTCG
>JAUJMS010000002.1 GCA_030446745.1 Egibacteraceae bacterium | reverse complement strand
TTCACCGCGCCGCACGAGCACTGGCTCGGCCGGCTCGAGGACGCGCCGGGGGAGGCGACGGCCCGCGCGTACGACCTCGCCCTCAACGGCGTCGAGCTCGGCGGCGGGTCGATCCGCATCCACCGCCGCGAAGCCCAGGAACGAGTCTTCGCGGTGCTCGGCATCACCCCCGACGAGGCAGAGGAGCGCTTCGGCTTCTTCCTGCGCGGGCTGACCTACGGGGCCCCGCCGCACGGTGGCATCGCGTTCGGGCTCGATCGCCTGGTGATGCTCATGGCCGGCGGCACGTCGTTGCGCGACGTCATCCCGTTCCCGAAGACGCAATCGGGCTCCGACCCGTTGACGGACGCCCCTGCACCCGTCGACGCCGCGCTGCTCGCCGACGTCGGCTTGAGGGTGCTGCCGCCGCCGGCGCGCGGATGACGGGCAGGTAACGCGGGCGCAACGCGCGGCTGACCGTAGACTCGCGCGGGATGGGAAAGCCGGTGGCGCAACGCCAGGACGACGTGCGGCTGACGGTGGCCCGCGGGCCGGCGCGCCGCCCGCCGCTGCTCGCGCGGCTCAACGCGCGCGGCTTCCGGCTCGTCATGGTCGCCGACGCGCTCGTGTTGTTCACGCTGATGGCGGTGCTCGTGCGGCTGCGCTTCCTCGAGCGCAGCCCCACCTACCCGCTGCCGCTGTACGCGGCCGGCTTCGCGGTGTTCACCGCGATCTATCTCGCGACCTTCTACTTCGGCGGGCTGTACGAGCGCGAGCTGCGGCTGGGCCATCGCGCAACCCTGCCGCACGTTGCGAGCCTCAGCGTCGGCGCGTGGCTCATCGTCGTCCTCGCAGAGCTGCTCAGCAGCGAGCGGTTCCTGCTCGTTCCGCGGCTGAGCCTGCCGATCCTGCTCGTCGCCGGCATCGTCGGCGTGACCGGAAACCGCTTCATCGCCCGGCGCCTGCGTTGGCGGCGCGGAGGGCCGCCGCGGGTGCTGCTCGTCGGCGGGCCCGACGACGTGAACCTCGCCCAGACCCATCTGCAGGGTGACCAGAGCCGCGCCGTCGTCGTCGGCCACGCCGCCGACGCGTCGCAGCTGCTCGACAAGGTCGAGCGCACGGGCGCCACCGAGGTGCTCCTGCTGTCGAGCCGGATGCTCGACGAGGTCTACCCCGAGCCGCTGCAGACGCTCGAGCGTCGCTCCGTCGGGGTGCTGCAGCGCGTCACCGCGCGCGACACGCTGCTCGGGCTCGCGGGTGTCCGCGAGATCGCCGGAATGCCGTTCGTCGCGCTGCGCAGCCACACGTTGCCCGACTCGCGCGCCCGCTTCAAGCGCAGCATCGAGCTGTTGAGCCTGTTGCTCGTCGCTCCCGTCGCCGTGCCGCTGGTCGCGCTCGTCGCGTGCTACGTCCGCATCGTCGCGGGGCGCCCCGTGCTGTTCCGCCAGGACCGCGTCGGCCGCGACGGTGTGCCCTTCCGGATGGTCAAGTTCCGCACGATGTATCCCGACGCCGAGGAGGGCGTCGGTGCGGTGCTCGCCAGGCACGGCGACCCGCGCGTCATTCCGGCCTGCCAGTGGCTGCGGGCCACCCGCCTGGACGAGCTGCCGCAGCTGTGGAACGTGCTGCGCGGCGAGATGTCCATCGTCGGGCCGCGCCCCGAGCGCCCAGAGCTGACGGCGCAGTTCGAGGAGCTCATCCCCGGCTACTCACGGCGCCACGAGATCCCGCCCGGCATCACCGGGCTGGCGCAGATCCACGGCCGCTACCACACCGATCCGGAGTACAAGCTCGGCCACGACCTGCAGTACCTGGTGAACTGGAGCCCGACGCTGGACCTGCAGATCCTGTGCCGCACGGTGTGGGTGGTGCTCACCCGCCGCGTGTGACGTCCCCCGGGGCGGGTGCCATAGACTGCGCCGCCATGCGCCGCGCCGCCCTGCTGTCGTGCCTGACCGCCGCGGTTGTCGCGGTTCTGGCCGTCCCCGTGTGGGCCGCAGAGATCGCCATCACCGACGACGGGTTTTCACCCGAGCGGGTCCAGGTGGAGCCGGGCGAGACGATCGTGTGGACCAACGCGACGGACGGCACCGTCACGCTCAGCGGTGACCAGCCGGGCTGGGACTCGGGTCCGCTGACGCCTGGAGAAACCTTCTCCGTCGCGTTCGAGCAGTCGGGCACGTACCGCTACAACGCCACCGACATCGCCATGGCCGGCGAGATCGTCGTCGTGGCGGCCGGCGCAGCCGCCGGGGAGACCGACGAGCCGTCAGGCGGTGACCGCGGCGACCGCCGCGGCGACCGGCATGGTGACGGTGGTGGCGGACGCGACGGCCGCGGGGCCGGTGGGCCACGGATTCCGGAGACGGGCGTTGCTGCGACCGCGTTGTCCGCGGTGGCCGGAGCGCTGCTCGCCGCGGGCGGCGCGCTCGTGGCCGCGGGCCGGCGCCGCTCCGGCTGACGCTCCGCCGAGCCACCCGCCCCGCTAGGTCCCTTGACGCGCCGCTCGACGGCGGCTACCGTGCCGCGACTCGCCGTCGCCCCGACGGTCGAGAAGAGGTTCGCCGAGCCGGAAAGGAGTCGTGATGCGGAGGCTGATGCCTACCTGTACGCCGCTCGTCGGCTCCGGGCTCGCGACGACCGTGGTTCCTCGCGGAGCCGTCCAGCCGCGCTAGCGGCTGTCGCGCCGCCGTTCCGGCGGCCGCGACCTTCCTCTTCTCGCACCGAACGTGTCGCCGTGGGGCGACCCAGTGAGGCGATTGCCATGTACCCCCAGTCCTATGGGCCGTTGGCCCATGCCCGTCGCAACGCCCTGCACACCGCGGCCATCTCCGCACGGCTGGCGGCCGCGGCGACGGAGCGGCGACGCGCCGAGCGGCACGCGATCCCGCCGGCGTGGCGGGAAGCCGTCGGCTTCGGCCTCGTCGAGGCCGGTCTTCGTGTCGCCGTCGGCCGCGGCGGCCACCCGCCCAGACCGCCCGTCTCGGCGGCGCTGTCGCGCAGCACACGCTGAGGGTGAACCCGGGGCCCCGCCGTTCGGCGGGGCCCCGGGTCACGCTCCGGCAACGGCGAGCGGCAGCAGGCGGCTCGCGCGGCCGCCGTAGCGGACTGTTGCAGCCTCCGTCGGCGCCGCGGCGGTCACCGGCCCCCGCCCCGCCGCGTCGATCGGGCTGGTCACGGCGGTCATCGCGTAGGAGCGGTCGACGTACAGCTCGGCGCGCAGCCAGCCGGCCTCGGGCAGCGTGACGCGGAACGTCGCCGTGCCGACGACCGCCGGGACGTCGGCGACGACCTGGCCGGTCGACACCAGCCGCAGGCGCTGGCCCGTGGGTGGGGGACCGGTCAGCGTGACGGTCACGTCGAGGGGCACGAGGGCGCGCACGCTGCCGCCGATGCCCGCCGCGGTCGCGCCGGGGGCGTTCTCGATGGCGTGCAGGTCCAGGCGCACGCCGCCGAGCGCCGGCGGCGCCGCCGACACCGCGGTGCGCCCCGCGCGGATCGCGCGCAGGACCGCGGCGGGCGACCGGTCGTCGGCGAGCACCCAGGTGGTGGGCTGGCCGACGCCGGCAGCCGGAGTGGTCGCGCGGAAGTGGTTGTCGCTGCCGCCGAGCAGCGGCATCCGCCGCGCGGGAAGGAACTCGCGCTCCCACCACGGCAGCGACAGGTGGTTGTCGAAGTCGGCGATCGGAATGATGTCGTGGCGGGCCGCCCAGCTGCCGTTCCACACCTCGACACCGTCGAAGCCCAGCGACGCGGCGGTGCCGTACTGCCACGCGACCGTCTCGCCGTCCTCCGGGTTGCCGTAGAACGGGTGGTTGAGCACGGTCAGACCGCCGCGCTCGTGGACCAGGTCGACGAACCGTGCGACGCCCTCGTCGCCGGCAAAGCCGCGGGAGCCGTCGCTGTCGCGGATGACGTCGGGCAGGTCGTCGACGCTCGCGACGAACACCCCGGCGTGCCCACCCGCCAGCGAGTGTTCGTAGCCCGGCAGCAGGACGAGCCGGTCGCTGGCGTAGTCGGGACGGCGCAGCGTCTCGACGGTGTTGTGGTCGGTGACGGCGAGGAAGTCAAGGCCGCGGCCCTCGGCGACACCGATCTGCTCCCCGGCGGTCCAGCCCCACAGCAGGGTGTGCTCGCCGAACGCCTCCGGGTCCGTCGGCGGCGCGGCCGTCGGGCCGCCACCGACGTCGTGCGATGCGGTGGTGTGGCAGTGCAGGTCGCCGGCGAGCCAGGTCGCCCCGCCGGCGGCCGGCGCGGCCGCGAGCGCGGCCCGCGCCGAGCCCGGCAGCATACCGACGGCGCCGACGCCGGCGGTCAGCCGCAGGAAGCGCCGACGGCTGAGGGTCACTTCAGGTCGCTGATGAGCTTGATCGTCGTCTCGAGCACCATGTCGCCGAAGCACGCGTCCATCGAGTAGGCGTCCTCGTACTCGGCGAGCCCCTGGCGGACGGGACCGGCCTGGGCCTTGCCGACGAAGCCGACGGCCTGGCGCCCGGCGTGGTCGGTCTCGAACGACTGGATGATGTAGCCGAGGCCGTCGTTGACCTGGCCGAGCGGCAGCGTCACCGCGCCGGGGCTGCGCTCCTTGAGCGTCGCGGACAGGTTCGAGAACGTCTCGCCTGGTGCGCCCGTGATCGTCAGGTCGCCGACCTTCGCAGCGGACACGGCCGTGCGCACCGACACCGGCGACGCCGAGCGGCACGGGCGCGAGGC
The DNA here is from genome assembly GCA_030446745.1 of Egibacteraceae bacterium. Lineage (GTDB taxonomy): Bacteria > Actinomycetota > Nitriliruptoria > Euzebyales > Egibacteraceae > JAUJMS01. The sequence goes on along the minus strand of JAUJMS010000002.1, from coordinate 213,854 downwards.
GTCCTTGCCGACGCTGATCGCCGCGGGGTTCTGCGCGAGCGGCCGGTCGAAGAAGCCGGGGGTGCCGAGCGCGGTCAGGCCCAAGTTCGTCACCGGCTGGTCGTAGAAGACCTGGGCGCTGCGGACATCGCTGCCCTGCACCGGCGTCCCGAAGCCGATGTCGGGCACCAGGGCGGCCAGCCCGTTGCCCATGTCCAGCTTGTTGCCGCGGGGCGAGACGTTGCCCAGGCCGGTCATGAAGTACAGCCCGACACCACCGAAGCGCTCCTCGAGCCGCTTGTCGAACACGCCGGGGAAGTCGGCGTCGGCGATCCCGGGGCCGGCGTCGACGGTCACCGGGTGCGCGGCGTAGGCGCCGACTGTCGCGATGGCGGCGCCGGTCGGCTCGCCGTCCTCGTCGAGCTCCAAGGCCCGGAACCAGCCGAGTGTGGGGTCCTCGGCGGACCGGTAGAAGTCACGCCGCTCCCCGTTGAACGACCGGGCGATGACCTCGCCGTTCTCGAGCACGGCGGGGCGCATGTCCGCGACCGCCTGGCGCACCGACTCGCGCATCGCCTCGGCGATCTGGTCGGAGTACCACCGCGGGACGCCACCCCAGCCGCCGAGGAAGTCGGGGGCGGTGTGGCTGTGCGTGGAGGCGAAGAAGAACGCCGACTTGTCGATGCCCAGCTCGGCGGACAGCTGCTCGGCGAGGTCGAACGCGCCGCAGACCTTGCACATGTTGGCGTAGCGGCCGAAGTAGCTGGTGCCGTCGATGACGGTCAGCACGACGGTGTCCTTGCCGTCGCCGATGGCGACCGAACGCACCCACAGCCCGTACTCGGGGTCGTAGGTCTTGATCGGGTTCGACGGGCCGAGGCCGTAGCCGCCCATGTAGATGCAGTTGGGGCTCTCGGGGAAGCGGTTGCGGATGTCGCCCGCGTGCGTCGCCGAGGTGGCCGGGTCGCCGGTGAGCTTGGCGCAGCCCTCGGTCTGCCACACCTCGCCCTTGGCGGCGTCGGGGGCGGGGGCCATCGAGATCTTCGCCGCCCCCGCCAGCACCTGCCCGTCGGCCGGCGTGAGCCGGGCCAGGGCGTCGGTGGCGGCCTGCGCGGCGTCGGCGGCCTGCTCCGGCGGATTGGCGCTGCCGCGACCCGCCGCGACCGCAGTGGCGGCCCGCGTCGAGGCGGCGTCGCGCGCGCCACTGTTGCGGGTCGCGCTGGTCGCCGCGCCCGCGCGGCAGGCGCGCCGCGTCGAGGCGGCCACATCCGCGCCCGCGGCGTCGTCGGCTGGCGCGGCGGTCGCGGCGGCCGTGTCCGTGCCCGCGCCCGCGGGTGCGGCGGCGTCCTCGGCAGGCGCCGGCGCCGGCGACGACGACCCCCGGCCCACGCAGCACCGACCGACAGCGCACCGACGAGGAACAGGACGAGCAGCAAGCGGGCGAGTCGCATGGCAGTCACTCCAGGGCGGGGGCCGGGCCGCAGCCTGACCGGACAGCGTCGTGATGTTCAACGAATCGGTGGTCGGCGCGTTGCGCGACCGCTGCGGTGTTCTTCCCCGTCACGGGTGGGTCGACCTCCTGGGCGACCCCAATCCGCCGCGCCGTCCTTGTGACCTGACACAAGGACGCCGCGGATCACAGCCGCAGCGCCGCGCCGACGGTGATGGCGACCCCGCCGACCAGCACGGCGGCGGCCGCGACCAGCGGCACGCCGGCCATCAGGCGGCGGGCGCCCGCGCCGAGGCGCGACAGCGCCAGGTCGCGGCCGGCGACGACGGCGAGGCCGACGACGGTCGAGGTCACCGCCAACCCGACGCTGAACGCCGCCACGAGCAGCAAGCCGAAGGCCGTGCGACCGGTGAACGCCGCGGTGGCGAGCACCAAGAACGCCGGAGGTGAGGGCAGCAGCCCGCCTGACACGCCGAGCAGCACCAGACCACGCCGCGACAGCGGCGGCCGAGGCGACAGGCCGTGACGGGCGGCGTGCTCCTCGTCCGCGGCCGTGTCGCCGGCCCGGTCGGCCGTGTCGCCGGCTTCTGCGTGGTCGCCGGCGGGCGGCTGGGCTGGCGCGCGGCGCAGGCGCAGCTGCCGGGTGAGCAGCCCGGCACCGACTCCCGCGACGAGCAGCCCCGACGCCAGACCGAGCACCGGGGCGACCTGCTGCGCCGCCGCCGGCAGCCCGCCACCCGCGGCCTCGCCGCGCAGGGCGAGGTGCAGCCCGAGACCGACCACGAGCACCGACGCGGTGTGCATGAGCGCGACGGTCGTGCCGAGCACCAACGCGTCGCGGGCGCGCCCGCGCGTGCCGACGAGATACGCCGCGGTGATCGCCTTGCCGTGGCCGGGCGCCAGCGCGTGGGCGGCTCCGACGCCGAGCGCGATCGCGACCGCCACGGCGACGATCGGCGCGCTGAGCGGGCCGCCGTCGACGAGGCGCACGAAGGTCCGCTCCAGCGGCCCGAGGTCGGCGGCCTGGGCGAGCACCGCCGTGGTCGCCGGCGTCACGGCGCGGTCGCGCCGTCGTCGGCCGCCGGGGTTGCGCCGCGTCGCCGCCACGCGACGACGCCGCCGCCGGCGACCAGTACCGCCGCGAACGCCACGAGGGCCGGCAGCCGGCCAGCGCCCGCGCTCGCGGCCACGCCGAAGCGCCACGTCTGACGGGGGTTGTCGACGGTGTAGACGGTCTGCGCCGGCGCGGTTTCGCGACCGACGGCAAAGGTGCGGTACGCGTCGTTGACGTCGGTGAGCATCGAGATGGCGACCTCTACGGAGGTGACCGGATCGGGACAGGTCGCCACGACCCGCGCGCCGTCGCGCACGAAGTCGGTGATGGGCGCCACCTCGGCCGCGCACGCCGTGGCCCCCTGTGTCACGGCGATGTGGTCCACGAGGTAGTCGCGCAGTGCCGGCGACGCCGCGAGCGCGGCCTCGTCGGCCGCCGGCGGGGCGACCTGGGCCGCCCCGTCCTGGAACGCCGCCGTCGAGCCGGCCGCCAGGACGCCGAGATGCTCGCCGACGGCGATCGCGTCGTCCGGGGCGGCGCGCCACTCGACGATGACATCGCGCCCGGCGGCGCGCACCACCGCCGTCGGTGGTGGCCCGAGCGGATGGGCTGCGGCGTCGCGCGCCCCCACCACGCCCACGACGATCGCGGCCGCGGCAATCGCGACGGCGGGGCGGGCAGCGTGCACCCGGCCAGTATCCCCTCGGCCCTTGTCAGCGGCGTTGCGCTTTCGTGCCGTCGATGACAAGGCCCGGGTCGGGCGGGGGCCGGGATCTCAGGGGCGAGCAGCCCGCGGTCAGCCGGCTGCGGTGAACGAGCGCGCCGTCAGGGCCGCCCCGAGCAGCTGCACGCCCCGCGCGCTGCCGGGGTCGACGCCGGTCAGCGCGGCGACGCGGCGTAGCCGGTAGTCCAGCGTATTGGGGTGGACGTTGAGCGCCGCCGCGGCGGCGCGCCGGTCGAAGTCCGCGGCGAACCACCGCTCGAGGGTCTCGAGCAGGTCGGGGCGCGCGAGGATTGGGGCGAGCACGCGGGTCAGACCCGTCGCGGTGCCGCGCGGGTGCGTGACCGCGTGTTCGAGGACGACGTCGTCGAGGCGGTACGCGCCTGGCGGGTGATGCAGGCGTGTGGCGATCTCGCACACCTCGCGCGCCTCGGCGGCCGCGGCGGGGATGCGGTCGACGCCGGGGCGCCACGCGACGCCCGCCAGCGTCTGTGCACCCGCCGCTGCCGCCAGGTCGTCGACGAGGGCGCCCGCGTCGCGCAGGGCGGCCTCGGCGACGGCCGCGCCGACCGGGCACAACACGGGGCCGCCGTCCGGGTCGAGCAGTGTGAGCACCGGCTCGCCGGCAAGGCGGTCGAGTTGCGCCTGCACGCGGCGGACCTTGCGCCGGCTCGCGACCGCGCCGACCACGCCCGCGTCGCGCTCGTCGGCGCTGGGGCCGAGGCGCAGCACGAGCACCATGTAGCCGGGGGCCAGGCGCACCCCCGCCCGTCGCGCCAGCGCGACGGGCGCGCCGTCGCCGTCGCCGCCCTGGTCGGGGACACCGGCGAGCAGCGTCTCGGCGAGGGCGCGACGCGCGTCGCGTTGTTCGCCGTAGATGTGCTGCTGCTCCTCGAGGTACGCCGAAGCGACGGCGTTCGTGAGCGCCTGGAGGTACGCCATCACCCCCTCGGCGAGGCGGTACAGCTCGTCGCCCTCGTCGGGTCGCGCCTCGGCGACCATCGCGCGCCAGCCGATCCGCCCGCCGACGTGGTACGCGGTCAGCACGCTCTGCAGCGGCAGACGCTCCTCGGCGCGCCGCGCCGCGCTCGCGCGCGGCTCGGCTAGCTCGTCGTCGCTCGGCATGCGCCGCTCGCGCAGGCAGCGGAAGAACAGCCGCAGGTTCTCGCGGCTGATGTCGTAGATCTCGCCGTCGAGCTGCTCTCGCGGCAGCTGCGCGTACAGCGGCACCTCGGCGACGAACGTCGCGACCATCGTGCGGGCCAAGGCGGGGATGCGGCGCTCCACCCGGGCGGCGAGGTCACCGCCGGCCGGCGCTGGCTTGTGACTGCTCACGACGGCAGCGTAGTCCACAGCGACGCGGACGGACGCGGCGCCTGGCACGCGATCCCGCCGTACCGTCGCGGTCGCCGCGTCCCGCCGTCCGACCGGAGCGTTCCATGACCGTGACCACCGCCCGCCCCGTCGCCGGTTCCGCCCGCCGCATCCGCGCCGCGAGGATCGCGCGCCTGCTGGCGCCGGCGGCGGTCGCCCTCGGCGGCTGGGCGTCCAGCGAGCTCGTCGTCCGCGTCGACGCTCCACCCCACCGGTTCCGCCCTGACGTCACCGTCGGGTTCGGCGAGCCGCCCGTCGACGGCGTCACCGCCACGCCGCCGGTGCTGGTGGTCGTCCTCGACGACGACGCCCGGGTGGCCGCCCAGTGGACGGCCGTCGGCGTCGAGGCGGTCTGGGCGGTTGCCGACACCACCGTGGCGCTGTGGCAACGCGGGCGCCCGGCGGTCGTCGTGGGGCTGGACGCCGAGCTGGTCGTGCCGGCGTGGCCGACGCTGCGGTTGCCGGTCGCGGTCGCGTGCGGCCTGGCGCCGGGCGGCCCGGCGTCGCGCTGACCCGCGGCCGCTGACGTTGTGCGGCGGCGCACTACCGCTTCGCCGCGCGCGTCACCTAGGCTTCCGCGCGACGCAGGGCGGGCCGCTGGCTCCCGGCACGGACAGGAACGCCGATGAAGTCTCGAGGAGTGCTGGCCGCCGTCGTGGCGGCGGTCGTGGTCGTGGGCGTGTTCGTCGCAGCCGGAGCGCTGGTCGACGCGAGCCTGTACGGCATCGCGGCGATCGTCGCCGCCGTCGCGTTCGGGGCGTCGATGCTCGGGCTCATGGCGCTGCTGCTGACCCTCGTGGGGACGGTGCGCGAGCTGACGACCACCGTGGAACGGATCACCGAGCAGACCGTGCCGCTGCTCGGTGGCATCAACGAGACGGTCGCCGGGGTCAACACCGAGCTGGCGCGGCTCGACACCGTCGTCGCCAGCGTCCAGCGCATCTCCGGGACGGCCGAGAACATCGCCGAGGTCGTCCACACCGCGGTCGCCAACCCGCTGATCAAGGCGATCGCGTTCACCACCGGAACCGGCGTCGCGCTGAAGGCCGCGCGCAAGGTGGCCGACTAAGGTGTCCGCGAGCGCGGTTGCGGTGACACCGTAGGTATGAAACGGCTGTTCTTCGCTCTGGTCGGTGTCGGCGCCGGCGTCGCGCTCGGCGTGAGCGCCGTGCGCAAGGTTGAGGCGGCGCAGCGCCGGCTGCGTCCCGACGCGCTGGCGAGTACCGCCGCCGCGCGTGCGGGCACCCTGCGCGCACGGATCGCGCTCGCGCTGGAGCAGGGGCGCGCCGCGGCCGACGCCAAGGAGTCCGAGCTGCGTGCGGTCTACCGCGCGCATCCTGTGCCCGGCCGGCGCTAGGCGGTCCGCGTGCAGTCGTCGGACATCCGCCGGATGTTCCTCGAGTTCTTCCGGCAGCGGAACCACCGCGTGTGGCCGTCGTCGTCACTGATCCCCAACGACCCGTCGTTGCTGCTGACCGTCGCGGGCATGGTGCAGTTCGTGCCCTTCTTCCGCGGCGACGCGAAGCCGGCGCACCCACGCGCGGCGAGCGTGCAGAAGGTCGCGCGAACCGTCGACATCGAGAACGTCGGCCACACGACGCGCCACCTCACGTTCTTCGAGATGCTCGGCAACTTCAGCTTCGGCGACTACTTCAAGCGCGACGCGATCCGCTGGGCGTGGGAGCTTGCGGTGACCCCGCGCGACGCCGGCGGCTTCGGGTTCGACCCGCAGCGGATCTGGGCGACGATCTACCTCGACGACGACGAAGCCGAGCGGCTGTGGCTCAGCGAGACCGACCTGCCGGCCGAGCGGGTCGTGCGCCGTGGGGCCGAGGACAACTTCTGGTCCACCGGGCAGGCGGGTCCCTGCGGGCCGTGCAGCGAGCTGTACTACGACCGCGGGCCCGACCACGGCGCGGAAGGCGGACCCGCGGTCGACGAGTCGCGCTACCTCGAGTTCTGGAACCTCGTGTTCATGCAGTACGAGCGCGACGCGGCTGGCGCGATCCTCGGCGACCTGCCGCAACAGAACGTCGACACCGGCATGGGCCTGGAACGCATGGCGCTGCTGCTCCAGGGGGTCGACAACGTCTTCGAGACCGACGTGCTACGGCCCCTCGTCGACCGCGCCGCGGACCTCACCGGCGTCGCGTACGGCGACGACGACGACCGTGACGTCAGCCTGCGGGTCATCGCCGAGCACGCCCGCACGTCGGCGATGCTCATCGCCGACGGGGTGCTGCCGAGCAACGAGGCGCGCGGCTACGTCCTGCGCCGGCTGCTGCGCCGTGCCGTCCGCCACGCCCGCCTGCTCGGCTGCGAGCGACCGGTGATGCCGGCGATGATCGACGCCGTGCGCGCGACGCTCGGCGATGCGTGGCCGGAGCTGCGCCAGCAGGCCGAGCTGATCACGCGGGTCGCCACCGCCGAGGAGGAGCACTTCGCGCGGACCTTGCGCAACGGCATGACGCTGCTCAGCGAGGCGATCGCGGCGGCGAAGGACGTCGGCGCCGCGCAGCTGCCGGCCGACGCCGCGTTCCGGCTCCACGACACCTTCGGCTTTCCGATCGACCTCACGGTCGAGATCGCCGCCGAGCACGGGATGGAGCTGGACCGCGACGCCTTCGCCGCGCACATGGAGGCGCAGCGCACCCGCGCCCGCGGCGCGCTGCGCACCGGCGGCGCCGCCGGCGCGCTGCCCTCCGAGGTCCTGCGCGCCGCCGCCGACCGGACTGGGCCGACGACGTTCGTCGGCTACACCGACACGCGCGCCGACACCCGGGTCGGGGCGCTGCTTGCGCCCGTGGGTCTGCTCGAGTCGGCCGACGAGGGCGACGAGGTCTGGCTGGTGCTGCCGCGCACGCCCTTCTACGCCGAGGGCGGCGGGCAGCTCGGTGACCACGGCGACGTGGAGACCGAGACAGGACGACTGCGCGTCGTCGACACCACCGCGCCGCTGCAGGGCTTGACGGTGCACCGGGCGCGCGTCGAGGCGGGGGAGGTGCGCCCCGGGCAGGACGCCGTCGCGGTCATCGACACGCAGCGGCGTGGCTCGATCCAGCGCGGCCACACCGCCACCCACATCCTCCACGCGACGCTGAAGGAGGTCGTCGGCGAGCACGCCGCGCAGGCCGGCTCGGCGATCGACGCGGGGCGGTTCCGCTTCGACTTCCCGCACTTCGGCCCCGTGTCGCGCGACCAGCTCGCCGAGCTGGAGGCGATCGTCAACCGGCGCATCGCGGCCGACCCGGAGGTCCGCACGATCGAGACCTCACAGGCCGAGGCGCGCGCGATGGGCGCGACGGCCCTGTTCGGCGAGAAGTACGGCGAGCAGGTCCGCGTCGTGCGCATCGGGGACTTCTCCGTCGAGCTGTGCGGCGGAACGCATGTCGCGCGCACCGCGGAGGTCGGGCTGTTCACCGTCTTGTCGGAAGGCTCCATCGCGGCGAACCTTCGGCGCATCGAGGCGGTCACCGGCCCCGACGCTTTCACGTACCTGTCGCGCGAGCGGCTTGTCGCGGATGCCGTCGCGCGCCTGCTCAACGTCGGCACCGACGAGGTCGTCGACCGCGTCGGCGGGCTGCTCGTACGGCTGCGCAGCGTCGAGAAGGAACTCGCCCGTGCCCGCTCTGAAGCGCTGCTGGCGTCCGCGGCGGCGCTGCTCGACGGCGCCGAGCATGTCGGCGGCACGCGGGTCGTCGCCGCGGCGGTGTCGGGCGCGGACCGCGACGGCTTGAAGACCCTCGCACTTGAGCTGCGCAACCGGCTCGACAGCGGCGTCGTCGCTCTCGGCACCGTCACCGCCGACGGCACCGCCTCGCTGGTCGCGGCGCTCACACCGGACCTTGTCGCCAACGGCATCGCGGCCCGCGACGTCCTGCAGCCGGGGGCGCGTGTCGTCGGCGGCGGCGCGGGCGGGAAAGGCGACGTGGCCCAGGCCGGCGGCAAGCACGGCGCGCGCCTGGACGCGGCGCTCGCGGCGGTGCGGGACGCCGCGCGGGAACGGCTGGCGGCCGCCTGACCCGGTGGCAGCCCAGGAACCGCGACCGACGGCCCGCGCGATGGGCGTCGACGTCGGCGAGGTGCGCGTCGGAGTGGCGCTGTCCGACCCCGCCGGCATCGTCGCCAGCCCCCACGCGACGGTCGCGGCCGGTCCCGACCTCGCCGCCCGTCTGGCGGCGCTCGCCCGTGCCGAGGCCTGCGCGACGGTGGTCGTCGGCCTGCCGAAGGCCCTGTCGGGGCGTGACACCGCAGCGACGACCGCCGCGCGGTCGGTCGCCGCCGCGTTGGCGCGCGAGGGGCTCGACGTGCAACTGTGGGACGAGCGCCTGTCGTCGGTGGAGGCCGAGCGGGTGCTGTTGGAGGCCGACCGCCGCCGCTCGCAGCGACGCCTCGAGCGCGACCGGATCGCCGCCGCGATCATCCTGCAGGGTTGGCTCGACGCGACGCACCACGCCACGCGCCCCCGGCACGAGAAAGGAACCGAGCGACGATGACGACTGCCCGACTACGACGCCTGCTCGGCACGCTGATCGTCGTCTGCCTGCTCGTCGGCGGCGGCCTGGCGCTCACACGGACGCTGGCAGGCGCTCCGGCGGCCGCCCCGTCCGGCGGGCCGGTCACCGTCGTCGTTCCCGAGGGGATGGGCGCGGGCGGGGTCGCGGACCTGCTCGCCGAGAAGGGCGTGATCGGCAACACCTTCGCGTTCAAGCTGCGCGCGCGCTTCGACGACCGTGCGTCCCAGATCCGTCCCGGCACCTACGAGTTCCGCCCCGGGACGTCGGCCGACGCGATCCTCGCCGCGCTGTCCGCCGCGCCGGACGAGGCGCCGACGTTTCGCGTGACGATCCCCGAAGGGCTCCAGGTCGGTGAGACGCTCCAACGCATCGCCGATGCCGAGGGCAGCCCGTTCAGCAGACGCGAGCTGACGCGCGCGCTGCGCCGGGTCGCGCTGCCGGCGTGGGTGCCCGGCGACCTGCCGCCGGACGCCAACCGCTTCGAGGGGCTGCTGTTCCCCAGTACCTACGAGTTCCTGCGCGACGCCGAGGCGGAGGAGGTCTTGGCGCGGCTCGTGCAACAGACCGAGGAGGTCATGGCCGAGGTCGAGGCACCGCCGGGTGTGGAGCCGTACCAGATCCTCACCATGGCGTCGCTGATCGAACGCGAGGCGCGGCTGCGCGAGGAGCAGCCCAAGATCGCCTCGGTCATCTACAACCGCCTCGACGAGGGGATCGCGCTGCAGATCGACGCGACGGTGCTGTACGCCCTGGGCGAGCAGAAGGACCGGGTGCTGCTCGAGGACCTCGAGGTCGAAAGCCCCTGGAACACCTACCGCCAGCCCGGCCTGCCGCCCACGCCGATCTCCGGGGCGGGCAAGGCCGCGATCGAGGCGGCGGCTGACCCGGCCGAGACCGACTTTCTCTACTACGTCGTGGTGAACCCCGAGACCGGCAAGCACGCCTTCTCCGAGACCTACGACGAGTTCCTCGTCAACAAGCGCAAGGCGCAAGGGGGGTGAGCGTGGCGGGGCGCAGCGCGGCGACGCGGCTGGCCTGCCTGCTCGGTCACCCCGTCGCGCACAGCGTCTCGCCGCAGCTGCACAACGCCGCGTTCGCGGCGGCCGGTATCGACGCTGTCTACGTCGCGTGCGACGTCGGCCCGGAACGCGTCACCGACGCCGTCGCCGGGCTGCGGGCACTGCGGGTGCTGGGCGCCAACGTCACGGTCCCGCACAAGCAGACGGTCCTGCCGCTGGCCGACGACGCGACCGCCGAGGCGCGCCTGGTCGGCGCGGCGAACACCCTGTACTGGGACGGCGACCGCCTGCTCGCCGACAACACCGACGCTGCTGGACTCGGCGACGTGCTCGAACGCGAGGTCGGCCTTGCAGCCGGCGAGCCGGTGGTGCTGTTCGGTGCTGGCGGCGCCGCCCGCGCCGCGGCCGTCGCGCTCGGCCGGTTCGGCGCACGCGTCGAGGTCGTCGCTCGGCGCCCCGAGGCCGCCGCCGCCGTGGCGGCGCTCGCCGCGGCGGCCGGCGCGGACGCGGATGCGGGCGACCTCGACGCGGTCGAGCCGCGGTTGGTCATCAACGCGACACCCCTGGGGCTGCAGGGCGAGTCCGTGCCGGACCGCTTCCTGCACCTGCGCCCCGGCCAGGTCGCGCTCGACCTGGTCTACGCCCCCGACGACACCCCGTTTCTCGCCGCGGCGCGCGCGCGTGGTGCGACGGCGCTCGACGGGCGCGGGATGCTCGTCGCGCAGGCCGGACGGGCGTTTCGGCGGTGGACTGGGATTGCGCCCCCGCTGCGCGCGATGGCCGCGGCCGCGGACGCCGCGCTGCGGTCGTAGCCCGCGACGTCGGCGACGTCGGCGACGTCGGCGACGTCAAGTCCGGCGCCGGCGCTGCCGATGCCTCGGGGGACATCCGCGTCACCGTATCCAGGGGGCACCATCCATGAGCGACTCGAAGGCCGAGCGCCTCGCCACGGCACTGAACGACTTCATCCGGTCGTCGCCCGACGTCGAGGCAGCCGCCGTCGTCAGCTTCGACGGCCTGGCGATGGCATCCGCGCTGCCGCCCGGCATGGACGAGGACCGCCTGGGCGCGATGTCCGCGGCGCTGTTGTCGCTGGGCGAGCAGGCCGCGGCTGGCCTCGGCCGCGGCGACATGCGCCAGCTGTTCGTCGAAGGCGAGCACGGGTTCGTGTTCCTCATGTCCGCCAAGGAGCAGGCAGTGCTCGCGGCGGTCACCGACCGCGCCGCAAAGATCGGCTTCATGCTGTTCGAGATGCGCCGCGCGGCGGAGGTGATCGGCGCGCTGCTCGAGCAGACGCCGCACGCCGACACCGACACCGACACCGCCGGCGGCACGCACGACGAGGACGCCCACGCCCTGCTCGAGGGGCTGGCCGCCGCCTCGGAGCCCGCCGCGCTGGCGCAGGGCTGGCACTGATCCGTTCGACGGCGAGCCACGAAGGACCCCCGATGCTGCAAGGCAGCCTCACCGAGTTCAGCCTCCCCGACGTCTTCCAGCTGCTGGCGCTGACGAAAAAGTCGGGCGCGCTGCGCGTGTCGGTCGACGCGACGCAGGGCCGCGTGGACTTCTGCGACGGCCACGTCTGCGCCGCCGCTTCGGACGCGCGGCGGATTCCGCTCGGCGCGCGGCTGCTCGGAGCCGGCCTGATCACCGAGCCTCAACTGCGCGCGGCGGTCCACGCCGTCCGCGGCAACGGTGGCGACCTCGGCCGGGCGCTGCTCGACGCGGCTGCGGTCGACGAGGCGACGTTCGAGGCCTTCGCGCGTGAGCAGATCACCGACGCGGTGTTCGAGCTGATGCGCCTGGAGCGCGGTGCGTTCACCTTCGACGCGGCGGCCGTGATCCGCCCGGCGGCCGTCAGCGTGGCGGTCGACGAGCTCGTCGAGGAGGCGTCGCGTCGGCTCGCCGAATGGACGACGATCCGCCAGCGCGTCCCTTCGCCCACGGCGGTGCTCGCGATGGTTCCACGCGCCCGCGACGCCGACGGGGCTCGGGTGACGTTGGACGCCGAGCAGTGGCAGCTGCTCGCGCTGGTCGACGGCCGCCGCACGGCGCACGAGGTCGTCGAGCTCACCGGTGTCGGCGAGTTCGCGACGTGCAAGGTGCTCGCCGGCCTGGTCGACGCCGGCCTGATGGACGCGAAGGACCCAGCCGAGGGGGGCCAGACGCGCCTTGGCCAGCTGCTCGCCGACCGCGCGATGCTGCGCCGGCTGGAGGAAGCCGAGCTCGGCGCCGTAGCGCTTCCCGACCCGCCCACCGCACCGGCCGCCGAGACGGAGCCCGCCATGCCCGCTGTGCAACCCTCGCCGCAGACTGCGGATGCAGCCCGCGTCGTCGCGCTCCCCGACACCGCGGTCGAGCCGGACGCCGCGCTGGTGATCGACCCCGAGCTGCCGGCGCCGGTCAAGCAGCACCCGCGCGCCCAGCCGGAGCCGGAGCCGCAGCCGGAGCCGGAGCCGGAGCCAGAGCGCGAGCCGGAGGCCGCACCCGGGCAGACGCCCACCCCGCAACCCGACCCCGTGCCCGAGCAGGCCCCTGAGCCGGCGCCTGCGGCCCTCGGCGGGATCGACCGGGCGCAGGTCGCCCGCGAGCTGGCCTCCCTCGGTCTCGACGACGACGTGGCGCCTCGCCGCCCCACCGCACGCAGCACCCGCCCCGCCGCCGCCGATCCGGACTCCGACGGCGCACTGACCCGCGACCAGGACGTGAACAAGGGTTTGTTGTTGCGGCTCATCGACGGTGTGAAGGGAGCCTGAGGCATGCCGCCGCCGCGCGCGACGGCCAGCAGGAGCCGTCGCCGGTCGAAATCGGTCAAGGTCGTGGTGACCGGTCCGTTCGGTGCCGGCAAGACCACGCTGATTGGCACGATCAGCGAGATCCCCGTGCTGTCGACCGAGAAGCAGGTCACCGACGCGACCCGCGCGGTCAAGCCCAACACGACCGTCGCGATGGACTTCGGCCGGTTGACCATCGACCGCGACCTGCAGCTCTACCTGTTCGGGACGCCGGGCCAGAAGCGCTTCGACTTCATGTGGGAGATCCTCGCCGAGGGGATGCTCGGTTTCATCATCCTCGTCGACGGCCAGCGCGACGACAGTGTCGCCGAGGCGCGCGAGATTCTGACGTTCTTCCGCGACGTCGCCCGCGTCCCGTACGTCGTCGCGGTGACCAAGTCGGCTGACAACCCCGAGACGGCCGTGAAGCGCACGCGCGCGGAGCTCGACCTCCACGACGGCGTCCGTGTCGTCGCTTGCGACGCGCTCGACCGCAACTCGGTCAAAGGTGTGCTGCTCGAGCTGCTCTACGCCGCCCTCGAGGACGTCGACGCCGAGCAACCGGCCGCCGTCTAGCCGTAAGCGGCTCAACTCTGAGCCGCCCCGGTCCGATACCCGCAACAGCACCCGACATCTTTGCCTGGGGGAACCCCGACCATGCTCGCCCGCATCCGTCGACGCCTCGCCGTCGACGACGGCATCTCGCTGGTAGAGATGATCGTCGCGATCGGCCTCGTCGCGGTCGTGCTGCTGGCGCTCATGAGCTCGACGATCACGGCACTTGCCGCGATCCGCGGCAACGAGCGCCAGGTGCGCGCCACCGCCCTGGTCAACGAGGTCTTGGAGAACCTCCAGGCGTTGGACTTCGAGCAGGCCGGCCTGTACGACGCGGAGGTCGCGAGCCACTTCGGACCCACGGTGACCGAGTTCGAGGGTGAGGACCTCGTCATCCTCGCCGACCAGCCCACGCGCGACCCGCTCGTGCCCTACCCCGCCGGCGTGCTGTCCGGCGGTGCGCCGGTCAACCCGGTGCCCCGCGACGGGGTCGACTACGACGTCGAGACCGTCGTCACCTGGGTCGACGAGGCCGCCGACGGCGTGGGTGCCGCCGACGCGGACGGACCGAAGGACATCAAGCGCTTCGTCGCGATGGTGACCTGGGAACACAACGGCGCACCGCGCACGCTGCGCACGGAGGCGCTGCGCGCCCCGACCCCCGACGACAAGCGCCTGACGACCGTCATCGAGCCCGACCGCATCGCGATCACCGATCCGCCGGACGGACGCAACATCGACGCCTTCACGGTCCGCGCCTTCACCCGCGAGCGTGCGCGGAGCGACACGCTGCCCTTCCCGTTGCGAGGCGGCGGCACGTTCCCCGTCGGGATGTCGCCGAGCGCGGACAGCCGCACCTGGACCTACACGCTCAACGCCGTAGCGCACCAGTTCGCCAACGGCGAAGCGCTGTTCACGGTGGCGGCCGTCGAGCTCGACGGCGAAACCGTGACCGCCACCGACCGCGCGCTGTTCCTCCACACCCTGGATCTCGACGACGAGGACATCGTGACGAGCCGCGACCCGCTGGCGGTCGTGCGCGACCCAAGGCAAAGCTGCCCGTTCGAGCTCACGCTCGAGGTGCAGGGCGCGGTGACCAGTGACTCGGTCCGAGTGAGGTGGTCGCCGGAGCCGGCCGACGAACGTGCTGTGCCGGTGCTCGAGCCGACCGTGAGCGGTGCGCGCTTCCGGCTGGCGTACAACGATCCGGACGATCCGTTCGAGCCGGGTGACGCGACCCTGACGGTGACGGTCGTGCGCGGCGTGGACGGCACGACCTTGACGGTGCAACAGGAGTACGAGATCGAGGAGGTCGAGTCGTGCGCGGTGACGCCGTGACCCGGTCGCGCTCGGACCGGCTCCGCGACGAGCGCGGTCTGGGCCTCGTCGAGGTCCTCGTCGCCGTGACGTTGCTCGTCGTCGTCGCGGGCGTCGTCGCCGACGGGGTCATCACCGGCTTCATCTCGACGCGTCGCGGGCAGGACCGGGTCGAGGCGCTCACCGACGTGCAGAAGGTCGTCGAGCGGATGAGCCGGGAGCTGCGCTCGGCGTGTCCCGTGCGCGTCGCCCAGCCGCACCGAGTCGTCGTCGACGGGTACCGCGGAGGCGACCGGCTGCGCTTCGAGTACACCCTGCCCGCCGGCAGCGACGTGCTCAACGAGAAACGGCTGCGCTTCGATCCGGCCACCAGCACCTGGGTCACCCTGTCGGACCAGGCGTTCGCGGAGGCGATCACCAACCGCACGGGGGCGCCCGCGGTCACGACCTTCACCTACTACGACGAGACGAACACCGCGACGACCGACATCGGCAAGGTCGTGCGCCTGGGGATCACGCTGCGGCGCGCGCTCCCCGAGCAGAATCCCATCACCGTCGAGACGCTCGTCAACGCCCGCAATGCGCGCCGGGAAGGGTTCGTCGAATGTTTCTGACCCGCCTGCGGCCCGACTGGCGCGACGAGCGTGGCTCCCTGCCGATCGCACTGCTCGCCGCGCTCGTCGTGGCGAGTCTCGTGACGGTGCTCATGGCGACGACGATCAGCGGCCAGCGTGCCGCCCGCTTCGACCGGGACTTCACCGAGGTCGTGCACGGCGCCGACGCCGGCGTCAACGAGGCCCTGCATCGGCTGAACTCCGGCATGCTCGCCACCGTGCCGGTCGGCAGCAGCTACAGCGAGCCGGCCGCGACGATCGACGGCATCCCCTACGAGTGGACCGCTCGACGGTTGAGCGGTCGGGCATGGCGTGTCACCTCGACCGGCGACTTTCGAGACACCGACCGCACCATCGTCGCGACCATCACGGAGCGGCCGCGGTTCTACTCCGGGGCGTTCGGCGACACGCTGGTCGACCTCAACGGCACCAGCAGCAAGGTCGACTCGTACAACAGCGGCTCGTGCACGACTCCCGCGGCCGCGTGCGGCTGGGGCACCGACCCGATCCACGGCACCGGCAACGGCTCGCTGGGGACCAACGGCGACTTCGACTTCGCCGGCAACGCGGAGGTGAAGAACGCCTACCTCTACGACTGGCAGGGCAACCCGCCCGCCGCCGGCACGATCACGCCGACCGACCCGGGCGGCAGCCGCTGCAACAACGAGAGCAGTGGGAGCCCGTGCATCGTGCCGTTGACCGTGCGCGTGATCGACGACCCGCTGGTCTACTCCTCGGACGACCAGATGCAGTTCATCCGCGACAAGCTGCAGCAGTGTGTCGACGAAGGCCGGATGGGCGGTGACCTCAAGGTCAACGCCGGCGCCGTCCTGACGCCGTACACGACCGTGCCGCAGCCGTCGAACGACGCGACCGACCCGGAGAACGAGAACTTCCGCTGCTACAACAGCATCGAGTTCCTCGGCGACGCGACCGTCAGCGCCGCGGCACTGAACCCCGAGTCGCCCGTGGTGATCTACGTGCGCGACTACATCAAGATCTCCAACGCCAACACCAAGGTGAACTGCGCCTCTCCCGCCGGCGGTCCGGTGTGCGACAAGAACGCGCCGCGCAACACGCGCCCGGTCGCGAGCGCGCTGCAGATCTACAGTGCCAGCGACTCAGCGACCAGCGGTGGTGACGTCCTGATTCGTCAGCAGTCGATGTTCGCCGGCGTGATCTACGCGCCGCGGGCTCGCTGCAGCGGCGCCGGCGGTGGTGTGCACGTCTACGGCTCGCTGGTCTGTGGCAGCATCGACAACGTGGGTAACTGGCAGTTCCACTTCGACGACCAGCTGGGCGACTTCGGGCTCGACCGCTTCGACGTCACGCGCTGGGCCGAGGACTGAGGGCGGCGCGGTGCCCGCGGCCGCGACCCGCCAACTCGCCGACGTCCTGCTCGACCGAGGGCTGATCTCCCCGGGGGACCTCGCACGCGCCCAGTCCGAGCAGCAGCGCAGCGGCAAGTCGCTGGGTCGCGTCCTGATCGAACTCGGGCTGTTCAGCGAGGCGGATCTCGTCGCCGCACTGGCCAACCACCTCGGGCTGGAGTTCGTCGACCTGAGCGACACCGCGGTCGACACGGCGGCGGCGGCGCTCGTGCCCCAAGCGCTGGCACGCCGCTACTGCGTCCTGCCGATCGCGCTGCAGCCGACCGGTGCGCTGGTCGTCGCAATGAGCGACCCGGCCAACGTCGTGGCTCTGGACGACATCCGCAGCGTCACCGGCCGCGACATCCGGCCCGTCGTCGCGACCCGCGGGGACATCCTCGCCGCGATCGACCGCTACGCGCGCATGGGCGAGTCCGTCGAGGACGTCGCCGACGAGCTGGGCGGCGGCGACGACGAGCTCGCGGACCTGTCCGAGCTCAAAGAGATCGTCGACGACGCGCCGATCGTGCGCTTCGTCAACTCGCTGATCAACCAGGCGGTGCAGGACCGCGCGTCCGACATCCACATCGAGCCGCAGGAAAACGAGGTCCGCGTCCGCTACCGCGTCGACGGCGTGCTCCACGAAGTCACGTCGCAGAGCCGCAAGATCATCGCCGGTGTCGTCAGCCGCCTGAAGATCATGGCCGACCTCGACATCGCCGAGCGCCGGATCCCTCAGGACGGCCGCATCAGCGTCAAGGCCGCGGGGCGCGCGATCGACCTGCGCGTGTCGACCCTGCCGACGGTGTACGGCGAGAAGGTCGTCATGCGCATCCTCGACAAGACCTCGATCCTGCTCGAGCTGTCCGACCTCGGCTTCATGGACCACAACTACGCCCGCTACGAGGCGAGCTTCAGCAAGCCCTACGGGATGATCCTGGTCACGGGTCCGACGGGGTCGGGCAAGTCGACGACGCTGTACGCGACGCTCAACGTCATCAACGACCCTGGCGTGAACATCGTCACGGTCGAGGACCCCGTCGAGTACCGCCTGCCCGGGGTCAACCAGGTGCAGATCAACCCCAAAGCGGGCCTGACGTTCGCCGGCGCGCTGCGGTCGATCCTGCGCCAGGACCCCGACGTCGTCCTCGTCGGCGAGATGCGCGACCACGAGACGGCGCAGATGGGCATGGAGGCCGCGCTGACCGGTCACCTCGTCCTGTCGACGCTGCACACCAACGACGCACCGTCGGCGGTGACGCGGTTGACCGAGATGGGCATCGATCCGTTCCTCGTCGCCTCGGCGGTCGACGTCGTGCTCGCCCAGCGCCTGGCGCGGCGGTTGTGCAAGAAGTGCCGCCAGCCGTACCAGCCGACGCCGGCGGAGATGACCGCGGCCGGGCTGCCGTGGCGGGACGCCGACGCGTTGCCGACGCTGTTCCGCGCCGTCGGCTGCTCGCAGTGCGCGCGGACCGGGTACCGCGGACGCCTCGCCGTCCACGAGGTCATGCCGGTGTCCGAGGAGATCGAGCGGCTCATCGTCGAGCGCGCCTCCACCGACGACATTGCCAAGTTCGCGCGCGCCCAGGGCATGCGGACGCTGCGCGAGGACGGCCTGGCGAAGGTGCTGCTGGGCGAGACGACCCTCGAAGAAGTCGCTCGCGTCGTCGTCTGAGCCGCCGCGCGCGGGTGCGCGGCGGGTGGCAGGCGTCGTCCCCGGCTAAAGCCCTTCCGCTGTCGCGCCGACCATTGCGACAGGTCGCGAAACCCGTTGGCCGCGACGCGCCATCCAGGAGGC
Organism: Egibacteraceae bacterium; assembly: GCA_030446745.1. Lineage (GTDB taxonomy): Bacteria > Actinomycetota > Nitriliruptoria > Euzebyales > Egibacteraceae > JAUJMS01. The sequence goes on along the minus strand of JAUJMS010000002.1, from coordinate 195,312 downwards.
GAGATGAGCAAGGGACTCGGCGACGTGCTGGTCGAGCAGGGCGTGATCGACGCCGCGCTGCTCGACACCGCCGTCGATCGGCAGCGCGCGGAGGGCGCCTCGCTGGGCCGCACGCTCGTCGCGATGGGCGCCGTGACCGAGCAGCAGATCGTCGCCGCGATCGCCCGCCAGATGGGCATGCCGTACGCGGACTGCTCGCCGGGGACCGTGGACGCCGACGCGGCGGTCCTGTTGCCGCGGACCGTCGCCGAGGAGCTGACCGCACTGCCGGTGCAGTTCACGCCCGACAACGCGCTGCTCGTCGCGGTCGTCGACCCTGGGAACACGGCGGCGCTCGAGCGCGTGGCGACCATCACCGGGATGCGGACGCACGCCGGCCTCGCGGTGCGCGCGGATCTCGAGCGGGCGATCGAGCACCTCGCCGACGCGGATCCGGCGAACCAGCACCCGGACGGTGCGCCCGCCGACGACGGTCTGCTGATGTTCGAGCGCGCCAGTGCCTTCGACCTCGACGGCGTGCTCATGGCGCTGGTCGACCGCGGCGGCTCGGACCTGCACCTTTCCACAGGGCTACCGCCGACGATCCGGGTCCACGGCGAGCTCGAGCCGCTCGCCGGCTACGAGGTGCTGACCCCCGACGCGATCCAGCAGGCGATCTACGGCATCCTGACCCAGCGCCAGCGCGAGGTGTTCGAGAACGAACTCGAGCTGGACCTGTCCTACAGCATTCCGAACAAGGCCCGCTTCCGCGTCAACGTGTTCCAGCAGCGCGACGCCATCGGCTCCGTCATGCGCGTCATCCCGTTCGAGATCAAGTCGATCGAGGAGCTGGGCATTCCGTCGCAGGTGACGAACTTCGCGTACCTGCCCCGCGGCTTCGTGCTGGTCACCGGCCCCACCGGATCAGGCAAGTCGACAACGCTCGCCGGACTCATCGACATCGTGAACCGCGAGCGCGCTTCGCACATCATGACGGTCGAGGACCCCATCGAGTTCCTCCACAAGCACAAGAAGTCGGTGATCAACCAGCGCGAGCTGGGCACCGACACCCACAGCTTCGCCAACGCGCTCAAGCACGTGCTGCGCCAGGACCCCGACGTCATCCTCGTCGGCGAGCTGCGCGACCTCGAAACCATCCAGGTCGCGCTGACCGCGGCCGAGACCGGTCACCTCGTGTTCGGCACGCTGCACACGCAGGACGCGCCGCAGACGATCGACCGCGTCATCGACGTGTTCCCGCCGCACCAGCAGGAGCAGATCCGCGTCATGCTCGCCGGGGCGCTGCAAGGCGTCGTGTGCCAGCAGCTGCTCAAGACCCGCGACGGCAACGGCCGCATCGTCGCGTGCGAGGTGATGATGGCGACGTCGGCCATCCGCAACCTGATCCGCGAGGGCAAGACCCACCAGATGTACTCGTCGATCCAGGCCGGCAAGAACCAGGGGATGATCACGATGGACCAGTCGCTGGCCAACCTCGTGCTCGCCGGGCGGGTGTCCTACGACGCCGCCCTCGAGCGCTGCAACCACGTCGCCGACTTCAACCGCCTCTGCGGACGGGGCTAGGAGCTCGCTATGGCCGCTGCAACCGCCACCTTCAACTACACCGTCCGCGACCGGGCGGGCAAGACGCTCAAGGGGACCCTCGACGCGGCCGACCAGCGCGTCGTCGCGACGAAGCTGCGCGAGATGGGCTACGCGCCGGTCTCGATCACGCAGGTCAAGACCACCGGGATGAAAACCGAGATCACCATCCCGGGGTTCGGCAAGAAGATCGGTCACGCCGACCTGGCCGTGTTCTCGCGGCAGTTCGCGACGATGATCAACTCGGGCCTGTCGTTGATCCGCGCGCTGAACATCCTCACGCAGCAGGTCGACAACAAGGAGCTCGCCCGCGTCATCGGCGAGATCCGCACCGCCGTCGAGCAGGGCCGCTCGCTGTCGAGCGCCATGGCCGACCACGAGGCGTTCCCCAAGCTGTACATCGCGATGGTCCGCGCCGGCGAGACCGCCGGCATGCTCGACTCGGTGCTGCTGCGCATCGCCGAGACGCTGGAGAAAGACCTCGAGCTGCGCCGCAAGATCAAGTCGGCGATGACCTACCCGGTGGTCGTCTTGGTCCTCGCCTTCATCCTCACGGGCGTCATGCTGGCGTTCATCGTCCCGACCTTCGCCGGCATGTTCGAGACGCTCGGCGGCACGCTGCCGGTCCCCACGCAGATCCTCGTGGCGATGTCGAAGGTGCTGCGGTCGTTCTGGTACATCATCGTGTTCCTGCCGTTCCTGTCCTGGAAGGCGTTCACCTACGCGCGCAAGCAGCCCAACGTCCGCTTCCAGCTCGATCGGATCAAGTTGAAGGTGCCGGTGTTCGGCAACCTGTTCCACAAGATCGCCCTGGCACGGTTCTCGCGCAACTTCGGCATCCTGCTCAAGGCCGGTGTGCCGATCCTGACCGCGCTCGAAATCACCGCGGACACCGTCAACAACGGCGTCATCGGCAACGCGATCAACGACGTAAAGATGTCGGTCAAGGAGGGCGAGAGCGTCGCCGGACCGCTGTCGACCCACGCGACCTTCCCCCCGATGGTCGTCCAGATGATCGCCGTGGGTGAAGAGACCGGGGCGATGGACACCATGCTCGGCAAGATCGCGGACTTCTACGACTCCGAGGTCACGGCGACCACCGAGTCGCTGACCGCCCTGCTCGAGCCGCTCATGATCGCGGTGCTCGGCGGGATCGTCGGGGCGATGGTCATTGCGCTGTACATGCCGATGTTCAAGATCTTCGACCTCATCGAGTAGGCGCACGAGCCCGTGCACACGAACGCCGCCCCTGCGGGCGGCGTTCGTCGTTGTCACGACGCTCGGACTCCGCCACCGGGAGGGCTGGCGTTGCACCGGCCTCGCCCGGTCGGGGCGAGGGCGGCCTCCCCGAGCCGTCGACGAAGCGTCACAGAGCCGGTTTTTGGCGTCCGATCGCTAAAGATCCGCCGCCGGCGCACCGATGCATTAGCTGTCATTCGCAAGGACGTAGGCGCAGAAACGGCAAACCCGCCGAGAGGCGGGGACGCAAAGCCACGGGACCTCGTTTGGTCAGCCGGGCTGCCTCGCGCGACACGCACACCGTGCCTCGGGGGCCTCATCGGTCGCCTGCAACTTGCCTTCAACCACCAGCATGTGGAGGTCCAGCGTGTTCCTTGCCATCCGTGACCGCCTGGAGCAGGACGAAGAGGGCTTCACCCTCATCGAGCTCCTCGTCGTCATCATCATCATCGGCATCCTTGCCGCCATCGCCATCCCCACCTTCCTGCGCCAGCGCGAGAAGGGCTGGGACGCGGCGTCCCGCTCCGAGCTGCGCAACGCGGCCGTCGCGCAGGAGTCGTTCTTCACCGACAACAACAGCTACACGACCGCCGAGGCCGACCTGGAGGAGGAAGGGTTCAACAACTCCGCGCCCTTCGCGGGAGACGGCTTCTCGATCGTGACGGCGGACAACGAGGGCTACTGCATGGAGGCGGCCCACGAGGCGCAGCCCGACGTGGTGTGGTCGCTGACGAGCGACGGCGGGGAGCCGGTCGAGGGCGGGTGCACGGCCCCGGCGTAGTCAGCGCTTCTCGCTCGAGAGCAGCGCGGCAGGGTGAGGGCTTCGGCCCTCACCCTGCCGCTTTTTCGCGTCACCCAAGGGTGCCGCAATCAAGGCCGCGCCCCGACCGGCCGAGTGAGTGTTGACGTCCAGAGTGACTGCTGTTCATGATGTGGGTAGAGTTGTCTGATCGCGGCAGGTGTCGCGCTTGGACGGCGACGTAGATCAGAATCGGCGCGACCCGGTCCTCGGGTCGACCGGCGGCGAGAAGGGCTGCGATGGCGGGCAACCCCCTGGGCGGCGACCGGTTGCTCACGGTCGCCGAGGTCGCCGACCACATGCGCGTGTCGAACATGACGGTCTACCGGCTCATCAAGGCGGGAACGCTGCCCGCCCTGCGTGTCGGCAAGAACTACCGCATCCGCGCGCGGGACCTATCCGCCTACCTCGATGCGTCGGCGACCGCGGTCGACGAGTCCCAGGGCTGACGTCCATGGCGACGACGGCCATCGGCCTGGACATCGGGTCGAGCGCCGTGCGCGCGGCGCAGGTGTCGCTCGGCGGCCGCGGCCCCGCGACGCTCGAGCGCCTCGGCCAGGTCGTCCTGCCCCCGGGTACGGTCCGCGACGGCGAGATCGTCGAGAAGGACGCGGTCGTCGAAGCGCTGCGAACCCTGTGGTCGCGCTACGGCTTCAAGGGGCGCAAGGTGACCCTGGGCCTAGCCAACCAGCAGGTCGTCGTGCGCCAGATCGAACTGCCGTACCTGCCGGAGGCGGAGCTGCGCCAGTCGCTGCAGTTCCAGGTCCAAGACGCCATCCCGATTCCCGTCGAGCAGGCGATCCTCGACTTCCACACGCTCGAGTACTACGAGACGGACGACGGTCAGCGCCTGAGCCGACTGCTGCTCGTCGCGGCTCAGCGGTTGATGGTCGAGTCGGTCATCGACGTGGTGCGCCGCGCGAAGCTCGAAGCCGCGGGCGTCGACCTCGACGCCTTCGCGATGCTGCGCAGCCTGGCACCGCAGGGGTCGTTGGAGGGACGCGACGGCGAGCTGCTCATCGACATCGGCGCCGCGGTGACCAACATCGTCGTGCACGACGGCGGCGTGCCGCGCTTCGTGCGCATCTTGCTCATGGGCGGCAACGCCATCACGGAGACGCTCGTCACCGCGCTGGGCTTGAGCCACGAGGCCGCCGAGGAGATGAAGCTGCGCATCGGCATCGCCGACGAGTTCGGCTTTGGACCGGATCAGGAGGCCGGCCGGCTCATCACCGAACGCGCGACGCGGTTCGTCGACGAGATCCGCGGGTCGCTGGACTACTACAACGCGCAGAGCGACTCGGTCGCGGTGCGCCGGGTCGTCGTCTCCGGCGGTGGCAGCCAGCTGCTGAACCTGCGCGAGCGGCTCGGTGACGCCTTGCGGCTGCCCGTCGACCGCGGCCACCCGATGCAGGAGCTGAAGATCGGCAAGGTCGGGGTCGGCCCCGACCAGCTCGTGCAGGCCGAGCCGTACATCGCCGTCGCCATCGGCCTGGCCCTGGGCGCAGCGCAGTGAGCGCCCGGGTCAACCTTCTCCCGCCCGAGATCGCGCAGCGGGCCCGGGCGCGACGGACCCGCACGCTCACGATCGTCGTCGTCGGGCTGTACGTCGCGCTGCTGGGCCTGCTCTACGTCATCAAGCTCGGCGACGTCGAGGCGGCGCGCCAGACCCGTGACGACGCGCAGGCGGAGGTCGCGCGCCTACAGGCGGAGCTGAACACGCTCCAGGAGTTCGCCGAGCTCGACCGGCTGCTGGACGCTCGCAACGATCTTCTGGCCGCCGCCCTGGCGACCGAGATCTCCTGGGCGCGCGTCTTGAACGACCTGGCCTTGACCTTCCCGCCGAACTCGTCGCTGTTGACCCTGGACGCGGCGCTCGAGGGCGCCGACACCGCGACCGCCGAGGCGGAGGGCGACCCCAACCTCGGCCAGGCCGTCGCCAGCGTCAACTTCACCGGCTACTCGGTGGAGGAGTTCGCGCCCGGCGTCGAGCGCGTCCTCCTGAGGTTCAACGAGGTGCGCAGCTTCTTCAACGCCTACCTCAGCCAGGCTGCCGAGGCCGAGCGCGGAGACACCGAGGTGACGACCTTCAACGGCACCGTGCAGCTCAACGACGAGGCCTTCACCCGGCGGTACGCCGAGGGCCTGCCCCCGGAGGTCGACCGATGACGACCCGCGCACCGCTGATCGGGCTGCTCGTCGCGGTGCTGCTCACCGTCGCCTTCTGGTTCCTGCTGTACAAGCCCGCGTCGGACGAGCAGGCGCAACTCGAGCAGGAGACCGCGACGCTCGAGAACCAGCAGCAAAGCCTGCAGGCCGAGATCGACCAGCTGCGCGACATCGAGGCGAACCAGGTCGAGATCCGCGCCGCCCTCGCGCAGATCGAGCGGTTCATTCCGATCGGGCCGGCGCAGCCGACGGCGATCCGCCAGTTCCAACGGTCCGCCGACGCCGCGAACGTCGAGATCATCTCGGTCACCTTCGGCGAGCCGACGATTCCGGCGCCGGAGGGCGACGCGGAGCCGCTCGACACCGGTGAGCCGGGCACCGCACTCGCGAACATCGCGACGAGCATGGTTGTGGAGGGCGGCTACTTTCAGGTCGTCGACTTCTTCCGGCGTCTGGAGGTCGACGTCCCGCGCGCGATACTCATGCAGACCGTGGCGGTCGCCGAGGCCGACGAAGAGTTTCCGACGCTGAGCACCACCTGGACCGGGCAGCTGTTCGCGATCGTGCCTGTCGGCGATATCGTCGACATCGAGGCCGGCGGGCAGGCGCCCGGCGCGAGCCCGACCGAGGGCGCGACGCCCGCGGCGACCGAGGGCGCCACGCCCGCGGCCGGGGAGGCGGAGTCATGAGCGACGCGCAGGGCGGCTCGCCCGTCAACCGCACACTGCTCGTCCTGCTGGGCGCGGTCGTCGCGGCGGCGTTGCTGTTCTTTTTCGTCATCAGCCCGCTGCTGCTCGGCGGCGACGAAGACGTCGACATCGTCGTGGTGCCCAGCGACGGCCCGACGCCGACCCCGTCGCCGACGGGACCCGGCTTCGGCCTGGCCGACCCCGACGAGGTCGACGACGGCAACGAGCCGGTCGACGAGACCTTCGAGGTGTTCTCCGCGCGCGACCCGTTCGCCCAGCTCGTCTCCGACGCCACGGGCGGCGGCGACCGCGACGGCGACGGGAACGGCGATGGCGGGAACGGCGACGGCGATCCCGGCGACGGCGACCCCGGCGACGGCGACCCCGGCGACGGCGACGGCGACCCCGGCGACGCGCCGCCGGGCACCCCGGTCGACGGCGGGGTGATCGGCGGCCCCACCGGCGGCGGCGCGCCCGTCGGCGGGCCGACCGACGGCACCGACGGCACCGACGGCACGGGGACGGGTACCGGCGGCGGCCCGGGGGACGGCAGTGGCGGTGCCGGCAACGGCGGCGGCGCTGGCAACGGCGGCGGTGGTGGCGCTGGTGGTGGTGATCCGTCCGACGGCGCCACGGTGGGTGGGACGACGGTCACGCTCATCGACGCGTTCACCGGCAACGACGGCGATCGCCGGGTCACCGTGGTCGTCAACGGCAGCGGCTTCACCGTCGCCGAGGGCGACACCTTCGGCGAACGCTTCCGGCTGCTCGACATCTCCGGTCAGTGCGCGACGCTGCTGTTCGGCGACAGTCGCTTCACGCTCTGCGAAGGCGAGCGGATCCGCAAGTAATCCGCTGCTAGCGTCGCCGTCCATGACCCTGCGCTACCTCACCGCGGGCGAGTCCCACGGTCCGGCGCTCGTCGGCATCCTCGAGGGACTCCCCGCGGGCGTGCCCTACCAGCGCCCCGCGCTGGAGCACGCGCTCGCACGGCGTCGGGTCGGCCACGGCCGGTCGCCGCGGATGGCGTTTGAGGCCGACCGCTTCGAAGTGCTCGGCGGCGTCCGTCACGGCGCGACGATCGGCTCGCCGGTCGCGGTCGTCATCTCCAACACCGAGTGGCCGAAGTGGACGGAGGTCATGGGCGCCGAGGCGCCTGCGGACGCCGCCGCGGTCGCGGCGTCGGGCCGCGGCGCGCCGCTGACCCGCCCCCGGCCCGGCCACGCCGATCTCGCCGGCATGCAGAAGTACGGCTTCGACGACGCGCGCAACGTGCTCGAGCGGGCGAGCGCGCGCGAGACGGCGACGCGGGTGGCCCTCGCCTGGTTCGCGGCCTCGTTGCTCGCGGAGGTCGGCGTGCGCGTCGTGTCGCACGTTGTCCGCATCGGCGAGGTCGCCGTCGGCGACGACGCGCCCGTGCCGGGGCCTGACGACCTCGATGCCGTCGACGCGAGCCCGGTCCGCTGCCTCGACGTCGACGCCGCCGCACGGATGGCGGCGCGCATCGACCGCGCGAAGGCCGAGCGCGACACCCTCGGCGGTGTCGTCGAGATCCTCGCCTACGGCCTGCCGCCCGGGCTGGGCAGCTACGTGCACTGGGACCGCAAGCTCGACACCCGCCTTGCCGCGGCGCTCATGAGTGTTCAGGCGTTCAAGGGCGTCGCGGTCGGCGACGGGTTCGCCAGCGCCACCGTCCCCGGGTCGCAGGCTCACGACGAGCTGCGCACCGACGACGACGGCGCGATCCGCCGCCTCACCGGGCGCGCGGGCGGCATCGAAGGCGGCATGTCCACCGGCGAGACGGTGCGGGCGCGCGCGGCGATGAAGCCGCTGTCGAGCCTGACGCGGCCGTTGCGCACGGTGGACGTCGCCACCGGCGAGGCGGCCGAGGCGATCCAGCAGCGCTCCGACGTGTGTGCGGTGCCGCGCGCCGGGGTCGTCGCCGAGGCGGTCGTGGCGCTGACGCTGGCCGACGCGCTGTTGGAGAAGACCGGCGGCGACACCGTCGCGGAGGTCCGCCGCAACCTCGCCGGGTACCGCGACACCTTGCGGCGGTGAGCCCGCCCGCCGCCGGCCGCAACGTCGTGCTCATCGGGCTCATGGGCGCCGGCAAGACGACGGTCGGCCGTCTTGTCGCGACACGGCTGGGCCGCCCGTTCGTCGACACCGACGCGCTGGTCGAGGCCGACGCCGGCCGCACGGTCGCCGAGATCTTCGCCGCCGCGGGGGAGCGCGGCTTCAGAACCCTGGAGGCGGCGGCGGTGCGGCGGGTGTCGGCGGTGGGCGGTCAGGTCGTCGCGGTCGGCGGCGGGGCGGTGCTCGACCCGGACACCGTCACCGCGTTGCGGGCCACCGGCGAGCTGATCCTGCTCGAGGCGCCGCCGGCGACGCTCGCCGCGCGGGTCGGCGCCGGCGACGGCCGACCGCTGCTCGCCGGCGCTGCGACTCCGGTGCTGGAACGGCTGCAGTCGCTGCGCGTGGAGCGTGACGCCGCCTACCGCGCGGCGGCGGTGACGGTCGTCGACACCGCGGGGCGCACCCCCACGGAGGTCGCCGACGACGTCGTCGCGTGGGCCCGAACCCGTCCGGGTGTTCTGACGCCGGCGGAGCTGGTGGCGTGAGCGTCGCGACCGTCCCGGTCCCCGTGCCCGGGGCGCCGTACGACGGCGTCATCGGCCCCGGTCTGCTCGCGCGGCTCGACGCGCACCTTGCGCTCCCGCCGGCTGCGCGTCGCGCGGCCGTCGTGACCGTCGAGCCGGTCCGCGCCCACTACGGCAAGCGGGTCGCCGCGGCGTTGGCGGCGGCGGGCGTCGCCGTCGACGTGGTGACCGTGCCGGACGGTGAGGACGCCAAGACCCTGGCCACGTTCGAGCGCGTGCAGCGGGCCTTCGCGGCGATCCCGCTGGGCCGCGACGACGTCGTCGTCGCGCTCGGCGGCGGCGTCGTCGGCGACCTCGCCGGCTTTGCCGCGGCGACGTGGAACCGCGGCGTCGCCGTCGTCCAGCTGCCCACGACGCTGCTCGCTCAGGTCGACGCGGCGATCGGCGGCAAGACGGGGGTGAACCTGCCCGAGGGCAAGAACCTCGTCGGCGCGTTCCATCAGCCGCGCGCCGTCGTCATCGACCTGGCGACCCTGGCGACGCTGCCCGCGCGCGAGCGCCGCGCGGGGCTCGGTGAGGTCGCCAAGTACGGGTTCATCGCCGACCCGGTCGTCCTCGACCTGCTCGAACGCCACCCGGACGCGGCCGTCGCCGGCGACCCGGCGGTCGTCGGCGAGATCGTCCGGCGCGGTGTGACGGTCAAGGCGCGGATCGTCGCGGCCGACGAGCGCGAGAGCGGCGACCGGGCGCTGCTGAACTACGGCCACACCGTCGCCCACGCGCTCGAGACGCTCAGCGGCTACCGCCGCTACCGCCACGGCGAAGCCGTCGCGCTCGGGATGGTCGCGGCGGCGCGACTGGGGGAGCGGCTCGGCGTGAGCGAGGCCGGTCTGGCGGCGCGCACCGTCGCGCTGCTCGACCGGCTGGGGTTGCCGACGGGCGGCGTCGACGTCGACCCCGCGGCCGCACGCGCGGTCCTCGCCCGCGACAAGAAGGCGCGCGACGGCGTGCGCTTCGTGCTGTGTCGCAGGCCGGGGTCGGCGTTGCTCGTCGACGCCCCCGACCCGGTGCTCGTCGAGGAGGTCCTGCGCTCCCTGGCGTGAGTCACCGCCTGGCGGCGCCGGCGAACTCGGTGCGGTCCTTGCCGGCGCGCTTGGCCCGGTACAGCGCCGCGTCGCTCGCGCTGAACAGCTCGTCGGCCGTGACCGCGTCGTGCGGCGCGACGGCGACGCCGGCCGAGATCGTCAGCGCCGGCAGGTCCAGCCGCGAGCGCTTCACCGACTGGCCGATGCGGTCCAGCACCGTGCGCGCCCCCTCGGCCGACGTGTTGGGCATGACGAGCACGAACTCCTCGCCACCGATGCGGAACGCGCTGTCGGTCTCGCGGATGCCGCTCTCCAACCGCGCGGCGACGTGGCGCAGCGCCCGGTCGCCGACGTCGTGGCCGTGCCGGTCGTTGACCTGCTTGAAGTCGTCGATGTCGACGATCGCCACCGCCAGCGGGTGTCTGTGGCTGGCGTCGCCGAGCGCGTCGTGCAGAGTCGACCAGAACACCCGGCGGTTGCGCAGGCCGGTCAGCGCGTCGCGCTCGGCGGCGAAGCGCACCTCTTCGTAGAGGTTGGCGTTGCGGATCGCGACGACGGTGATGTCGAGCAGCCCGTCGAGGAACGCCGCGTCGCGCTCGCCGAACGCGGCCGGGCGGTCGGCGGACACCGACAGCGCGACGGCGAGCTCATCGTGCTCGACCTTGCCGGCCACCATCAGCGTGCGTGTGCCCCGAGTCAACCAACGTGCGAGGTCGCGGCGATCGGTCACGTCGTCGATGAGCAGCGAGCCGGTCTCGCGCAGGGCGTCGGCGAGCAGCCGCAGCGGCCCGGTGATCGGCACCGTCAGCGTCGTGACGTCGTTGCCCCGGCAGCGCCGGATCTCCGCCGAGCCACCCATGGCACGGACCAGCGTCACCTCGTAGGCGTCGAGCCGGTCGCGGACCGCGGCGACGATCCGCGGGACGACCTCGTCGAGGTCCGAGGTCGTCGCCATGGTCTTCGCGACCTCGAACAGCTGCGCCATTGTGGCGGCTTGCGCGTTCGCCAGCGCGTAGAGGCGGGCGTTGACGAACGCGACCTGGGCCTGGCGGGCGAAGACCTCCAGCGTCTCGATCGTCGCCGCGTCCGGCAGTCGGCCGCTGCGCGGCTCGTCGACGGTGAGGAAGCCGACGATGTCGTCGTCGCCGTCGAGCAGGGTGAGGATCAGGCCGTGCTCGGCGGTCCACGCGTCCGGGTCGTCGGACGGGGGGATGTCGGGGACGTCGGCCCACTGCGCCGGCGCCTCCGGCGGCACGAGGTAGCTGATCGCCCCGCAGCGCCACGCGGGGTCGAGCAGCGCGGTCCAGTGCTCGAACGGCGTCAGCATCCCGACCCGGCCGTCGGCGAGCCCGGCGGTCGCGGCGCGGCGACAGCGGTCGCCCTCGCGCACCGTCACGGTCGCGACCCGAAAGTCGGTGACCGCGGTGACCGCATCGACGATGCGCTGGGCGACGGTTTCGAAGTCGAGCCGGCGCGCGAGGTCGGCGGTGATGTCGAGGATCTGCAGCCGCTGGGGCGATGCCTCGTCGGTGTCGCCCCCGCGCGCGGGTGCCGTGCTGTCGTGCCCCGCGTCCTGGTCGGCCACGCCGCCTGCCTCGATCGCCCCGGCGAGGTTACGGTATCCGCCCCGCGGATGTGGAGGTGGGCGTGATCCTCGTGCTCAACGGCCCGAACCTGTCGCAGCTCGGTGCCCGCGACCCCGCGGTCTACGGCAGCGCGACGCTCGACGAGGTCGTCGCCGGCGCGCGCGAGGAGCACCCGGAGCTCGACGTGTTCACGTCCGAGTCCGAGGGCGAGCTCATCACGCGTCTGCACGCCGCGCGGACCGACGGCACCCGGGCGGTCGTCGTCAACCCCGGCGCGCTGACGCACTACAGCTACGCCCTGCGCGACGCCCTGGAGCTGCTCGACGTGCCGAAGGTCGAGGTGCACCTGTCGCAGACACCCGCGCGGGAGGAGTTCCGGCGGACCAGCGTCGTCAGTCCTGTCGTCGACGTGACGATCACCGGGGCGGGCGCGTACGGCTACCGCCTGGCGGTGCGGGCCGCCCTGCACCTCGCCGACGCGCGGTGACGGCCGCGCTCGTGGTGGCGTCGCGGTGACGGCGGCCGACCGGCGCCAGCGCCTGCGCCAACGGCTCGCCGAGGCAGGCCTGGACGCGCTGCTCATCACCAACCTGACCAACGTGCGCTATCTCAGCGGCTTTCGCGGCAGCGCCGGCGAGCTGCTCGTCGGCGTCGACGCGGCCCGTGACCGCCTCGCCGTGGACGGGCGCTACACGACCCAGGCGGCCGTGCAGGCACCGGACCTCACGACGGTCGCAGGCCCCGGCGGCGCGTGGGTCCGCGACTGCCTCGGCGGCGCAGCGCGCGTAGGGCTCGAGGCGCACGCCGTCAGCTGGCAGCGCGCGCGTGAGCTGATCGCGGCGCTGCCAGGCGTCGAGGTCGTCGCGGCGCAAGGACATGTCGAAGCGCTGCGCGCGTGCAAGGACGACGGCGAGCTGGCCGCCGTCAGTCGCGCGTGCACCGTCGCTGATGCGGCGTTCGCCGCACTGCTCGACGGGCTGGGCCCCGGCATGACCGAGCGGCAGGTGGCGGTGGCGCTGGAACGAGCGATGGTCGACCGGGGCGCCGCAGACCCGGCGTTCGGCACCATCGTCGCGGCCGGTCCCAACGGCGCCGTGCCCCACCACCGGCCGAGCGACCGGCCGCTCGCCGCGGGTGAGCTCGTGACGCTGGACTTCGGCGCCGTGGTCGACGGCTACTGCTCGGACATGACCCGCACCGTCGCGCTCGGCGACCCGGGGCCACGGCTGCGCGCCGTCTACGACGTCGTGCACGCCGCGCAGGCGGCCGGCGTCGCGGCGCTGCGCGACGGCGTCGCCAGCGACGCGGTCGACAGCGCCTGCCGCGACATCGTCGCCGCCGCTGGGTACGGCGACGCCTTCGTCCACGGCACCGGCCACGGGATCGGTCTGGCGGTGCACGAGGACCCGTACCTGCGCCCCACCCGCGCCCCGGCCGGGGTGACGACCGGGGCCTCCGCTACACTGCGCGCCCGGATGACGGTCACCGTCGAGCCGGGCGTGTATCTCCCCGGCGTCGGGGGCGTCCGCATCGAGGACACCCTGGCCGTCACCGCGACCGGCGCGGAGGTCCTGACCGCAACCCCGAAGGACCTCGTCGTCCTGTGAGCCGGCGGAAGGCAGCGCGATGGTGTCGACGAACAACCTCAAGAACGGCATGACCGTCAAGATCGACGGGGCGCTGTACCGCGTCGACTACTTCCAGCACGTCAAGCCGGGCAAGGGCGGCGCGTTCGTGCGGACCACGCTCAAGGGCGTCCAGAACGGCAAGACCATCGACCGGACGTTCCGCGCCGGCGAGGAGCTCGAGCAGGCGATCCTCACGAAGCGCGCACTGCAGTACCTGTACCGCGACGGCGACGCCTTCGTGTTCATGGACACCGAGCACTTCGAGCAGACCGAGGTGCCGGAGGGCGCGCTGCGCGACGGCGCGAAGTGGCTCAAGGAGGGCGACACGATCGAGCTGGTGTTCAACGAGGACACCGTCGTGGACGTCAACCTCCCGCCGTCCGTCGAGCTGGAGATCACCGAGACCGAGCCGGGCTTGCAGGGCGACCGCGTGTCCGGCGCCACGAAGCCCGCGACGCTGGAGACCGGCGCGGTCGTCGCCGTGCCGCTGTTTCTCAACGCCGGCGAGCGGATCAAGGTCGACACCCGCTCGGGCGAGTACATCTCGCGCGCCTGATGGCCGGTCGCACCGGCTCGCGCCACGCGGCGCGCAAGCGGGCGTTGGACATCCTCTACGAGGCCGACCTCACCGGGCGCCCCCTCGCCACCGTCCTCGTCAAGCACCTCGAGGCCGACCCGCCGCCGCCCGACTACGCCGTCGCGCTCGTGCGGGGCGTGCACCGCCACGCCGACCAGCTCGACGCGCTGATCAGCGCCAACTCGCGCGACTGGAAGCTGGCGCGCATGCCGGTGGTGGACCGCAACCTGCTGCGCATCGGGCTGTTCGAGATCTTGCACAACCCCGAGGTCCCCACCGCCGTCGCCATCGACGAGGCGGTGGAGCTGGCCAAAGAGCTGTCCACCGACGACTCGGGGCGCTTCGTCAACGGTCTGCTCGCCCGCGTCGCCGCTCCACCGGCCTGACGCCACCGGGGTTTCGTCGCGCGCGCACCGGTAACCCAACTCAGGCAACGCGCTGTGCTACGGTGCCCGCGCACGCCGCTTTAACGACTGGTCCCGTGAGGCCAGGAAGGGGCCGTCTGCCATGCCGTCTGCCGGTGCGCCGGTGCTCGCCGCTCAAGACATCGCCCGCGCCCTCAAGCGCATGGCACACGAGATCCTCGAGCGCAACAAGGGCGCCGAGCGACTCGTGCTCATGGGGATCCGCACGCGGGGGATCCCGCTCGCCGAGCGTCTCGCCGGCGGCATCGCCGAGATCGAGGGCACCGGCCCCGGCGGCGTCCCGTGCGGCAGCCTCGACGTGACGCTGTACCGCGACGACTACGCCCGCACCGGTCCGCTGCCGCTGGGCGCGACGCGCTTCCCGGGACCGGTGGACGGCAAGGTCGTCGTGCTCGTCGACGACGTCCTCTACACGGGGCGAACGATCCGCGCGGCGATGGACGCGGTCATGGACTACGGGCGGCCCCGGGCGATCCAGCTGGCGGTGCTCGTCGACCGCGGCCACCGCGAGCTGCCGATCCGGGCGGACTACGTCGGCAAGAACCTGCCCACCTCCGACGACCAGGAGGTCAAGGTGCACCTGCGCGAGCGCGACGGCAGCGACGAGGTGCTCGTCCGCCGGCGGGAGGCGGCGGCGTGATGGACCACCTGCTGTCCATCCAGGACCTGACCGCCGCCGACATCACCACGATCCTCGACACCGCCGCCGGCCTGAAAGACATCGCGCTGCGGCCCATCAAGAAAGTCCCCACCCTGCGCGGACGCACCGTGTGCAACCTGTTCCTCGAAGACTCCACCCGCACCCGGATCAGCTTCGAGATCGCCGCCAAGCGGCTGTCCGCCGATGTCATCAACTTCTCGGCGAAGGGGTCGAGCGTGTCGAAGGGCGAGAGCCTGAAGGACACCGCGCTGACCCTGCAGGCGATGGGTGTGGACGCCATCGTCATCCGCCACGCCGCGTCGGGCGCCCCGCAGCAGCTGACCCGCTGGGTCGACGCGAAGGTCCTCAACGCCGGTGACGGCTGGCACCAGCACCCCACCCAGGCGCTGCTGGACCTGTTCACCATCCGCGAGCGGCTCGGCCACGTCGAGGGGCTGCGCGCGGCGATCGTCGGCGACGTGTTCCACTCGCGCGTGGCGCGCAGCGTCTGCCAGGGGCTGCTGACCATGGGCGCCGAGGTGACGATCGTCGGTCCGCCGACGCTGCTGCCGCCGCGCGTGGACACGTGGGGCGCCGCGGTCAGCGCGGACCTCGACGCCGTGCTCGACAAGACCGACGTGCTGTACCTCCTGCGCGTCCAGCGCGAGCGGATGGGCCAGCAGTTCTTTCCGTCGTCGCGCGAGTACGCCCGCATCTGGGGCGTCGACCGCGACCGTCTCGCGCGCCTGCCCGAGGGCGCGATCGTGATGCACCCCGGCCCGATGAACCGGGGTGTCGAGATCAGCGCCGACGCGGCCGACGCCGCGAACTCGGTCATCACCGAGCAGGTCACCAACGGCATCGCGGTGAGGATGAGCTGTCTGTACCTGCTGCTCGGCGGCGAACAGGCCACGGCGTGACCGCCATGACGCTGACCGGGGCGCGCGTCGTCGACCCGGCGACCGGTCGCGACGGCGTCGTGAACGTCACCGTGGCGGACGGCGTCGTCACCGCCGTCGGCGACCAGGTCGAGGGGCGCCGCGTCGACCTCGACGGGCTGGTGCTCGCGCCCGGCCTGGTCGACCTGCACGTGCACCTGCGCGAGCCCGGCCGGGAGGACGCCGAGACCGTCGCGACCGGCACCGCGGCTGCCGCCGCCGGCGGTTTCACCGCGGTGTGCCCGATGGCGAACACCGAGCCGGTGTGCGACCACGCGGGCGTCGTCGAGCAGGTGCTGCGCCTGGCCCGCGACGCCGGGCACTGTGACGTCTTCCCGACCGGGGCGATCACCCGCGGGTTGCGCGGCGACGAGCTCGCCGAGATGGGCGCGATGGCGGCGCTGGGGGTGCGCTGCTTTTCCGACGACGGCATGCCGGTGCGCTCCGCGCAGGTGATGCGCCGCGCGCTGGAGTACGCGCGCACCTGGGACGCGATCGTGTGCAACCACGCCGAGGAGTCGACGCTGACCGACGGCGCCCAGATGAACGAGGGCGAACTGTCGACGCTGCTGGGCCTCGCCGGCTGGCCGGCCGAGGCGGAGGAGGTCATGGTCGCGCGTGACCTCGTCCTCGCGCACGGGCGGGGAGCGCGGCTGCACGTCCCCCACGTGTCGACCGCGGGAACGGTCGAGCTGATCCGCACCGCCAAGGCGCGTGGCACCCGGGTGACCGCCGAGGCGGCGCCGCACCACTTCACCCTCGTCGACGAGGCCGTGCGCAGCTACGACCCCGTCTACAAGGTCAACCCGCCGCTGCGGGGCAAGGCCGACGTCGAAGCGGTCCGCGAGGGCCTCGCCGACGGCACGCTCGACGCGATCGCCACCGACCACGCCCCGCACCCGCCGGAGCAGAAGGAACAGGAGTGGGTCCACGCCCCGCCCGGCATGCTCGGACTGGAGACGGCGCTCGCCCTGACGCTGACCGAACTCGTCGACGGCGACGTCCTGACGGTCGGTCAGGCGGTCGCGGCGCTGTCGACCAAGCCGGCACGGGCGCGTGACATCGACGGGCACGGCGGTCCCATCGCGCCCGGCGCCCCGGCGAACCTCGTCGCCTTCGACCCCGCGCAGCGCTGGACCGTCGACGCGCAGGTGCTGCACTCGCGCAGCCGCAACACCCCGTACGCCGGAACGACGCTGCGCGGCCGGGTCGTCCACACGCTGCTGCGTGGGCGCTTCACCTACCGCGACGGGGCGCTCGCGTGACGGCGGCGCCCGACGCCGTGCTCGTGCTCGAGGACGGCAGCGTCTTCCGCGGCGAGGGGTTCGGCGCGCCCGGAACGGCGGTCGGCGAGGTGGTGTTCAACACTGCGCTGTCGGGCTACCAGGAGGTCCTCACCGACCCCTCGTACCATCGCCAGCTCGTCGCGATGACCGCCCCGCACCAGGGCAACTACGGCGTGACGCCCCACGACGCCGAGTCGGCCCGCGTGCAGGTCGGCGGGTTCATCGTGCGTGAGGCCAGCCGGGTCAGCTCGAACTGGCGGGCACGCGCCACGCTCCCCGACGAGCTCGCCGGCAACGGCGTGGTCGGGATCAGCGAGGTCGACACCCGCCGGCTGACCCGCCACATCCGCTCGGCGGGCGCGATGCGCGCCGCGATCTCCACCGACGTGCTCGACGCCGAGGCGCTGCTCGACGAGGTTCGCGCGGCGGCGGGCATGAGCGGCGCCGACCTCACCAGCGAGGTCACGACCGCGGCCCCCTACGACGTCGCGCCCCCAGGCGACGCCAGCTTCCGTGTGGTGGCGTACGACTTCGGCATCAAGCGCACGATCCTGCGACTGCTCACCGCGGCCGGCTGCGCCGTCCGCGTCGTGCCGGCGGCGACGCCCGCCGAGGAGGTGCTCGCCACCGAACCCGACGGGGTCTTTCTGTCCAACGGGCCCGGCGACCCGGCCGCGGTCCGGGCCGGCATCACGGCTACGGGCCGCCTGCTCACCGCGGGCGTGCCGACCTTCGGGATCTGCCTCGGGCACCAGCTGCTCGGCCACGCCGTCGGCGCGCGCACCTACAAGCTGCGCTTCGGCCACCGGGGCGCGAACCAGCCGGTGCGCAACACCGAGTGCGGCACCGTCGAGATCACCAGCCACAACCACGGCTTCGCCGTCGACGCCGACTCCGTCCCCGCAGACGGACCGTTCGGCCGGGTGACCCAGTCCCACGTCAACCTCAACGACGGCGTCAACGAAGGACTGCGCTGCCACGACGTGCCGGCGTTCAGCGTCCAGTACCACCCGGAGTCCGCTCCAGGCCCGCACGACGCCCGCTACCTGTTCGCCGAGTTCACCGCGCTCATGGCGCGCCACCGCACGACGCGGAGCGCACGCTGATGCCGCGCCGCGACGACCTGCGCTGTGTGCTGATCCTGGGCTCCGGCCCGATCGTCATCGGGCAGGCCTGCGAGTTCGACTACTCCGGCGTGCAAGCGTGCCGCGCCTTGCGCCGCGAGGGCTACCGGGTCGTGCTCGTCAACTCGAACCCCGCGACAATCATGACCGACCCGGACATGGCCGACGCCACCTACGTCGAGCCACTCACCGCGGCGGTCGTCGCACAGGTCATCGCCGCCGAACATCCCGACGCGCTGCTGCCCACCCTCGGCGGGCAGACCGCGCTGAACATCGCGCTGGAGCTCGCCGACACCGGGGTGCTCGACCACTACGGCGTCGAGCTGATCGGCGCCGGGGTCGACGCCATTCGACTGGCCGAGGACCGGCGCCTGTTCACCGCGGCGATGCACGAGATCGGGCTGGAGGTCGCCGCGTCGGCGCGCGCGACGACCGTCGACGAGGCCGAGACCTTCGCCGCGACGACCGGCTACCCGCTGCTCGTCCGCTCGTCGTTCACCCTCGGCGGCGCCGGCAGCGGCATGGCGACCGACGCGGAGACCTTCCGCACGCTGGTCGCCGACGGCCTGGCGGCAAGCCCGATCGGCGAGGTGCAGGTCGACGAGTCGCTGCTCGGCTGGAAGGAGTACGAGCTCGAGGTCATGCGCGACGCGGCGGACAACTGCGTCGTCGTCTGCGCGATCGAGAACCTCGACGCGATGGGCGTGCACACCGGCGACTCGATCACCGTGGCGCCGGCCCAGACGTTGTCCGACGTCGAGTACCAGGCGATGCGCGACGCCGCCTTCGCGGTGCTGCGCCGCGTCGGCGTGGCGACGGGGGGCAGCAACGTCCAGTTCGCCGTCGACCCCGCCGACGGCCGGCTGCGGGTCGTGGAGATGAACCCGCGCGTGTCCCGCTCGTCGGCGCTCGCGTCGAAGGCGACCGGCTTCCCCATCGCGAAGATCGCCGCGCTGCTCGCCGTCGGCTACACCCTCGACGAGATCCCCAACGACATCACCCGCGAGACCCTGGCCGCCTTCGAGCCGTCGATCGACTACGTCGTGACGAAGCTGCCCCGCTTCGCGTTCGAGAAGTTCCCCGACACCGACGCCGCGCTGACCACGCGCATGAAGAGCGTCGGCGAGGTCATGGCCATCGGGCGGACGTTCAAGGAGTCGCTCGGCAAGGCGCTGCGCTCGCTCGACGACGGCACCCTCGGCCTGGTCGGCGCCCCGTCGACGCGTTCCGACGCCGAACTGGCGATGGCGCTGCGCACACCGTCCGCGCGGCGGCTGCACGACGTCGACGCAGCGCTGACCCGCGGGTGGGATCCGGCCACGGTCGCGGCGCTCACTGGGTACGACCCTTGGTTCGTTGACCAGCTACTCCAGGTCGTCGAGCTGCGCGGCGAGGTGCGCGCCCGCGAGACGATCGGCAACGTCGACGCGCGGCTGCTGCGCCGGGCCAAGCGCGCCGGCCTCGGCGACGCGGCGCTCGCTGCCGTGCTCGGCACCACGGCGGCCGCGGTGCGCGCCCGGCGCCTCGCGCTCGGCGTCACGCCGGTGTTCAAGACGGTCGACTCGTGCGCCGCCGAGTTCCGCGCGCACACCCCGTACCACTACTCCACGTACGAGGACGAGAACGAGGCGGCGCCGTCGGGGCGGCCGACCGTGGTGATCCTCGGCTCAGGACCCAACCGCATCGGCCAGGGCATCGAGTTCGACTACTGCTGCGTCCACGCGGTGCTCGCCCTGCGCGACGCCGGCTACGACACGGTGATGGTGAACTGCAACCCCGAGACGGTGTCGACCGACTACGACACCGCCGACCGGCTGTACTTCGAGCCGTTGACCCTCGAGGACGTCCTCGCCGTCACCGACGCCGAGGCGGCCGGCGACCTGCGTGGCGTGCTCGTCCAGCTCGGCGGGCAGACGCCGCTGCGAGCTCGCGCGCGGGCTGGCCGACGCCGGCGTGGCGATCCTCGGCACGCCGCCGGACGCGATCGACCGCGCCGAGGACCGCGGCCGCTTCGGCGCGCTGCTCGACCAGCTGCGGATCGCGCAGCCAACCGGCGCGGTCGCTGCAGCGGCCGACGAGGCGCTCGACGTCGCGGCACGCATCGGGTTCCCGGTGCTCGTGCGCCCGTCGTACGTCCTGGGTGGCCGCGCGATGGAGATCGTCTACACCGCCGAGCGGATGCGCGCGTGGCTTGCCGAGCACGCCGCCACCGCCGGTCCCATCCTGGTCGACCGCTTTCTCGAGGGCGCCGTCGAGGTCGACGTCGACGCGGTCTTCGACGGCGAGGAGCTGTTCGTCGGCGGGATCATGGAGCACATCGAGGAGGCCGGCGTGCACTCCGGCGACTCGGCGTGCGTCCTGCCGCCCTACACCCTCGGGCGGGCGCGCGAGCGTCAGCTGCGCGACGCGACCGAGGCGATCGCCCGCGCGCTCGGCACGCGCGGGCTGATCAACATCCAGTACGCGGTACGCGACGACACGGTGTTCGTGCTGGAGGCCAACCCCGCGCGAGCCGTACGACGCCGTTCGTGTCGAAGGCGACCGGCGTCGCGCTCGCGAAGGTCGCGACGCGCGTGATGCTCGGCGCGACCCTGTCCGAGCTGCGCGCCGAAGGGCTCGCCCCGGCGGTCGACGCGGTCACCGGCCCGCGCCCGGGCCACGTCGCCGTCAAGGAGGCGGTGATGCCGTTCAACCGCTTCCCGGGCGTCGACACGATGCTCGGCCCGGAGATGCGGTCCACCGGCGAGGTGATGGGCATCGACCGCGACCTCGGCGTCGCCTTCGCCAAGAGCCAGGCGGGCACGGCCACGATGGTCCTGCCGACGAAGGGCACGGTGTTCGTCTCCGTCGCCGACCGCGACAAGCGGGTGATGATCTTCCCGGTCAAGCGGCTGGCCGACCTCGGCTTCGCGGTCCTCGCGACCGAGGGCACCGCCGCGACGCTGCGCGCCGCGGGGGTCGACGCCGGCACGGTGCCGAAGGTGTCGCACGGCACGCCCAACGTCGTCGACCGTATCGACGCGGGCGAGGTCGACCTCGTCCTCAACACGCCCGCGGGATCCGGCCCGCGCGTCGACGGCTACGAGATCCGCACGGCCGCCGTCCGCAACGGTGTCCCGTGCATCACCACGCTGCCCGGGATCCTCGCGGCGATCCAGGGCATCGAGGCGCTGCGCGCCAACGCCGTCGGGGTGCGCACCCTGCAGGCCTACCACGCCGACCTGCGCGCCGCGCGAGCGCCGTACGCGCCGAGCGTCGCCTAGGATGCCGCCGCCCCACCCTCCAGGAGTGAGTCGCCGTGAGTAGCGTGGTCACCCGAGGCGCGACGGCGTCGGTGCGTGGCCGCGACCGCGGGCCGCTGCGGGGCAACTGAGGAGGTGCTCGCGTACCGCCGGATCGGTGCGTACCACTCGCTCACCTTCGTTGCCCCGGACATGGCCGAACGCGCGCGCCCCGGCCAGTTCGTGTCGCTCGGGGTCGCGGGCGGCGGCACGCTGCTGCGCCGGCCGTTCTCGATCTACGCGGTGAGCCGGCACGGGCCGTGGGCGGGCACGATCGAGATCGTGTTCGACGTCGTCGGGCCCGGCACGCGCTGGCTGTCCGGACTGGTCAAGCACGACGTCGTCGACATCGTCGGCCCGCTGGGGCGGCTGTTCCCGATGCCCCAACAGCAGGTCGGGTGCCTGCTCGTCGGCGGCGGGTACGGCGCCGCCCCGCTGCTCTACCTCGCGCAGCGCCTGCAACAGGCCAACCTGCGCGTGGACATCGTGCTCGGTGCGGCGACGCAGGACCGCCTGTTCAACGCCATCGAGGCCAAGCGCCTGTCGGCAAGCGCGGTGTTCACCACCGAGGACGGGTCCTACGGAACGCACGGCCGGGTCACCGACGTCATCGAGCGCATGTTCAAGGACGGAGGGATCGGGGTGGTGTACGCGTGTGGGCCCATGCCGATGCTCGCCGCGGTGTCGCGGGTCGCGCAGCGCCACCGCATCGCGGTGCAGGTCGCCGTCGAGGAGGCGATGGCGTGCGGAGTCGGGGTCTGCATGACGTGCGTGGTGCCGTACCGGCGCGACGGCGACGTCGCCAACGTCCGGGCCTGTGTCGAGGGCCCCGTGCTCAACGGCCGCAAGGTCGTGTGGGACGAGATCGGCCGCCAGCCGGTCGGCGACGTGGCGACCGGCGACACCGCGACGGCGGCGAACCCGGCGCTGCGGCCGTGACCGCGGTCGACCCGCGCGCCGGCGCGTCGCGCCTGCGCTCCGACCAGGTCGACCTACGCGTCGACCTCGGGCCGTTGCGCCTGGACAACCCGATCGTGACCGCCAGTGGCTGCTTCGCCAGTGGCCGCGAGATCGAACGGTTCTTCGACATCGCCCGGCTCGGCGCCGTCGTCGTGAAGTCGCTGACGTTGGAACCCCGCGGCGGCCTGCCGACGCCGCGGATGGCCGAGACGGCCAGCGGGATGCTCAACGCGATCGGGTTGCAGAACCCGGGCGTCGAGCAGTGGCTGGCCACCGAGCTGCCGTGGCTGCAGGCGCTGGGCGTACCCGTCGTCGTCAGCATCGCCGGCAAGACCGTCGCCGAATACCGGATGCTGGCCGAGTACCTGCGGGGGCAACCCGGCGTCGTGGCGATCGAGGCGAACATCTCGTGCCCCAACGTCGACGACCGCAACGTCGTGTTCGCGTGCCGCGCGGACGCGACCCGCGAGGTGATCCAGCAGGTCACCCGCGTCGCCACCGTCCCCGTGTTCGCGAAGCTGACGCCCGATGTCACCGACATCGCCGGCATCGCCGAAGCCGCCGTGGCGGCGGGCGCAACCGGTGTCAGCCTCATCAACACCCTGCTCGGCATGGCCATCGACGTCGAGACCCGCCGCCCGAAGCTCGCCGCGGTCACCGGCGGGCTGTCCGGCCCCGCCATCAAGCCGGTCGCCGTGCGGGCGGTGCACCAGGTGCACCAGGCGCTGCCCGACGTGCCGATCATCGGCATGGGCGGCGTGCGCACCGTCACCGACGTCGCCGAGCTGATGCTCGCGGGCGCGAAGTGCGGTGGCCGTAGGCACCGCGACGTTCGCCAACCCGCTGGCCGCCATCGAGCTGCTCGAGGCGCTGCCGCGCTGGTGCGCTGACCACGGCGTCGACACCGTCGCGGACCTGCGCGGCGCGGTCGTGCGGTGACCGGCCCGGGCCGCGGGGGCGACGGGGCAACGACCATCCGAGCGGGCAGCCCGCTCATCGTCGCGCTCGACACCGCCGACCTCCAGCGCCTCGACGGCCTGGCCGCCGGCGTCGCGCCGCACGTCGGCGCGCTGAAGGTCGGGCTGACCGCGTGGGCCGCGCACGGCGCAGCGTGCGTGCGGACCGCCGCCGCGCACGCGCCGGTCTTCCTCGACCTCAAGCTGCACGACATCCCGCACCAGGTCGACGGCGCCGCCGCGGCCGTCGCGCAGCTCGGCGTGGCGCTGCTCACGATCCACGCGAGCGGTGGACCGGCGATGATCCAGGCCGCAGTGAAGGCCGCGCCCGACGTCGCGGTCCTCGCCGTGACCGTGCTGACCAGCCTCGACGACGCGACGCTCGCGGCCGTCGGCCAACCGCCCGCCGCCGACCAGGTCCCGCGGCTGGCCGCCCTCGCCGTCGATGCCGGTGCCGCCGGCATCGTGTGCCTCCGACCGACGTCGCGGCGGTCCGCGCCGCGGTGGGGGCCGACGCGCTCGTCGTCGTGCCCGGCGTGCGCCCGCACGGCGCCCCCGCCGACGACCAGGCGCGCGTGGCGACGCCGCGCGCCGCGCTCGACGCCGGGGCGAGCCACCTCGTCGTCGGCCGGCCGGTCACCGCGTCGCCCGACCCGCCGGCGGCGTGCCGTGCGCTCCTCGAGAACCTGCGGTGAGCGACCTCGCCGCACGCCTGCACGAGCGGGCGTACCTCACCGGCGAGTTCGTTCTGCGTTCCGGCGCGACGAGCACCCGCTACTTCGACAAGTACCGCTTCGAGGCCGACCCTCCGCTGTTGCGGGAGGTCGCCGAAGCCCTCGCCCCGCTGGTGCCTGCCGACACCGAGGCGCTTGCGGGCCTCGAACTCGGCGGCGTGCCGATCGCCGCGGTGCTGTCGCAGGTCACCGGCCTGCCGACGCTGTTCGTGCGCAAGCACCCCAAGGCGTACGGCACCCGCCAGCTCGCCGAGGGCGGCGACGTCGCCGGCCGGCGCCTGACCGTCGTCGAGGACGTCGTCACCTCCGGCGGTCAGGTCGTCGCGTCGTGCGAGGCGCTGCGCGACCTCGGCGCTCAGGTCGTCGCCGCGGTGTGCGTCGTCGACCGCGAGGGCGGTGGGGGCGCCGCGCTCGCCGCCGCCGGCGTGCCGCTGTCGGCGCTGTTCACCATGTCGACGCTGGAGGCGGCCGCGGCCGGCCGTTGACCCCCCGCCGGGGCCGATAGGATGCCCGCACCTCTCCTCTCGCCGCCGCCGTGCCAGCGCGGCCACGTCCTTGTCGGAGTCCTCATGCCGCTGCCGGAACTCGACGAAGCGTCGCGTCGCCAGGCCCTGGAGAAAGCCGCGGAGGCGCGCAAGGTCCGCGCCGAGCTGAAACAGCAGCTCAAGGCGGGCGAGATCGGCTTCGCCGAGGTGCTGCGCCGCGCCGACGACGACGAGGTCGTCGGCAAGACGAAGGTCTCGGCGGTGCTCGAGGCCCTGCCCAGGGTCGGCAAGGTGCGAGCCCGCAAAATGATGGAGCGCCTGGACATCTCCCCGTCGCGGCGGGTGCGCGGACTCGGCGCGAACCAGCGTGAGAAGCTGCTCAACGAGTTCAACGCCGAGTCGTCGCCACCCGACGCGCCGCCGCGGTAAACCTGCCGTGGGCGCCGACCGGCGACCCGCCGGCGCTGCGGGCGGCCGGCTCTACGTCGTGAGCGGCCCCGGTGGTGTCGGCAAGGGAACGCTCGTCGCCGCGCTCGCGCGCGCGCCGACCCGAGGTGGTCGTCTCGGTGTCGGCGACGACCCGCCCGCCGCGCCCCGGCGAAGTCGACGGCGTCGCGTACCACTTCCTCGACGACGCGGCCTTCTTCGACGCGCTCGTCGCGGGCGACGGCTTTGTGGAATGGGCGCACTTCGGCGGTTTCCGCTACGGCACGCCGTGGTCGTCCGTCGAGCCGGCGTTGCGCGCCGGGCGACCGGTCATTCTCGAGATCGACGTGCAGGGTGCGCTCCAGGTGCGCCGCAGCTTCCCCGACGTCGTGCTCGTGTTCATCCGCCCCCGCACCCGGACACGCTCGCCGAGCGCCTCCGACGGCGCGGCGCCGACTCCGCGGAGCGGATCGCCCAGCGGGTCGCGCTGGCCGCCGACGAGCTCGCGCAGGCGCGCGCGTTCCACCACGAGGTCGTCAACGACGATTTCGACACGGCTGTCGCCGCCCTGAGCCGTATACTCGACGGCTGACCCGCCACGTCAACGGGAGCTGAGCCGCCATCGCCACCATCGACGACCTGCTCGCGAAGGTCGACAGCAAGTACACCCTCGTGCACCTGTCGGCGCGCCGGGCCCGCGAGATCAACGCCTACTACCACCAGCTCGGCGAAGGCATCCACCAGTACGTGCGGCCGCTCGTGGACCAGGTCGACTCGAACAAGCCGCTGTCGATCGCCCTCGAGGAGATCGCCGCGGACAAGATCGTGTGCCACTACCCCGGCGACGCGCGCGCCGAGGCCGAGGCGTTGCTCGGCGCCGAGCTCGGTGACGGCGACCTGACCGTCGTGTCGCTCAGCGACGACGACGACGAAGGCGCCTGACCCCCGCCGGCCCGCCGCGCCGGCATGACCGCCCTCTCCGCTGACGCCGCCGCGGCCCTGCGCGGGCGTTTCGTGCTGCTCGGCGTGTCCGGCGGCATTGCGGCGTACAAGGCGGCCGCCCTGGCCCGCGCGCTGGTCACCGCCGGTGCGACGGTGCAGACGGTGCTGACCCCGGGCGCCACCGCGTTCGTCGGCGCGGCGACCTTCGCCGGACTGACCGGCCGACCGGCGCACAGCGACGTCCTCGCCGACGCGCACGAGATCCGCCACGTCGCCATCGCGCGGGCCGCCGACGTCGCGGTGTTCGCCCCCGCCACCGCGAACCTGCTCGCCAAGTTCGCCACCGGCTTGGCCGACGACCTCGTCTCGAGCGCGTTCACGTGCCTGACATGTCCGGTGGTGCTCGCGCCGGCGATGCACACCGAGATGTGGCAGCACCCCGCGACGCAGGCGAACGTCGCCCTGCTCGCCGCCCGTGGCGCGCGCATCGTGGGGCCCGACGACGGCCCGCTGGCCGGAGGCGACACCGGGCTCGGACGCCTTGCCGATGACGCCGCGATCCTCGCCGCCGTCGCCGCGGCGCTCGCGCCTGCGGGCGGTGACCGTGCCGGCGCACTGCGCGGCCGCCGCGTCGTCGTGACCGCCGGCGGCACCCGCGAGCCGATCGACCCGGTGCGCTACATCGGCAACCGGTCCAGCGGCAAGATGGGCTACGCGCTCGCCGTCGCGGCGGCGCAGCGCGGCGCCGTCGTCGACCTCGTCGCCGCCCCGACCGCCTTGCCCGACCCGGCGGGCGTCACCACCCACCACGTCGAGACGGCGCTGCAGATGCGCGACGCCGTCGTCGCCCTCGCGCACGACGCCGACGTCGTCGTCAAGGCCGCGGCAGTCGCCGACGTCCGCCCCGCCGACTACTCGCCGCACAAGCTGCGCAAGGACGGCGGCGGGCTGAGCGCGGTCGCCCTCGCCCCGAACCCGGACATCCTCGGAGAGCTGGGTGCGTCGCGCAACGGCGCGGCGGCCGGTCGCCCGTTGCTCGTCGGATTCGCCGCCGAGACCGAGCGCGAAGAGCAGCACGGCCGCGACAAACTCCAGCGCAAGGGCCTCGACCTCGTCGTCGTCAACCGCGTCGACAGCCGTGACGCCGGGTTCGACGTCGACACGAATCGGGCGCTGCTCCTCGACCGCGACGGCCGGCGCACCGACGTGCCTTTGACGAGCAAGGCCGCGCTCGCCGGAGTCGTCTGGGACCACGTCGAGGCGCTGCTGACCGGCCCGGCGGACTGACCCCTACACTGCCCAGCGCGAACGCCCCACTCCGCGACCGTGTGCGCCGCGCCGCCTTTACCGGCCGCTGCGGCGCGCGAAAAGGATCCGAAGCGATGCCGCGCCGCTGGCTGTTCACGTCCGAGTCGGTGACCGAGGGCCACCCCGACAAGGTCGCCGACCAGATCTCGGACGCGGTCCTCGACGAGGTCCTCTCGCTGGACGCGAACCCCGCTGCCGCCCGCGTCGCCTGCGAGACGCTCGTCACGACCGGGATGGTCGTCGTCGCGGGGGAGATCTCCACCGACTCGTACGTCGACATCGCCAAGGTGGCGCGCGAGACGATCGTCGGCATCGGCTACGACAAGGCAAGCGCCGGCTTCGACGGCAACACCTGCGGGGTGCTCGTCGCGCTCGATCCGCAGTCGGCCGACATCGCCGGCGGCGTCGACGCGTCGCTGGAGGCGCGCGCGAGCAGCGGTCCCGTCGACGACCTCGACCGGCTCGGCGCCGGCGACCAGGGGATGATGTTCGGGTTCGCCTGCCGCGAGACCGACGCGCTGATGCCCCTGCCGATCCACCTCGCGCACCGGCTCGCCGAACGTCTCGCCGCGGTGCGCAAGTCCGGTGCCGTGCCGTACCTGCGCCCCGACGGCAAGACGCAGGTCACGGTCGAGTACGACGGCTACACGCCCGTGCGTGTCGCGCGGGTGCTGGTGTCCAGCCAGCACCAGGCCGACATCGACACCGACACGCTGCTGCGCCCCGACGTCGTCGAGCACGTCGTCGCGCCCGTCATCCCCGCGGGGCTCGAGTGGGATCCCGACACGGTGCTCGTCAACCCGAGCGGGCGCTTCGAGCTGGGCGGACCACAGGCCGACGCGGGTCTGACCGGGCGCAAGATCATCGTCGACACCTACGGCGGCATGGCGCGCCACGGCGGCGGCGCGTTCAGCGGCAAGGACGCGACCAAGGTTGACCGCTCCGCCGCGTACGCCGCGCGCTGGGTCGCCAAGACGGTCGTCGCCGCGGGCCTGGCGGACCGCGCTGAGCTGCAGGTCGCCTACGCCATCGGCGTGGCGCATCCGGTGTCGCTGACGCTGGAGACGTTCGGCACCGAGACCGCCGACCCGGACAAGATCCTCGCCGGCGTCGAAGAGGTGTTCGACCTGCGACCCGCCGCGGTCATCCGCGACCTGGAGCTGCGCCGGCCGGTGTTCCGCGCGACCGCCGCGTACGGCCACTTCGGGCGCGAGGGGTTCGCGTGGGAGCG
The DNA here is from genome assembly GCA_030446745.1 of Egibacteraceae bacterium. Taxonomy (GTDB): domain Bacteria; phylum Actinomycetota; class Nitriliruptoria; order Euzebyales; family Egibacteraceae; genus JAUJMS01. Next base: position 166,623 of record JAUJMS010000002.1, on the reverse strand, counting down.
CAGCGACCGGGCGGACGACCTGCGCAGCGCCGCGGGGGCGTAGGACACCCGCGATCCGCTACGCCCGCGTCGTCGTCGAGGTCGCGCCGTCGCATCTCGATCGGCCGTTCGACTACGCCGTGCCCGACGGCTGCGACGTCGGAGTCGGCCAGCGCGTCCGGGTGGTGTTCGCCGGACGCCGGCGCACCGGCTGGGTCGTGGGGGTGGGCGACGAGCCGCGCACCGACCCGTCGCGCATCCGGTCACTGTCGCTGGTGCAGGGCGAGCAGACGTGGTTCGACCCGGCCGACGTGGCGTGGTACCGCTGGATCGCCGACCGCTACGCCGCCGAGCTCGCCGACGTGCTGCGCCACGCGCTGCCCGACCGCGTCGCCGCGGTGGAGCGTGAGGCGGCGGCGTGGCCGCCGGCGCCAGCGGCCGCCGAGGTCACGGCCGCTGTCGGCCCCCCCGACGACGCCGGATGGCGGCGCTACCCGACCGCGCCCGTGCTCCTGCGCGCCGCCGAGCAGCGCGGCGCGCCCGGCGCCTTTTGGCTGCGGGCCCTGCCAGACGGCGACGCTGGGCGGCTGGTGACCGACCTCGTCGTGCGTTGCCTTCGCGCGGGGCGAAGCGCGTTGGTGCTCGCGCCGGACCCCGGCTCGCCGGCGCCCGGGGCGGCGCTCGCCGTCGCCCGTGGCCTCGCGGTCGACCTGCGGGGCGACGATCCGCGCAGCCGCTACCGCGCCTTTCTGCGCTGCCGGATCGGCGGCGCGCGCGTCGCCGTCGGCGAGCGCTCGGCGGTGTTCGCGCCGCTGCGCGACCTGGGGCTCGTCGTCGTCGCCGACGAGGCGAACCCCGCGTACAAGGAGCGCCGCAGCCCGCGCCACCACGCGCGCGAGGTCGCGCTGGCGCGGGCGCGGATGGCTGGTGCGGCGTGCGTGCTGCTCGGCGACCTTCCCAGCGCCCCGCTGTGGCGGCTGCTCGGCGCGGGTCACGTCACGCGCATCGCGCCGGACCGGCGCAGCGAGGGGGCCGGCGCGCCGCGCGTCGACGTCGTCGACCTCGCCGACCCGCGCCCGGCGCACGGCGCGCGCGCTGGGCGACCGCGCCGCCGCGGCGGTCACGGCCACGGTGCGGCGTGGCGGCGCGGCCGTCGTCCTCGCGTCGCGCGGCGGTCAGGGCGCCGCCCTGACCTGCCGCGGCTGCGGACGGCGGTTGAGCTGCCCGCACTGCGCCGCGTCACTGGCGGTCGTCCGCGACGGCAGCGGTTGGCGCTGCCCGGCGGGGGACTGGGCCGGCGCGCCGTTTTTGTGCCCGGCGTGCAGTGACGAGCGGTGGGCACCGCTGGCCGCGGGTGCCGCGCGGCTGGCCGGCGAGCTCGCCCGCAGCCACCCCGCCGCCGAGGTCACGCGCATGGAGGGGTTCGACGCCCCGGGTCCGGCGCGACGCCCCGCCGTGGCGGTCATGACCCGTGGCAGCGTCGTGACGCGCCCCGCGTGGTTGGGCACGGAGCCGGCCGACGTCGTCGTCGTTCCCGACGCCGACGCGCTGCTCGCCCGGCCGACGTTGGACGCCGGGGAGGACACGTTGCGGCTGCTGCTCGCCGCCGGTCGCTGGACGCGCCACCTCGTCGTGCAGACCCGCACCCCCGGCGACGCGGCGGTGCAGGCGCTCGTGCGCTGGGACCCGGAGGGTTTCTGGGAGCGGAGGCGCCGCGCCGGGCGGCGCTGCGCTACCCGCCGGCGGCGTCGCTGGTGCGCGTCGCCGCACCCGACGCGGCGACCGCGCGCGACACGGCCGCGGCACTGCGCGACGCGCTGCCCGCCGGCGACGACGTCGTCGGGCCCGACCTCGACGGGGCGCTGCTCGTGAAGTCGGCGGACCTGCGTGGCACGCTTACCGCCCTGACGCCGCTGCGCCACGCCTGGGATCGCGACGGGCGCAAGGTCCGCGTCGACGTCGACCCGCTCCTGTAAGCCGCTCCTGGAAAACCCGTCGCTGCGAGGACTAACCGTGGCCCTGCTCCCGATTCGCATCTTCGGCGACCCGGTGCTGCGCGAGCGCGCGGCGCCGGTGACCGCGTTCGACGACCCCCTGCGCCGCCTCGCCGACGACATGCTCGAGACGCTGCGCGCCGCTCGTGGCGGCGCGCTCGCCGCCAACCAGGTCGGGGTGCTGCGGCGGCTGTTCGTGTGGGAGAGCGCCACCGCCGACGTCACCGGCGAGCCGTGGTCGGGTGCGTACGTCAACCCCGAGATCGTCGAGACGTCCGAGGAGACCCAGGAAGGCGACGAAGGCTGCTTGTCGTTCCCCGGCCTGTTCTACCCGACGACGCGCCCGCTGCGGGCGCGGGTCCGGGCGTACGACGTCTACGGCGAGCCGCTCGAACGCGTCGGCGAGGGCTACCTCGCGCGGCTGTTCCTCCACGAGATCGACCACCTCAACGGGATCCTGTTCATCGACCACCTCGCGCGCCACGACCGCAAGGAGGCGATGCGCCGTATCCGCGCCGGCGAGCTCGAGCACCCGCCTGAGGAGCTCGACGTCGAGGGCCCGGCGGCGTAGCGCGCGTGCGCGTCGCCTTCTTCGGCACGCCGGCGCCCGCCGTGCCAGCGCTCGAGGCGCTGCTCGCCGCGACCGACGTCGACCTCGTCGCCGCCGTCACCAACCCGGACCGACCGAGCGGGCGGGGGCACCGGCTGACGCCGCCGCCGGTGAAGGTGACCGCTGCCGCGGCGGGCGTGCCGGTGTGGCAGCCACAGCGACCGGTCGAGGTCGTCGCGGCGCTCGCCGAGCTGGCCGTCGACGCGTGCGCCGTCGTCGCGTACGGGGCGCTGCTGCCGCCGGCGTTGCTCGCCGCCGGAGGACGTGGCTTCGTCAACCTGCACTTCTCCGTCCTGCCGGCCTGGCGCGGCGCGGCGCCGGCGCAGCACACGATCCTCGCCGGTGGCGCCGGCGCGGGGGTCACCTGCTTCGTCCTCGACGCGGGCATGGACACCGGCCCGGTGCTGTGCGCCGTCCCCGCGCAGGTCGGCCCCGACGAGACCGCGGGCGAGCTCGTCGCCCGGCTCGCCGGGATCGGCGCGCCGCTGCTCGTCGACGCGCTGCGCGGCCTTGTCGACGGCTCGCTGACGCCGGTGCCGCAGGACGACACGCACGCGAGCCTCGCCCCCAAGATCCGCCCCGACGACGCGCGACTCGACTGGTTCGCCGACGCGACCGGCGTGCACCGGGCGGTGCGCGCGTACAACCCCGCGCCGGGAGCGTGGACGACGCTGCGCGGCGAGCGGCTGAAAGTCCACCGCGTCGGTCTCGCCGCCGCCGAGGGCTCGCCCGGGACGGTGGTCGCCCTGTCCGCCGACGGGCCGGTGGTCGCCTGCGGCGCCGGTGCCGTCGTGCTGCGCGACGTGCAACCTGCCGGCAAACCGCGGATCACCGGCGTCGACCTGGACAACGGCTACCGCCCGCTCGGCGAGACGTTGCGGTGACCGCCGAGCCGGCCGCGGCGCGCGGGGGCGAGGGGGTCGCGGCGCGGATCGCCGCCTGGCGCATCCTCCGTCGCGTCGACGCGGACGCGGCGTGGTCGGGACCGGTCGTGGACACCGAGCTGCGCCGCTCGCGGCTCGACGAACGCGACCGCGCGTTCGCCGCGAACCTCGCCTACTCGACCCTGCGCTGGCAGGGGACGCTGGACTGGGCGCTCACGACCGTCGTCACGCGGCCGCTGGAGCGGGTCGAGCCGGCTGTGCTCGACGTCCTGCGCCTCGGCGCGTGGCAGCTGCTCTACGGCGACAGTCCCGACCGGGCCGCGGTCGACACCGCGGTCTCGGTTGCGCGCGAGCAGGTCGGCGACCACGTTGCCGGGTTCGTCAACGGGGTGCTGCGCGCGCTCGCGCGGTCCCGCGAGCGGTTGCCGTGGCCGTCCGAGCACGACGACGCCGGCCTCGCGCTGCGCAGCGGCTATCCCGCCTGGGTCGTGGCGTCGGCACGCGAGCGGTTCGGCGAGCGCGCGCGGGCGGTCCTGGAGGCGGGCAACGTGCCGCCGGGGCTGGTCCTGCGCGCGACCGGCGACCCGGCGGGGCTGCTCGCCGAGCTGCGCAGGGCCGGCTTCGACGCGACGCCCGGTCGGCTGGTGCCCGAGGCGGTCAACGTGCCGCACGCCGATCCGGGCGCGCTCGCGTGCGTCGCGGAGGGGCGGGCCGTGGTGCAGGACGAGGCGTCGATGGTCGTCGCCCGCGCCGCCGCGCCGCCCACCGTCGCGCCCGGAACTGCCTCCGCGCCGATGGCGGAACCGTCGTGGCGGGTGCTCGACGCCTGCGCCGCGCCCGGCGGCAAGACGACGCACCTGGCACAGCTCGGGGCGACCGTCGCCGCGGCCGACGTGCGGCCCAACCGCGCCGGGTTCGTGCGCGACGCGGCTGCCCGCACCGGCATGGCCGCACGCGTCGGCGTGGCCGTCGCCGACGCCGCCCGGCCACCGTGGCGCGCCGAAGCCTTCGACGCCGTGCTCGTCGATGCCCCGTGCACCGGCTTCGGCGTCGTACGCCGACGCCCCGAGCTGCGCTGGCGCCGCACGCCCGGCGACGCCGAGCGCCTCGCGGGGCTGCAGCTGCGGCTGCTCGAGGCGGCGGCACCGCTCGTGCGCCCCGGCGGCGTCCTGGTCTACAGCGCGTGCACGTGGACCGTCGCGGAGACAGTCGGCGTCGCGACCGGCTTCACGGCGCTGTACGGCGACCGCTTCACGCTTGACGCGGCTACCCTGACGCCCGCCGCCCACCGGCGGCCGTCTGCCGGCGACCCCGGCGTGCAGCTGAGCCCCGACGTCGACGGCAGCGACGGCATGTACCTGTGTCGCTGGCGGGCCGAGCCGTCCTGACGCGGCGGTAGGCTTGCGCCGCGGCCACCAGGCCGCACGCGCCTTCGGGGCAGGGTGGAAGTCCCGACCGGCGGTAGCCCGGGCCGCAGCCGGTCCGGGGAGCCCGCGACCCGCCCGCTGGGCGGTGGATCCGGTGCGCTCCCGTGGGAGCAAGGCCGGAGCCGACGGTGAGAGTCCGGATGGGAGAAGGCGCGACCGCCGGGAACGGCGTGCCGCGGCATGCCCGCGGCACAGGACGCGTGCGTCCGCGTCGACCGGCGCGTTCGCGCGACCCCACAACCCCGCCGGCGCGGCCGACGAACCGGGAGGGAGGGCATCGCGTGGACGACGAGGCGTACATGGGCCGCGCCCTCGCACTGGCCGAACGTGGGCGGCGCACCGTGTCGCCCAACCCCCTCGTCGGTTGCGTCATCGTCGCCGACGCCACCATCGTGGGCGAGGGCCACCACGCCCGCGCCGGGCAGCCGCACGCCGAGGTCGTCGCGCTGCGCGCCGCCGGCGCGCGGGCGGCGGGGGCGACCGCCTACGTGACGCTGGAGCCGTGCGACCACCGCGGGCGCACCGGTCCGTGCACCGAGGCGCTGCTCGCCGCCGGCGTGGCGCGGGTGGTCGCGGCGATCCGCGACCCGTTCCCCGCGGCCGCCGGCGGCGCCGAGCACCTGCGCACCGCCGGCGTCACCGTGGACCTGGGCGTCTGCGGCGACGCCGCGCGCCGCCAGAACGAGGTGTTCCTCACCGCCGTCGCGACCGGGCGCCCGTTCGTCGTCGTCAAGGCGGCGGTCAGCCTCGACGGGCGCACCGCCGCCGCCGACGGCAGCTCGCGGTGGCTGACCGGGGCCGCCGCCCGCGAGCGGGCCCACGCGCTGCGCGCCGAGGCCGACGCGGTCGTCGTCGGCTCGGGAACCGTGCTCGCCGACGACCCGGCACTGACCTGCCGCCTCCCCGACTACGACGGCCCCCAGCCGCTGCGCGTCGTCCTCGACCGTCGCGGTCGCGTCGGTCCGAGCGCGCGGGTCCGCGACGCCGCCGCCCCGACGCTGGTGCACCGCGGCGACCTCGACACCCTGCTGCCGGCGCTGTGGTCACGCGACGTGCGCAGCGTGCTCGTCGAAGGCGGCCCACACGCCGCCGGGGCGTTTCTGCGTGCCGGCCTGTGCGACAAGCTGGTCGTCCACGTCGCCCCGGTGCTGCTCGGCGAGCGTGGCCTGCCGCTGGTCGCCGGCGACTGGCCGGCGACGCTCGCCGCCGCGCCGCGGCTGCGCCTGGACGCCGCCGAGCCACTCGGCGACGACACCGTCCTCACGCTCTACCCGCGGGCGGCCGCCTGATGTTCACCGGCATCGTCGAGGAGGTCGGCACCGTGCGGGCGCTGCGCCGCGGCGCGCCCGGCGCCGTGCTCGAAGTCGACTGCGCCACGGTGGTCGCCGACGCCGCCGTCGGGGACTCCATCAGCGTCAACGGGTGCTGCCTGACCGTGACCGCGCTGCCGCCGGCGGGAGGGTTCGTCGCCGCGCTGATGGGCGAGACGCTCGACCGCACGGCGCTGGGCCGACTGGGACCGGGCTCGCCGGTCAACCTCGAACGGGCGCTGCGCGCCGACGGCCGGCTGGGAGGCCACCTCGTGCAGGGCCACGTCGACGCGGTGGGCGAGGTCGTCGCCGTCGAGCCCCGCGACGGCTGGACCGTCCTGCGCTGCACCCTGCCGGCGGCGCTGGCGCCCTACGTCGTCGAGAAGGGCTCGATCGCCGTCGACGGGACGTCGCTGACGGTGATGGCGGTCGCCGACGGCACGTTCGCCGTCGGGTTGATCCCGCACACGCTCAGCGCCACGGTGCTGGGCCGGCGCACCGCGGGTGACGCGGTCAACCTCGAGACCGATGTCGTCGCCAAGTACGTCGCGCGGCTGCTCGCCGGCGACACGGCGTCGCCGTACACCCCCGGAAAGGACTGACCGTGTTCGCCGCCATCACCGACGCCGTCGCGGCGATCGCCCGCGGCGAGATCGTCGTCGTCGTCGACGACGCCGACCGCGAGAACGAGGGCGACCTCATCATGGCCGCCGACGCGGCGACGCCCGAGGCGATCGCGTTCTTCGTCCGCCACACCTCCGGCGTCATCTGCATGCCGCTGACGGGTGCGCGCCTCGACGCGCTCGAGATCCCGCTGATGGTCACCGCGAACACCGAGTCGCACCGCACCGCGTTCACCGTCTCGGTCGACGCCCGCGCCGGCACCACGACCGGCATCTCCGCCGCCGACCGCGCGACGACGATCCGCGCGCTGATCGACCCGGCGACGCGACCCGGCGACCTCGCCCGCCCCGGCCACATCTTCCCGCTGCGCTACACCGAGGGCGGGGTGCTGCGCCGCGCCGGGCACACCGAAGCCGCGGTCGACCTCGCCCGTCTGGCCGGCCGCAGCGAGGCCGGGGTGCTCTGCGAGGTCGTCAACGACGACGGCACGATGGCGCGGCTGCCGGAGCTGCGCCGCTTCGCCGATGCGCACGGGCTCCAGCTGGTGTCCATCGCCGACCTCATCGCCTACCGCCGTCACCACGAACGCCACGTCCGGCGCGTCGCCGAGGCCGAAATCCCCACCCCGTACGGTCCGTTCACCGCGATCGGCTACGAGTCCGACTACGACGCGCACCAGCACATCGCCCTGGTCCGTGGGAAGCCGGCGGGCAAGCCCGACGTGCTCGTGCGGATGCACTCGGAGTGCCTGACCGGCGACGTGTTCGGGTCGCTGCGCTGCGACTGCGGCACGCAGCTGCACGACGCGTTGCGCCAGATCGCGACCGCGGGGGAGGGCGTCGTCGTCTACATCCGCGGTCACGAGGGGCGCGGCATCGGCATCATGCACAAGCTGCGGGCCTACTCGCTGCAGGACGGTGGCGCCGACACGGTCGAGGCCAACCTCGAGCTGGGCTTCGCCGCCGACCTGCGCGACTACGGCACCGGGGCGCAGATCCTCGTCGACCTCGGCCTGTCGACGCTGCGGCTGCTGACCAACAACCCGGCCAAGCGCGCCGGCCTGGAGGGGTACGGGTTGGAGATCGTCGAGCGCGTGCCGATCGAGACGACGCCGACGACGGAGAACCTGCGTTACCTGGAGACCAAGCGCGACAAGCTCGGCCACGAGTTCTCGTCGCTGGTCGACCCGGACGCAACGACCACCACCACCGAGGAGGGCGTGCGATGAAGGTCCACGAGGGCAGCCTGGACGGCGCCGGTCTGCGCGTCGCCGTCGTCGCGGGACGGTTCAACGAGGTCGTCGTGCGCGCGCTCGTCGACGGTGCCCTCGACTGCCTGCGCCGCCACGGCGTCGCCGACGACGACCTCGAACTCGCGTGGGTACCGGGCGCCTACGAGCTGCCGGTCGTCGTCCGCCGGCTCGCGGAGACGGGGCGCTTCGACGCGGTCGTCGCGCTCGGCGCGGTCGTGCGCGGCGAGACGCCGCACTTCGACTACGTCGCCGGCCAGGCCGCCGAGGTCGGCGCGATCGCCGCCGCCGGCGGCGTGCCCGTCGGCTTCGGGGTGCTGACCACCGAGACGTTCGCCCAGGCGGTGGACCGTGCGGGCGGCAAGCTCGGCAACAAGGGCTGGGACGCCGCGCTCGCCGCCATCGAGACGGCCCGTCTGCTCGCCGACCTGAAGTAGCGCTGGCCGGTCGAGGGCGCGCCGCGCGCCCTGGGGACGGCCACCCGTCGCGCAACGGAACCGGTGGCAGACTCGCGGCATGGACGGAGTCGTCGTCGCGGGTTGCGCCCTGCTGGGCCTGCTGTTCGGCTCGTTCGCCAACGTCGTCATCCACCGGGTGCCCGCCGGCGGCTCGCTCGCGTCGCCGCCCAGCGCCTGCCCCGCGTGCGGGGCGCCGGTCCGCCCGCGCGACAACGTGCCGGTCGTGTCGTGGCTGGTGCTGCGCGGGCGGTGCCGCGACTGCGGGGCGCGGATCAGCGCGCGTTACCCGGCCGTCGAGCTGGCCGGGGCCGCGGTGTTCGCGCTCGTCGGCGCGCGCGTGGGGCTCGACTGGGCCTTGCCCGGGTACCTGCTGTTCGCGTGGACGCTGCTGGTCCTCGCGGTCATCGACGCGGAGACCCGAAAGATCCCCAACCGGCTGACCTACCCGCTGACCCCGGTCCTGGCGGTGCTGCTCGTCGCCGCGGGCGTGCTCAACGGCGTCCCCGGCGCGGGGTTGCGCGCGCTGCTGGGCGGGCTCGCCGCCTTCGGCGGGCTGCTGCTGCTGGCGCTCATCTCACCGCGCGGCATGGGGATGGGCGACGTGAAGCTCGCCGGGTTCATCGGCATCGGCCTGGGCTACCTCGGCTGGGCCCACGTCGTGGTCGGGGTGTTCGGCGGCTTCCTGCTCGGCGGGGTCGTCGCCATCGTGTTCCTGGCCACCGGCTTCCGCCGGCGCAAGGACCTCATCCCGTTCGGGCCGTACCTCGCCCTCGGCGCCGTGCTGGCCCTGCTCGCCGGCGACGTCCTGATCGACGCCTACCTGCGGTCGGTCGGCCTCACCTGACGCCCGGCGGTCAGGCGAACAGCTCGTCGAGGTCGACCGACCCGCCCGGCAGCGACCCGGGTCGCAGCACACTGCTGCGGTGTTCGCTCCGCAGGCCGTAGCCGGGCCCCTCCGGCTCGCGGCAGACGACGACCGCCGGGCCGAGCAGGTCCACGACCAGTACTCGGGCACGCCGGCCTCGGCGTACGTCGCGACCTTCGGGCCCAGGTCGAGCGCGTGGCTGGTGCGGGCAACCTCGATGACGAGCAGGGCGCGCTCGGGGTGGCGGTCGCGGTAGCGGCCGGCTGGCACCACGGCGAGGTCGGGCTCCGGCTCCCCGTCGTCGCCGGCCGCGAACGGAAGCTGCGTGCGCAGGTCCACGTCGGCCGGCAGCGCCCGCCCGATCACCCGCTGGAGCCACTGGACGGTGCCGGCGTGCAACGGATCCTGTGGGCCCATCCGGACCAGCGCTCCCCGCAACAGCTCCAGCCGCTCGTCGCCGAAGCTCCCGGACGCCACGAGGTGGTCGTACTCGACGCGCCGCAGCGGGCGGACGCGGTCGCCCAGCGCCGTCACGAGGTCGACGGTCATGGACATGGCGCGCATGGTAAGCCCGCGCGGCGGCGCCGGCGGCGCGACGCGAAGCGGCGACGTCTCTACGATGCGCCGATGACCGACCCCTACGCCGGCCAACCCGCCCAGCCGTCGCCCGAGGAGCTGCGGGCCTACCTCGAGCAGCTGCGCGGCGCCGACGCCGCCGGGCTGCTCGCCGAGGCCTACAACCTGCTCGCCGCGGGCGCCCAGGTGAAGCTCGGCCGCCCCGACGCCCGCACGCTCATCGACGCGATGGCGGCACTCGTGGACGCGACCGCCGGCGCGCTGCCCGCGGACCTGGCCGAGCAGATGCGCGCCGGCGTGGGCCAGCTGCAGCTCGCCCAGGTCCAGGCCGAGCGCGACACCGCCGCGGCAGCCGAGCCCGCCACGGCCGGCGCCAGCGACCAGTCGGCCGCCGGCGCGCCCGCCGGCGCGCCACCGCCGCCACGTCCTGCCGCCGCCGGGGAGCGGCGCATGACCGACCGGCTGTGGATCCCCGGGCGCGACCCCGGCCCGCCGCCGCGCTGAACCGTTTCGACGCCGCGAGGGGGCGCGGCTATCATCGCCGCAAACCGCGCCGTGCCGCCGCGCCGAACGGCTTGCTGCGTCGATTCCGCAGCCGGCAGTGCGTGCTGCCGGGCGCCACCGACAGGAAGCGTGTTCGATGCCGAAGCAGAAGACCCATTCCGGAGCCAAGGACCGCTTCCGCATCACGCGGACCGGCAAGGTGCTGCACCGGCGGATGAACAAGAACCACATCCTCGAGAAGAAGACGAGCACGCGGAAGCGGCGGCTGTCACGCGACGGGGAGCTCACCGGCGGCGACGCCGCGCAGATCCGCAAGCTGATCTCGGGCAACTGATCCCGGCTCGCCGTCGGGCCGGCGCGGGTCGACGGCGGCGGCGGGGCACGCAACAGCGAGGAGACACACGATGGCACGCGTCAAGCGTGGGGTGCACGCCCGCAAGCAGCGACGTACGGTGCTCGAACGGGCGAAGGGCTTCCGCGGCGCGCGCAGCCGGCGGTACCGGATCGCCAACGAGTCGGTGCTGCACGCGATGCGCTACGAGTACCGCGACCGGCGCAAGCGCAAGGGCGACTTCCGCCGGCTGTGGATCACGCGGATCAACGCCGCGGCACGACTCGACGGCCTGAGCTACAGCCGCTTCGTCAACGGGCTCAAGCGCGCCGAGGTCGACCTCGACCGCAAGGTCCTCGCCGACCTCGCGGTGCGCGACCCGAAGACCTTCAGCGAGCTCGTCGGCGTCGCCAAGCGCGCGCTGCAGTAGCCGTAGGCGCCGGGCCGGCGGCGCATGCCCATCGTCACGAGCACGGCGAACCCGGCGGTCAAGGCGGCCCGCCGGCTGGGGCGCGGCGGCCGCGCCGGCGGCGACGCGGCGTTCCTCGTCGAGGGACCGCAAGCGTTGCGTGAGGCCGGCGCGCACCTGCGCCGGCTGTTCACCACCACCGCCGGCGCGGCGCAGTGGCCGGCGCTGGTCGACGGCGCCCGCGAGGCCGGCGCCGAGGTCGTCGTCGTCGACGAGGCGGTGCTCGCCGCCATCGCGACGACGGTCACCCCGCAGGCCGCGGTCGGCGTCGCCGTGCTGCCGGAGCCGTCGCTGGACGCGGTGCTCGACGACGCCGTCGACGCTCGCTGCGCGCCGCTCGTCGTCGTGCTGCACCAGGTGCGTGACCCCGGCAACGCCGGCACGGTCGTGCGCTGCGCCGACGCCGCCGGCGCGGACGCCGTCGTGTTGACCAGCGGCAGCGTCGACGCGCGCAACCCAAAGGCGGTCCGTGCCTCGGCGGGCTCGCTGTTCCACCTGCCCGTCGTCCGCGGTGTCGCGTTCGGCGAGCTGGCCGACGCGTGCAGGCGGCGCGGGATCCGGTTGGTCGCGGCGAGCGCCACCGCCGACCGGGACCACACCGCGACCGACCTGACGGCGGGGACGGCGCTGGTGTTCGGCAACGAGGCCCACGGGTTGCCCGCCGGCGTCGTCGCCGCCTGCGACGCGGCGCTGCGCGTGCCCCTGCACCGTGGGGACCGGCCCGGCCACGCCGGCGCCGCCGAGTCGCTCAACCTCGCCGCCGCCGTGGCCGTGGTCGCCTACGAGGCGGCCCGCCAGCGCTCGGCGCGTTCCGCGACCGGCCCCGGCGCACGGTAGAACACGTCCATGGCCGACCTGCCAGACCTCACGGCGCTGGAGCTGTTGCCCGACGCCCCGGTGGTCGTCGACGCCGGCGGCACGGTCGTGTTCTGCGGCCGCATGACGGCGCGCCTGCTCGCGACGACACCGGCGGACATCGTCGGCCGGCCGGCCGCTGAGGTGGTGCGCCTGACCGACGAAACCGGCGCCGACTGGTGGCACTGCGCCAAACCGCTCGAAGGCGACGCCCGCCTGCTGCCGCGCATCCCGATGCGCGACCTCACGCTGCACCTGCCCGACGGCCGCGCCCGCCCTGTGACGTTGACCGCCGCGCGCCACGGCGACGGCGGGTCGGGCGTCGCGCACCTCGTCGTCGTGTTGCGGCGGGCCGAGACCCGCCAGCGCCTCGACGCCGCCCGCAGCGACCTGATCTCCACGGTCAGCCACGAGATCCGCTCGCCGCTGACGTCGGTGAAAGGCTTCACCAAGACGCTGCTCGCGAAGTGGGAGCGATTCACCGACGAGCAGAAGCGTCACATGCTTGCGACGGTCAACGACGACGCTGACCGGGTGACCCGCCTGCTCGGCGAGCTGCTCGACGTCAGCCGCATCGACGCCGGCCGGCTGCAGCTGCGCCGGCAGATGGTCGACGTCGCCGCGGTCGCCGAACGCGTCGCCGAACGGATGCGCGTCGCGAACGGCCACCAGCGCGTCGTCGCCGCGTTCGACGTCGACGTGCCGCGCTTGTACGCCGACCCGGACAAGGTCGAGCAGGTGTTCACCAACCTCGTCGAGAACGCCGTCAAGTACGGCGACGGCGAGGTGCGCATCGCGGCGGCGGTGGCGCCCGAGGCGGTGACCTTTGTCGTCAGCGACGAGGGTGAGGGCATCCCCGAGCAGCACCTGACCCAGATCTTCACGAAGTTCTTCCGCCGCGCGGGGGAGCGGCGCACCGGCACGGGGCTGGGCCTGTACATCACCAAGGGGATCGTCGAGGCGCACGGCGGGCGCATCTGGGCCACCAGCGAGCCGCAGCACGGTGCGTCGCTGCACTTCACGCTGCCGCAGGGTGGGCTCGAGCTCGCCGGCGTCGACGTGCCGAGGACCGGATGACCGCTCCCGACCTGGACGGCTTGCGCGACCGCGGGCTGGCCGCGTACGCCGCCGCCGACACCCTCGACGCGCTCGACGCGGCGAAGGCCGAGCTGGTCGGTCGCCGCGGCGACCTGACGGCTGTCCAACGCTCGCTCGGCGACCTCGAACCCGAGCAGCGCCGCAGCCTCGGGGCGCAGGTCAACGCTGTGCGCGCCGCGCTCGCCGAGGCGGAGGCGGAGCGGCGGGCGGCGCTGGAGGCGCAACGCGACCGCGTCGTGCTCGCCGCCGAGGCGCTCGACGTCACGCTGCCGCCGCGCACCCCCCGCCGCGGCAGCCTTCACCCGATCGTCGAGACGATGGAGGCGATGGTCGACGTGCTCGCGGGCCTCGGCTTCACCGCCGTCGAGGGGCCGGAGGTCGAGAGCGACTGGTTCAACTTCCAAGCGATGAACATTCCGGCCGACCACCCGGCGCGCGGGATGCACGACACGATCTACGTCGAGCCGCTCGCGCCCCGTGACCCGCCGGGCTCGCTGGTGCTGCGCACCCACACCTCGCCGATGCAGACGCGCACGATGCTCGCCAAGCCACCACCGGTCTACATCGCCGTGCCGGGACGGGTCTTCCGCCAAGAGGCCGCGGACGCGACGCACCTGCCGGTGTTCTTCCAGATGGAGTGCCTGGCCGTCGACGCCGACCTGTCGTTCGCCGACCTGCGCGGGACGCTGGCCGAGCTGTGCCGCGGGCTGTTCGGCGCCGACACCCGCATTCGCATGCGCCCCGACTACTACCCGTTCACCGAGCCGTCCGCCGACGTCGACGCGTGGGTGCCAGCCGTGGGCGACTGGGTCGAGCTGCTCGGCTCGGGGATGGTGCACCCCAACGTGTTGCGCATGGCCGGCTACGACCCCGAGCAGGTCAGCGGCTTCGCGTTCGGGATGGGCGTCGAGCGCGTCGCGATGCTGCGCCACGGCATCGACGACCTGCGCCTGTTCATCGACAACGACCTGCGGTTCCTCACCGCCTTCTGACCAAGGCCTGCCCGCGTGCGTGTCCCGCTGTCCTGGCTGTCCGAGTACGTCGCCTGCGACCTCACGGCCGAGCAGCTCGCCGAGACGCTGACCCTCGGCGGGCTCGTCGTCGAGGCCATCGCCCGGCCCAGCGGCGGCACGCGCGGCGTCGTCGTCGCCCGCGTCGAGCGCATCGAGCCCGTTGCCGGCAGCGACAAGCTGTCGCTGGTCGAGGTCGACGACGGCCGGGACCGCCACGAGATCGTCTGCGGCGCGCGCAACTTCGCCGTCGGCGACCGCGTGCCCGCGGCGCTCCCCGGCGCGGTGCTTCCCGGCGGCGTCGAGATCGGGCGACGCACGCTGCGTGGCGTGATGTCAAACGGCATGCTCGCCAGCGCGCGCGAGCTCGGCGTCGGCGACGACCACAGCGGCATCTGGGTGCTCGGCGACGACGCCCCGCTCGGCGCCGACCTGACGCGGTGGCTCGACCTGGACGATCCCGTGCTCGAGCTGGATCTCAACCCCGACCGTGGCTACGCGCAGTCGATCGTCGGCGTGGCCCGCGACGTCGCCGCACTCACCGGTGCCGCGCTGACGCTGCCGGACGCGCCGCCCCTGCCGGCGTCGGGCGACACCGGCGTCCCGGTCGACATCGAGGACCCTGACCGCTGCCCCCGCTTCGACGGCCGGCGCATCCGCGGCGTCACCGTTGCCCCGTCCCCGGCGTGGCTGCGCCGGCGGCTGGCCGCCGCCGGCGTGCGGCCGATCAGCAACGTCGTCGACGCGACGAACCACGCGATGCTCGAGGTCGGCAACCCGATCCACGCCTACGACGTCGCGCTGCTGGCCGGGCCGGCGATCGTCGTGCGGACCGCGCGGCCGGGTGAGCGGCTGACGACACTCGACGGCGTCGACCGGGCGCTCGACCCCGACGACCTCGTCATCGCCGACGCCGCCGGGCCGGTGGCGCTTGCCGGGGTGATGGGCGGCCAGACCAGCGAGATCCACCCCGGCACCGGCGACGTGTTCCTGGAGACCGCCAACTTCACCGCACGCACGGTGCTGCGCACGGCGCGGCGCCACCGGCTGTTCACGGAGGGCTCGAAGCGCTGGGAGAAGCAGGTGCCGCCCGAGACGGTGCCGCTCGCCGCCGGCCGCTGCGCGGCGTTGATCGCGCAGCTCGCCGGCGGAACCGTCACGGCGGCGACCGACAGCTACCCGCAGCCCACGCCGCGCCCCGTCATCAGGTTGCGCCCCGACCGCGCGCGCCGGCGCCTCGGCATGGCGCTGCCCGACGCCCGCCAGACCGCGCTGCTGCGCGCGATCGCGTGCGACGTCGCGGGCGATGGGGACGGGGCGATGGCGGTCACCCCGCCGGCGTACCGGCCGGATCTGCGCATCGAGGAGGACCTCTACGAGGAGATCGCGCGCTTGGAGGGCTACGGCAACGTGCCCGAGCGCGTGCCGTCCAGCGGGCAGGTCGGCGGTCGGTTGCCGGCGCACGCGGCCCGCATGCGGGTGCGCCGCGCCCTTGCCGGCGCGGGCTGGACCGAGGTGTTGCCCTTCCCGTTCTTCGGGCGCGAGGACCTCGACCGCCTCGGCCTGCCAGCCGACGACCGCCGCCGTGCCGCGCTCACCCTCGTCAACCCGTTGTCCGCCGAGGAGTCGCTGCTGCACACCACGCTGCTGCCGGGCCTGCTCGGCGTGGTGCGCCGCAACGTCAACCGCCAGCTCGACGACGTCGCGGTGTTCTGCGCGGCGCACACGTTCTTGCGGCCGACCGACGACGAGCCGGGCGCCGACGGCGGTCCCGACGGCGTCACGCTGCCGGCCGAGCCGCTGCTGCTCGGCTTCGCCGCGACGGGCGACTTCGAGCCCGCCCGCCACGACCGCCCGGCGCGCCGCGCCGACGTCTACGACGTCCTCGGGGCCGCCGACACGGTGCGCCGGGCACTGGGGTTGCCGCCGCTGGCCGTCGAACCGACCGACGCACCGCCGTACCACCCCGGACGCGCCGCCCGGCTGCTGTGCGGCGACGTCGCCGTCGGCGTCGTCGGCGAGCTGCATCCCCGCGTCTCCGCGGCGTTCGAGGTGCCGGCGCGCACCCTGGCCGGCGAGCTGCGCCTGGACCGGTTGACGGCCGACGGCGTACGGCCGGCGCGCCCCGCGGCACCGTCGTCGTTGCCGCCGTTGCGCTTCGACGTCGCGGTCGTCGCCGCGGCGGCGGTGCCCGCCGCGACCGTGGCGGCGGCGGTCCGCGACGGCGCCGGCCCGCAGCTGACCGACCTGCGCCTGTTCGACGTGTTCAGCGGCCCCCAGCTCGGCGAGGGGCAGCGCAGCCTGGCGTACCGGCTGCGCCTGGAGGACGCCGGGCGCGCGTTCACCGACGCCGACGAGCGCGCGGCCATCGACCGCATCGACGCCGCCGTCCGGCGGGTCGGCGGCCGCCTGCGGCGCTGACCCCCGCCGGCGGGTCCGCCGTCGCGGAGCCGCCTCCAGTTGGCGCCCGCGGCCAGGATCAACGACGCTGGCGGCCGACGACGCGACGGCAGAACAGGTGCGAGACGGTGAGCGACACGCAGGGCAGCGGACCGTTGGTCCTGGTGGTCGAGGACGACAAGGGCGTCCGCGACCTCATGGAGACGATCCTGACCACCGAGGGCTTCGACGTGCGGACCGCGCGCGACGGGCTCGAGGGGCTGCTGAAACTGCGGATGGTGCGCCCAGCCGCGCTCGTGCTCGACATCATGATGCCCGACGTCGGCGGCCTGCGGGTGCTCGACGAGCTCGAACGCGACCACGCCGGCGTGCCGGTCATCGTCGTCACCGGCAAGCCGCAGGCGGCGCAGGAGGTGCGCCAGCGGCTCGGCCCGCGCAACGTGTTCGACAAGCCGTTCGACCTCGACGACTTCGTCGCCCGCATCCGCGAGGTCGCCGGCGGCGAGCAGGGAGCCACGTCGTGACGAAGCGCGACTACCTCACCGTCGCGTCGCTGTCGATCGAGGAGCTCGGCAAGGTCCTCGACCTCGCCGACGAGCTGAAGGCCACCCGCGGCGCGCGCGACGACCTCGCCGGCCGGTCGATCGGCATGATCTTCGAGAAGCCGTCGACGCGGACACGCGTGTCGTTCGAGGTCGGCATCACCGAGCTCGGCGCCGCGGCGGTCGTGCTCAACGCCGGCGAGCTGCAGCTCGGACGCGGGGAAACCATCGAAGACACCGCTCGCGTGCTCAGCCGCTACCTGCACGCGGTCGTCGTGCGCACCTTCGCGCAGTCGCGCCTCGACGCGCTGGCCTCCGCGGGCAGCATCCCGGTCGTCAACGCGCTGAGCGACGTCAGCCACCCCTGCCAGGCGCTGGCCGACCTGCAGACCATCCGCGAGTACAAGGGTCGGCTCGCGGGGCTGCGCCTGGCCTACCTCGGAGACGGCAACAACGTCACGCACAGCCTGATCGAGGCCGGCGCGATGACCGGGATGCACCTGGCGGTCGGCTGCCCTGCCGGTCACGAGCCGCTGCCCGACGTCGTCGCGGCGGCGTCGGCGGTCGCCCGGCGCACCGGCGCGACCATCACCGTCACCGACGACCCGCACGCCGCGGCCGCCAACGCCGACGTCGTCTACACCGACGTGTGGACGTCGATGGGCCAGGAGGCGCAGCGCGACGAGCGCGTCGCGCGGTTCGAGCGCTACCGCGTCGACGCGGGCATCCTCCAGGTCGCCCGCCCCGACGCGCTCGTCATGCACTGCCTGCCCGCCCACCGCGGGGAGGAGATCGCCGCCGACGTCATCGACGGACAGCAAAGCGTGGTCTTCACGCAGGCCGAGAACCGCCTGCACAGCCAGAAGGCGCTGCTGCTGTTCCTGCTCGCGTAACGCGGCCGGCATGCCGCAACCGTTGGTCCTCGCCTACTCCGGCGGCCTCGACACGTCCGTCGCGATCGGGTGGCTGGCCGAGCACAAGGGCTACGACGTCGTCGCGTGCGCGATCGACGTCGGCCAGGCCGCGCCTGGTGAGCTGGACCGCGTGCGCCAGCGGGCGCTCGACTGCGGCGCCGTCGACGCCGTCGTCGTCGACGCCCGCGACGAGTTCGCGCACGACTTCGTCGCCCCCGCGATCGCGGCGAACGCGCTGTACATGGGCAAGTACCCGCTGGTGTCGGCGCTGTCGCGTCCGCTGATCACCCGCCACCTCGTCCGCGTGGCGGCCGAGACCGGCGCCACCGCGATCGCGCACGGCTGCACCGGCAAGGGCAACGACCAGGTCCGCTTCGAGGTGACCGCCATGGCGATCGCCCCGACGCTGGTCGTCGAGGCCCCGATCCGCGAGTGGGGCCTGTCGCGCGACGCCGCCATCGCGTGGGCCGCCGAGCGCGACATCCCGATCCCCGTCAAGAAGGGGTCGCCGTACTCCATCGACGAGAACCTGTGGGGCGCACCGCCGAGTGCGGCATCCTCGAGGACCCGTGGGCGGCGCCGCCCGAGGAGGTCTTCGAGCGGTCCGCCGCGCTGGCGGACACGCCCGACGAGGTCGAGGAGCTCACGCTGCGCTTCGAGCGCGGGCGCCCCGTCGCGGTGGACGGGACGGCGCTGGAGCTGGCGGCGCTCGTGGCCGAGGTCGACCGCCGCGCCGGCGCGCACGGCGTGGGGCGCATCGACCTCGTCGAGGACCGCCTCGTCGGCATCAAGAGCCGCGAGATCTACGAGTGCCCCGGGGCGGTCACGATCCTGACCGCGCATCGCGACCTCGAGGATTTGTGCCTCGAGCAGGAGCTCGCCGCCGAGAAGCGGGGGCTGGAGGGACGCTACGCCCAGCTCGTCTACAACGGGCTGTGGTACTCGCCGCTGAAGACGGCGCTCGACGCCTTCGTCGCCGCGTCGCAGGCGCCGGTGTCCGGCGAGGTCCGCATGGCCCTGTTCAAGGGGTCGGCCTGGGTCGCCGGCCGGCGCAGCCCCGTCGGGCTGTACGACCACGACCTGGCGACCTACGACGCCGCCGACCGTTTCGACCACACCCAGGCCGAGGGGTTCGTGAAGCTGTGGGGACTGCCGACGCGGGTGTGGGCCCGCCGGCAAGGCGACCTGTGACGGCCGCCGAGCCGCGGCCGGCCGCTGATCCGAGCCGGGTCAGCGGGGCGGGAACGCGGCGGCGCCGGCCGCGGTGAGCAGCTCGACCAGCCTCGGCCCGCTCGTCGGCCGAGAGGGTGGCGTAGGCGGGGGCGGCGAGCCGGTCGGTGGTCGCCTCGGCGTCCGCGTGAGCGGCGGCCAGTGGCGCGGGGTCGGGATACGGTTCGGGCCAGCCGAAGAAGGTGGCGTTGCCCGGGCCGTAGGGACCCGACACGATCGCCTCGAGCGGGGTGAGGCCGGCGGCGAGCACCGCGACGGCGTGACAGCCGCCGCGGTGCTCGCGCAAGACGTTGAGCAGATGGGCGGCGCGCTCGGCCGGAGCGTCGGGGCGGGGCAGCGCCCGCCAGCCGGCGAACAGCGGCGACCCCGCCGCGTCCGCGGCGTCGGCGACGCGCGCGGCCAGCTCGGCCAGGCGCGCCGCCCCGTCGAAGCCGCCGAGGCGGTAGGCCCCCCACGACGCGCACGCGGCGGCGTAGCGGCGCGCCCTCCGACGGCGGCACGACCGCCGTCGCGCGCTCCCAGTGCTCGCGCACCCATGCGCGCGGGAAGTACACGAACGCGGCGGCGACGACGTCGGCGTCGACGGCGCCCAGGACGCCGCCACGACCGGTGACGTAGAAGTCCCAGCCCGGCACTCCGAGCTCCTCGCCGACGGCGAAGGTGCGCTTGGAGGTCATGAACGCCCCACCCAGGCCTGACACGGCGTCCTTGACGGCGGCGACGGTGGCGGAAAGCTCCACGGCGGGCTCCTGAGCGACGGTGGCGGCGCCGGATGCTAGGCGACGCGCCGCGGACACGGGACCGCGTGGTGCGGCAGCTCGCGGTGCCCGTGGCGCCCCGACCGCCGCACCTGGCAGGCTTGCGCCATGTCCTCGCCTTCACGACGGCCCGGGCCCAGCCCGCTGCGGGTGGCGTGGCGGGCGCTGTTCGGCGGATCGTTGATCGCCGCGCTGGTCGTCGGCCTGCTGTTGTCGCTGCAGCCGGACCGCTCGCCTGACCCGACGGACCTCGCCGCGGGCGGATCCGAGACGGCGGCGCCCGACGACGGCGACGCCAGGGAGCGGCCGCGCGGACGCGACCGCGGCCGCCGCAGGCAGCGCCAGCGCGCCGAGGAGTCGACCGAGGAGTCGACCGAGGAGCCGGTCGAGCGCAACACCGAGGCGATCCTCGGTGCGGCGCGTGTCCCCGCGACCACGACGGTGCAGGTGCTCGACGCCGGCGGTGGGCCGCAACGCACGCAGGACGCCGTGGCGGCGCTCACCGAACTGGGCTACGACGTCGTCGCGACCAACCCGTCGCAGTTGGACCCCTTCGTCACGACGGTGCTCGCGACGCCGGGCAACCGGCCGGAGGCGCGCGCCCTGCGGGTCCGCGAGCCGCGCGTCGTGGCCGTCGACCGCAACACGACCCTGTCCGACAGCGTCGACCTGCACGTCCTCGTGGCGCCCGACTGGGACCGATGACGGCGCCGCGGGGGCAGTTGTGGGGCGGGCGCTTCGCCGAGGCGCCCGCCGCGGCGGCCGCGGCGCTCGGGCGCAGCGTCGACGTCGACGTGCGACTGTGGCCCTACGACATCGCCGGCTCCCGGGCGCACGCCGGCCAGCTGCACCGCCTCGGCGTGCTCGACGCGGCGGCGCTTCGCGCCATCCTCGAAGGGCTCGGCAGCGTCGCCGCGGAGCTCGCATCCGGCGCGTTCGTGTTCCTCGACGACGACGAGGACCTCCACGGCGCCGTCGAGCGCCGGCTGCTCGAGCTGTGCGGCCCCGTGGCCGGACGGCTGCGCGCCGGCCGCAGCCGCAACGACCAGATCGCGTCGGACCTGCGGCTGTACCTGCGTGACGCGATCGCCGCGACCGCCGCGGGGGTCCGCGCGGTCCAGCGGGCGTTGGCCGACAAGGCCGCCGAAGTCGGCGACTGCGTCGCGCCCGGCTACACCCACCTCCAGCGCGCGCAGCCGGTCACCCTCGCGCACGCCTTGCTCGCCCACGCCTGGGCGCTCGACCGCGACGTCGGGCGCCTGGTCGACGGGCGCCGGCGCCTGCTCGCGGGCTCGACGCTCGGGGCTGGCGCGCTCGCCGGCAACACCTTGGGAACCGACCCTGGCGCGTATGCCGCCGCGCTCGGGTTCACCGGCGTGGCCGCGAACTCCATGGACGCCGTCGCCGACCGGGACTTCGCCGTCGAGTTCCTCGCCGCGGCGGCGCTGCTCGGGGTGCACCTGTCGCGCCTCGGCGAGGAGATCGTGGTCTTCAGCAGCGTCGAGTTCGGTTGGGTGCGCGTCGACGACGCGTTCTCGACGGGGTCGTCGATCATGCCGCAGAAGCGCAATCCGGACGTGGCCGAGCTCGTGCGCGGCAAGACGGGGCGCCTGGTCGGGGACCTCGTCGCGCTGCTCGTCACCCTCAAGGGCCTGCCCCTGACGTACAACCGCGACCTGCAGGAGGACAAACAGCCGGTGTTCGACGCCGTCGACACCCTGGCGCTGGTCCTGCCCGCCGTCGCGGGGATGGTCGCGTCGCTGCGCTTCGACCGCGAGCGGCTGGCCGCGGCCGCCGGCGGTGGCTTCGCGCTGGCGACCGACCTGGCCGAGGAGCTCGTCCGGCGGGGCGTCGCCTTCCGCGACGCGCACGAGCGCGTGGGGGCGCTGGTCGCGAGCTGTGAGCAGCGCGGCGTCGACCTCGGCGACCTCGCCGCCGAGGAGCTGGTCGCAGCGCTGCCCGATCTCGCCGGCGCGGACCTGGGCGGACTGGTCGACGTCGGCGCGGCGGTCGGCCGACGCGATGCCGTCTTCGGCCCGGCGCCGGACCGGGTCGCCGCGCAGCTGCAACGCCTGCGCGCGAGCCTCGACGCGCCCTTGAACGGCGCCGAAGAAAAAGGCTGACCCGACCGCTGCGCCCCCGTCTATCCTGCTCGCTGTCGTGAACGGCGTCGGGATCCTCACGCCCCTGCGGCGGCACCGGGACTACCGGCTCGTAGCCGTGGCCTCGCTCGTGTCGCTCCTCGGCGACGGCTTCTTCCTCGTCGCCATCGCGCTGCAGGTCTACGCCGTGGACCCCCGACCGCTGGCGATGTCGCTGGTCGGCATCGCCTGGACCGGCTCGGCGCTGACCTTCCTGCTCGTCGGCGGCTGGGCAAGCGACCGCTTCGAGCGCCGCCGCGTCATGATCGTCGCCGACCTGGTGCGCGCCGGGGCGATCGGCTCGTTGGGGCTGCTGTCGGTCACCGGCAACCTCGCCCTGTGGCACATCCTCGTCCTCGGCGCCGTGTTCGGTGGGGCGAACGCCTTCTTCAACCCGGCGGCGACCGCGGTGGTCCCCGACCTTCTGCCGCCGGAGGAGCTGCCCCGCGCCAACGCCTTCCTCGGGGTCGCGCGCCCGGCGATGGTCCGTCTGGCCGGCCCGGCGGCCGGCGGCCTGGTCGTGGCGGTCGCGGGACCAGGAGCGGCGTTCCTGGTCGACGCGGTCACCTTCGTGGTGTCCGCGGCGCTGCTGAGCGCCGTGCGTGCCGACACCGGTGGCGGTGCCGGCGGGGGCGGGGGACTCGCCGAGACGCGACGCGACGTGGCGGAGGGGTTCGCGTTCGTCCGGGCGAACCGCTGGTGCTGGGTGTGGCTGGTCGGCGCGACGGTCAGCCTGCTGCTGTACTACGGACCCGTCGAGGTCCTGCTGCCGTACGTCCTGCGCTTCGACCTGGGCCTGGGCGAGTCCGAGGCGGCGCGCCGGCTGGCCCTGATCTTCGCCGCCGGTGGCCTCGGGTCGATCCTGGTGTCGGTCGTCGTGGGACAGCGGGGGCTGCCACGGCGGTTCCTCACCGCGATGTACCTCGCGGAGGCGGCCGGCGTGGCCGCCGTCGCGGTCTACGGCCTCGCGGGGACGTTGTTGCCGCTGCTGGCGGCGAGCTTCTTTCTCAACGGCATGTTCGCGTTCAGCGAAATCGGCTGGACCACGACGCTCCAGCGGCTGGTGCCGGGGCGGCTGCTCGGACGCGTGTCAAGCCTCGACTGGCTCACCTCGCTCGGGCTCATGCCGCTGTCGTTCGGATTGGCCGGCCCCGTCGCCGCGCTCGCCGGTACCCGGACGACGCTGGTGTGGGCCGGCGTCGCCGGCAGCGCGGCGCTGTGCCTGCTGCTCGTGGTGCCCGGAGCCCGGGCGCCCGAGCGCTCCGTCGCCGCACCCGAACCCGACCCGGCCGACGCGCTCGCTGCCGAGCCGTTGCCGGTGCGGACCCCGCTCGACGCTGGTCCGGCGCGCACGCTCGACTCCTGATCGGCGCAGCGGTGGCGTGGACCAACGAGGACGTCGCGCGGCAGTTCGCCGAGATCACCACACTGCTCAAGCTGTCCGGTGCCGACCCGTTCCGCGTCCGCGCCTACGAGCGGGCGACCGGCGCGGTCGGGGCGGCGACCGCCGACCTGTCGACGCTCGACGACGCGGCGCTCGCAGCCCTGAAAGGTGTGGGCGCCTCGACGGCGCGCAAGATCCGCGAGTACCTCGACACCGGGCGCATCGGCATGCTCGACGAGCTGCGCGCCGCCGTCCCACCGGTGCTGATCGAGCTGACGCGCATCCCGGGCGTCGGGCCCAAGACCGCCCGGCTCATCCACGACGCCCTCGGTGTGGACTCGCTCGAGGGCCTGCGCGACGCCATCGCCGCCGAGCGGTTGCGCGAGCTGCCGGGACTCGGCGCGAAGACCGAGGCGAACCTGCGCGAGGCGATCGCGCGCATCGGTGCCAAAGACACCGGCCGCGTCCCGATGGCCAACGCGATCGCCATCGCCGAGGAGCTGTGCGAGCGGCTCGCCCGGTTGCGCCAGGTCCGGCGCGTCACCTACGCCGGCAGCCTGCGGCGGATGCGCGAGACGGTCGGTGACGTCGACCTGCTCGTCGCGGCGGACGATCCGGCGCCGGTCCACGCGGCGTTGCGCGACTGCGACCTCGTCACCCGCGTCGTGGCGGCGGGCGAGGCGAAGACGTCGGTGCTGACCCGGGCCGGCCTGCAGGCCGACCTGCGCGTCGTCGACGTCGACGCCTACGGCGCCGCGCTCGTGTACTTCACCGGCTCCAAGGCCCACAACGTGCGCATCCGCGAGCGCGCCGTCCGCCGCGGGCTGACGCTGAACGAGTACGGCCTGTTCGACCGGGCGTCGGGCGCCCGCGTCGCCGGTCGGACGGAGGCCGACGTCTACGGCGCCCTCGGGATGGCGTACGTCCCACCGCCGCTGCGCGAGGACACCGGCGAGGTGGAGGCGGCGGCCGCCGGGACACTGCCCGATGTCGTCACGCTGCACGACGTGCGCGGCGACCTGCACGGGCACAGCGACTGGTCCGGCGACGGCAAGGCGACCCTGGAACAGATGGTCGCCGGCGCGGCGGCGCGCGGTCACCGCTACTGGGCGGTCACCGACCACGCCGAGGATCTGCCGCTCAACGGGCTGTCGCGCGAGCGGATGCTCGAGCGCCGCGCCGCGATCGCCGCGCTCCAGAACCGCTACGGGGTGCGCATCCTCGAGGGCGCTGAACTCAACATCGGCGCCGACGGCCGCGTCGACTACGACACCGACTTTCTGGCGTCGTTCGACTTCTGCGTCGCGAGCGTCCACACGCTCATGCACCGCCCCGGAGTCGACCAGACGGCGCGGATCGTCGCGGCGATGCAGCATCCGAGCGTCACCGCGATCGGCCACCTCACGGGGCGCATCATCGGCCGGCGCGAGCCGTATGACGTCGACCTCGACGCCATCCTCGACGCGGCGCTGCGGACCGGCACCGCGCTGGAGGTCAACGCCTCGCCGCGCCGCCTGGATCTGTCCGGCGAGATGGTGCGCCGCGCCGTCGACGCCGGCGTGACGCTGACGATCTCGTGCGACGCGCACAGCGTCGGCGATCTCGCGAGCATGCGCTACGGCATCGCGACGGCGCAGCGGGGCTGGGCGACCGCCGCCGACGTGCTGAACTGCCGCGAGCTGCCGGCACTGCTCGACTTCGTCGCGGCGAAGCGGGCGTGACGCCGCTGCGGCGCGCCTTCTTCGCGCGCCCCGCCCCGATCGTCGCCGCCGACCTGCTCGGCACGCTGTTGCTGCGCCCCGACGACGGGCTCGTCGCCCGGGTGGTCGAAACGGAGGCGTACCGCCAGGACGACCCGGCGTGCCACGCGCACCGGGGTCGCACGGCGCGCAACGCCGTGCTGTTCGGCCCGCCGGGCCACGCCTACGTGTACCTGAGCTACGGGATGCACTGGTGCCTGAACGTCGCGACCGGTGACGACGGTGCCGGCGAAGGCTGTCTGCTGCGGGCCGCCGAGCCGCTCGCCGGGCTTGCCCTCATGCGCGCGCGGCGCGGCGGGGTGCGCGACCGCGACCTGCTGCGTGGTCCGGGCCGGCTCGGCCAGGCGTTCGGCCTCGACGCCGGCATGAGCGGCACCGACGTCTGCGGCGACGGGCGCCTCGCGTTCGGCGACGACGGCACGGCGGTTGCGATGCGCCGCGGCCCGCGGGTCGGCGTGGCGGTCGCGGCGGACACGCCGTGGCGGTTCTGGGTCGCCGACTCGCCGTGGGTGTCGGCGTACAAGCGCAGTCCGCGCGCGCCCGTGCCGCCCGTTCAGCCGGTCGGGTAGGCGAACAGCCGCACCACCGAGTGCGCCGGCACGACGGCGCCGGCGTCGGGCTGCTGCTCCCATACCAGCCCCGGCCGGATCCGCGCACCACGGCAGTCCGTCGCCGCGTCCGGGCACTCTCCGACGACCTCGACGACGAAGCCGCGGCGCTCCAGGCGCGCCCTGGCGTCCTCGACGTCGCGGTTGAGCACGCCGGGCACCGCGGTCGTGGCACGGTCGCTCGTGGCGACGAAGATCCGCACGACCGGGGCGTCGCCACGCCCCGCGGGACGCGACGACCGCTCCTGCCGGGTGACGTAGCCAGGAGGCAGCGTGCGGCTGTGCTCGGCGGCACGCTCGACGGTGTACCCGGCGCCGCGCAGCAGGCGCACTGCCGCCTCCAGCGGCAGGCCGACGACACCGGGGACGTCGTCGCTGGGCGGTCCGGTGGGCTCGGTGCACACCGCGGTCGGCTCGGTGCCGCGCAGGTACGAGCGCTCCTCGACGAGGTCCGCCGGGGTGTACGGGTTTGGCAGGCAGTTGCGCGTCACGTCGACCGCGACGGTCGCCAGGGCGACATCGGGCTTGGCGAAGTCGGACGTGGGCACGTCGTCCAGCGCACGCAGCGCGAACCGCGCGAAGGCCTCCGCCGGCCAGTTGCCGCCCTCGACGCGGATGCGAGTGCGCGGGGGCACCATCGGCACGGCCCGGCGGGGAAACCCCATCCACACCGCGGCGGCCAGCTCAGGCGTGTAGCCGACGAACCAGGCGTCGACGCCGTTCTGCGTGGTGCCGGTCTTGCCCGCCAGCGGGCGGTGCAGCTTCGCGCGCACCCCGGTCCCGGCGTCGACGACGCCGCGCAGGGCTTGGGTCGTCAGCCAGGTGACCGCCTCGTCGAGGACGCGCTTGCCCCGGGGCTCGGGACGTTCGTAGAGCACCTCACCGCCGGGCCCGGTGATGCGGGTGACCACCGTGGGCCGGCGGTAGATCCCGCCGGCGGCGAGCGTCGCCTGCACCGACGCCATCTCCAGTGGCGACACCTCGCTCGTGCCGAGCGCCAGCGACCGCACGGCGGCCAGCTCGCTGCGGATGCCGGCGGCGCGGGCGGTCTCCACGACGGCCTCGGGGCCGACCGCGGCGATCAGCCGCGCGTAGACGACGTTGACGCTGAACGCCGTGGCCTCGCGCAGCGACAGGCGGCCGAAGTCGAGGTTGTCGTAGTTGCGCACGGGATACGGGTACGGCTCGCCCGGCCGCGGCGGCACGACGACGCGCCGCCCGCCGGGAAACGTCTCGTCGAGGCTGTGGCCCTGCGCCAGCGCCGTCGCGAGCACGAGCTGCTTGAACGTCGAGCCCGGCTGGCGCCGGGCGTCGGTCGCGAGGTTGAACCGCGCCGTCGGGTCTGACGGGTCGTCGTAGTCGCGACCGCCGACCAGGGCACGGACACCGCCGGTGGCTGGATCGATCGCGACGAGCGCGGCCGCCGGGTCATCGGGGGAGGTCAGGGTGCTCGCGACGGCGTCCTCGGCGGCGGCCTGCCACTGGCGGTTCAGCGTCGTCTCGATGCGCAGCCCGCCGCGAAACAGCGCGTTGGCACGCGCCGCCGGGTCAGGGCCCAAGACGTCGAACGCGGCGTCGTGCTGCAGGCGGTCCATCCAAGACGTGGTCGACGAAGTACGGCGCGTCCCAGCGCTCGCGCGAGGGCGGCAGCACGACGCCGAGGTCGCTGCCCTGCGCGGCGTATGCCGCCGCCGCCGACACGACCCCGCGCTCGCGCATCAGCCGCACAACGAGATCGCGCCGCGCGGTCGCGACCTCCGGGGCGCGGTACGGGTCGTAGGTGCTCGGCGCCTTGAGCAGCGCCGCGAGCAGCGCCGCCTGCGGCAGCGTCAGCGCACCGACGTCGACGCCGAAGTAGCGACGCGACGCGGTCTGCACGCCGTAGGCGCCGTGCCCGAAGTAGACCGTGTTGAGATAGCGCTCGAGGATCTCGTCCTTGCTGAACTGGTGCTCGAGCCGCAGCGCCACGCCGGCTTCCTCGAGCTTGCGCTCCAGGGTGCGTTCGGAGCCGACGACGACGTTTTTTGCCAGCTGCTGGGTGATCGTGGAGCCACCCTCGACGACCTCGCCGGAGCGGGCGTTGCGCACGAGCGCGCGCGCGACCGCGCGGGCGTCGACGCCGGCGTGGTCGTAGAACCGTGCGTCCTCCACCACGACGACGGCGTCGCGCAGCACGCGCGGGATGTCCTCGAGCGGCACCAGCTCGCGGTCCTGCTCGGCGTGCAGCTGTGCCAGCACGGCACCGTCGGTGGCCAGGATGGTGCTCGTCTGCGCCGGCGGGTCCAGCGCCACCGAGCCGACGGGCGCCACCTCGACGACCCCGCCGCAGCCCGTCGCGAGCACGGCGCCGGCCAGCAGCGCGGCGCAGCCTCGCACCAGCCCGCGGGTCATGGCAGCGATGGTAACGCCCGCGTCGCCGCCGCCGGCGGAGCACGCGCGGGTACCCTGCGCCGTCGTGACTCCCGCCGCGCAACAGCTGCGCATCCTGCTCGACGGCACTGAGCAGGTGCTGCCCCACGACGAGTTCGAGCGCAAGGTCACGGCCGCGGCGCGGGGCGAGCGGCCGCCGCTGCGGGCGAAGTTCGGCGTGGACCCGACCAGCGCCGACCTGCACCTGGGCCACGCGGTGGTCCTGCGCAAGCTGCGCGCCTTCCAGCGCCTCGGCCACACCGCCGTGCTCATCATCGGCGGGTTCACCGCCCAGGTCGGCGACCCGTCGGGCCGCAGCGCGACGCGCCCGCGGCTGACCCGTGCGGAGGTCGACGCGAACGCGGCCACCTACCTCGCGCAGGTCCGCAAGATCCTGCTCGACGACCCGCTGGAGGTCACCAACAACGCCGACTGGCTCGAGCCGATGGGCATGGCCGACGTGCTGCGGCTGACGGCGCGCATGACCGTCGCGCAGATGCTCGAGCGCGCCGACTTCGCCGCACGGTACGAGCAGCGACGTCCGATTGCGGTCAGCGAGTTCCTCTACCCGCTGCTGCAGGGCGAGGACTCGGTGGCGGTGCGCTCCGACGTCGAGCTCGGCGGGACCGACCAGACCTTCAACCTGCTCGTCGGGCGCGACCTGCAGGCGGCGGCCGGCCAGGACCCACAGTGCGTCCTGACGATGCCGCTGCTCGAGGGCACCGACGGCTCGGCGAAGATGTCCAAGACCTACGGCAACGCGATCGGCGTGGACGACGCGCCGGCCGAGATGTTCGGCAAGGTCATGTCGCTGCCGGACCCGCTCATGGTCAAGTACTTCCGCCTGGTCACCGACCTTCCCCCCGAACAGGTGGACGCCATCGCGGCGGGGTTGGCCGACGGCAGCCTGCACCCCGGACAGACCAAGCGGCGGCTCGCGCGCGAGATCGTGGCGCTGTACGCCTCGCCGGAGGCGGCGACGGCGGCCGAGGCGAGGTTCGATACCCAGTTCGTCGACCGTTCCGTGCCCGACGACGTCGCGGTGTTCGACCTCGGCGACACCGACCCGTGGTTCCTGCCCTCACTCCTGCGCGCCAGCCGACTGTGCGCCAGCGGCGCGGAAGCGCGCCGGATGATCGCTCAGCGCGCGGTCCGCCTCGACGGCAAAGTCCTCGACGACGAGGAGCTCGCCTTGCCGCGCGCCGCGCTGCGCGGCCGCGTCCTGCAGGTCGGCAGGCGTCGTTTCGCCCGACTCGGGTAATGATTGGGCAAACGTGCGCCAAGCCGGCCGCGGGCGGGAATCGAATCCCTCCCAGCAGTCGTTGGTCAGGAAACCGATGGTGGACGCGCGCCAAGCGCTACGTCAAGATGGAGGAACGGCGAGCCGCCGGTGCCTCCGCGCGCCCAGCCGACGAGACCTGTGAGGACACGACGACATGCGTAGACCACTGACCCGCTTCGCCGCCGGCGTCGTCGGAGGCCTGCTCGCCGCCCTGACGGTCGCGCCGATGACCGTCGCGCTGGCCAAGACCGCCGAGAACGTGACCAACGCCGACGAGGCCTGGTTCCTGCGCAACAGGGAGCCCCTGGCGGAGGCCCCCGGCGGGGACCCGACGTGCTCGACGCCGTTGGGGTGCAACGCCAGCGGCCAGGCACAGCGGCCCAACGAGCAGCCCGAAGGCGTCCTCGTCGTCGCGTCCAACGCCGGTGAGCCCGACGCGCAGACGTTTTTCACCTTTGACCTGTTCGACCTGCCGTTCGGGACGCTGGTCACCGGCGGGACCGTGACGTTGCCGGTGGCCCGCGACGACGACGCGCGCAACTTCCGGCCGGAGGAAGCCAACATGGTCGCGTGCCTGACGACCGGCTTCGTGCCGTCGGGCGTCGACGCGGGCGCGTACGGCAACCGCCCGGAGTTCGACAAGGACGTCTGCACGGAGGTCAAGCAGTCCAGCGACGACCCGCTCGTCTTCACCGTCGATCTCGAGGTGTTCGGCGAGAAGTGGGCGGACGAGACCTCCCCGACCCCCAACAACGGCATCACGCTGCTGCAGGACCCCAAGATCACCTCGCCCAACCCCGAGGAGACCTGGCGGGTGGTCTTCAACAGCACCCGACGCAACGGTCCGCAGGGGTCCGACCCCGAGGACTTCCCCAAGATCACCTCCACCATCGAGTACCGGGTGCCAAAGCCCCCGGAGATCGAGACGCCGCCGGTTGACAACGACCCGCCGCCCCCGCCGCTCAGCGAGCCGGTCGACGGCAGCGGCGGTGAGCCGGAGTTCCAGGGCGGCGACGGCGACGGTGGCTTCGGCGGCGGCGGCGACTTCGGGGGCGGCTCCGGCGACCCCGGCAGCTTCGGCGGCGCGACCGCTCCGAGCGGCGGCTTCGACACCGGCACCACGACGACCGGCCCGTTCGACAGCGGCGCCACCGGCTCGTTCGACAGCGGTACCACGGCCTCGGTGGAGGGTGTGACGCCGCCGCCGCTGAACGCCCCCGTCGCGGCCGACCCCGGCACGACCGGGACGATCGCGCCACCCGCATCGACGCCCCAGATCGCGCCCCCGCCGGCCGTCGACTCGTCCGCGACGACCACGACCACACCGGCCCAGCCTCCCGCCGGCGACGCGCCGCAGGCGGCGCCGCCAGCGGCGGCGCTGCCGACCACGGTGCCGGTCGGCACGCAGGGCCCGCGCACCAACCCGGCGTGGTGGTTGTTGCCGGTCCTCGGGGTGGCGCTTGCCGGCGCGCTCGGCTGGTCGTTGACCCAGCCGGTCGAGCTCGCCAACACCCGCGAAGGTGCGGTCACCAAGCTCATGCGCAACCGTCGTCCGTCGGCCGTCAGGCCGGCGTAAGTCCCTCTCTCGCCTGTTTCAGGAGCGCCTCATGTCGAACATCCGCACGCGCCGCGCCATCGCCACGCTGTTCGTCCTCGGACTCCTGGCGTCGGCATGCGGCCAGAAGGACGGCGTCCACGTCGACCTCGCCTCCCGTGCCCCAGGCAACGCCGCGGTTCCCGGGGCGGTGAACCCGACTACCGGCGCGGTCGACCCCACCGCCACGGCGGCCCCGTTCGTCGACACCGACGGTGACGGGCTCGACGACGCCACCAACGCCACGCAGCAGGAGCTCGCCCTGGGCGACCCGTCGCTCGCCAGTCCCACCGACCCCGGGGCCGGCGGCGACCCCGCGGCCGGCGGCGGCGGTGCGGGTGCCGGCGGCGGCACCGATCCGGGCGCGACCGACCCCGGTGCGGGCGGCGCTCCCGCTCCCGGCAGCGCGCCCGGCGCGCCCGCCGGCGGCAACACCAACGCCGGCACGCCGTCCGGACCGTCGGGTGGTGGGGGCCCCCGGCGCCCCCGCGCCCAGTAGTGGCGGTGCCCAGCCGCCCGCCGGTGGTGGAGGCGGCGGCGGCGGCGGTGCGCAGCCGCCCGCCGGTGATGGAGGCGGCGGTGGCGGCGGTGCGCAGCCGCCGGCCGGTGGTGGTGGCGGCGGCGGCGGCGGTGCGCAGCCCCCGGGCGGCAGCCAGCCTCCGCCTCCGGGTCCCGGCGACTCGACCGGCGTGACCCCGACGACGCTGAAGATCGGCATCCACGCGCCCCTCACCGGTGCCGCTCCGCTGCCGGCGTCGTCGTTCCAGAGCGGCAAGGACCAGTACTGGAAGACCCACAAGGTCGCCGGCCGCCAGGTCGAGGTCGTGTTCAAGGACGACAAGTACAACCCGTCGTCGGCCTCACAGGTCTGCCAGGAGCTGATCCAGCGCGACAAGGTCTTCCTGCTCGTCGGCTCCGGCGGCACCGACCAGATCGCCGAGTGCGCCCGCGTCGCCGCGGCGGCCGGTGTGCCCTACCTGTCGGCCGGCGTGACCGAACTGCGGCTGAACCAGCTGGCGAACTACTTCTCGCTGTCCAAGAGCTACAGCCAGCAGATGCCGCTGCTCATGCAGCAGATCAAAGCCGAGACGCCGCCGGCGAACCAGAAGGTCGGCCTCATCGCGTCGAACACCGCGAACTTCGACGACGCGGTGCAGGCGTTCACCGAGGCGGCCCAGCAGACCGGCTACACGCCGGTGATCTACCGCCCGTCGAAGCAGGCGTCCCAGGGCGAGCTCGCCGGCGTCGCGCAGAAGATGGCGGCCGACCAGGTGACCGTCGCGACGCCGGTCATGGCGCCGACGCAGTGGATTCCGCTCGCCCGCAACCCGCAGCTGCAGAACGTGAAGTGGAAGGGCGTCGGCATCACCCAGGGCATCAACACGGTCGCCTCGGCGGTCTGCCCCAGCGCGAACGGCGCGACGTTCTTCTCACCCTGGATGGGGTTGAACCTGTCCAACAACGTCGACCCGAACTTCGCCAAGGCCGGCGGCAAGGACGACATCGAGTGGAGCCTGTGGGGGCTGAACAAGACCCTCGACGCGGCGTTCAAGAAGATGGGCACCAACCTCACCCGCGAGGCGTTCGCCCAGGCGATGACGGGTGGCGTGTCCAGCGGCATCTACCCGAACCTGAACCACACCGCGCAGAACCACTTCGGCGCGGACTCCGTCAACGTGCTGCGGCTAGACTGCGGCAGCCGCCAGTTCGTTTCCGGCCCCAACGACACGTTCCGCAAGCGGTTCTAACGGGGCCTTCCGCGACGGCACCGACCGACATCCCGACCGGCAGCGCCGGTCGGGATGTCTGCACGAAAGGCGCGACGTGGATCAACTGATCCCCGCGGTGCTCATCGGCATCGTCAGCGGCTCGATCTACGGACTCATCGCGCTGGGGATCGTGTTGATCTTCAAGACCCAGCGCGTCGTCAACTTCGCGCAGGCGGAGTTCGCCACGGTCGGCGCGTTCGGCCTGTACATCTTCCACGTGGCGCTGGGGCTGCCGTACGCGCTCGCGGCGGTGCTCGGCGTCGCGGTGTCGGGCGTCGTCGCCGTCCTCGTGGAGCGTGTCGTCGTGCGGCCGCTGCTCGGGTCGCGGGACGTGACGGTGTTCGTGGCTACCGCAGGCGTCGCGCTGTTCATCGTGAGCCTCACGCTGTTCATCGGCGACGCGAACATCCGCCAGGCGCAGACGCTGTTCCCCGGCGACCCGGGCTTCGTCGTGTCGGGCCTGCCGATCTCGTACCAGCAGCTGATGGTCATCGCCATCCTGCTCGCGGTCGCCGCCGCGCTCACGCTGTTCTTCAAGCTGCCGGTAGGGCGGGCCCTGCTCGCGGTCAGCCGCGAGCCGTTCGCGGTGCGGCTGGCCGGGATCAGCACCTCGCGCCTGTCGCTGCTCGTCTGGCTCATGAGCGGCCTGATCGCCGGCCTCGCCGGCGTCACCTTCGCCCCGACGACGCAGATCACGCCCGGGCTGTTCACGCAGCAGGCGCTGTTCCCTGCCCTGACCGGGGCGGTGCTCGGCGGGCTGACCTCGCTCCCGGGCGCCTTCCTGGGCGGCATCGTCGTGGGCATCGTGCAGTCCAGCGCCTCGATCTACGCCGCGAACTCGGGGGTGCCAGGTCCCGACACGGCGATCGTGTTCGTCATCCTCATCGCGGTGCTGTTCTTCCGGCCCCAGGGCCTGCTCGCCAAGGAGGCGTAGATGGCGATCGACACCACCAGCGAGACCGTCGAGCTGCCGGCACCGGCTCGCGAGGCCGCCGAGGCCTCGGCGCCGTCGACGTTCCGGCCGTCCGCGATCGGGTGGGCGCGGCGCTACGCCGTCGCCGGCGGACTGGTGCTGTTCGTCTTCGCGCTGCCGGTCCTCGTCCCCGACGAGGCCTCGGCGAACCTCATCGCGCTCGCGGCGATCTACGCCTGCGTCGCGCTGAGCATGAACGTGCTGACCGGCTACCTCGGGCAGCTGTCGCTGGGCCACCAGGCGTTCTACGGCATCGGTGCGTTCGTCAGCGCCACGGTCGTCACGAGCTTCACGCTGCCGTTCGGCGCCGGCCTCGTCGCGGGCGCGCTCAGTGGCGCCGTCGCGGCGCTCATCCTCGGCGGCGTCGCCCTGCGCATCCGGGGGCTGTACCTCGCGATCGTCACCCTCGCGTACGGCTTGCTCGCCGAGAACTCGCTCTTTCTGATCCGCTCCTTGACCGGCGGCGGCGCCGGGGTCGTCGCCAACCGGCCGACCGGCTTCACGTCGAACCGCGCGTACGCCTACGTCTGCCTCGGCGTGCTTGCGCTGCTGTTCGCGTTCGACTGGCGGCTGCTGAAGTCCAAGGCCGGCAGGGCGATCCAGGCGATCCGCGACGACGAGAAGGTCGCCGCCTCGTTCGGGATCAACATCACCGGCTACAAGCTGCTCGCGTTCGTGCTCTCGGGCATCTACGCGGGGCTCGCCGGCGCGCTGTTCGCCCACCAGCTCGGCAACGTCGTCGCCGCGCCGTTCAACCTCACGCTCGCGTTGACGTTCGTGCTCATGACCGTCGTCGGCGGCTTGGGCAACCGCGTCGGCGTGATCATCGGCGGCGCGTTCTTCGCGACGATCGACACGATTCTCGAGCTCATCCACGGCGTCGTCATCGACGCGGCGGAGCTGGCCAACGTCGAGCTCGGCGAAGGCATCGACCCGGTGCTCGCACCCGTCATCGGCGCGGCCCTGCTGGTGCTCACGCTGATCCGGGCACCCGGCGGCATCGGCCAGCAGATCTCGCCGATCCAGAACTGGATCCGCGGCGGTCGCTTCGACATCCACTCGATGCACGACAAGACCGCGGCGCTGGGAGGTGCGGGCGATGGCCGTTCTTGAGGTCGACAACCTCGGCATCCGTTTCGGGGGCCTGCAGGCCCTGGAAGCGGTGACGTTCAAGGCCGAGGAGTACGAGATCGTCGGCCTCATGGGCCCCAACGGCGCGGGCAAGACCACCGCGTTCAACTGCATCACCGGCCTGTACGAGCCGACGACGGGGACGGTGTCCTACCGGGGCCGCGACGTGACGTCGCTGCGCTCCGACCAACGGGCGGCGCTCGGCATCGGCAGGACGTTCCAGCAGGTCGGGCTCGTGCGGACCATGACCGTGCTGCAGAACCTGCTCACGGCGCAGCACGCCCGGATCCGCTACTCGGCGGGCGAGGGGATGTTCGGCGCGCCGACGTCGGTCACGGAAGAGCGCGCCCTGGAGCGTCGTGCGATGGAGGTCCTGGACTTCATGGACCTGACGCACCTGGCCAACACCAAACTGGCCGGGCTGCCCTACGGCACCTTGAAGATGGTCGAGGCTTCCGCGGTACTCGCCACCGACCCGGACCTGCTGCTGCTCGACGAACCGTCGGCCGGGATGAGCCCCGAGGAGTCCCACGAGTTCGGTGAGCTGCTGCTCGACATCCGCCGGACGCTCGGCGTGACGATCGTCATGATCGAGCACCACGTGCCGATGGTCGTCGGCGTCTGCGACTACATCTACGTGCTGAACTTCGGTCGCTTGCTCGCCGAGGGCCTGCCGAAGGACATTCAAAGCCACCCGGAGGTCATCAGCGCCTACTTCGGCGAGGAGGACACCTACGGTGTTGCGTAAGCACAAGAAGGCGCCGCCCACCGATCCGCCGGCGTGGCAGGGCGCCTACGTCCCGGGCGGGGCGCGCGCCGACGACGAGTCCGAAGCGGAGGCAGGCGAGCACCATGCCGCCGGAGCGCACCACGATGCCGCCTCGGGGGACCACGCGGCACTGACGGAGCACGACGCGCCGGTCATCATCGAGCACTCGCCATCCGCCGACGGGGGGGCGGGCAACGGACACGCCGACCACGTCGACCACGAGACCGCGTCCTTCACGCTGAGCGGCGACGTCGCGGCGACCGCGTCGCGCGACGCGCTGCTCGAGGTGCGGGGGCTGCGCGTCGGGTACGGCAGCCTGCCGGTCCTCTACGGGATCGACCTGTCCGTGAACGAGGGTGAGACCGCGGTGGTGCTCGGCCTGAACGGCGCCGGCAAGACCACGACGGTGCTGACGCTCGCCGGCGTCATGCGGCCGTGGGCCGGAACGATCCACTACGGCGGGGAGGACGTCACAAAGGCGGCGACCGAGGCGATGGTCGCGCGTGGCGTCGTCCTGGTCCCCGAGGGGCGCCGCGTCTTCCCGAACCTGCCGGTCGAGGAGAACCTGCGGGTCGGGGCGTGGGTCAAGCGCCGCGACAAGGACTTCATCGACCACCAGCTCGAGCGGTGCTACCGCTACTTCCCGCGGCTGCAGGAGCGGCGCACCCAGATCGCCGGCACGCTGTCGGGCGGCGAGCAGCAGATGCTCGCCATCTCCCGTGGCCTCATGGCGGACCCGAAGCTGTTGATGATCGACGAGGCGTCGCTCGGTCTCGCGCCGGTCATCGTCCAGCAGGTGCTCCAGGTCGTCCGCGAGATCAACGAGGACGGCGTGACGGTCATCCTCAACGAGCAGAACGTGGGATCACTGCGCGTCGCCGACAAGGCCTTCGTCATGCAGAAGGGCGTGTTGGTCTACGCGGGGCCGGCAGAGGATCTGCGTGGCTCCAAGGAGATGCGCCGCGAGTTCCTGGGCGTCGGCTGAGCGTCGCCTCGGCTGGGCGTCGCGGTCGCCGCGCATCGCACGTGGGGTGTCGTCAGGTCAGGGCTTGCAGATCCGGCATGACGCCAAGCCGTCGGCGACGGCCTCGTCACGCGGCAGGTACGTCATGTCCGACCGGCCCGAGACGAGATGGCACGACGGGTCGTGGAAGCTCGACCGACCGGCGACGACGAGCGTCGACGCCCCGTCCGCGGGATCCGCCGCGCCGCCCGCCGGCGGCGCAAAGGCGGACTCGGAGAGTTTCAGCGCCTGGAGGCGGGCCTCCGGCGGGGCGCCGGTGCCGGCGCTACGGGCGTGAGCGCCATGGCGCGCGCGCGGCGAACCCGCCGCCGTCGCGGACAAATCGCACGAGCCGTTCGAGGCCGGCGTCGAGCTCGGCCATCTGGCGGGCGCGCACGGCGGTCAGCTCGCGCGTCGTCTGGACGTACTCGAGCCCTGCGCCGACGACGATCAGCGCGAGTCCCGGGATCGCGCCCGACAGCAGGTAGGGGAACTGCCCTGGGACGCGGTCGAACTCGGCAGCGCCGTCCCACGCGACGAGCATGAGGAGGAACCCGAGCGCCATCATGACCCGCCCGAGGTAGGTCGCGATGCGGGCCGATCCGCGCATCGGCCTAGCGCCCGCGCTCGAAGCCGCCGGTGGCGGCCGGGATCTGCTGCGTGGGCGCGTCGCCGTTGCCGTTGGCCGCCGCGGTGCGCGGCCTCGGTCGGTACTCGCCCGTGATGCGGGGGTCGTACTCGTCGCGGGGACCGACGAGCGTGGCGAGCTCAGCGACCGCGAGGTTGAGCCGCTCGAGCTGGGCGGCCCGCTCGGCGGCGTCGCGACGCAACGTCTGCAGCACGAGCACCGTCGTACCGAGCACGATCAGCCCCAACCCCGGAATCGCGCCCGACAGCAGGTACGGGAACTGCCCCTGCACGTAGTCGAGCTCCGACGCCCCGTCCCAGGCGACACCGATGAGCACGCCCCCGACGACGAGCAGGAGCACGCCGGCGATGACCGCGGCCGAACCATGTCTGCGCATGCGGGCTCCTCGGGGCCTGACGCAACCGTCGCTCCGCAGTGTAGGCGACACCGCGCCGGCACATCGGCGCCCCGACGCGACCGGCGGCGGCACGCCATGCCACCACCGCGTCAGCCGGACCCGGACCCATGTGTCCGGCGCCGGCCCGCCACATCCCCGGTGGGGCGGCGCGCTGCGCCGTTGCAGCCGACGCCGGCCGCGTTCCACTGTCTTGCCGGGTGCGTGGAGACCGTGCCACGGGGAGACAACACCGGCCGGGCGCTCGCGCGGCCTCGACCCCCAGCGCGGTCCGCATGTCGGCCAGGCCACGGTGACGAGACCAACGGGTACGGCCGCAACCGCGGGCGCCGTCCGCTCTTCGGAGTTGACAGCGTCCGGGCGCGTGGTACGGTTGACCCTTCGCCGCAACGGACGGCTACCACGTCCGGCGGCCAGGCCACAGGCCAACCGAACGAGCAGGGCACACGCCCTGCGTGTGACATCCGAAAGCCGCCGCCTCCCGCAGTCGCGGGCACGTCGACGGAACTCGGGCGGAGCGCGTCTCGCTCCTTGAAAACTGCACAGTGTGCCAAAAGTCAGTGCACATGACCCCGCCTTTGGGATCGGCTCCCGACGCCTCGTGCGTCGGACGCGAGCCGTGAAACGAGGTGGACGTAATGACACTGGTTCCGGACAGTGAAATACCAGCTGTCATGAACCGGATCGACCATGGCCAGGCGGCGACGTCCTTTGCGTCGCTCGCACATGGTCGACTCTTCATCCACGGATCTGCGGCTACGGGCCCGAGGGCCCGATAGTTTGCACGATCTCTAATGGAGAGTTTGATCCTGGCTCAGGACGAACGCTGGCGGCGCGCCTAACACATGCAAGTCGAGGGAGAAGCACCCTTCGGGGTGTGGAGACCGGCGAACGGGTGAGTAACACGTGAGGAACCTGCCCCATAGACCGGAATAACCGCGGGAAACTGCGGCTAATGCCGGATACGCTCCACGGTCCGCATGGACTGCGGAGGAAAGGTCAGCCGCTATGGGATGGCCTCGCGGCCTATCAGCTTGTTGGTGGGGTAACGGCCCACCAAGGCTTCGACGGGTAGCTGGCGTGAGAGCGCGAACAGCCACACTGGGACTGAGACACGGCCCAGACTCCTACGGGAGGCAGCAGTGGGGAATCTTGCTCAATGGGCGAAAGCCTGAAGCAGCGACGCCGCGTGCGGGAAGAAGGCCTTCGGGTTGTAAACCGCTTTCAGGAGGGAAGAAGCGAGAGTGACGGTACCTCCAGAAGAAGGACCGGCCAACTACGTGCCAGCAGCCGCGGTAATACGTAGGGTCCGAGCGTTGTCCGGAATTATTGGGCGTAAAGAGCTCGTAGGCGGTCCGTTAAGTCTGATGTGAAATCTCAGGGCTCAACCCTGAAATCGCATCCGATACTGGCGGACTTGAGGCAGGTAGGGGAAGGTGGAATTCCTGGTGTAGCGGTGAAATGCGCAGATATCAGGAGGAACACCGGTGGCGAAGGCGGCCTTCTGGGCCTGTTCTGACGCTGAGGAGCGAAAGCGTGGGGAGCGAACAGGATTAGATACCCTGGTAGTCCACGCCGTAAACGATGGGTGCTAGGTGTGGGGGTTATCCACTCCCTCCGTGCCGTAGCTAACGCATTAAGCACCCCGCCTGGGGATTACGACCGCAAGGTTAAAACTCAAAGGAATTGACGGGGGCCCGCACAAGCGGCGGAGCATGTGGCTTAATTCGACGCGACGCGAAGAACCTTACCAGGGCTTGAAATATACGGAAAAGCCACAGAGATGTGGTGTCCTTCGGGGCCGTATACAGGTGGTGCATGGTTGTCGTCAGCTCGTGCCGTGAGGTGTTGGGTTAAGTCCCGCAACGAGCGCAACCCCTGTCCTATGTTGCCAGCGAGTCATGTCGGGGACTCATAGGAGACTGCCGGTGTCAAACCGGAGGAAGGTGGGGACGACGTCAAATCATCATGCCCCTTACGTCCTGGGCTGCACACATGCTACAATGGCCGGTACAGAGGGCTGCAACCCCGCGAGGGTGAGCGAATCCCAAAAAGCCGGTCTCAGTTCGGATTGGAGTCTGCAACTCGACTCCATGAAGGCGGAGTCGCTAGTAATCGCAGATCAGCAACGCTGCGGTGAATACGTTCCCGGGCCTTGTACACACCGCCCGTCACGTCATGAAAGTCGGCAACACCCGAAGTCAGTGGCCCAACCCGCAAGGGGGGGAGCTGCCGAAGGTGGGGCCGGCGATTGGGACGAAGTCGTAACAAGGTAGCCGTACCGGAAGGTGCGGCTGGATCACCTCCTTTCTAAGGAGCCGTTGGCTTCACCAATCGGTGAAGTCCAGCTCCGTGGATCACTGACTACTCACCCGTTGTCGCACCCGGACCCGTCGGGGGGACCACGTCCATCGCTGCAAGTGCGGTGGCACAGGTCATGACCGACCGGACAACCGGGGGTGCGACGAGTGGGCACACTGTGCAGCTTTGAAGGCTGCGATGCGCGCGCTTTTGCGAGCTCGACCGGCGACTGCCGGCCGGGCTCGGCACCCGGCGGCGAACCGCTTGGCAACGCGGTACGAGCGTGCCAGGCAGGCGCCGGCGGCGCGTCGGTGACCCTTGAGAACTCCATAGCGAGCGCGAGCATCGTCTCGGCAAGTTGTGAAGGGCACCCGGTGGATGCCTTGGCGCTGGAAGCCGATGAAGGACGTTGTAGGCTGCGATAAGCCGCGGGGAGCTGCCAAACAAGCTTCGATCCGCGGATCTCCGAATAGGAAAACCTAGCACGGGTCATGCCGTGTTGCTCCCGTCTGAACACATAGGGCGGGTAGCGGGAACCCGGTGAAATGAAACATCTGAGTAACCGGTGGAAGAGAAAACAACAGTGATGCCCCTAGTAGTGGCGAGCGAACGGGGTAGAGCCTAAACCCATGTGGTGGAACAGCCGGCAGGCGTTGCCACGTGGGGGTAGTGGGACCCAGCTGGAAAGGCTGCCGCTTTTCCAAGGAGTTACAAAGCTCGCGGATAGTCGAATCGGCATGGAAAGGCCGACCACAGAGGGTAACAGTCCCGTAGACGAAATCCGACGAGCCTCCTGCTGGTGCTCCCGAGTAGTGCGGGCCCCGTGAAATCCCGTACGAATCTGTGGGGACCACCCCATAAGGCTAAACACTCTCCAGCGACCGATAGCGGATAGTACCGTGAGGGAATGGTGAAAAGTACCCCGGGAGGGGAGTGAAATAGTACCTGAAACCGTGTGCCTACAAACAGTTGGAGCCTCCGTTCGCGGAGGTGACAGCGTGCCTTTTGAAGAATGAGCCGGCGAGTTAGCGATCAGTAGCAAGGTTAACCGGTCGACGGGTAGCCGTAGCGAAAGCGAGTCTGAACAGGGCGTCGAGTTGCTGGTCCTAGACCCGAAGCGGTGTGATCTATCCATGGGCAGGCTGAAGCGCGGGTAAGACCGCGTGGAGGGCCCAGAACCCACCTAGGTTGAAAACTGGGGGGATGACCTGTGGATAGGGGTGAAAGGCCAATCAAACACCGTGATAGCTGGTTCTCCCCGAAATGCATTTAGGTGCAGCGTCGCGCGTTCCGTGCTGGAGGTAGAGCACTGTTTGGACTAGGGGGCCCAAAAGCTTACCGAATTCAGACAAACTCCGAATGCCAGTACGCCAGAGCGCGGCAGTGAGACTGCGGGGGATAAGCTCCGTGGTCGAGAGGGAAACAGCCCAGATCGCCAGCTAAGGTCCCTAAATCATGGCTAAGTGGTAAAGGATGTGGGACGTCACAGACAACCAGGAGGTTGGCTTAGAAGCAGCCACCCTTTAAAGAGTGCGTAATAGCTCACTGGTCTTAAGAAGTCCCGCGCCGACAATGTAACGGGGCTAAGCCATGTACCGAAGCTGCGGCATCGTGCCATCAACGCGAAAGCGGGCACGTTGGGTAGGGGAGCGTTGACACTCGGGTGAAGCGGCGGGGAAACCCAGCCGTGGACGTGTGTCAAGAGCGAATGCCGGCATGAGTAGCGAAAGAGGGGGAGGAACCCCTCCGCCGAATGTCCAAGGGTTCCCTGGGGAAGGTTCATCCGCCCAGGGTAAGTCGGGACCTAAGGCGAGGCCGAGAGGCGTAGTCGATGGAAGACAGGTTGATATTCCTGTACCGGTTCCACACCGCCAAAAGCCGAGCCCAGTCTGCTAAGGAAGCCCTTCGGGGCCTACCGAACCGGCTGGCAGTAGGCTAGCGATGGGGTGACGCAGGAGGGTATGGCATCCCCGGCGATGGTTGTCCGGGGTAAGTATGTAGGGCGTGGTCCAGGCAAATCCGGACCACACAAGCCTGAGATACGACGCCGACACGCAAAGTGGAAGTGCCAAGTCCCATGCTGCCGAGAAAAGCCTCTAGCGAGGTGTGGGGCCGCCCGTACCCCAAACCGACTCAGGTGGACAGGTAGAGAATACCGAGGCGATCGAGCGAACCATGGTCAAGGAACTCGGCAAATTAGCTCCGTAACTTCGGGATAAGGAGTGCCCTTAGCGGTGTAGGACCTTGCGTCCGAAGCCGTAGGGGGCCGCAGTGACCAGGCCCAAGCGACTGTTTACTAAAAACACAGGTCCATGCGAAGTCGTAAGACGATGTATATGGACTGACGCCTGCCCGGTGCTGGAACGTTACGTGGAGGGGTTAGCCGCAAGGCGACGCCCTGAAACTAAGCGCCAGTAAACGGCGGCCGTAACTATAACGGTCCTAAGGTAATATGACCCTGCGTGCACAGGGTGTTGCCCTCCGTCACCGCGAGGTGGCGGCATGCAGTTGGCTATATGCTGGGAACTCCGTGGATCCGGCGGTACTATGTGTCACACGTGAGAGGGAGAGTAGGCATGAACAGTGACAACCCGTCCGGTGCGGACAATCAGCAGGAAAGGCCAGGCTTCACGCAGTGGGTCGTCGGCTTCACCGACGGCGAGGGCTGTTTTTCGATATCGGTGGTACGCAACGTCGGGTGTCGACTCGGCTGGCAGGTCCAGCACGAGTTTTCAATCACTCAGGCGGCGCCATCGCGGTCCGCACTCGAGGCGTGTCTCCACGCGTTCGGGTGCGGAGCGATCATCGAGAACCGTCGCACCGACAATCATCGCTCGCCGCTGCTGCGCTTCTCGTGAAGCGTCGCAGCGACTTGATGTCGTCGGTCGTGCCGTTCTTTGAAGAACACCCACTGATCACCGCCAAACGCGCCGACTTCGAGCGTTTCGCTGCTGTCCTCCGCGTCATGGAGGCGGGCGGGCATCTGCACGAAGACGCCTCATTCGGCATGAACGCCGCTGGCAAACTGAGCACCCGAGGTTGCGGTGGATCGCTGCTCAGACTGAGCAGATGAACCGCCGCGGGCGGTCGCGATTCCTGGAATCCTCAGAGGCCATACGCCAACCACCTCCTTTCGACGACGAGGTGAAGATATGGTCCTAGCCTCATGGCGACATGAGGGCTCTCTAGAGCGAAATTCCTTGTCAGGTAAGTTCCGACCTGCACGAATGGCGTAACGACTTGGGCACTGTCTCGACCATGGGCTCGGCGAAATTGCACTACGAGTAAAGATGCTCGTTACGCGCAGCAGGACGGAAAGACCCCGGGACCTTTACTGCAAT
The DNA here is from genome assembly GCA_030446745.1 of Egibacteraceae bacterium. GTDB lineage: Bacteria > Actinomycetota > Nitriliruptoria > Euzebyales > Egibacteraceae > JAUJMS01. The sequence goes on along the minus strand of JAUJMS010000002.1, from coordinate 123,028 downwards.
TTGATGTTGGGATTCGGTATTGTTTGTGCAGGATAGGTGGGAGGCTTTGAAGCGTGGACGCCAGTTCACGTGGAGCCGCCCTTGGAATACCACCCTGACAATATTGGATTTCTAACCTCGGTCCGTGATCCGGATCAGGAACAGCGTCTGATGGGCAGTTTAACTGGGGCGGTTGCCTCCTAAAATGTAACGGAGGCGCTCAAAGGTTCCCTCAGGCTGGTTAGCAATCAGCCTTCGAGTGTAAGGGCACAAGGGAGCTTGACTGCGAGACCGACAGGTCGAGCAGGTGCGAAAGCAGGACCTAGTGATCCGGCGGTGGCAAGTGGGAGCGCCGTCGCTCAACGGCTAAAAGGTACCCCGGGGATAACAGGCTTATCTTGCCCAAGAGTCCATATCGACGGCAAGGTTTGGCACCTCGATGTCGGCTCGTCGCATCCTGGGGCTGGAGTAGGTCCCAAGGGTTGGGCTGTTCGCCCATTAAAGCGGTACGCGAGCTGGGTTTAGAACGTCGCGAGACAGTTCGGTCCCTATCCGCTGCGCGCGGAGGAAACTTGAGAAGGGCTGCCCCTAGTACGAGAGGACCGGGGTGGACGTACCTCTAGTGTGCCGGTTGTCCTGCCAAGGGCACTGCCGGTTTGCTACGTACGGAAGGGATAAGCGCTGAAGGCATCTAAGCGCGAAGCTCGCTTCGAGATGAGGTTTCCCATCGGTTTAACCGAGTAAGGCCCCCTGCTAGACGACAGGGTTGATAGGCCGGAGGTGTAAGGGCAGCAATGTCTTCAGCCGACCGGTACTAATAGGCCGAGGACTTGCCGAGATGCTCGCGCTCGCTATGGGTTTCCGTGGGGTTGTGGACGGTGTCCACGCCTTCGGTTTGACAACGTCACAGTGTTCCGCGGTCATAGCGGAGGGGGTACACCCGGTTCCATTCGAACCCGGAAGTTAAGCCCTCCAGCGCCGATGGTACTGCATGGGCAACTGTGTGGGAGAGTAGGTCGCCGCGGACCTTTTTGACGAAAGCCGCCCCAACGGGGCGGCTTTCGTGCTGCCAAAGGATCTCTCATGGAGGGGCGATGACGCGGAATCGCGATGCTGCGCCGGCGAGCCACCCGGAGCGAGCCGCTGGGCCCCCGCGTGATGACGGCGGACGGTCACCGGCGACTGGGGAGGAGCCGCGACCGGGCGGCCGGTCGCTCGGCGCCGGGCGGCACGTCCGGGACCAGGGTGTCGAGCAGCGGACGCCCGGGAGCCCCCAAGCGGGGGTCGGGCCTGGAGGCCGCCGTGGTTCGGCCGCTGGTGACCCCGGTGGCGGCAGACCGCACGATGGCGAGCCGAGTGGAGAGGCTGCGGTCAGCGGCCAACGCGTCCGCCCGTGGCGGCCGCCGGGCCAGGGGAGCGGCTCAGCGGTCGGAGGCGGGCAGCGCGGCGGTTCGGCGCGGGAGGCCGGGAAGGTGGGCGCTTCAGGCGGCGACTCGGCGCAGCGGGGCGGTTCGGGCGGCGGCGGGCAGCGTGCCGGCTCGGTACGTGGCGGCGCGCAGCGTGCCGGCGCGGCACGGGACGGCAGGGAGCGTGCGGGCTCGGTACGCGGCGGCGCTGAGCGTGGCGGCGGGGAGCGTGCAGGCTCGGTACGCGGCGGCGGGCAGCGTGGGGGCGGGCGGCGCCCCGGTTCAGGAGACGACGGCGCCCGCGGCGGCGGCCCGCGGAGCGACTCCGGGCGCGACGGCCGACAGGGGCGCAGCGCGGAGGATGACCGATCGCCGCGCGATGGCGGGCCACAGAGCGGGCAGCGTGGCCGTTCCCCGAGCGACGGCGGACAACGGGGTGGTTCCGCGCGCGGCGACCGGGGGGGCGACCGTGGACGATCCGGCCGGGCGGCGGATCAGCGCAGTCCCGGAGGGGCAGACCGCGGCGTGCAGGGACGCGAACGCAGCCGCCCGGTGCGCGAGCGCGCCCAGCGCGGCGGCACCAGGCAGACCGAGGCGCCACAGCCGCAGGGCGACCGCGACCGGCCGTGGCGTCCGGCTCGGGGTGACGCCCCACGACGCCCCGCCCTTCCCGACGAGCGCCCGGTGCTTCCCCGCACGGTGTGGCGCGACGTGAAGGCGGCGAGCGCCCCCGGTCGACTCGACGACGTGGCGAAGGCGTTCGGCGCGGCCAGCGACGCGCTCGTCGACGGCGATCTCGAGCGCGCGGCAGCCCTGTTGCGCTGGGCGAAGAGCGCCGCGCCCCGCAGCGCGGCGGTCCGCGAGGCGCTCGGCGTCGTGCACTACCTCGCCGGCGACTTCGCGGCCGCGACCGCCGAGCTGCTCGCGTACCGCCGGCTGTCCGGCCGCGAGGACCAGAACCACCTGCTCGCCGACTGCGCGCGCGCCACCGGCCATCACGATCGCGTCGGCGACTACGTCGAACGGATGGCCGCGGCCGGGGTCGCCGCCGATCGGGTCGCCGAGGGCTACATCGTGCTCGCCGGCGACCGCTTGGAGCGCGGCGATCTCGTCGGTGCGCGGGCGGCGCTGGACCGGGCGGGGTTGTCCGCCGCGTCCGTCGAGCCGTGGCATCCCCGGTTGTGGTCGGTCGCCGCCGAGGTCGCCGCGCGCGGCGGCGACGTCGAGCAGGCGCGCGAGTACCTCGAGGCCATCCGCTCGGTCGACGAGGACTTCCCCGACCTCACGCAGCGCCTCGCGGAGCTCGACTAAGCGGGCGCGCCGCCGCCAGCGTCGCCAGCGCCGCGACCCGGGTCGGCATCAGGTCGCGGTGCGCCCCTCGGCGCGCTGCTCGAAGTAGCGCACGAGGCCCATCGCGTTGGAGCGGTAGCCCGACAGCAGCGCGACGCGCCGTCCGGCGTCGGGGTCGTCGCTGGCGACGTCGACCTCGTCGGCGAACCGTCGGCCGAGCGTCTCGGTGACGTGGTCGAGTTCGGCGTGCTCGGCGTAGGCCTCCGCGGCGGTCTCGGCCCACAGCCGCAGCCGGTCGGCCGCCTCGTTGAGCGCCTCCCGGGGCGGGTCGACCGCTCCGTAGTGCGCGAGGTAGACGACGGCGGGCTCCAGGGCGCGGTACCGGTCCAGGGTCCGCTGCGCGAGGACGAGGTCGAAGTCGGGCGGCGGCGTGGCGGGGCGGATCGCCGTCATGCCGGGCATCTTCACGCCGACGGAGTCGCCGACGAACAGCGCCCCGGCGTCGGCGTCGAAGGCGGCGATGTGGTGCTTGGCGTGCCCGGGGGTGTAGAGCAGGTCCAGGAAGCGGCCGCCGCCCAGGTCGAGGCGGTCGCCGTCGGCGACGCCGCGCACCCGTGCGGCGTCGATGGGGGTGCAGTCGCCGTAGACCTCGTCCATCAGCTCGCCGTAGACCCGCCGAGAGCTGGCGTTGAGCCGCTCGGGGTCCACGAGGTGGCGCGCGCCGACCTCGCTGACGACGACGGTCGCGTGCGGGAACGCGGCCGCGACATCTCCGGCGCCGCCGGCGTGATCGAGGTGGATGTGGGACAGCACGAGGTACGCCAGGTCGCCGGGTTCCATGCCCAGCTCGCGCAGGCCGTCGATGACCGCCGCGACCGACAGCGCGGGGCCGCACTCGACCAGGGTCGGCCGCGGCGCGTCGAGCAGGTAGCCCGCGGTCACCTTCGTCATGCCAGCCGTCATCGTGTCGATCGCGCGCAGGCCGCCGGAGAGGACCTCGCTCGCCGTCACGCCCGGATCTCCTCGGAGGCGCGGCGGCGCGGCCGGGGCTGGCGCGGCTGTGGCTCGGCGGGGAGCGCGACGTCGCGAAGTTCCTCGATCAGCTGGTGGCGGCGCACGTAGGTCGACAGCAGCGCCTGGATGATCGCGGTGGCCGGCAACGCGAGCAGCGCGCCGACGGCGCCGAGCAGCGTGCCCCCGACGATCACGGCGACGAACGCGACGGCGGGATGCACGTCCATCGTGCGCGACTGCACCGCGGGAGCGATGAGGTAGTTCTCGACCTGTTGGTACAGCGCAATGAACATCAGCAGCCACAGGGCGTCGACGGGCTGGTTCACCAGGGCGACGAGTAGCAACAGGATGCCGCCGAGGTAGGTGCCGACAACCGGGACGAAGGCGCTGGTGATGCCGATCCACAAGGCGAGCGGCAGCGCGAACGGCACGCCGAGCACGAGCAGGACGACGAGGTGCGCGACGCCGCACACCACCGCGAGCAGTATGCGGCTGTAGATGTAGCCGCCGGTCTTGGCGACGGCGAGCTCCCAGATCGCGAGCATCTCGCGTTGGCGGTCGGGCGGCAGCGGGCGGGCGAGGGTCCGCCGCAGGCGCGGCCCGTCGACGACGAGGTAGAAGGTCACCAGCCCGATCGCCAACAGCTGGAAGACGGCGCCCACGGCCGTCGCGCCGACGTTGACGACGTCACCGGCGGCGCCGAGCGCGAAAGTGCGCAGGCGGGCGCCGAGCTCGCTACCGAGCTGCTGGATCTCCGCGTCGGCCGCGGCGGGCACGCTGAGGTTCGGCACGAACGGCAGCCGGCTCAGCAGGCGATCGAGATCCTCGACCGAACGCGGGACGCTGACGATGAGATCGCTGACCTGCTGGACCACCAGCGGCACCATCGCGACGACGATGCCGGCCGCCAACAGCACGCCGACGAAGAACACCGCGCCCGTCGCCAGCCCCCGGCGCACGCCGCGGCGGGACAAAAACTGCACCGCAGGCTCCATCGCGAAGGACAGGAACAGCGACACGAGCAGCATGATGAGCACGCCCCGCAGCGCGCGGACGACGACCAGCGTGCCGTAGGCGCCGACGAGCACCGCGACGAGTGTCAGCAGCCGCGCCGGCGTCAGCGAGCCGTCGAAGCGCCGGTGTCCAGCAGGTGGCAGGGGTTCCATCGTGCCTCTGGTCGTTCCGCGGTCGCGTGCCGCGACGGTAGGACAAGGATTGACCATCTCCGCGCTGCTCATGCCGCCGAGGAGCCGCCCGGGGCATCCGTCAAAGACGACGCTTCGAGCGGCCGCATGATGAGTCCGGCTCGCGGCTTGGGGCGAAACCACGTCGTCTTCGCCGGCATCGGCTCGCCGGCGTCGGCGCACGCGAAGACCGTCGTGATCGGGACGGGGCGCACGACGAACAGTGCGTCGCTGCGGCTGACGTCGACCTCCGCGGTCGCCGCCACGGGGTCGCTGCGGTACTCCAGCGCCCCGGAGTCCAGTGACGGCACGACCGCGTGGTCGAGCACCGCGGTGTCGAGGTCGCGCCATCCCGCGCCCCGCCCTTCGGGCAGGCGCGCCCGCAGCGTCGCGTCGTCGCGCGCGGTGAGCACGACGGCGCGCCCACCGGGCAACCGTAGACCGTAGGCGCGACCCTGCTCCGCGGCCAGCGCCGCCACGAGCCCCGCGGGGTCGGCGGGCGCCGGCGTCACCGTGAAGTCCGCCGCCAGGCGCGCCTCGACGTCGGGCGGCACGCCGCGTACCAACCGATGCACCGGCAGGACCTGCGGCCCGCAGGTCCCAGCCTCGACGAGGTAGGTGAGGGTGCGCCGGGCGCGGGGGTCGCGCCGGCGCAGCGCCACCGCGGCGGCGTAGCGGTGGTGGCCGTCGGCGATGACGACGCGGACGCTGGCAAGCGCCTCCCGGATGGTCGCGATGTCGTCGGGGTCGCGCAGTGCCCACACGCGGTGGTCGATGTCGGCCTCGTCGGTGAAGGCGGCCAGCGGGCGCTCGGGCGGCGGGCGTTGCAGGACCGCGCGTAGCGCCGGCGGGGCGACGGCGTAGACCGCGAACACCGGCGACAGGTCCGCCGGCACCGCGGCCAGTCGGGCGAGCCGGTCGGCGACGCGGCGCTCGTCGACGTGCTCGGACGTCAGCACGTCGTCGTCGCCGACGGCCACGGCGGCCAGCAGTCCGGCCTGCACCGCGGGCACGCCGGCGCGCAGCTCGTGCTCCTCGTAGCGGTAGTAGGCGGGGGCGGAGTCGTCGACCAGCACTCCCGTGCGGCGCCACCGCTCGAACGCCCGACCGGCGTTGCGGTACGCGGCGAGCGTGTCCGCGTCGCTGCCGGGCGCCAGCAGCTCGAGGACGGTGTACGGGCTGGCAGCACGGTGGCGCGCGTAGGCGAAACGCTCGAGCTCGTCGTAGGCCGGCGCGGAGGTGGCGGCGGGGTCGCCGGCGACCGCCGGGTCGTAGCGCATGGCGCGGAAGGGCGCGGCGTCGACCACGGCGTGCGCGTCGGTCCTAGGGCTCGGCAACGGGTGGGCAAGCGTACTGTGGGGCCTCGCGTGAACCAGAGAGGAGACGACGGCCATGAACGGATGCGACGCCGACGAGCTGGTCTACGCGCTCTACCAGCAGGCGCGCGGCCGCCTCGACGCCGGCGACGCGCGCGGGGCCGCCGAGATCCTCGAACTCGCCGTCGAGCACGAGCCGGGGAAGGCCTCGCTGCACGAGACGCTCGGGCGCGCCTACTTCGCCTCGTCGCGTGTGGAGCAGTCCCGGGCGGCGTTCCAGCGCGCGCTCGACATCGACCCGTCGGACGCCTACGCGCACTTCGGCGTCGGCCGGTGCTACGAACGTCAGTCGCGGCTCGCCGACGCCGCGAAGCACTACAAGCTCGCCTGTGCGATGGCCGACCGCGACGACTACGCGACCGCGCTGTCGCGGGTGCTCGCGCGCCTCGACCCGAGCCCCCGCGCTCAGTAGCGGACGGACGGCGTCCGTCGCCGCGGCGGGCGACGCACGCCGGCAGCGATCGTGAGCACCATCCCGGCGACGAAGCCGGCGACGTGCGCCAGGTACGCGACGCCGCCACCGGCCAGCTGTGCGACGCGGACCTCGCCCAGCTGCAGCACGAACCACAGGCCCAGGACGAGCGCCGCCGGCAGCCCGAGCGGTAGGAAGAACAGGAACGGCACCAAGACGGTGACCCGCGCGCCGGGGAACAGCACGAGGTAGGAGCCGAGCACACCGGCGATGGCGCCCGACGCCCCGACCAGCGTCGTGGTGCTGGCAAGGTTCGGCACGACGAACACGACCGTGGCCAACGCCCCGGACAGCAGGTAGAACCCGAGGTAGCGCAGGTGCCCGTAGCGGTCTTCGACGTTGTTGCCGAAGATCCACAGGTAGAGCATGTTGCCGATGAGATGCACCCAGCCGGCGTGAAGGAACATCGCGGTCAGGATCGCGACGTACACGGGTTTGTCGGGTACCGGCTCCAGCCGGCACGGGTCGGGCGTCGTGGTGTCGACCTGCGTCGCGTCGAGCGGCGCACCCTGTCCCAGCTCTGCCGGGATCGCGGCGTAGCGCAGGAAGAACGCCTGCTGGGCGCAGTCTCCCGCGGCCCACGGCTCGAAGAAGACGAACACCACGACGTTGGCGGCGACGAGCAACCAGTTCACCCAGGGGACGCGTCGCGTCGGGTTGTCGTCGCCGATCGGGATGACCACGGTTACGTCGCCACACCGGTCACGGCCGGCAGTATCGCATGCCCCGGTGGACGGCTCGCCACGGCGGCGTTGCGGTGGGAACGATGCCGGACCGGCCGCCGCTATGCTGCCGGCAGTCGCCGTCCAGCGTCGAAAGAGGTGCCGTGAACAAGGCGTGGCAGCGCTACCTCGACACGGCGAGCGGTCTCACCGCGTTGACCCGCCAGGGTGCCGAGCGTGTGGTGCGGGGTCTGGTGAAGCAGGGGGAGGTCGCCGCGGACCAGCTCGAGCGCAGCGTCGACGAGCTGCTGCGACGGTCCGAGCACAACCGCAAGGCCATCGCCGACCTCGTCAAGGTCGAGACCGAGAAGGCGGTGGGGCGCCTGGGGCTGGCACAGCAGCGCGAGGTCGACGAACTGCGACACCGGCTCGCCTCGCTGGAACGCCGAGATGACGACGCGCCGGCGACCGCCGCGACGTCGTCGACGAGTGTCGCGACCTCGGCCTCGCCAGCCCCAGCCGCTCCGGCGACGCCGACGACGGTCGGCATCAAAAAGACCGCCGCGGCCAAGAAGGCGGCGGCGAAGAAGGCAGCCGCGGAGAACGCGACCGCCGCGACGAAGACCGCCGCGGCCGCGAAGAAGACGGCGGCCGCGAAGAAGGCCAACGCCGCGAGCAAGACCTCCCCGGCGAAGAAGACCACACCGCCGGGATCGACGCGGAGATCGTCGTGACCGACCCGTTGCCTGACCTGGAGGCACGCGTCGACGCGCTCGCGGACCAGCCGGTGGCAGCGCATCCGGACGTCCTCGACGAGGTCCACCAGGCGCTGGTTGCGGAACTCGACAGCCTCGCGGGCGCCGGCTCCTCGGATCCGCGCGGCGCCTGACGCCGATGCCCGCGCGCCGGCGCCTCGACGCCGAGCTCGTGCGCCGGGGACTCGCCGGCAGCCGCACCGAGGCGCAGCGCCGCATCGCCGAGGGGCGCGTCGTCGTCGGCGGGACGCCCGCGACGAAGCCCGCCACGCTGGTGGCGGCCGGCGACCCCGTCGCCGTGCGCGACGCGGGGGAACCGGCGTACGCGTCGCGCGGTGGCACCAAGCTCGCGGGGGCGCTCGACGTCCTGAACGTGGCGGTCGCCAAGCGCAGCTGCCTCGACGCCGGCGCCGCTCACGGGGGCTTCACCGACGTGCTGCTGCGCCGCGGCGCCGCGCGCGTCGTCGCGGTCGACGTCGGCTACGGGCAGCTCGACTGGCGGCTGCGGGCGGACGGACGCGTCGTCGTCCGCGACCGGACCAACGTGCGGTTGTTGCGGTCCGGCGACGTCCCGCCACCGCCACCGGATCTCGTCGTCGCCGACCTGTCGTTCATCTCGTTGCGACTCGTCATCCCGGCGCTGCGCGCTGTCGCCGCGCCGGCCGCCGACTACGTGCTGCTCGTGAAGCCCCAGTTCGAGGCCGGCCGGGATGCCGTCGGCAAGGGCGGTGTCGTCCGCGACGCCGCGGCGTGGCGGCGCGCGATCCGCGCGGTCGTCGACGCCGCCGCCGCGGTCGGCCTCGGCCTGGCCGGCGCGTGCCCGTCGCCGCTGCCCGGACCGGCGGGCAACGTCGAGTTCTTCGTGCACCTGCGCGCCGGCGCGTGCAACGAAGTCGACGCCGCGGTGGATCGGGCCGTCACCGGCGGGGCGGCGCTGCTCGCGGCGGCCGGCACCGGCGGCCCTGCCGATACCATTGCGCCGTGACGAGTGCGTCGGTCCCTGGCTCCGGCGCCGTCGGCCTCGTCGTCCACGGTGGCCGCCCCGAAGCGTGCAAGGCCGCCGCGACCGCCGCCGAGCAGCTGCTCGCGACGGGCGCGCACGTGGTCGGCGTGCGTGGTGACAACTGGGCGGGCGGACGCGTCGAGCTGCGCGGTCCGGCGGACTTCGGTGCCGGCCTCGACGTCGTCGTCGCGTTCGGCGGCGACGGCACGTTCCTGCGCGCCGCCTACCTCGCCCGTGACGGCGGCGTGCCGCTGCTCGGCGTGAACCTCGGGCGGCTCGGCTTTCTCTCCGAGGTGGAGGCCCCGCACGTCCCCGACGCGGTCGACCGGCTCGTCGCCGGGGAGTTCGACGTCGAGGAGCGGATGACCCTGGCGGTCGCGGTCCTCGACGCGGACGGCGCCGTCGTCGGCACGAGCTGGGCGCTCAACGACGCCTCGGTGGAGCGGACCGTGCCGCAGCGGCTGATCGTGCTGGAGGTGCGGGTCAACGACACGGTCTTCGCCAACGTGCCAGCCGACGCGCTGATCTGCGCGACGCCGACCGGCTCGACGGCGTACGCCTTCAGTGCCGGAGGGCCGATCCTGTCGCCGCTCGTCGACGCGATCCTGCTGACGCCCGTCGCGCCGCACACGCTGTTCGACCGCACGCTGGTCGTGGATCCGCGCGAGTCGCTGTCGTTGCGGCCGGTGGGCGGCGACAATGCCTGCGTCGTCGGCTGCGACGGTCGCGAGTCGATCCCCGTGCCGACCGGCGGCTCGGTGCGGGTTTCGCGGGGCGACATGCCGGTGCGCATGGCCCGGCTGGCGCCGTTCGACTTCTACCAGCGGGTCCACGACAAGTTCGGACTGCGCTGAGGGGGCGCGCTGTCCACCGCGCCGTCGCCGCCGCACCCAGACCGGCGCACCAGTCGGCGATCATGGCGCCATGCTCACCGAACTGCGGATCCGCAACGTCGGCGTCATCGAGGACGTGACGCTCGAGTTGGCTGCGGGCTTGAACGTGCTGACCGGCGAGACGGGCGCCGGCAAGACCATGGTGGTGTCGGCGCTGGAGCTGCTCCTCGGCGGACGCGCCGACGCGGACCGCGTCCGCGCGGGCGCGGGCACGGCCGTCGTCGAGGGGCGGCTCGTGCCGGCGCCGGCCGCGGCGGCCGCGTGGCTCGACGACGGTGACGACGAACTCGTCATCGCGCGCGAAGTCGTCGGCGACGGCGCCGGCGGCCGCAGCCGGGCTCGGGTCGGCGGGCGGATGGCGCCGGCGTCCGCGCTCGCCGCGTCCGTCGGAGCGGTCATCGAGCTGCACGGCCAGTCCGACACCGTGCGCCTCGCCCAGCCGGCGGTCCAACGCGACCTGCTCGACCGCTTCGGTGGTGCGGCGCTGGCCGCCGCAGGGACCGCCTATCGGGCGGTCCACGCCCGGTGGCGGGCGGCCACCGACGAGCTGGCGACGCTGCGCGCGTCCGAACGGGAGCGGGTGCGTGAGCTGGACCGCATCCGTTACGAGCTCGCCGAGATCGACGCGGTCGGACCCGAACCCGGTGAACAGGTCGCGCTCGACGGCGAGCTGCGGCGCCTGGAGCATGCCGCGGCCCTGACGGCGGGCGCCGCGGCCGCGGCCGCGGCGATCAGCGAGGACGGTGGCGCGCGTGACGCCCTCGGCGCGGCGGTCGCGGCGCTGCGGCCGCTGACCGGGGTGGACGCCGAACTCGACGCCGTGGCGGCGCGCGTCGAGGCGCTGGCGACCGAGGCGCAGGATGCCGGTCTGGAGCTGGCCGGGTACGCCGACGGGCTCGACGTCGACCCGCAGCGCCTCGACGCGCTGCGGGAACGGTCGGCGGATCTCGCGCGGCTGACCCGCAAGTACGGGGAAGGACCGGCGGGGTCGCTGGACCCGGGAGCCGTCGCCGCCTACGCGGCGGGGGCGCGACAGCGCCTTGTAGTGCTCGCCGGCGGCGACGAGCGCGCCGCGGCGCTGCACGGTGAGGTCGAGCGGCTTCGCGGCGAGGTGGCGCGCACCGCCGACGTGCTGCGCCACCACCGGCTGGACGCGGCGCAGCGCCTCGTCGAATCAGCCGGCGGGCACCTGGACGACCTGGGGATGAGCGGCGCGCGGTTGCACGTCGCGGTCGAGCCGGTGGAGCCGGGACCCACCGGCGCGGATCGGGTGGCGTTCGAGCTGGCCGCAAACCGGGGGCAGCCGCCACTGCCGCTCGGCAAGGCCGCGTCCGGCGGTGAGCGCAGCCGCGTCGCCCTGGCGCTGCGCCTCGCACTCGCCGACGCCGACGACACCCCGGTCCTGGTCTTCGACGAGGTCGACGCCGGCATCGGCGGTGCCACGGCGCTCGCGGTCGGTCGCAAGCTCGCGCAGCTCGCCCGCGGCCGGCAGGTGCTGTGCGTCACTCACCTCGCGCAGCTCGCGTCGTTCGCCGACGCGCACTTCCTGGTCACCAAGGGGTCCGCGTCGTCGGCGGCGGACAGCCGCACCGTCGCGGCGGTGCGCCGCCTCGACGAAGGCGACCGCGTGACCGAGCTGTCGCGGATGCTGTCAGGAAGCCCGGACAGCGCGGTTGCCGTCCGCCACGCCGCGGCGCTGCGCGCGGCGGCGGCCGCGGCGGTCGCCGCGTTCGCCGACGGTTGACTCCTGCCGGCATGCCGTCCCCGGGCACGCGAGCACACCCCTTGGCACGGCCACCGGCGGCAGCGTCGGCGCCGCGCGGGCGCGCCCTCCGGCCTGCGGGAACGGCCACGGGTTCGGCCGGCAGCCGTCGAGCCCGATCGTCTGCTGCTGCATGACCGGCGCGGTCGCGCCGTAGCCGGGGCAGCCGCGATGCGCGTGCCCGAGTGCGTGACCGACCTCGTGGTTGACGACGTAGGTCCGGTAGCTCGCGATGCTGTCCGGCCACTCGTCGGTCGCTCCGGTCCAGCGGTCCAGGTTGAGCGCGACGACGTCGCCGTTGAAACAGGAGTAGCGCCCGACGGTGCGCAGCCCGGCCCGGGCGCACAAGGCGTCCACGGTCGCCGGTCGCGCGAGGAGAATCCGGAAGTCGGCCCCGGCCGCGACGCGGCGCAGGGAGACGTTGGTGCCGCCCGCCCAGCTGCGGTGGTCCGCCAGCGTGCGCTCCACCGTCGCGGCGAGCGTCCGAGGCGGCACGGCGACGCCGTCCTCGACCTCGACGGTGTAGCTGCGCAACGGCCCACGGCCGACGCGCCGGCCCGGCGAGGCGACGCGCAGGAAGCCGTCGCCGGTGGCCGCCAGCGGGGGCGCCGTCACGGTTGCCGCCCCGAGATGCGTCGCCGCGCGGGACTCTTCGCCGGGGCGCGGCGCCGCCCCGGCGGCGCCGGTCAGCAGCACCGCGAGCGCAACCGCGGCGGCGGCGGCGGTGCAGCGTCGCACGGTGGGGGGTACCAAGGGCATCGGTCTCGCTGAAGGTCGGGGAAGACCACCTTACGTCGGCACGCCGGTGCTGCCGTCGAGGCGAGTGGGCGCCGCCGGGATGCGGCGGCCGTCCAGGCGGCCATACGCGCGGTCGCGTGCGCCCGCCCCGCTCTGGTTGAATGGTCGCGTCGCGCTGGCCCCCCGTTGGGGGCGGCGTGGCGCAGCACTGCCGGCACGCCGGCGCCGTCGACGAAAGCCCTCCTGGTTGTGACCTCCACCGACATGCGCACGCTCGGCCGTGTCGGCGAGCCGCTGCGGGGCCTGCCGCGCGGGTCCCGTCGCCGCGGCCGGGGTCGGCGCGTCGCGGCGGCCGTCGTCGCCGCAGTGCTCGCCGGCCTCGTGTGGTTGGCCGTGACCGCGCAGCGTCAGGTCGCAGGCGACCCGGTCGCCGCCGCGGTCGCGGCGGTGCCGAGCCGCCCCGCCGCCGACGTTCGTGCGTCGCGCGGCGCCGGGAGCCGCACCGCCGGCGTGGCGCTCGCCGACGTCGACGGGCTTCTGCTGCGCGCGCCGGCGGTCGACCCGCTCGCGGTCGCCTTCCACGAGGCGTCACGGCCGCAGGCGCTGACGCTGGTGCCGGTCGGCACCCCCGTCGCCGATGACAACCCCGCACGCACGCCGGCGGGCGGCCGCGGCGCAGTTCCCTACGCCGTCCTCCAGTCCGCCGACCGGACCCGTCCGGCGACGAGTGCCGTCGCCGTCGTCGTGGCACCCGGTGCCCCCGTCGTCGCCCCGGTCGACGGCCGCGTCGTCGCCGTGACCGAGTACCCGCTCTCGCGGCAGGTTCACGACTGGCGGATCGTGCTCGAGCCGGTTGCGCGGCCCGACCTGCACGTCGTCATCGAGCATCTCGACGATCCGGCCGTCGAGATCGGCGACACCGTCGTCGCCGCGAAGACGCCGTTGGCGGCGCCACGGCGGCTGCCGTTTCCCAGCGCGGTCGACGCCGTGACGGGACGCCGTTCGGCGCACACGACGCTGGAGGTCACCGCCGCCGTCGACGCGGAGCCACTGGACCCCAACCAGCCGGCGGTTCCGGCGGCCGGCGCCCCGACACCCCAGCCGTGACGCCGCGGCGTTGCGGATCATTGAGTCCGTGACGGTGCTGCGCTAGCGTTGGCCGAGGCCGCGCAGGCTCGCGCTCGCCGCATTGCGGTGCCGCGCAAACCGGCGGAGACCTTCCCCGAGACTGTTGCCCGGAGTCGTCGCCCGGCGTCGTCCAGGAGGTCGGACAGCGTGGCCAAACACATCCTCGTGACCGGCGGCGTGTCGTCGTCGCTGGGCAAGGGCATCACCGCGTCGTCGCTCGGCCGGCTCCTCAAAGCGCGCGGTCTGCGCGTGACGATGCAGAAGCTCGACCCCTACGTCAACGTCGACCCCGGGACGATGAACCCGTTCCAGCACGGCGAGGTCTTCGTGACCGAGGACGGCGGGGAGACCGACCTCGACCTCGGCCACTACGAGCGCTTCATCGACGAGAACCTGCCCCGCACCTCGTCGGTGTCGACCGGCCAGATCTACTCGGCGGTGATCGCCAAGGAACGTCGCGGCGACTACATGGGTGAGACCGTCCAGGTCATCCCGCACGTGACCAACGAGATCAAGGGGCGCGTCCTCGCGTTGGCCGCCGGGGACGGCGACGCGCCGGCGGACGTCGTGATCACCGAGGTCGGTGGCACCGTCGGCGACATCGAGGGCCTTCCGTTCCTCGAGGCGATCCGCCAGCTGCGCTACGACGTGGGGCGCGAGAACATCTGCTACGTCCATTGCGCGCTCGTGCCGTTCATCGGGCCGACCGGGGAGCTGAAGACCAAGCCGGCGCAGCACTCGGTGCGCGAGCTGCGCTCGATCGGCATCCAGCCCGACGCGCTGGTGTGCCGCAGCGACCGGCCGCTGCCGCGCGAGTTGAAGCGCAAGATCGCGCTGCTGTCCGACATCGATCTCGACGGCGTCGTGTCCGCCGCCGACGCCGAGTCGCTGTACTCGGTGCCGCTGGTGCTCCACCGCGAGGGCCTCGACGACTTCGTCGTGCGCCGGCTGGGCCTTGATCCCGCGGTGCAGCCGGACCTGCGGGCGTGGGCGGCGATGGTCGACCGTGCGCTGCATCCGTCGGACACCGTGCGCATCGCGTTGGTCGGCAAGTACGTGTCACTGCCCGACGCGTACCTGTCGGTGGTCGAGGCGCTGACCCACGCCGGCATCGCCCACGGCGTCGAGGTCGACGTGCGCTGGATCTCGGCCGACGACCTACAGGCGCCCGGCGCGGCCGAGCGCACCCTCGGCGGGATGCACGGCGTGCTCGTGCCGGGCGGCTTCGGGATCCGCGGCATCGAAGGCAAGATCAACGCCGTCCGCCACGCCCGCGAGCGGCACGTCCCCTACCTCGGTATCTGCCTCGGGCTGCAGGTCGCCGTCGTCGAGTTCGCCCGCCACGTCGTCGGGCTGGCCGACGCGCACTCCTCGGAGTTCGCGCCCGACTGCCCCGATCCGGTCGTGGACCTGATGCTCGACCAGCGCGACGTCACGCACCTCGGCGGCACCATGCGACTCGGCGTCTACCCGTGCACGGTGACGCCTGGGACGCGGGCCGCGGCGGCGTACGGCGAGCCGGTGGTCTACGAACGCCATCGCCACCGCTGGGAGGTCAACAACCGCTACCGCACCCGCCTGTCCGACGCCGGCATGGGGTTCTCGGGCATGTCGCCGGACGGGCGCCTGGTCGAGATGATCGAGCTTGCCGACCATCCGTGGTTCGTCGCGACGCAGGCCCACCCGGAGTTCCGCTCCCGGCCGAACCGTCCGCATCCGCTGTTCCGCGACTTCGTCGGCGCCGCGCGCGAACGGATGCTCGCCCAGGCCGGTCGCCTGCCCGAGCCGGCGCCGATCTAGACCGGTGGCGGCGTCACGCCGCCGGGGGGGCTGACGCCCTCGCTCGGGGGCGGGCTCGCCTGCGAGCCCCCGACCAGACGGCTGTAGGTGCGCCGGACGCGCCGCAGCAGCCAGGTCTGGGCGCGCCGGGCGGCCGCGAACTCGGTGGAGAGCAGGGCGAGCCCACCGAAGATCACGATCGCGCCGGGCCCCGGCAGGACCAGCAACGCCGCCCCGGCGACAACGAGCGCGCAGCCGAGGACCAGGACGACCAGTCGCCGGGCGTGGCCGCGCCACGCCGGCCTGGTGGCCCGCTCGCCGGTGTGCTCAGACGTCGTGGACACACGCCGAGCCTACCCCCGGGGCCGTGCCGATGACCTGGCCGGTAGGCTGCCAGAACCGATGTCGGACTACGCCGTCGCCGCCAGCCGCGTCACCCACGAGGGAGTGCTGGTGACGGTGCGCATCGACGAGGTGCGCATGCCCGACGGCGAGGTGGCCGAGCGTGAGGTCGTCGCCTCGGCCGACGCGGTCGCGGTCGTCGCGCTCGACGGCGACGACGTCGTCTTGCTCCGCCAGTACCGCCATCCGGTGGGGGAGCGGCTGCTGGAGCTGCCGGCCGGCAAGCTCGACGTCGACGGGGAGTCGCGCGAGGACGCCGCCCGTCGGGAGCTGTGCGAGGAGGTCGGGCTCGAGGCCGGCGAGCTGGTCGAGCTGACGACGTTTCACAACTCGGCCGGCTGGACCGACGAGTCGACCACGCTCTACCTCGCGCGCGCGGTGCGCCCCGCCCCCGCGCCGGCGGGTTTCACGGCAACCGCCGAGGAGGCCGACATGGAGGTCGTGCGCCTGCCGCTGGCCGAGGCGGCCGCGATGGCCGCCGAGGGACGGCTGCGGGACGCCAAGACCGTCGTGGGGCTGCTGATCGCACGCCATAGACTCGCGCCGTCCTGATCGGCCCGACAAAGGCTGCGCCGTGCGCATCGGAGTTCCGACCGAGGTCAAAGAGGCCGAGTACCGCGTCGCGATCACCCCCGCGGGCGTCCGGGAGCTGTCGGTCCACGGCCACGAGGTGCTCGTCCAGTCCGGCGCGGGCGCCGGCTCGGCGCTGTCCGACGACGACTACGCACGGGCCGGCGCGAAGATCATCGACGGGGCGGCCGCCGTGTGGGGTGAGGTCGACCTGGTGCTCAAGGTCAAAGAGCCCATCGCCTCCGAGTTCGACCATCTGCGCGCCGACCTCACGCTGTTCACCTACCTCCACCTCGCGGCCGCGCGGCCGCTGACCGAGGCGCTGATCGACTCCGGCTGCACCGCCATCGCGTACGAGACCGTCGTCGGCGCCGATGGGGGACTGCCGCTGCTCGCGCCGATGAGCGAGGTCGCCGGGCGCATGGCGCCCCAGGTCGGCGCGAACGTGCTGGAGCGTCCGCACGGCGGCCGTGGCGTCCTGATGGGCGGGGTGTCCGGCGTGGAGCCGGCGCACGTCGTGGTCATCGGGGCGGGCACGTCCGGACGCAACGCCGCGTGGATCGCCGCGGGCATGGAGGCCAACGTCACGATCCTCGACCTGGACATCGGCAAGCTGCGCTACATCGATTCGGTGCACAAGGGCCGCATCACGACCTTGATGTCGAACCGGCTGACCCTCGAGGAGCAGGTGGCCGAGGCCGACCTGCTCATCGGGGCGGTGCTCGTGCCCGGTGCGCGCGCGCCCCAGGTCGTGACCGAGGACATGGTCGCGTCGATGCGCGCGGGCGCCGTGGTGGTCGACATCTCCATCGACCAGGGCGGCTGCATCGAGACGAGTTCGGTCACGACCCATACCGAGCCGACCTACGTCCGCCACGGGGTCGTGCACTACTGCGTCGGCAACATGCCGGGGGCGGTGCCGCGCACCTCGACCTACGCGCTGACGAACGCGACGATGCCGTACGTGGTGCGCCTCGCCGACGCGAACGTCGACGCCGCACTGCGCGACGAGCGGGGGCTGGCCGAGGGGTTGAACGTCGCGGCCGGCCACGTCACCAACGCCGGGGTCGCCGAGGCGCACGGCCTGCAGCACACCCCGCTGGCCACTGCGCTGCGCTGACACCGCGCGCAGCGCCGGCCCCCGCGTGCGGGGGGTTATGTCAAGTGGTCCGTGGTAGGGTCGCGGCCCGACGCGCGCGAGGAGGTGGCGCATCTCGACCCTGCCGAGGCACGCCGATCGCTACCTCGACTACCTCGCCGTCGAGCGGGGGCTGTCGCCACACAGCCTCGCCGCGTACCGGCGTGACCTACGCCTGTACGGCGCCTTCCTGTCGCATGCCGGCATCGCGGACCCGCTCGCCGCGGCGTCGGACGACCTCGCCGCCTTCGTCGCGTGGGTGCGCGAACAACGCACGGTTGCCGACCGTCCCTACGCGTCGGCGACGGTCGCCCGCACCCTCGTCGCCGTGCGCGGGCTGCACAAGTTCCTCGTCCGGGAGGGGCTCGGCGACGCGGACCCGTCGACGGAGGTTGCCGGGCCACGGCCACCTCGATCGCTGCCCAAGGCCCTGACGATGCCCCAGACCGAGGCGCTGCTCGCCGCCCCGGCCGGCGACGAGCCGGTGGCGCTGCGCGACCGGGCGCTGCTCGAGCTGCTCTACGCCTGTGGCCTGCGGATCACCGAGCTGGTCGAGCTCGACGTCGACGACGTGGACCTCGTCGCGCGCACGGTGCGCTGCCTCGGCAAGGGCTCCAAGGAGCGCGTCGTGCCCGTCGGGCGCGTCGCGCACCGCGCCGTCGAGGCGTGGCTGGTCCGCGGGCGCCCCGCGTTCGCGCCGCGCGCGCCGGCGCTGTTGGTCAACCGCCGCGGCGGCAGGCTCACCCGCCAGGGCGGGTGGAAGATCCTGAAGAAGCACGCCGAGACGGCAGGGCTCGGCGCGACGGTGTCGCCCCACACCCTGCGCCACTCGTTCGCGACGCATCTGCTCGACAACGGCGCCGACGTCCGCGTCGTCCAGGAGCTGTTGGGCCACGCGTCGGTCAACACGACGCAGGTGTACACGCTGGTCAGCCGCGCGCGGCTGCGCGCCGTCTACGAGCGCGCACACCCCCGGGCGACCGTCGACCAGGCCGCCGCCTCCTCGTAACGCAGCGAGCCCGCGCGGGTTCGGGCGTCACGGGGGACGACGACGCCGCCGTCTACACTCGCGCGAACCATGCCGGGCACCTACCACGTCGCCGTCGGGTCCTACACGGGGCCGTTCGACCTGCTGCTGCACCTCATCGCCCGCCACAAGGTCGACATCTACGAGATCCCGCTGGCGCGGATCACCGACGACTACCTCGCCGCCGTGCGGGCGATGGAGCGCGTCGACCTCGAGGTCGCCACCGAGTTCCTCGTCGTGGCGGCGACGCTGGTCGAACTCAAGGCGGCCCGCCTTTTGCCGGGCGAGGACGACCCGGAGCTCGACGACCTCGCGCTGGAGGCCCGCGACCTCCTCTACGCCCGGCTGCTGGACTACCGCGTGTTCAAAGAGGCCGCCGGGTTTCTCGGCGAGCGGCTCGCCGCGTCCGCGGGCTACGTGCCCCGCGCCGTCGCGCTCGAGGCGCGCTACCTGGCCGCGATCCCGCCGACCCGGCTCGGGGTCGACGCCGCGCGGTTCGCCGCCATCGCGGCGCGCGCCCTCGCGGACAAGCCGCCCCCGGTCGTCGACGTGTCGCACCTGCAGCCGGTGCACATGACGGTGCGCGAGGCGGCCGGAATGGTCGTCGACGAGCTGAACCGCGCCGGCGGGCGCGCGACCTTCCGTGAGCTGACGGCCGGCTGCCGCCACCGCGTCGAGGTCGTCGTGCACTTTCTGGCGCTGCTCGAGCTGTACAAGCTTGATGTCGTCGATCTGCACCAGGCGGCCAGCTTCGACGTGCTCACGGTGACCGCCAACCCCACGGCGACCGCGGACGCCGGTGGCTTCGACGCGATGGAGGAGTATGCGGCCGTGCCCGTTCCGGCCGACACCGACGGCGGCGGGCCGGACGGCGGAGACCCGGTTGGCCCGCGTGGCTGAGGGGCGCAGCGTCGACGCGGCGAACGACGCCGGGGTCGACGCCGAGAGCCGCAAGGCCATCGAGGCGATCCTGCTCGTCGTCGACGAGCCGGTCGACCCGCACACGATCGCCCAGGTGCTCGAGGTGGCGACCGACGAGGTCGTCGCGACGCTGCGCGCGCTGCGCGCCGAGTACGTCGACGCCGGCCGCGGCGTCGTGTTGCGCGAGGTCGGCGGGGGCTGGCGGCTGTACACCGACCCTGGCGCCGCGCCCTACGTCGAACGGTTCGTGCTCCACGGCCGCGGCGGACGGCTGTCGCAGGACGCGCTGGAGACGCTCGCCATCGTCGCCTACACGCAGCCGGTCACCCGCGCCCAGATCTCGCAGATCCGCGGCGTCGACGCCGACGCTGCGGTGCGGTCGCTGGTCAGCCGCGGCCTGGTCGAGGAGGTCGGCCGCGACGCGTCGCCCGGTCAGCCGCTGCTGTACGGCACGACCCGCGCGTGCCTGGAACAGCTCGGTCTGAGCGACCTGGGCGAGCTGCCGCCGTTGCCGACGTTCGCCCCCGCTGGCCCGCTGCCACCCGAGCCGGCCCCCGGCGAGTACAAGGTCGCCCGGCGCGAGCTCGACGCGCTCGCCGCGAACCCATTGGGCGACGGCGGCGACGCGGCCGGCGACGCGGCCGGCGACGCCGGAGCGCCGCCGTGAACCAGCTGCGCGAGCCGCGTACGGAGCGCGTGCAGAAGATCCTCGCGGCCGCCGGAATCGCCAGCCGGCGGGCGTGCGAGGAACTGATCGCCGCCGGGCGCGTCGCGGTCGACGGCGAAGTCGTGACCCTGGGTGCCAAGGCCGACCCCACGACCCAGGTCGTGACCGTCGACGGCGAGCGCGTCCACAGCAACCCGCTGCTCGTCTACCTGCTGCTGAACAAGCCCGCGGGCGTGGTCACGACGGTCACCGACCCGCAGGGGCGCGCAACCGTCATGGACCTGGTGCCGGCGACACCGCGGGTGTACCCGGTTGGACGCCTTGACCGCGACACCGAGGGACTGCTGCTGCTGACCAACGACGGAGAGCTGGCCAACCGGCTGGCTCATCCGAGCTTCGAGGTGGACAAGACCTACGTCGCGCAGATCCGCGGGCCGGCGCGGCGCAGCGCCGTGCGCGCGTTGCTCGCCGGCGTCGAGCTCGACGACGGTCCCGCCCGTGCGCGTTCGGTGCGCGACCTCGGCTCCGCCGGCGACAAGACCCTCGTCGAGATCGTGCTGGCGGAGGGGCGCAAGCGCGAGGTCCGCCGGATGCTCGAGGCCGTCGGCATGCCGCTGGAGCGGCTTGCGCGCGTGCGCATCGGCCCGCTGTCGCTCGGCGACATCGCGCCGGGCAAGTTCCGCCCGCTGACCGGCGCGGAGGTTCGCGCCCTCTACGGCGCCGTCGGGCTCGGCGGTCGCCGGAGCGCCGCGTCGTGAGTCGGCTCGTCGCGCTGCGCGGGGCGACGACGCTCGACGCCGACACCCGCGAGCAGGTGCTCGCGCGAACCACGGAGATGCTCGGCTGCCTGCTGGAACGCAACGGCCTGCGCGCCGCCGACGTCGTCAGCCTGCTGTTCACCGCGACCGACGACGTGCGTGCCGAGTTCCCCGCGGCCGCCGTGCGCGCCGCCGGGATCGCCGACGTGCCGATGCTGTGCGCCCGAGAGCTGGGCATCGAGGGCGGCAGCGGCATCCCGCTGTGCGTCCGGGTCATGGCCCACGCCTACACCGACCGCCCGCGTGAGGCGCTGCGCCACGCCTACCTGCACGGCGCGCGGCAGCTGCGCAGCGACCTTCCCGAGTAGCGCGCACGGTGCGCGCCGGCGGCACGGGGGACGGGATGCGGGTCGCGGTGGTCGGCACCGGCCTGGTCGGCGCGTCGCTCGGTTTGGCGCTGGGGCGTCTCGACGACGTTGCGGAGGTCGTCGGCTACGACGTGGACCGCCGCCAGCTGGCCGACGCCGCCGCCCGCGGGGCGGTCGGTCGCACCGCCGAATCGCCCGCGGGCGCGGTTGCCGACGCCGACGTCGTGGTGCTCGCCGTGCCGGTGTCCGCCGTGCCCGCCGTCGCCGCCGAGGTCGGTCCGCGGTTGCGCCCCGGGGCGATCCTCACCGACGTCGCGAGCGTGAAGAGCCGCGTCGTCGCGGCGATGCAGGCGGCGGTGGCGCCCGGCGTGCACGTCATCGGCGGGCATCCCATGGCCGGTTCGCACGAGGCCGGCGCCGCCCATGCGTCCGCCGAGCTGTTCGTCGGCGCGACCTACCTGCTCACCCCCACCGTGGACACCGATCCGCACGCCTACCGCCGGCAGCACGCGCTCGTCGCGGGACTCGGGGCGCCCCCGCTTGCGGTCCACCCTGACCACCACCACCCGCACGTCGCCGTCCACAGCCCCCTCCCGCACCACGCCGCCACCACGCTGTAGAACCTCGCCGCCGACCCCCCCCCCCCCGAGCACCCCGGCCTGCTGCTGCTCGCCGCGGGCGGCTTCCGCGACGCCACCCGCGTCGCCGCGTCCAACCCCGAGCTGTGGGTCGACATCTGTGCCGAGAACCGCGACGCGATCGTCGCGGTCCTCGACGACTACCGCGAGCGGATCGGCGCGCTGCGGTCGGTGCTGGCCGTCGGCGACGAGACCAGCCTGCGTCGCAGCCTGGCTGACGCTCGAGCGGCGCGCCGCGACCTTCCGGGCAAGGAGACGGTGACCGGGGCGCTCGTCGAGCTGCACATCCCGATCCCCGACCGCCCGGGGGTGCTCGCCGAGGTGACCACCACCGTCGGCGCGGTCGGGGTGAACATCGAGGACCTCGGCATCGAGCACGCCCCCGTCGGCGGCCGCGGCACCCTGCGCCTGGCCATCATCGGCTTCAAACCGGCCGGCATGGCCCGCGACGCGCTGGAAGCGGTGGGCTACGAAGTGCTGGAGCAACCGTTGTGACGTCCGCGTGGGTCGACCTTCCGGCGTTGGAGGTCGTCCCCGTCGGACCGGTCAGCGCGCGGCTCGCCGCGCCGGCGAGCAAGAGCGTCACCAACCGCGCGCTGCTCGTCGCCGCGCTCGCCCGCGGCGACAGCCGGCTGCGCCATCCGCTCGACAGCGACGACGCGCGCGCGATGCGCGCGGCGGTCGGGGCCCTCGGCGCGCGGGTCGATGACGACGGCGATGACTGGACGGTGAGCGGCACCGGCGGGGCACTGACGGTGCCCGCCACACCCATCGACGCCGGGCTGTCGGGTACGACGCTGCGCTTCGTCGCGGCGGCCGCCGCGCTCGCGCCCGCACCGGTGACCGTTACCGGCCGCGACGGGCTGCTGCGGCGGCCGGTCGGGGCGCTGGTCGACGCGCTGCGCGCGCTCGGCGCCACCGTCAGCGCGCCGGGCGGGGTGCCGCCGGTCGTGGCGTCGGGCGGCCTGCGCGGCGGCACCGTGACCGTCGACGCGACGGCGAGCAGCCAGTTCGCCAGTGCCGTGCTGCTCGCCGCCCCCTACGCCGACGCCGACGTCACCGTGACCGCCGCGGGACCCACCGCCGACGCCTACGTCGCGTTGACCGTCGACCTGATGCGCCGGTGGGGCGTCGCCGTGGCCGACGCCGGCGAGGCCTCCTGGCGTGTGCCGGCCGGCGACGGCTACCGGGCGCGCGACGAGGCGGTCGAGTACGACGCGAGCGCCGCCGCCCACCTGTTCGCCTTGGCCGCCGCCACCGGCGGCACGGTCACCGTCACGAACGTCGCGCCGGCGACGCGCCAACCCGACGCCGCGGTGCCCGCGCTGCTCGAGCGCATGGGGGCGACGGTGTCGCGTTCGGGGGCCCGCGACGACGGTTGCGGGGCCAGCCGAGCTGCGCCCGTTGACGGCGGATCTGCGCGCCGTGCCCGACCAGGTGACCACGCTCGCGGTCCTGGCCGCGCTGGCCCCCGGGACGTCGGTGCTGTCGGGTGTCGCCGTCGCGCGCGGCCACGAGACCGACCGCCTGGCGGCGCTCGCGACCGAGCTGCGCAAGCTCGGCGTGTCCGTCGTCGAGCGCCCCGACGGCCTGGCCGTCACCGGCGGGGCGCCCCGCGGCCCCGCGCGGCTGGCCACCTATGATGACCACCGTCTCGCCATGGCGTTCGCCGCGCTCGCGGCGCGGGTTCCGGGCGTCGTCGTCGAGCACCCGGGCTGCGTGACCAAGACCTACCCGCGCTTCTGGGACGACCTCGCCCGGGCCGGCGTCGCCCTGACCGCAAGGAACGCGTCGTGACCGTGATCGCCATCGACGGGCCAGCCGGCTCGGGCAAGTCGACGGTCGCCGCGGCGCTTGCCCGGCGGCTCGGTGTCGCGCACGTCGACACCGGCGCCTACTACCGCGCGGCGACGCTGGCGGTGCTGCGCGCGCGGCACGGACGTCAGCGACGGTGCCGCGTGCGCCGCCGTCGCGGCGGCGGCGCGGATCACGCGGGCGGCGGGGCGCACGCTGCTCGACGGCCTCGACGTCGAAGCGGAGATCCGCGGTCCGGCCGTGACCACTGCGGTGTCCACCGTCTCCGCCCACCCGGCGGTTCGCACCGCGCTGGTTGGCCTGCAGCGGGCCGCGGTGCCCGACGGCGGCGCCGTCGTCGAGGGCCGCGACGCGGGCACCGTCGTCGTGCCCGACGCCGACCTGAAGGTGTGGCTGACGGCGTCGCCCGCCGAGCGCGCGCGCGGCGCGCCGCCCAGCGCGGTGCCGCGGAGCCGGCCGGCGTCGCGGCGGAGGTCGCGGAACTCGCCCGGCGCGACGGGCAGGACGCGGCACGCATGGTGCCCGCCGCCGACGCCGTGGAGTTCGACACCACCGGCCGGGCGGTGGGCGACGTCGTCGACGCGCTCGTGCGGCTGGCGAGCAGCGCCGCCGGGCAGGCGCCGTGACGCGCCCCCGCACGCGCGCAACGCCCACCCGCCGGGCCAGGGCGCTCGGGCCGGCGACCGTGGCCGTCGTCGGGCGGCCCAACGTCGGCAAATCGACGCTGGTCAACCGTCTCGCCGGGCGCCGCGACGCGATCGTCGAGGCGCAGCCCGGCGTGACGCGCGACCGCACCAGCCACGTGGCCGCGTGGCGCGGTCACCGGCTCACCCTCGTCGACACCGGCGGCTGGACCCCCGGGTGGGCGCGCGACGAGACCGCCTACGACACCGCCGTGTCGGCGCAGGCGGAACGCGCGACCCGCGAGGCCGACCTCGTCCTGCTCGTCGTCGACGTCACCGTCGGAGTGACCGAGGAGGACGCCGCCGCCGCCGACTGGCTGCGCACGTCGGGCGTCCCGGTCGTGCTCGTCGCGAACAAGGCCGACACCCGCGGCTTCGACGCCGAGCTCGCGGAGCTGTACGCCCTGGGCTTCGGCGACCCGCAGCCGGTCAGCGCCCAGCACGGGCGTGGCTCGGGGGATCTGCTCGACGTCGTCGTCGACCGCCTGCGCGACGCCGGCGCGCTCGACCGCGGACCGGACGAGCCCGACGACGTCCCTGGGGTCGCGCTCATCGGCCGGCCCAACGTGGGCAAGTCGTCGCTGTTCAACCGGCTGCTCGGCGAGGAACGCACCATCGTCGACGACCGGCCCGGGACCACCCGCGACGCGGTCGACACCGTCGTCGAGCTCGACGACGGCCGGGCGTACCGGTTCGTCGACACCGCCGGGCTGCGCCGCAAGCTGCGCCGCGGCGCGTCCACGGAGTACTACAGCACCGTGCGCACGGTCCAAGCGCTCGACGCGGCGTCGGTCGCACTGCTCGTCGTGGACGCCGCCGACGAGATCGGCGAGCAGGAGCAGCGGCTCGCGCGCCAGATCCTCGACGCCGGCCGTGCCCTCGTCGTCGTGCTGAACAAGTGGGACCTGCTCGACGAGTACCGCCGCGAGTGGGTCGACCGCGAACGCGACCGCCTCCTGCACTTCGTCGCGTGGGCGCCGCTGGTGCGCACGTCGGCGACGACCGGGCGCGGCGTGGACCGGCTGCTGCCCGCGGTCGATGCGGTCCTGGCGCAGTGGCAACGGCGCATCCAGACCGCGGCGCTCAACGCCTGGCTCGCCGACGCGGTCGCGGCGACGGCACCGCCGCTGCACGCCGGCCGCGCGGTGCGCCTGCGCTACGCCGCCCAGGTCGGCGTCGGGCCGCCCACCTTCCGCGTGTTCACCACCGGCGAGGTGCCGGCCTCGTACCTGCGCTACCTCGAACGCCGGCTGCGCGAGGACTTCGGGTTCGCCGGCACGCCGCTGGACCTGGCGGTGCGCGTCCGCACGCGCTGGGAGGATCGCGACGAGGCGCCGCCGCGTCGGCCAGCGGCCGGGGGGCGCGGCAAGCGCCGGCGCTAGCGGCGGGTTCGGGGAAGCAGGTTTCGGCCGGTGGCGCCGGCGGCACCCTGCTTGTGTCGCTGCGCGGCCGCGCGGCGGCTTCGGTGTACCCGTAGGGACCGTGAATGACGAGAACGGACGCCACGCTGCAGCTCCAGGCCGACCCCGCGAGCCCCCGGCAGGCGCGGCGGTTCCTGGAGGACACGCTCACCGCGTGGCACTGTGACGCGGTGTCGGCGGAGGTGTCGCTGCTGGCGACCGAACTCGTCACGAACGCCCTGTTGCATGCCCGCACGATGATGGACCTGCGTGTCCACCGGCGGGAGCGGTCGCTGCGCGTCGAAGTGGCCGACCGCAGTCCCGCCATGCCCCAGATCAGCGAACTCGGCGCCGTCGACGGCGACGACGACCTGCTCGCGACCGGTCGCGGGTTGACGTTGGTCACGGCGCTGTCGTCGTCGTGGGGCGTGGAACCCGAGAACGGCGGCAAGGTCGTGTGGTTCGAGATCGAGGCATGACCGACGCCACCGACACCGATCGCCTCGTCACCGTCCGGCTCGTCGACCTGCCGGTGCAGCGCCACCTGCGGATGCGCCACCACCTCAACGACATGCTGCGCGAACTGACGCTCATCGGGCTCGGCGAGCACAGCGAGGGGGACAGCGACGTGCCGGCGCGTCTGGTGCAGTTCGTCGCCGACGTGCGGGTACGGTTCGCCGACGCCGGTGTGCTGTTCCAACGGCAGCTGCGCGACGCGGTGTCCGAGGGCCGCCAGACCGTGACGTTCGAGCTGTCGTTGCCGCCGGCCGCGGGGCAGTGGGCACGCTCGTTCGCCGAGTACTTCGACGAGGCCGACGAGTTCTGCCGCGCCGGCGAGCTGCTGACGCTGGCGTCACCGCCGGACGTCGTCGCTCATCGCCACTGGCTCGCCGACGAGGTCGAGCGCCAGCTCGCGGCCGCCGACGGCTGAGCGGGCGCCGCTAGCGCGCGCTGGTCGAGATGCCGACGCCCCCGGCAGTCGTCGCGCCGTAGCGGTCTTTCTCGGCGGCGAGGTCGAGCCTGCCGATGCGCGTGCGCGCCGCCAGCGCGGCGTCGTCGAGGCGGTCGGCCGGAACGACCCAGGCGACCTCGAACTCGAGCCCGTCGGGATCACGCCCGTACAGGCTCTTCGTGGTGCCGTGGTCGCTGGCGCCTCCGAGCGCGCCCCGTTCGGCGAGCGCCCGCTCGAGCCGCTCGAGCTCGGCAAGCGTGTCGACCTCCCACGCGAGGTGGTACAGGCCCACGGTGGACCGCCCGGCCGCCGAGGCGCCGGCGGTGGCGCCGAGCTCGAACAAGCCCAGGTCATGGTCGTTGGTCGACCCTGGCGCCTGCAGGAACGCCGCGCCGGCGAAACCCCTCAGGCGGCATGGGCCCGACGCGGACGCCGAGGACCTCGGTCTAGCAGGCGACGCTTTTCGCGAGCGCGCGCACGAACAGGCCGGCGTGATTCAGGCGGGTGATCGGCACGGCTGCTCCGTGGCGGGCCCGGCGCCGGCCGCCGCGGCGCGCGCCGCGGCCAGCGGGTCGGTTCAGCGGTTCTTGACGGCCTGGATCTCCAGCGCGATGGCGATCTTGTCACCCACGACGACGCCGCCGCCGTCCATCGGCAGCGTGATGTCGATGCCGAAGTCGCGCCGGTTGATCGTGGCGGTCGCCGACAGTCCGACGCGCGTACCACCGTACGGGTCCGGACCGAAGCCGTTGAGCTCGACACGCAGCGGAACCGCACGGGTCACGCCGTGCAGCGTCAGCTCGCCGTCGACGACGAAGCCGCCGCCGTCCACCCGCACGCCGGTCGAGCGGTAGGTCATCTCGGGGTGGCTCACGACGTCGAAGAAGTCCGCGGAACGGATGTGGTCGTCGCGCTGCGGGTTGTTCGTGTCGATGGATTTCAGGTCGATCGTCGCCGTGACCGAGGAGTCGAGCGGGTCGTCGGCGGTGACGATCTCGCCGGCGAACGACCGGAAGCTGCCGCGCACCTTGCTCACCATGAGATGGCGGACGGTGAACGACACGTCGGAGTGGTCGGGATCGATGGTCCACGTGCCCGTCTGGTAGCCGGGGACTGCGGCAACGAGGTCGGTTGCGGTCATGGTGGCGCTCCTCAGTGTGGTTGAGTGCTGGACTGTTCCCTCGGTTGAACGGTATTGAACGTTCAACTATTCCTGGGTCGGAGGATTGACGATGGCGCAGCCGCGGTGGCTCGACGACGAGGAGCAGCGGGTCTGGCGGACGTTCCTGACGGCGACGCAGTTGCTGTTCGAGCGCCTCGACCGCGCGCTGGTCCGCGACGGGGGCATGCCACACGCGTACTACGAGATCCTCGTGCGCTTGTCCGAGGCCCCGGATCGGACGCTGCGCATGAGCCAGCTGGCGCAGCGTTGCCTGTCGTCGCGCAGCCGGCTGTCCCACGCCGCCGCGCGGTTGGAGGAGCGTGGCTGGATCCGGCGGCAAGCGTGTCCCACCGACCGCCGCGGACTGCTCGCCGTCCTCACCGACGACGGCTTCGCCGCACTTGCCGCGGCGGCGCCCGGCCATGTGGAAGCGGTGCGCACGTACCTGTTCGACCCGTTGACCGCGGCGCAGGTGCGTGCGCTGGGCCGGATCAGCGAGGCTGTGCTCGTCGGCCTCGGCGAGGACGAGGCCGTGCCGCTGGGTGACGATGCGCCGGGCGGTCGCTAGTGGCCGACGTGGTGATCGTGGGCGCTGGTCACAACGGCCTGGTGTGCGGGTGCTACCTCGCCCGCGCCGGTCTCGACGTGCTGGTGCTCGAACAGTCCGACAAACCCGGCGGAGGGTCGCGCACCGACGAGACGATCCCGGGCTACCGCTTCGACACCCACTCGGCGGCGCACAACATCATCAACATGACCGACATCCCGGCCGAGCTCGACCTTGCCGGGGCGGGGCTGCGTTACCTCGAGATGGACCCGTTCGCGATGGCGGCGTTCACCGACGGCCGCATCGTGCGCTTCTTCCGCGACGTCGACCGTACCGTCGCGTCGATCCGCGAGGTGTCGGCGCCCGACGCCGACGCCTACGCCGAGTTCATGCACCGCGCTCTGCCGGTGATCGACACCGTCGTCGCCGGGGTGGACGGCGGCGCGTCGCGCCGTCGCGTGCTGTCGCAGTTGCCCGGACGGGCGGTCGCCGCCGCGCGCGGCGTCGCGCGCAACGGCGGACCGGCGGGGCTGGCGCGCGAGGTGCTGTCACCCTACGCCCGGGTGCTGCGTGAGCGTCTCGCGTCGGAGCTGACCCGCGCCCCGGTCGCCGCGTTCGCCGCACACGCCGGCGCGAGCCCGCAGCAGACGGGCAGCGCCCTGTTCGCCCTGTGGCAGGGCGTCTACCACCGGTTCGGGCAGTGGCACGCCGTCGGCGGGGCGCAGGGGCTCATCGACGCCCTGGTCACGCGCTTCACCGGGGCGGGGGGCACCGTGCGCACGAGCGCCACGGTTGCACGCATCGTCCGTGACGGCGACCGCGTCCGCGGCGTGCAGCTCGACAGCGGCGAACGCCTTGCCGCGCCGGTCGTCGTGTCGGCGATCGACCCCAAGACGGCGCTGCTCGAGCTGCTCGACCCGCCGCTTGGCGGCCCCGAGGGGCGGGCGTTGGCGGCGACGCACCGCGGCAACGCCGTCCAGATGCTCGTCCATGTCGCCACCGACCGGCTGCCGCCGTACCCGCGGGCGCGCCCCGGCGACTGGGCCGGTCTGCAGAGCTACGTCGACTCGCTCGAGTCGCTCGAGGCCGGCTTTGCCGCCGCGGAAGCCGAATTGCTCCCGCCCAACCCGGTGCCGACCTACAGCTTCACACCGTCAGCGCTGGACGCGACGCTCGCTCCGCCCGGGCACCACACCGTCTACCTCGCGTGCCCGAACGCCCCGTACCGTCTGCGCGGCGGCTGGGACGCCGCCAAGCACGGCTTCGCCGAGCGCATGATCGCCACGGTCGAGGCGCGCGCCCCCGGCTTTCGCGACTCGATCCGCGACATCGCCATCCGGACGCCGCAGGACATGGCCGCCGAGCTGCGTTGGCCGGGGGCGAACCCGATGGTGCTCGACGTCAGCCTCGACCAGCTCGCGTTCCTGCGACCGACCCGGCTGCTCGCGACCCATCGCACGCCCGTGCGGGGACTGTTCGTCAGCGGCGCCGGCACCGCACCCGTCGGCGGTGTCGCGGGATCGCCGGGGCGCGCCGCCGCCAAGGCGGTGCTCGCCGCCCACGGCACGCCGGCCTGACCGGGGGGAACAGCAGCAGGGGCGCCCCGGTGGGGCGCCCCTGCTGACGTTGGCGGTGGTGGGGTCAGTCGTCGGTGCCGGTGACGCCGGTGGTGTCGTCGGCGGTGGTGCCGCGCGACCCGTCGAAGCCGCTGTCGCCGGTGCGGGCGGTGACGCCGGTGGTGTCGTCGGCGGTGGTGCCGCGCGACCCGTCAAAGCCGCTGTCGCCGGTGCGGGCGGTGACGCCGGTGGTGTCGTCGGCGGTGGTGCCGCGCGACCCGTCAAAGCCGCTGTCGCCGGTGCGCGCGGTCGCCGCGGACACGTCGTCGCCGGTGGTGGCGTTGGACCCGTCGCGGCCGCTGTCGCCGGTGGCTTGCGTGGCGGCCGACACGTCGTCGGCGGTGGTGCCGCCCGACAGGTCAGAGCTCGCCCCGGTGTCGTCGTCGTCGTCCTCGTCGTCGTCGTCGTCGTCGTCTCGTCGTCGTCGTTGAGGCGGATGTCGTCTTGGTCGACGGGGTCGGCCAGCTGCGCCGACGCCGGCGTCGCCGACCCGAGCAGCAGCGCGACCGCGAAGGCCAGCAGGGTCATCAGCAGCGGAACAAGGCGTCCAAGCGGCTCGCGTTCGGCGGCGAGGTCACTGGACGCGAGGTGGGTGCGGACGTGGATGGGGTTCATCGTGCGGCTCCTTCGGTGCGGACATCTCTGCCGCGTGCGGTCGCGTGCGGCGGTGCTGTCGGGGTGAACGTCATCGGAGCCAAAAGGGGTACGCCCGCGCGAAAGAGAGAGCCCAGGGCCCGCGGGGGGCCGGGCCGGGCACGCGTCGGTGGCCGTTTGGCGTCGGGTTCCCGCCGGCGCCGGCGGAAACTCGACATCAGACGCCGTGGGGTGCGCCCCGTTCGAGTCGGGATGCGGGGCTCACGGGGCGGCGGTGCTGCAGCGCGCAGCAGGGCGAGAGGCGCGGGCCGTCATTAGCCATGAGCCGTGTCGCACTACTGATCAGGGGGCGTCGGAATCGGCACGCGCGCTGGATGCTGCCGTCGAGTTGGCGTCACACGGCAGCCGCGGCCGGCGCGTCGCTGGGTGTTGGCGCCATCCCATGGGCGTGGGTCGAGCAGGTCGAGGGGCGAATTGCCACTAGTCAGAAGTGGCTGCGGCGGTGTAGTCTGCCGGACGCCGGGGCGGGCCCCGGCGGCTGCGGGTCACTGCTCATCAGGCACGGGAGGTTTCTCATGCGTCCATTTGCACGTGTGCTGTTACTGGTGGTTCTTTCGGTGTCGATGGCGCTGGCGGGAGCGCCCGCCGGTGCCCACGATCCCGAGGAGCACGAAGACCACTCAGGTCCCGGCTCCACCGCGCCGGACCAGCACTCGAGCAACATGAAGTTGCTGGCCAACGTCGCCAAGCCGACGTCGGCGACGCAGTCCGACCTCGCGTTCGCGGGCCGCTACGTCTACGCCGGCAACTACCAGGGCTTCCGGGTCATCGACGCGTCGGACCCCGAGGCTCCCACCGTGCTCACCGACTTCCGCTGCAACGGGGCGCAGAGCGACCTGTCGGTGTACGGCAACCTGCTGTTCCAGTCGGTCGATGCGCCGCAGAGCGACAGTGGCTGCGCCAGCACCGGCGTGACCGCGCGCACGCCAGGCATGTTCGAGGGCATCCGGATCTTCGACGTGTCGAACCCGGCCGCGCCGGTGCACCTGGCCTCCGTCCAGACGGACTGCGGGTCCCACACCCACACGCTCCTGCCCGATGCGGCCAACGGCCGCGCGGTCATCTACGTCTCGTCCTACCCGCTCGGCGCGGCCGCACAGGGTCCCAACTGCGTCCGCGGCGAGGACGGCGGTGGTCACGGCTTCGTCTCGATCGTGAATGTGCCGCTGGCCAACCCAGCAGCAGCAACGGTCTCGAAGTACTTCCTCGACGAGGAAACGGAGGTCGCGACGTTCGACCTGGGCGTCTTCGGCGCGAAGGACCCGAACCGCTTCTTCAGCTTCGTGGGGTGCCACGACATCAGCGTCTTCACGGAGCTCGGGCTGGCTGCCGGCGCTTGCATGAGCGAGGGGCAGCTGTGGGACATCAGCGACCCGCTGAACCCGCGGTTCCTCTGGCGCTACGACAATGCCGCGATCGACCCGGGCAAGGTGGACCTGTTCCACTCGGCGACGTTCAGCTGGGACGGCAGGATGGTCGCGTTCGGTGACGAGTCCGGCGGCGGTGGCCTGCCGCGCTGCACCGACCCGAACGACAACCAGGGCCGCATCTGGTTCGTCGACACCGCTGGCGGCAGGGAGTTGGCCAGCTACAAGATCCCGCGGTCCGAGACTGGCACCTGCACCATGCACAACTTCAACTTCATCCCGCTGCGCGGCCGCAACGTCCTGGTGTCCTCGGCGTACACCGCGGGGACGACGGTCGTCGACGTCGACAAGCTCGTCGCGGGCGCCAGCACCGCGGCCGCGGAGATCGGCTTCTACAAGCCGTCCGGCGGCAACACCTGGTCCAGCTACTGGTACAACGGCTTCATCTACGCCAACGACATCAGGCGTGGCGTGGACATCTTCCTGCTCGCCGACAAAATGCGCGCGGGGGCACGCAAGCTGCCGTACCTGAACCCGCAGACGCAGGAGACCGTCATCCGCTAGGCGGACCTGCCAGATGTTCACGGCCGGGGCCACCGCCAGGCGGTCCCGGCCTGTTCTCGTTTCGCACACGACATGGGAAGGGCACGGCATGAGATACACCACACGGCGGCTCGTTCTGGTACTCACGGCGATGTCGCTGTTGCTGGCGCTGCCGGCACCGGCCGGCGCGCATCCCGATGACGAGCACGACCACGACGACCGCGCCGGGGAAGCCGGCAGCTACACCGTCAGGGAGAGCACCAGGAACCTGCACGCGCTGGGCCACAGCGCCCACCCGGCGCAGTTCTTCGGTGTACCCGCGGCCCAACGGCAGATCAGCTCAGACATCGCCTTCTGGGGCAACTACGCCATCCAGGGCAACTACGACGGCTTCCGCATCGTCGACATCTCCGAGCCGGGCGACCCCAGGTTGGTCTCGCACCCGCGGTGCAACGGCGACCAGGGCGACATCTACGTGCACGACAGCATCGTCGTGCGGGCGTGGAACTCGCCCGCACCGGCCGGCCGCCACTGCATGGGCGAACCAGTACCTGTGGGCTTCGAGGGCGTGCACGTGTTCGACATCAGCGACCCGGCGGCGCCGCGGCTCCTGACGGCCGTCGAGTTCAGCCAGACCGGCGCGGCGCAGCGGGGAACGGCCGACGGCTGCGGCTCGCACACCGTGACCGGCGTTCCCGACCTGGCCAACAACCGCCTCGTCGTCTACAGCAACAACTCGTCCGGGGCCAACCGCACGGTGTGCAACGCGATGGACGTCCTCGAGGTGCCGCTGTCGAACCCGGCCGGCGCCGCACACATCGGCAGAGTCCCGCTCACGGGCGGGTCGCTGGGCAGCAACAACGGCTGCCACGACGCCGGCGTGATCCTGGGCGACGCCAACCTGCTGGCCTGCGCCAGCGGCCACGCCGCGAACGTGTTCTCGATCGGCGGGTCGCGCGGCGGCTCGCTCGAGAACCCGGTGTGGCTGTACAACGTCGAGGAATCCGACGCTGCCGGGAACAAGGTCGGCATCGGTGGGCGCTGGCACTCCGCCACGTTCACCTGGGACGGCAAGGTGCTGGTCCTGGGCTGGGAGCCGGGCGGCGGCGCGGCGGCCGAATGCGAGTCGACGGACCCGGACATCAAGAAGAGCAAGTTCTTCTACGACGCCGCCACCGGCCGCAAGCTCGGGCAGTGGGTGATGCCACGCGGCCAGGACGGCCAGGGCGAGAACTGCACCGTCCACAACTTCAACCTGGTGCCGCTGCGCAGCGGCCGCTACGTCGCGATCGGTGGGCACTATCAGGCAGGGACGTGGGCCGTGGACTTCACCAACCCCGCCAACGCGCGGACGGTGGCGTTCTCGGATCCGGAGCCGATTTCACCAGCGAACCTCGGCGGCGCGTGGTCGTCGTACTGGTACAACGGCTTCATCCACGAGTCCGAGATCCAGACTGGGTTGAACGTGTTCAGGCTGAGCGACCGGGTCGTGTCCGGCGAGCTGAAGCTGGGGCACCTCAACCCACAGACGCAGCTGTTCACGATCCCATAGGGATCGTCGGGTGCATCGAGGGGGGCGGCCTCGCGGGGCCGCCCCCCTCGCCTTCTCGAAACTTCGCCGTCCACTCCAACGCGGTGCCCGCGGCAGGATTCGAACCTGCACGCACGGGGTCAGACATGCGGTTGCGTATCGCTGACTACCGTCTCGTCTGGCCGTCGCCAGCCGCAGTGCCGTGCCGTGCGCCCGCGCGCCGTGGTGGGCACGCATCGGTGGCCGTTTGACGTCGAGTTTCCGCCTGCGCCGGCGGAAACTCGGCATCGGACGCCGGAACGGGCGCCCCGTTCGAGTCGGGATGCGGGGATTTGAACCCCGGATCTCCGGTCCCCCAGACCGGCGCCCTGGACCAAGCTGGGCCACATCCCGTCGCGGCGCAGCGTAACGCCGCCCCGCCACCTCGGCCAACGCCGGCCGGGCGATACGCTGGATGGCGTTCCATGCGAGGAGGGGCCGTGGGCCTGTTCGACGCGGGGGCGCGCTCCGACGTCGCCGCGACCGTGCACGACCGGGTGGTGACCGCCGCCAACGCGATCACCGCCGTGCGGCTGCTCGGGCTGCCGCTGTTCGTGTGGCTCACCCTCGGGGTCGGCGCCTACGGCATGGCCTTTCTCGTGCTTGTGGTCGTGGGGAGCACCGACTGGGTCGACGGCTACGTCGCCCGCCGCTTCGACCAGGTCACCAAGATCGGCAAGGCGCTGGACCCGCTGATCGACCGGGCGATGCTGGCCACCGCGGCGTTGACCCTGCTGGTCGTCGGCTTCATTCCCGTCTGGGTGGTCGTGGCGGTGGTCGCCCGCGACGCCCTGCTGCTCGTGGCCGCGCTGGTGATGTTCCGCGGCAACCCCAACATCCCGGTCAGCCGGCTCGGCAAGTTCGCCACCGCCAACCTGCTCATCGGCGTTCCCGGATTCCTGCTCGGGCGGATGGACTGGTCCGGCGCCGACCTGTTTCTCGGCCTCGCGTACGGCTTCGCCGTCGTCGGCATCGTCGCGTACTACGTCGCGGGGTGGCGGTACTGGCGCGCGGCGCGCGTAGCGATCCGCATGCGCCAGGCGGCGCTCGCGGCTGGGGGCTCCCCGTGACGGAGCTCGGCGAGGCGCTCGGGCTGCGCATGGAGTCGGACTACACGCCGCCCCCGCCGGCGCCGTCGCGCCAGCCGTGGCCGTCGGGTGCAGTGCGTCTGGCCACCGTCGCCGGCGCGCTGCTCGTCGGGTTCCTCCTCGCCGCCGGCTTGACGGCGGGGCGGGAGGCCGCCCGCGCCCAGACCGCCCGCAAGGCGCAGCTCATCGCGCTGGTCGACGCGCGCCAGGACCGCGCCGCCGCCCTGAGTGCGCAGCTCGAGGAGTTGCGCGGGAAGGTCACGCGGGCCGAGAACGCCGCCGCCGCGGGCGCGCCGGCGCTCAACGCCCGTCTGGCCAAGGTCGAGGCGGCGACCGGCCTGACGGCGCTGCGCGGCCCCGGCGTGCGGGTGACGTTCGGCGACGCGGAGACGGCCTGCCCCACCGGGCGCGAGGAGGACTGCCGCATCCAAGACGTGGACCTCCAGCTGGCGGTCAACACGCTGTGGGGCCTGGGAGCGGAGGGCGTCGCGATCAACGGCGAGCGGGTCATCGCCACGACGGCGATCCGCAGCGCCGGGACGTCGATCCTCGTCAACTACCGGGTCCTCACGCCGCCGTACGTCGTGGAGGCCGTGGGTGACCCGCAGGCGCTGACCGCGCGCTTCGGCAACACCCAGATCGCCCGCGACTTCGCGGTGTGGCGCGACGTCTACGGACTCGGCTTCTCCGTCGATGCGGTAGACCCGCTCGTGCTCCCGGCGTACGCGGGGTCGGTGCGTGTCGACACCGCCACCGACGTCGGTCGCAAGACGAGGCGAGGACGGCGGTGATCGCGCTCCTCGCGTTGCTCGTGGGCGCGGTGCTCGGGCTGCTGGTCCAGCCGACGGTGCCGTTGCCGTTGGCGCCGTACCTGCCGGTGGCGGTCGTCGCCGCGCTCGACGCGCTGTTCGGCGGCGTGCGGGCGCGCCTGGACGGCGTCTTCAGCGACCGCGTGTTCCTCATCTCGTTTCTGTCCAACATCGTGCTCGCCGTCTTCCTCGTCTACCTGGGCAACCAGCTCAACGTCGGCGACGCGCTCGAGACCGCCGTGATCGTCGTGTTCGGCGTGCGGATCTTCCAGAACCTCGCGGCCGTCCGCCGGCGGCTGTTCCACGCATGAGCCGGGCCCTCGAACCGCGACCGTCGCCGGCAGCCGAGGCCGCGGCGACGCCGGCCGCGCCGCCGCCCGCCGGTGCGGGGTTGCCGGGGCGCGGCGCGACGCTGCGCGTGCTGACCGCACTGGCGTGCGCGCTGTTGGGGTTCCTGCTCGTCGTGCAGCTGCGCGCGACCGAGGGGCTCGGCGAGCGCCTCGACATCGAGCGCGAGGAGGACCTCGCCCAGATCCTCGCCGACCTGACGACCCAGTCCGACCGGCTCCAGGAGGAGATCACCGACCTGCGCCTGACCCTGCTCGCCTTCGCCAACTCGGCCGAGACCGAGGAGCTCGCCTTGCAGAGCCTGGAGCGCCGGCTCGACGAGCTGCGCATCCTCGCCGGCACGGCCGAGGTCGAGGGGGAGGGGGTGCGCCTGACGATCCAGGACCCGGGCGGACAGGTCACCCAGGAGTTGCTCGTCGACACGGTGCAGGAGCTGCGCGACGCCGGGGCGGAGGCCATCGCCGTCAACGACGTGCGGCTCGTCGCGTCGTCGGCGTTCGTGACGCGCAACGGCCGACTCGTCCTTGACGGCCAACCGCTCGAGCCGCCGCTCGTCGTCGTCGCCGTCGGCCCCGCCGATACGATCGCCGAGGCGCTCGCCATCCCGGGCGGCGCAGTCGACGCCCTCGAGTCGCGCGCGGAGGTCACCGCGACGGTGGAGCCGCTCGCGCAGCTGAGCGTGCCGGCGCGGGCGGAGCCCGTGCCGTTCGTCTTCGGCGAGCCCCTGCCTCCCGAGCGCGGCTGAGTCTCCGCCCCCACCAGGGGCGCAGCGGGTAGCATCCGCGCGCGTCGAGCCGAACGCGCAAGGAGCGCCTGGTGAACCCGTCCGACCGCAGGTACACCGAGGATCACGAGTGGGCCAAGCCCGAGGGCGCCCGCGTCACGGTGGGCATCACCCACTACGCGCAGGACGCGCTCGGCGACGTCGTCTACGTCGACCTGCCGGCCACCGGCACGCGTGTCGAGCAGGGCCAGCCGTTCGGGGAGGTCGAGTCCACCAAGAGCGTGTCGGACCTCTACGCCCCGCTGACCGGCACGATCGTGGAGCGCAACGAGTCGCTGGAGTCCCAGCCGGAGCTGGTCAACTCCGACCCCTACGGCGAGGGCTGGATGGTCGTCATCGAGGCCGAGGACCCCGCCGCCGCCGAGGCGCTGCTGTCCGCCGACGCCTACGAGCAGCTGACGGCGGCAAGCTCCTGAGCGCCGAGGGGAATCCGGTGTACTGCACGCACTGCGGCCACGAGAACGCGCCCGGTGCGAACTTCTGCGGCAACTGCGGGCGGCCGCTGGGTGAACTCGGCGACACCACCACCGGGGCGCTGCGTGTGGACGACCCCGCCGAGCAGCTCGACGCAGCCGACGCGGCGATCGACACGGGCGACCTGGAGACCGGCACGGCGCTGCTCGTCGGAGTCCGCGGGCCCAACCGCGGTGCCCGCTTCCTGCTGGACCGCGACGTCGTGACCGTGGGGCGACACCCCGACAGCGACATCTTCCTCGACGACATCACCGTGTCGCGCCGCCACGCCGAGTTTCGCCGCGACTCGCAGCGGTTCTGGGTCCACGACGTCGGCAGCCTCAACGGCACCTACGTCAACGGGAACCGTGCCGACGACCAGCTGCTCGAGACCGGCGACGAGGTCCAGATCGGCAAGTTCAAGCTCGTCGCGTTCGTCGCCGAACCGGTGCGCTGAGCGGCGTCATGCCCGTCGACGGCTTCACCATCGGGGAAGTCCTCAACCAGCTCAAAGAGGAGTTCGAGGACATCACGATCTCCAAGATCCGGTTCCTGGAGA
Organism: Egibacteraceae bacterium; assembly: GCA_030446745.1. Taxonomy (GTDB): domain Bacteria; phylum Actinomycetota; class Nitriliruptoria; order Euzebyales; family Egibacteraceae; genus JAUJMS01. Next base: position 84,748 of record JAUJMS010000002.1, on the reverse strand, counting down.
GTGAGGGCCTGATCTACCCAGACCGCACCGAGTCCGGCTACCGCAAGTTCACCGAGGACGACGTCGACCGGCTCGGTTCATCCTCACCGCACAGCGCGACCACTACCTGCCGCTGAAGGTCATCCGCGAGCAGCTCGAGCGCCTCGACGCCGGCGACCCGTCCCGCGCCGCGCCCCCCGGGGCAGGTGCGCCGGCCGGCGACGGCGAGCGGCCCGCCCCCATGCGTCCAGCCGACATCGCCGCGGCGTTGGAGGCCGCGACCGCCGGCGAGGAGCGGTCGCTGCTGGACCCCCCGCAGGCCGTGACCCTCACCCTGCGCGAGCTGTGCGAAGCCACGGGACTGGAACCCGCGGAGGTGCGCGCGCTGCGCGAGTACGGGATCATCGGCGAACGCGGCGACGACGGGGCGCCGTTCGACGCCGACGACCTGCTCGCCGCGCGTGCCGCCCACGACCTGCTGCGACTCGGGCTCGAGGCGCGCCATCTGCGGATGTACCGCCAGTTCGTGGAGCGCGAGCTCGCCCTGTTCGAGCAGCTCGTGACGCCGCTGCTGCGACAGCGCAACCCCGAGGCACGCCGCCAGGCGACCCGCCAGCTCGACAAGCTCGGGGCGCTGACGGGGCGGTTGAAGCGGTCGCTGCTCGCGCGGGCGTTGCGCGGCTACGTCCACGGCGCGTGACGAGGCGACGCGCGTACCGCTGGCGGCTGCCCGCCGCGGTGGCCACCATCGCGCTGCTCGCCGGCGCGCCGGCCGGCGCCGCGCCGCGTGATCCGCCGGCTGTCGCCGCGCGGCCGGTCCCGCCGGCGGTCACCGCCGAAGGCGCGGTGCTGTGGGACCCCGCCGACGACCGGGTGCTCTACGGCAGCGCGGCGACGGTGCCGCGCCGGATGGCGTCGACGACGAAGATCATGACCGTGCTGCTGGCGCTCGAGGCCGGCACCGTCGACGACACCGTGACCGTGTCGCCGGAAGCCGTCGCGGTCGGCGCGAGCCCGGGCGCGGCGACGCTCGGCCTGCGGGCCGGTCAGCGCATCGCCATGCGCAGCCTGCTCGCCGGGTTGATCCTGCGCAGCGGCAACGACGCCGCCGTCGCCGTGGCGGAGCACGTCGCCGGCAGCGAGGCGGCGTTCGTCAAGGCGATGAACGCGCGCGCCGTGAAGCTCGGGCTCGACGACACGCGCTTCCTCAACGCGACCGGGCTGACCGACGACCCCGACCACCACGCGAGCCCGCGTGACCTCGCCCGGCTCGCCGAGGTCGCGCTGCGCGACGACGACTTCGCGACGTGGGCCGGCGCCGCCCGGCTCGACCTTCCGGGTCTCGGCACGCTGGTCAGCCGCAACGAGCTGCTCGGGCGCTATCCCGGCGCGACCGGCGTCAAGACCGGCTACACCAACCTCGCCGGGCTGTGCCTGGTCGCCAGCGCCGCCCGCGACGGGCGGCGCCTGATCACCGTCGTGCTCGACTCGCAGGCGAGCTTCCGCGACAGCGCCGCGCTGCTCGACTACGGGTACGAGGCGTTCCGCCGCGTCGAGCCGGTCCGCCGCGGTCGCACCGTGACACGCTACCGCTGGGCGGACGCGGCGGTCGCCGTGACTGCCGGCCGCGGGCTGCGGCGCACCGTCGCGACGGGGCGCGACGTCGTCTGGCGCACGGTGGTGCGTCCCGACGTCGACCGCCCCGTCAGCGCAGGGCAGGTGGTCGGTCGCGCCGAGCTGATCATCGACGGGACGGTGAGCGTGACGGCGCCGCTGCGCGCCGCGGCGCCGGTCCCCGCGCCGGCGCCTGCGCCGCCGGCGGCGACGGTCGGTGGCGCGGTGCAAGAGGCGCTGCGCGCATTCGTCCGGTTGCAGCCGGTCGACCGGCCCGCGTGACCCCTCGGGCGATAGACTGACGGCGACGCCGCTGGACCCGAGGAGTCGGCCGTGATCGAGCTGGAGCTGGTCGGTGTGCGCGTCGAGCTGCCGCACAACCAGCCGATCGTCTTGCTCAAGGAGCGCACCGGGGAGCGCTTCCTGCCGATCTGGATCGGTGCCGTGGAGGCGACCTCGATCGCGTTCGCCCTCCAGGGCGCCGCGACGCCCCGCCCGATGACCCACGACCTCATGCGTGACCTGCTCGGCAGCCTCGACGTGTCGGTCGACCGCATCGTCGTGACCGAGCTGCGCGACCGGACCTTCTACGCCGAGATTCAGATGACCCAGGACGGCAACGCCGTCGTGGTGTCGTCGCGGCCGTCCGACGCGATCGCGCTCGCCGTGCGCGCGACCGTCCCGATCTTCGCCGCCGAGGGCGTGCTCGACGAGGCCGGCATCGAGATCGAGGACGACGACGAGGAGGAGGTCACCCAGTTCAAGCAGTTCCTCGAACAGGTGACCCCGGAGGACTTTCGCGAGTAGCGCGCCGCCGCCTGTGCACAGCCTGTGCACCGGGTGTGGATGACTTGACCCGCCGGCCTCACCGTCGTAGCGTTCTCACGCGCCGGGAATTACGGCGCTGGGACGCTCGTGAGAGGCCGACACGTGGGACGTGAGAACCGCTACCTGCGCGACATCCCGCTGCCAGGTCTGGAGGACGGCCCCACGGGTTACCGCGGCCCGGCGGTGTGCAAGATCGTGGGGATCAGCTACCGCCAGCTGGACTACTGGACGACAACCAACCTCGTCACGCCGTCGGTGCGCGACGCGGACGGCTCGGGCTCACAGCGGCTGTACGCCTTCGACGACATCGTTCAGCTGAAAGTCATCAAGCGGCTCATCGACGCGGGCGTGAGCTTGCAGCGCATCCGCACGGCGATGGAGTTCATGCGCGAACGCAAGCTGTCGGTGCGCAACCTCACGCTGGCGTCCGACGGCAAGACGGTCTACGCCCTGGACGACGAGCGCGCGATCATCGACCTGCTCGCCAGCGGCCAGGGGGTGTTCGCCATCGCGCTCGACCCGGTCTACGCCGCCATCGAGGCCGAGATCACCCGGCTGCCCGCCGAACGCGCGGCGACGGTGCTGAGCGACGCGACGGACGCCGAGCCGCCCGCCATCGCCGACGCCCGCTGACGGCACGGGCACGACGCCGGGCGGCTTAGACTCGCCGTCGCGCGGCGTCTCGTGACGTCGCGTCGCCGTCACAGGAGTGCCGCGTGGACTTCGCCCCCCACACCCCCGAGGACCTGATCGCGATGCTCGCCGCGGTCGGGCGGCGCGACCTCGACGAGCTGTTCGCCCACATCCCGCCCAAGCTGCTCGCCCAGCGCCACCTCGACCTGCCCGACGGGCGCAGCGAGGACGAGGTGCTCACCGCACTGACCGCGCGTGCCGCCGCCAACGACACCGCGGCGGTGTGCTTCGCCGGCGGCGGCGCCTACGACCACTACGTGCCGGCGGTCGTCGGGGCGATCACCGCGCGCGGCGAGCTGCTGACCGCGTACACGCCGTACCAGCCCGAGGTCAGCCAGGGGATGCTCCAGGCGCTGTTCGAGTACCAGACCGCCATCAGCGAGCTGACCGGCCTGCCGGTGTCCAACGCCAGCCTGTACGACGGCGGCAGCGCCGTCGCGGAGGCGGTGTCGATGGCGTGCGCGGCGACGCGGCGCAACGCCGTCGTCGTGTCCGGCGCGCTGGACGCCCCCACCCGCCAGGTCGTGCGGACCTACGGGCACCCGCTCCGTCGCGACGTCCGCGTCACCGCCTACGGCGACGACGGGCGCACGCCGGTCGCCGACGTGGCGGGTGACGTCGCCGCGGTCGTCGTCGCCCAGCCCAACGCCCTCGGGGTCGTGGAGGACGTCCGCGCCCACGCCGACGCGGCGCACGCCGCCGGCGCGAAGCTCATCGTGAAGCTCGAGCCGACCGCCGTCGGGCTCATCGCGACGCCGGGCAGCCTTGGCGCCGACCTCGTCGTCGGCGAGGGCCAACCGCTGGGGCAGGAACTGACCTACGGGGGCCCGAGCTTCGGCTTCCTCGCCTGCGCCACCGACCAGGTGCGCCGCATCCCGGGGCGCATCGTCGGGGCGACGGTCGACGCGCGCGGCAGCCGCGGCTACGTCAGCGACGCTGCGCGCGCGCGCCGAGCAGGACATCCGCCGCGAGAAGGCGACGTCGAACATCTGCACCAACCAGACGCTGTGCGCGCTGGCCGCGCTGGTGTACCTGACGTGGCTGGGGCCGCAGGGCTGCGCGAGCTCGCGACGGCGTGCCTGGCGCGCGCCCGCCACGCCGCCGCGCGCCTGACCGAGGTCGACGGCGTCGAGCTGGCCGTCTCGGGCCCGTACCTCAAGGAGTTCGCGCTGCGGCTCGACGTCGCCGACCCGCCGCCGCCGTCGCCGCGCGCTCCACGACGCCGGCTACCTCGTCGGGCCGGTCGTGCCCGACGGTGTCGCGGCGGGTGCCGTCATGGTCGCCGTCACCGAGCGGCGGACCGCCGCCGAGGTCGAAGGCCTGGCCGACACGCTCGCGCGGGTCGTGAAGGAGCTGCGCTGATGCCGGTCATGGGAGACCGCACCGCCGAAGAGCCGACCGCGTTCGAGCGCTCCAGTCCTGGGCGGCGGTCGGCGACGCTGCCGCGCCTGGACGTGCCAGCCGTCGACCCCGCCGACGCGCTGCCCGGCGTCGAGCTCGCAACACAGCCGCCGGCGCTGCCCGAGCTGGGCGAGCTCGACCTCGTGCGTCACTTCACCCGGCTGAGCCATCGCAACCACGGCATCGACGTCGGCTTCTACCCGCTCGGGTCGTGCTCGATGAAGTACAACCCGCGCCTCGCCGAGACCGCCGCCGCGCTGCCAGGCTTCCGCCACCTGCACCCGTGGACGCCCGACGCCGCGGCGCAGGGCACGCTCGCGTTGCTGTACGACCTGGAGCGCTGGCTCGCGGAGCTGACCGGGCTGCACGCGGCGACGTTCCAGCCGGCGGCCGGCGCGCACGGCGAGCTGACCGGGCTCATGCTGATGCGCGCCTACCACGAGGAGCACGGCGACGCGCGCCGCACCATCGTCGTCCCGGACTCGGCGCACGGGACGAACCCGGCCAGCGCCGCGATGTGCGGCTACGACGTCGTCACGGTGCCGTCGGGGCGCGACGGTCTCGTCGACGTCGACGCGCTGGAGGCGCTGGTCGACGAGTCCACCGCCGGGCTGATGCTGACCAACCCGAACACCCTCGGCCTGTTCGAGCTCGACATCGAGCGCATCGCCGCGGCGCTGCACCGCGTCGGGGCGCTGCTGTACTACGACGGCGCGAACTTCAACGCCATCTGCGCCCGCGTGCGTCCGGGGGACATGGGCTTCGACGTCGTGCACCTCAACGTCCACAAGACCTTCGCGACGCCGCACGGCGGCGGTGGCCCGGTGCCGGACCCGTGGTCGTCAGCGAACGCCTTGCGCCGTACCTGCCCGCGCCGGTCGTCGTGCGCGACGACGGCGACGCCGGGCCGCGCTACCGCTGGGACCATGACCGACCACGCTCGATCGGCCGGCTCACCGGCTTCCACGGCAACGTCGGCGTCCTGATCCGCGCGTTCGCGTACCTGCTGTTCCATGGCGGCGACGGGCTGCGGTCGATGAGCGCGAAGGCGGTGCTCAACGCCAACTACGTCGCGGCGCAGGTCCGCGACGTGCTGCCGCTGGGCTACCCGCAGCACCAGCCGATGCACGAGTTCGTGTCCACCGGCACGAAGCTCAAGGCCACGGCGTGCGCGTCACCGACCTGTGCAAGCGCCTGATCGACCTCGGCTACCACCCGCCGACGAACTACTTCCCGCTCATCGTCGACGAAGCGGTCATGGTCGAGCCGACCGAGACCGAGTCGCGCGAGACCCTCGACGACTTCGCCGCCGCGGTGCGCCAGGCCGTGGCCGAGGCGGCCGAGAACCCGGAGCTGCTGCGGTCCGCCCCGCAGACGACGCCGGTGGGGCGGCTCGACGAGGGCAAGGCCGGCCGCGAGCTCGTGGTGCGCTGGACCCCGGACGCCTGACGCGTCAGCGGCTACGAGCAGGCGCTTCGCCTCGTCGACGACCTCGGGGTCAGCGACGAGGTCGTAACGCTCGACGGTCACGCCGCGGCCCGAGGACGGCGCCGATGAGCAGCCCCCACAGCGCGAGGGCGAGCCCCGACACCAGCGGCTCCACCAGGCTGAACAGTCCCAGGACGAAGCCGAGAAACGCCCCCGGTCAGCGCCCCTGACACCGCACCATCGAGCGCCGCGCGGCCGAGACCCTTGCGGCCGGTGACCTGCTCGATGGTGCGCAGGCCCTGGCCCACGATGGCAAGTCGTTCGACCAGGAAGCGGCGGTCGGCGAGCGCGTCGACCGCCGCCTGGGCCTCGGCGTAGTCACGGTAGCTGGCAATCGTCGTGCGCATTGCGGCCTCGGGAACAGCCATGGCCGGCTCCTTCCGGTCGTGTGAGACGGACGCATGGCCGGCTCCGCTCGAGGCCGAACGCTCGGCCGGGAGACGGACGCACGACGCGCGTACTCCGCACGGAAAGGAGCCTCCACCGCCCCCAAGGCAAGGGTGGCGCCGATCGCGGCGCAAGCTCTTCTGCTCGAGGCCGAGCCCGACGGTCGGTTGGAGCCCTGGGGGCTCTAGCGCAAAGTTGTGCGGTTCTTTACGATCTCCTAACCCTCGAGGTGCTCCACTGTCCGCCAGGGGACTACTGCGAGAAGGGCTACCTGTGCGGACCAGCGGTGAGCGAAGGGGTCACAGGCGCTCGCGAGCAGTGATGGTCGTCGTCGCTGTGGCGGCCACGATGGCCGTAGCGCCTGCAGCGTCGGCCGCGCCATCGTGTGGCGGGAGAACTCCGACGATTGTGGGGACCAGCGGCGACGATGAGCTCGTCGGGACCGCCGGGCGCGACGTCATCCACGGCCTTGGTGGGGCAGACGACATAGCCGGCGAAGGGGGCGGCGACATCGTCTGTGGTGGTCGTGGCGAGGATCTGATCCGCGGGAATAGCGGAGACGACACGCTCTACGGTGGGAGTGGCACCAATTACCTGTTTGGTGGGAGTGGCGACGACCACCTCGACACGACTGCGTCGCGTCGATGGAACAGGCTGACCGGTGGCACTGGTTCGGATCAGGCCTACGCAGGTCCGGGGGACGATTTCGTCCACGGCGGCCTCGGTCGCGACTACTTGGACGGCGGCGGCGGGACCAATCAGGTGTCGTTCGACTGGCGAGGTGGGCGCGGCGAGCCGGAGGGTGTCGTGGTCGACCTTGCGGCAGGGACGGCGGTCACGGCTTCGGGCAGCGAAACGATCCTTGGCTTCCGGTCGGTCGTAGCCACGGTGCACGTTGATGTGCTGTACGGAACACCGCGCGCGGACGTTCTTGACGGCGTGATCGGGGAGAACCGCGTGTTCGGCCGTGGAGGGGACGATCAGATCCGCGGCATGGGCATCGTGCGTGCCGGCGCGGGCGACGACCGGGTCCAGAACTACCTCGGCACCGTCTATGGCGAATCCGGCGATGACGTCCTTTACGGAGCGCCCCTCATGCGAGGCGGCGGCGGCAATGACGTGCTTGTCGCGCGCGACGAGGACGGCGCGGATCCTGCCGACAGGCTGTATGGAGGGTCCGGTCGTGACGTGCTCAACGGCGGCGGCGGGTCTGACGATCTCCACGGCGGCGACGGGCGCGACGTCGCGGAGTTCTTCGATTACGAGACCGATAACGGGGATGACTGGACCTTCGGTGGCTACATCATTGACCTCGCAGCGGGAACAGCGCAACCAAACCCCAACACCATCTCGGAACTGCTCAATCCGCCGGTCGTGACGCTACGGGGGATCGAGGGCGTTTGGGGTTCTGCCTACGACGACGTCATCCGCGGGGACCGCGGCGCGAACGTGTTGCGGGGACGCAACAGCGACGACGAGGTTCGCGGGCGAGGCGGTGACGACGCCTTGTACGGCGGTGAAGGACAGGACGAGGCGTCAGGTGGAAAGGGCACGGACAGGTGCCAGGCGGAAACAACCGACCGCTGCGAGCGATAGCACCAACCGCGGCAGTTGTGAAACGCGGGCGGGCGCCAGGAGACAGGACTGCCGACGACGCCGCGGTGACCCGGCACTCGGGTCATTCGGCGCGGCGCTCCAGCCAGGCGAGCAGCGTGCGGACCCCGAAGCCGGTACCGCCGGCCGGCAGATAGTGGCCGGCGAGCTTGTCCGGCAGGAACGCGGGACCGGCAATGTCGAGGTGCGCCCACGCGACGTCGCCGACGAAGCGCCGGAGGAACAACCCCGCGATGATCGCCCCGCCGCCCGCCCCCTCGCCGGTGTTGTTCATGTCGGCGACCGGGGTGTCGAGCAGGCGCTCGAGGTCGGGCCACAGCGGCAGCGGCCACAGCGACTCGCCGGCGACGTCGGCGGCGTCCTCCAACGCGTCGAGCAGCTCGTCGTCGTTGCCCATCGCGGCCGCGGCGAGCTGGCCGACGGCGGTGACCGCCGAGCCGGTGAGCGTCGCGACGTCGACCATCGCGTCGGGGCGCAGCGCCGCCCCGTAGTGCAGCGCGTCGGCGAGCACCAGCCGGCCCTCGGCGTCGGTGTTGCGCACCTCGACCGTCGTGCCGCCGTGAATGCGCACGACGTCGTCGGGGCGCTGGGCGTCGGCGCCCGGGAGGTTCTCCGCGACGGCGAGCAGCCCCGTGACCTCCAGGCGGATGCCGAGGTCGGCGAGGGCCGAGCACACCGCCGCCACGACCGCGGCACCGGCCATGTCCGACTTCATCGTCGCCATCGCGGTGCCGCGCTTGAGGCTGAGCCCGCCGGAGTCGAAGGTGATGCCCTTGCCGACCAGCACGACCGACCCGAGCGGGTTGGGCGGGCGGTAGCGAAGCTCGACCAGGCGCGGGGGGGCGGTCGAGCCGCGGCCCACCGCCAGCAGGCCGCCGAACCCTTCGCGGGCGAGGTCGTGCTCGTCCTTGACCGTCACCTCGCAGGCGCCGCCGACGGCGTCGCGGACCGCCGCGGCGAGCGCCGGCGGCCGCTTGTGGCCAGGCGGCAGGTTGACGAGGTCGCGGGCGAGGATCGTCGCGCGGGCGTAGACGGCAGCGCGCGCGAGCGCCGCCCGCGCCTCCTCGAGCAGGCCGGACGGCCCCAGGACCACCACGGACCGCAGGCGCGACGCCTCCCCGTCGTCGTTGCCCTTGAAGCGGCGGTCGCCGTAGGCGCCAAGCGCGAACCCCTCGGCGACGGCCTGGACGGCGCTCGCGCCGGCGTGGACCTGCGCCAGCGTCGTCGCGACCCGCTCGACGCCGGCCGCGGCGCGGGCCGCCACGCCGGCGGCGCGGCGCAGCCGTTCCGCGTCGGTGGCGTCCATACGGCCGAGCCCGACCAGGACCACCGCCGCGACCCGCAGTCCGGGCGCGGCGAGGACGAGGTGCTGGCCGATGTCGCCGCGGAAGTCGGGTGTGACGGGCAGCGCCGGCATGCCGAGCGCCGCGAGCACGGCGGCGGTGCCGGGACCCTCGATGCCGCCTTTGAACACCGGGACGACCAGAAGGTCCGCGTCGATCTCGAGCGGATCGTCCGCGGCGGCGGTCACGGTGAGCACGGCGAAGCCTCCGAGGCGGGGGACGGGCGAGTCTAGCCCTGGTGGGCTACGCGCTGACCCCGCCGGGTTCGCCGACACCGCCGTCGCACGGCGCCCCCGGCTCGGGCGTCTGCGGTCCCTGTGCGTACTGCCCGACGAACGCCGCCAGCCGTGGGTCGTCCGGACCGTCGACGGCCAGCTGCACCCCCCACGCGCTCGCGACGACCGGCGCGGGCAAGCCATCGAAGGGGCTGACCAGGACGTAGTCGCCCTCGGCCAACGCCTGCAGCGGCGCGGGGTCGACGTCGGGGGAGTAGGTGATCCACACCGCGCCGTGCTCCATGGAGTGCACCGCGTTCTGCGGCGCGACGGGCTCGGCGTAGAAGCCGCAGTTCTGCCACTCGCCGGCGTGCGGGCCGCCGACGGGCGGCGTCTGCTCGTAGTCGACCGGCCCGTCGACGTGGTCCTGCGACTGCTGGCCGAAGGTTGCGACCGCCAGCGGGGCATCGTCGCCTGCCGTCGGCGAGCCGCTCACCGCGGCCGTCGGCGTCGGGCGCGCACCGGGCGTGGGGGCCGGTCGCGCCGGCGACCCCGCGGTACAGCCGGCGGCGACGACGAGCACGACGGCGGCGGCGCAGCGCGCGACGGTCATGGACACCGGCTACACCAGCACCGTCTTGTCGACGACGGCGCCGTCCTCGACGGTGTAGACGATCGGCACGCCGGTCGCGATCTCCAGCCGAGTCACCGCGGCGTCGTCGAGGCCGTCGAGCGTCTTGACGATGGCGCGCAGGCTGTTGCCGTGCGCGCTGACCAGCACGGCGTCGGTTCCGGCCGCGGCGGGCAGGACGACCTCCGTGAAGTACGGCAGGGTCCGCCGCGTGGTGTCGGCGAGGCTCTCACCGCCCGGCGGCGCGACGTCGTAGCTGCGCCGCCACACGTGGACCTGCTCGGCGCCGAACTCGGCGGCGGTCTGGGCCTTGTCGCGGCCCGTCAGCGCCCCGTAGAAGCGCTCGTTGAGCTGCCAGGCCTGTTCCTGCTCGACCTCGGGTTGGCCGAGGGCGTCGAGCACGATGCGCCCGGTGTCGATCGCGCGGCGCAGCGCCGAGCTGAACGCCCGCTGCACGCGCAGCCCCGTCGCCGCGAGTCTCGCGCCGCCGGCGTGCGCTTCGTCGCGGCCGCGCGGCGACAACGGCGTGTCGACCCAGCCGGTGAAGCGGTTCTCCGCGTTCCACTGCGACTGGCCGTGGCGGACGAGCACGAGCGTTCCCATCGGCGCGACCCTAGCAGTTGACAAGTGGCCTACGGCAGCGTAACCTACGCCTACGTAACCGTCGCCGCCACGCCGAGGTGCCCGCATGACCACTACCACAACCGCCGACCAGCGCCTGCTCGCCGAACTCGAGCCGAAGGCCGAAGAGCTGCTCAACCGCCACGAGAAGGCGGCCAGGGAGTGGTTCCCGCACGACTACATCCCCTACAGCGTCGGGCGCGACTTCGACAAGGAGCCGTGGTCGCCGGATCAGTCGCGGCTGTCGGGCGTCGCCCAGATCGCGTTCGAGGTGAACCTGCTCACCGAGGACAACCTGCCCAGCTACCACCGCGAGATCTACGACATGTTCGCCGCCGGCGACGGGCCGTGGATCAACTGGGTGCACCGCTGGACCGCCGAGGAGGGCCGCCACTCCATCGTCTTGCGCGACTACCTCGTGGTCACCCGGGCCATCGACCCGGTGCAGCTCGAGCGCGGGCGGATGCAGCAGCTGATGACCGGCTACGACCGCGACGGCAAGGACACGCTGCGCGGCATGGCGTACGTCGCCTTCCAGGAGCTCGCGACGCGGATCTCGCACCGCAACACGGGGCGCTACTCCGACGACCCCGTCGCCGACCGCATCATGGTGCGCATCGCCACCGACGAGAACCTCCACATGGTGTTCTACCGCGACATGCTCGGGGCGGCGCTCGAACTGGACCCGTCCGCGGCGATCAAGGCCATCGCCGCCGAGGTCGTCGGCTTCGAGATGCCCGGCACCGGCATGACCGACTTCAACCGCAAGGCCGTCCAGATCGCGAAGGCCGGGATCTACGACCTGCGCTGCCACCACGACGACGTCGTGTGGCCGCTGCTGCGCCACTGGGACTTCTTCGGGGTCCAAGGGCTCGACGCCGAGGCCGAGCAGGCCCGCACCCAGGTGTCGCAGTACCTCGGCGCACTCGACGAGATGGCGCGCAAGTACGAGGCGAAGCGCGCCGCCGCCCGCGAGCGCGAGATGGTGCGCGCCTCGTAGCGGTCAGCCGCGCAACGTCGACGGGTCGACGGGCAACCGCGACAAGCCCACGTACGCGAGCGCGGTGATGTGGTCGGCAACCACGTCCTTGTCGGGGACGCGCTCGTCGGCCCACCAGGCGCCGACGTGGACGATCATGCCGACCAGCGCGTGCGCGTACAGCGGCGCCGACCCGAGCTCGCGCCCGGTGCGGGTGAAAAAGCCGCTGAGCACCTGCTCCGCCTTCGCCGCGACGTCGGACAACAGACCCGCCATGCCGCCGCCGGAGAATCCCGCCGGTGAATCGCGGATGAGGACGCGGAAGCCGTCCGGGTCGGACTCGATGTAGTCGAGAAACGCCATCGCGCTGCCGCGGACTTGCTCGCGCGCGCCGGCGTCGCGGTCCAGGCGGTTGGTGATCATGTCGAGCAGCCGCGACGTCTCGCGGTCGACGACGACGGCGTATACCCCCTCCTTGCCGCCGAAGTGCTCGTAGACGATGGGCTTGGAGACCCGCGCTCGGGCGGCGATCTCCTCCACCGACGCGCCGTCGAAGCCGTGCTCGGCGAACACGCCCTTGGCGACCTCGACGAGCTGCGTGCGCCGCTCACCGGCGGTCATGCGGCGTTCGGTCATCGGCGGCGACGCTACCGCGCCACCGCGTGCCGCGCGGCGTAGCATCCGCCGTGATGGCGCGAGCCGACGCGGTCACCGTCGACGTCGCCGGCACGCCGGTGCGCGTCTCCAGTCCAGGCAAGGTGCTGTTCCCCGACCAGGGCTGGACCAAGATGGACCTCGTCGAGCACTTCATCGGCTGCTGCGACGGGGCGCTCGGCGGGGTCTTCGGCCGCCCGACGGTGCTCAAACGCTGGCGTTACGGCGTCGCGGAGAGCCGTTCTTCCAGAAGCGCGCACCGCGAGACGACGACCACGAGTACGCGACCATCACCTTCCCGTCGGGGCGCACCGCCGACCTGCTCGTCCCGCGAACACCAGCCGACGTCGTGTGGATGGCCCACCTCGGCTGTCTGGACCTCAACCCGTGGCCGGTGCGCGCCGAGGACGTCGACCGTCCCGACGAGCTGCGCATCGATCTGGACCCCGGTCCAGGCGTGCCGTTCGCCGACGTGCGCACCGTCGCGCTGGCCGCCGGCGAGGTGCTCGACGAGCACGGCCTGGTCGGGTGGCCGAAGACCTCCGGCAGTCGCGGGCTGCACGTCTACGCCCGCATCGTCGCGGGAGTGGTCGTTCACCGGTGTCCGGCGCGCCGCCCTCGCGCTCGCGCGCGAGGTCGAGCGGCGGCTGCCGGGGCGCGCGACGACGAAGTGGTGGAAGGAGGAACGCTCAGGGGTGTTCCTCGACTACAACCAGAACGCCCGCGACCGCACCGTGGCGAGCGCCTACAGCGTGCGCCAGACCGGGCTGGTGTCCGCGCCGCTGCGCTGGGACGAGGTCACCGACGTCGACCCCCGCGACTTCCCGATGGACCGGTTCGTTGCCGAGCGGTACCGAGAGGTCGGCGACCTCACCGCCGGGATGGACGCCGCGGCCGGCCGGCTCGACGGCCTGCTCGCGCTGGCCCAACGCGACGCCGAACAGGGTTTGGGCGACGCGCCGTGGCCGCCGCACTTCCCCAAGCAAGACGAGGAGCCGCGCGAGTCCAGCCCAGCCGCGCCCGCCGCCCGGCCTCCTGACACCGCCACTGTGGCTGAGCCGTCGACGTCGTACCCGAGACCACCCTCGACCGGGGTCTCGATCTCACTGATGCCGATGTCCGGGCGACTGTCGGACCCCGTGTGTGGCAGTGTTCTCTCGTCCGACGCCTTGCGCTCGGCCCTCGTGATGCCCAGCTGACCGAACAGTGGCACTCGCTCAGAAATCTGTGACGCACGGTCCAAGACCGTGCGTCACAGGCGCGAACGGGGTGGGCTTGGGGTCAGGGGGCGTCCGGGTCGGTCGGTGTCGATCTCGTCCATCGGCGGCTCGGGCGACGATCAGGGGGCGTCCGGGGCGGTCGCCTCGTCGGTGTCGGTCTGGTCCATCTCGGGCTCGGGCGACGACGCGTTGATCCGCGTCGCCGTGTAGCTGCCGTCGACGGCCTTGGCGCCCTGCATCGCGACGTGGTCGCCGGCCTGCAGCTCCGACAGCGCGGCGGGGGCGTCGTCGCGCGTGATGCGGGCGTCGTCGGCGACGCCGAAGGTCGTGGTCGTGCGGTGCAGCGCTCGGGTGCCGCCCTTGACGGCGACGGTGACGCTGTCCGCGCCGACCTCGACGACGCGACCGGTGGCGCTGAAGCGGGCGTCGCGGCGGCTGCGCGCCTCCTGCGACCGGCCGCGGGTGCCGCGGCGCTCGGCGGCCTTGCTCTTGGCGGCTGCGGCCTTGTCCTTGCCCGCTTGGGCGGCGGCCGGCTTCGCGTGGCCGCCGTGCGACGGATGCGCGATGGCGGCGGCGCCGCCGGTGACGACCAGGCACGCGGCCGCGACGATGGCGGCCAGGCGGCGGGTTCGAGAGATACGCACGGTGATTGCTCCTCGGCTCGGTGATGCTGCGGCGGTTGCGCCTGCGACGGCGGGCGGCTCCATTACGGTCGGTAGTGAGCCTGAGCGCCTTGAGCCGGATGGACCGGTTTTCTTCGCGGCACGAGCAACGCGCCGGGACGCGGGCCGTCAGCTCGCGACGACGTCGGCGAAGCGCGGCCCGTCGGGACGCTCGAGCTGCTCGAACGTGCACTCGTCGGGGTCCTTGTCGGGGCGCCACCGCTCGAAGCGCGTCGCGTGGCGGAAACGGTCCCCGGTGAGCTGGTCGTAGCTCACCTCGCAGACAAGCTCCGCGCGCACGGGCGTCCAGGAGAGGTCCTTGTCGCCGCTCCAGCGGCTCGGCCCGCCGGGCTGGCGAGCGCCTTCGCCGAACGAGGCGGGCACTTCGTGGTCGCGCAGGCGGGCGAGCAGCGCCACCCGGTCGGCGTCGCCGAACCCGGAGCAGTGGCCGATGAAGTGCAGCACCCCCGCGGGGTTGTACAGGCCGAGCAGCAGCGAGCCGACCCGGTCGCCTTCCTTGTGCACGCGGTAGCCGCCGACGACGACGTCGACGGTGCGCCGGTGCTTGACCTTGATCATGGCGCGCTCGCCCTCGATGTACGGGCCGTCGAGCCGCTTCGCGACGATCCCGTCGCAGCCGGCGGACTCGAAGTCGCGGAACCACGCCCGGCCGCGGTCGACGTCGGTCGTGGACGGCGTGAGGTGCCAGGGGTGGTCCAGGTCGGCGAGCAGTGCCGTCAGGCGTTCGCGGCGCTCGGCGAACGGCCGCGGGCGCAGGTCGAGCCCGTCGGCGGCGAGCAGGTCGAACGCGACGAGCTCGGCGGGCGTCTCGCCGGCGAGCAGCGCGATGCGGCTCGCCGCAGGATGGATGCGCTGCTGCAGCGCGTCGAAGTCGAGCGTGCCGTCGCGTACGACGACGACCTCGCCGTCGACGACCACGCCGGCGGGCAGCTGCCCGAGCGCCGGCTCGAGCTCGGGGAAGTAGCGCAGCAGCGGCCTGCGGTTGCGGCTGTCGAGCCGGCGCTCGGCGCCCCACGCCACCGCGCGGAACCCGTCCCACTTCGGCTCGTAGGCCCATCCCGGCGGCGGCGGCAGCTCCTCGCGGACCTTCGCCTCCATCGGCGTCAGCGGTGGCGGGAACGGGGCGCCGCCGCCGGTCACGGAACGTCGAGGGCGACGACCGACCCGGATTCGACGTCGCCGTCGAGCAGCGCCCACAGGGCGCGGGCGACGGCGTCGGGGTCGCGCAGCTCGCCGTCGGCGTGCAGCGCGCGGAAGCGCTCGACGGCGGGGAACGCAGCGGCGTCGGCGGTGCGGATGTGCTCCTGCATCGGCGTCGCCACCACACCCGGTGCGACCGCGACGACGCGCACCGACGGGCTGCGCTCGCGCTGTTCCAGGCCGACGCAGCGCACCCACTGGTCGACGGCGGCCTTGCCGGCGCAGTAGCCGGACCAGCCGGCGTACGCGGACGACGCCGCTCCGGAGGTCAGCATCACCAGGTCGGCCGCGCCCGCGAACCCCGACTCGGCGACCGCGCGGAGGAACGCATGGCCGAGCACCTGGGGGGCGGCGGCGTTGAGCAGCGCGTTGCGCCGGTACGCCAGCGAGTCGACCTCGCCGGCGACGCCGATCGGGTCGAGGGTCGCCGCGTTGTGCACAAACACCGCCCGCCGCCCCGAGAAGTCGCTCATCCGGGCGAGCAGGTGCGTCTCGACGGCGGACCAGGAGCTGGGGTCCGCGAGGTCCGCGGGCAGGTGCTCGGCGCCCGGCGTCCCGCCGGAGCGCGAGATGTCCACGACGACGGCGTCGGGGATCGGCACGGTGGTCGCCAGGGCGGCGCCGATCCCCGACGACGCGCCGGTGATCCACACGAGGGCGTCGGTCATGGCGTGATCCTAAGGCTCGGGCGGCCCGGCACTACCCTGGCCGGCGATGCCGCACCGTCTGCTGCTCGACACCTCGAGCCTGGCCTACCGCGCCTTCTTCGCGCTGCCGACGTCGATCACGGCGCCCGACGGCCGGCCGGTCAACGCGGTGCGTGGCTACCTCGACATGACGGCGCGGCTGGTGGCCGACCTTCGCCCCGACGAGGTCGTGCACGCCTTCGACGCCGACTGGCGCCCCGCGCCGCGCGTCCGCGCGTACCCCGGCTACAAGGCCGCGCGCGCGCCCGACCCCGACGAGCTGCCGCCGCAGTTCGAGCTGCTGCGCGCGGTGCTCGACGCGTTCGGCCAGCCCTGCGCCGAGGCGCCCGGATGGGAGGCCGACGACGCAATCGCGACGTTGTGCGAGCGCGCGGGACCTGGCGACGTCGTCGAGGTCGTCACCGGCGACCGCGACCTGCTCCAACTCGTCACCGACGGCGGCGACGGCAGCGCCACGGTGCGGGTGCTGTTCACGGTCAAGGGCGTCTCGGAGCTGACCCGGTTCGACGAGGCGGCGGTCGCCACGCGTTACGGCGTCCCCGCGTCGCGCTACGCCGACTTTGCGACGCTGCGCGGCGACCCGTCCGACGGGCTGCCAGGCGTCAAGGGGGTCGGCGACAAGACCGCCCGGACGCTCGTGCGCAGCTACCCGACGCTGGCCGGGATGGTCGACGACGCGGCGGCGCAGACGCCGCGGCTCGCGGCGGCCCTGCGCGACGCGAGCGACTACCTCGCCGCGATGGCCTCGGTGGTGCCGGTCCGTCGCGACGTCGACGTGACGCTGCGACGCCCCGCCCGTGACGACGCCGCGCTCGACGCGCTCGCGGCCGACGCGAACCTGGTGTCCCCCGTGGACCGGCTGCGACGCGCGCTCGATGCGTAGCACGCTCGCGGCGTTGGCCGTGGCCGTGGTGCTCGGCGGCTGCGGCGAGCCGCCGGTCGACGTCACGTTGCCGGCCCGACAGCCGGGCCAGCAGGTGCTCGACCTCGCCGGGGTCTTGCGCGGGTCGGGGCTGGAGGACCGGCTGACGGCGCTCGCCGAGGACGGCTTCGACGTGGTTGCACTCACCTACGAGTCCGAGCAGGCCGGCTGCGGGGAGGCGTTCCGCGCCGGCGGCGAGCTGGTGCGCGCGTGGGACGCCGACGTCGCGGTCGTCGCGGTCGCCCGACCCGGCGACTTCGCCGCCCCGGCGCCGCCGCGGGAACGCTGCCTCGGGGTGCGCCCGCGCGACGACAGCGCCGTGCCCGGCGACGTCCGGGAGCGCATCGCCGAGGAGCTCGTGCCGCCGGCGGCCGGGCGCAACGACTGGCCGGCCGCGTTCTCCGCGGCGGTCGACGCCCTCGCGCAGGCGCGTGGCGGATGACGCTGGACGAGCTCGAGCTGGTGTGCCAACAGGCGGCGCGCAACGTCGTCGCGCGGGACGCACGCCCCGTGCCCGCGACGGTCGTGCTGCCGCTGGCGAACGCGACCCGCGTCACGGCGCTGGCGCCGTGGCCCGACGACGACCCAGGCCGGTTCGACCTGCTGGCGCGCTTCGCCGCCGAGGTCATGCGCCCGGCGAACGCTCCGTGCTACGGCTTCCTCGCCGAGGCGGCGGTGGACGCCGGCGGTGTCCCAACCGACGTCGTCGTCGTCGCCTACGGGGCGCGGCGGCTGGGGGCGCGCGTGACCGCGGCCCCGCTCACCGCCGACGGGCTCGGGGAGTTCCTGGACTCGGAGCCGTTGGACCCGACGGCGTTTCCGTTCCTGTCGCCGCTGCAGCACGCCGCGGACGCGGCGCAGCCGCCGACAGTGTGAGCGGGGGCGGTGCCCGGCGCAGCCGGCGGCTGGCCTAGCGCTGCGGCGCGAGGCGCAGCCGCAGCCGCTGGCCCAGCACGGCCTCGGCCCGCCGCAGCTGCGGCGACAGCCGCGAGATGCCCATCGTGCCGGCGTCCACACCGCCGTCGGCGTAGATGCCGAGACCGTGGAGCCCCGTGGTGACGAGCACCCCGACGGCACGCCCGTCGGCGGACGTCACGGCGCTACCCGAGTCGCCGGGGATGGCGACCCCGGCGGCGAAGACGTGGTCGGGGTGCGGCAGGCCCTTCGCCACGGCGGTGCGGGCAGGCAACGCCCTGCCCACCGCGAGTCCTTGGCCGTTGTACTGCAGCAGCGTCGTGCGGCCGGTCAGGTCGTTGTTGATCCCGGTCGGCCCGCCGAAGTGGCACATCTGTGGGTCGACGGCGATCCCGCGGTCGACCCGGATGAGCGCGAAGTCGCGTTCGCCCGACAGCACCGCGTACGCGAACTCGCCGATGCGCTTGCCGTTGGCGTCGAGCACCCGGGGCCCGCGCCCGGCCCGCCAGCGCCGTTCGCCACCCTCGGAGTCGGTTGCGCCGTCGGCGAGGATGCAGTGCCCGGCGGTGCCGACGTAGCGGTGGGTGCGTCCGCTGCGCGTGCGACCGGTGAACACGAAGTTCAGCGTGCAGGCGAAGCGGTCCTCGCCCTTCGGGATGATGATCTGCGCCCCTGGCCGCACCCCGCGGCAGCGCCCGATGCCGACCGGCGGCGCGGCCGCCGCCACCCGCGTCGGGGCGCCGGCCTCGCAACGCCCGGTCGGGGCTGCGGTGACAGCCACCCCGCGGTGCTGCGGGGCGTCTGCCGTCGCGGGCACCGGCGCGACGGGCGCGCCCGACAGGGCGGCCAGGGCGGCGAGGACGACGACGAGGGGGCGCATGGCTTTCTCAACGAGTGGGCGGGTGGACGATGACGGCACGGGCGACACTTTCTCAGCGCGTGCGCGGGCGGACGGGTACGGCCGCGCGAGCGCCGCGCTGCCGACGACAGCGGTCGCCGGCCGCTCCGGCGGCGCGCCAGCCGCAGACGGCGCCCGCGGCGACGGCGAGCAGCCAGCCGGCTTGGCGCAGCTCGGTCGCGGCGGTCGTCCGTAGGTAGTCGGGCAGCAGTCGCGCCCACGCGCCGTACCACGGGTCGCCGACCGTGAAGAAGTCCACGACCCAGGTGATCCGCCCGCCCAGGCCCTCCGCGACGAGCCACGCATAGCTCCACAGCCCGGCCGCGCCGAGCACGGCGACGAGTGGACGCAGCACCGGGTGGCGGTCGGCCGCGACGGCGACGGCGAGCACGACCAGCGGCAGCACCACGACGACCTGCCGGCCGGGGAACCAGAAGCCGTGCATCGTCAGCGCGACGAACGTCGCGGTCAGCCACCCGGCGGCCAAAGGTGCGAGCAGCGCCGCCCGGTGCGGCCCCCGCCGCGCGACGATGGCGACCGCCGGCACCGCGAGCAGCCACGCCGGTTGCCACCCGGCCAGGCCGAAGCCGCGGTCGACGAGCAGCCCGAGCAGGCGCCGGCTGCGGCCCAGGTAGCTCGGCGTGGACCCCACCGCGGTGAACTCGCCGCCGACGAAGTGGTCGCCGGCGGCGTACGGCGTCACTCCGGTGTAGACGGCGAGGTGCACGGCGGCGTAGACGGCGCCCGCGGCGAGCAGCGCCAGCGCCAGCCCGAGGACGGGGCGGCGGTCGCCGCGGCGCAGCAGCCGCACGGCGCCGACCGCGGCCAGTGCCGCCGCCACCGGGACGTATTTGACCGCGAGCCAGGGCAGCGCCACGACCGCGGCGGCGAGCGCCCAGCGGCCGCCGCGGCGCAGCGTCCCGGTGAGCGCGGCGACGCCCGCCGTGACCGCAAGCGCCGCCGGCACCTCCGGGTAGACCTGCGTGGCGTAGACCGCCAGCGGCGCCGACACCGCGAACACGCCGACGACGAGCGCCGCGACCCGGGGGGCGACGCCGAAGCGGGTGACCGCGGTCCACACCAGCAACCCTGCGAGCGCGCCGCCCATCGTGGCGAGGGCGAGCTTCGCGCCGACCCAGCCGCCGACGGCGACGGGGCCGGCGAGCAGCAGCGGCAGGAGCGGGTCGTGCGGGCTGACGCGGCGCACCGCGCCCGGTGTCGCGCCGGGCAGCGGGCGCGTCTGCTCGGGCAGCGGCGCGGCGTGAAACGCCCGCCAACGCTGCGCGGCCAGCTCGTCGGCGATGTCGAGGTTGCCGTCCTCCGCGACGCTCAGCGCGCTGAGCAGGTACTGCGGCTCGTCGGCGGTGGTCTGCGCGCCCCGGGTCGCGGCGACGCCGGTCCCGGCAGCGGCGGCAAGCGCGGCGGCCAGCGCCACCCCCGCGACGGCAAGACGCCGTCGCGCGTCAGTCGAGGACACGCGCGCGGCGCAGCACGAGCAGCCAGGTCAGGAGTCCGGACAGGGCGATGAGCAGCAGCGCGGCGATGCTCGCGTCGGCCCAGAAGGCGTCCTCGGTGGCGCTCCAGATCCGCGTCGCGAGGGTCTGGAACCCCGCCGGGGCGAGCAGCAGCGTCGCGGGCAGCTCTTTCATCGTCGACAGCAGCACCAAGCCGCCGCCGGCGAGCAGCCCTGGCAGCATCAGCGGCAACTCGACGCGGAGGAAGCGGCGCGTCCCGGCGGCACCGAGCATCCGTGCCGCGTCGCCCACCCGCGGCGGCACCCCGGCGACCGCCACCTGCGCCGCGCGCAGCGCCTGCGCCCCGAAGTGGACGGTGTAGGCGAACACCAGCAGCGGCAGCGTCTGGTACAGCGACGCGGCGAGCAGCGGGCCGCGCAGGGTGAACGACACCAGCGCGAGCGCGATGACCAGGCCCGGCAGCGCGAACCCCCCGACGACGACGGCGTTCGCGGCGCCGGCGAGCGGGCCGCGCGAGCGGGCGGTCAGGTAGGCGACGGGCAGCACGACGACGACGGCGACCAAGGCCGCGGTGACGCTCGCCGTGGTCGTGTTGACCAGCGGGGCGAGCAGCGACGCCGGGTCTGCGACGACGGTGCCGATCCGGCCGGATCCGCGCAGCAGCCCGCGCGTCGCCCAGTAGGCGAGCACCGCCACCGGCGCGGCCAGCGCCAGCACGACGAGGCTCGCCACGCCGACGATCGCCGCGCTGCGCCAGCGGCCCAGCGGCACGCGCAGCGCCGGCCCCGGCCGCGCGGTCGCGACGGCCCGCGGGGCGCGCAGCACGCCGCGCTCGGCGGCGACCACGGCGACCGCGAGGACGGCGAGCTGCAGGCTCAGCGCCAGCGACGTCGGCGGGTCCAGCCGCGACGCGTAGATCGCGCGGGTCAGCGTGTCGTAGCGCAGCAGCTGGACGGCGCCGAAGTCGCTGACCGCGTAGAGGAACGCGAGCAGCGCGCCCGCGACGACGGCGCCGCGGGTCTGGGGCAGCACGACCGTGACGAAGGTCGCCCACGGCGTCCGACCGAGCAGGCGCGCGGACTCCTCCAGCGACGCCGGCAGCTGCCGCAGCCGCGCCGCGACCGGCAGCAGGACGTACGGGTAGGTCAGCAGCGTCAGCACGCCGAAGGCGCCCCAGAACCCGCCGATGCGCGGCAGCGCGGTCGGGCCGGGCACGAGCCGGTCGACCAGGCCGCCCGGAGCGAACGCCGCGAGCAGCGTGAACGCGCCGATGAACGACGGGACGACCAGCGGCAGCGGCAAGAGCAGCCGCCACAGCCGGGCGAGGGGGACGTCGGTGCGCACGGTGACCCAAGCCGCGGCGGTGCCGACGACGGCGGTCGACAGCGCCACGGCCGACGCCACGGCGAGGCTGCGGCCCAGCGGGGCGAGCGCGTCGGGCGCGCGCACGACGCCGAACAGACCGGCGCCGCCGGCGTTGCGCAGGACCAGCCAGCCCAGCGGCACGGCGAACGCGGCGGCCACCGCGGTCGCGGCCGCGCGCAGCCAGACCGGCGGCTCAGCCCTCGAGGCCACTGTCCGCGATGAGCGCGCGGGTCTCGGCGAAGCCGCCGCCGAGCGCGTCGACGTCGACGTCGGGCGCCTCGAGCGTCGCCAGCGGCGGCAGGTCGGCCGGCGGCTGGACACCGTCGACGAGCGGGTACTCGAAGGTCTCCTCGGCGAAGTAGCGCTGCGCCGGCTCGGACAGCAGGTAGGCGACGAAGCGCTCGGCGTCCTCGCGGTGGTCGGTGGTGGCGAGGATGCTCACCGACGACTCGATGACGAGCGCCCCGATGTCGCCGTCGGGGAAGACGTGGTTGCGGCTGGGCAGGCTCGGGTCCTCGGCGAGGAACTGCTCGTTGTAGTAGTGGTTGACCAGCCCGAACGGCACCTCGCCGCGGCCGACCGCCTCGACGATGGCGTTGTTGTTGACGTAGACCGGCGCGTCGTTGTCGGCCATGCCGACAAGCCACGCCCGGGTCTTCTCGTCGCCGACCGCGCCGCGCATCGCGGTGACGAAGTCCTGGAACGACGCGTTGGACGGCGCGACGGCGACCTTGCCGCGGTACGCCGGCGCGGTGAGGTCGAACACCGAGTCGGGCAGCTCGGCGCTGTCAACGAGGTCGGCGTTGTAGACGAGCACCCGCTGGCGCGCGGTCACCCCGACCCAGCGGCCGGCGTCGTTGCGGTAGCGGTCGTCGACGGCGGCCAGCGTGTCGGCGGGCAGCGGGGCGAGCAGGTCCTTGGCGGCCAGGAAGCCGACGGTGCCGGGGGACTGCGAGAAGAACACGTCGGCGGGGCTGCGCTCGCCCTCCTCGGCGATCTGCAGGGCGAGCTCGACCGAGTCGCCGTAGCGCACGTCGATGGGGATGCCGGTGTCGGCGTGGAACCGTTCGAGCAGCGGCGCGACGAGGGTCTGGCTGCGCCCCGAGTAGATCGTCAGGGCGTCGCGGCCGCTGCCGAAGGCGTTGCCGCAGCCCGACAGCGCGAGCGCGGCGGCGACGGCGAGCGCGAGCAGGCGAGGGCGGATCATGCGGGCTCCAGGACGGCGGGGGATCCGGCGTGCGCTTGGCGGCGCACGACGTCGTCGAGGTCGGTGACGGGGACGAAGCCGAGCATCGCGGCGCAGCGGCGGGGGTCCGCCAGCGTCGCGGCGACGTCGTCGGCCGGTGCCGGGGCGACGACCGTGCCGGGGTCGGCGTCGACGACGCGGCACACCGTCGCGGCGATGTCTGCGAGCCGGTGGCCGCGACCCGTGCCGAGGTTCACGGTGGCGCGGATGCCACGCTCGGCGAGGCGGACGAGTCCCTCCACCACGTCGCGCACGTCGGTGACGTCGCGGGTGCGCGCGGGCGACCCGAACACGCGCAGGGCGCGCCCCGCGCGGGCGTCGGCGAGCCAGCGCGCGATTGCCATGTCGGGGCGCTGCCCCTCGCCGGCGACGGTGAACGGGCGTGCGACGGCGACCAGTCCGCCGCGGGCGACCCGGGCGGCGCACAACCGCTCGAGCGCGACCTTCGAGGCGGCGTAGCCCCCGGCTGGGCGCAGGTGGTCGGTCTCGACGCTGGCGGCGCCGCCGACGGCGCCGCCGTACACCGACGACGACGAGGTGACGACGACCGGCACGTCGCGGGGGACGGCGGCGAGCACCCGCCGCCCCGCGTCGACGTTGTCGCGGCGGCGCTGCGCCTCGACGGCGGCGCCGCTGCCGCGCACGCCGGCGTGCCCGGCGAGGTGGAACACCGCGTCGGCGGCGCGCAGCAGGTCGTCGACGCCGTCGCCCGCGCCGACGTCGGCGAGGTCGGCGGTCACCGCGACCGCCGCGGCCGCCGGCACCCCGCGACGCCGGTCGATGCCGGCGACGCGGTACCCGCGGCCGGCGAGCGCCGTCACGAGGTGCGCGCCGATGAAGCCGGCGGCGCCGGTCACGACCACGGTCATCGGCTGGGCTCTCCTCCGGGCCGGTGCACCCGCACCCCGACCTTCGGTAAGGTGCACCTAACCTGACGGTGCAGCAGCACCGGCGCCAGTCGGCGGCATGGGCAGGGTTCATCGCGCCGGCGCCAGCCGGCGCGGCACCGGCGGCGGCAACGGAGGTGACGTGGGCGGCTGGCGGCGGGCACGGGCGGCGCTGGGCGTGGCGGCCCTGGTCGCCGGCGCCGCCGTCGTCGTCCGCAGCGCCGATCTGGGCGCGTTGCGTGCCACCGCCGCCGCGGCGCGTGCCCGGCCGGAGGGCCTCGCGGTGGCGCTGCTCGCCTACGCCGGCGCTTTCGCGCTGCGCGCGGCGGTGTGGCGGCGCGTGCTGCCGCGGCTGCCGTTCGGCCACGCGCTGGCGGGGCTGCACGTCGCGCTGGCGGGCAACCACCTGCTGCCGCTGCGCTTGGGCGAGGCGCTGCGGGTCACGTCGGTCGTGCGCCGCACCGACACGACGCTGGGCGAGGCCGCCGCGTCGACGGTGACCCTGCGCGTCGCGGACCTGCTCGCCGTCGCCGCCATCGCCGCGGTGCTCGCGCCGCGCTTCGCCGGGGCGCTGCTCGGACCGGCGGCCTGGGTCGTGCTGGTCGTCGTGGCCGCCGGCGGCATCGCCGCGGCGGTCGCGCTGCGCCGGCTCGCCCGCCGCGCCGAGGGGGGTGCGCCTGCCCGCCGCGACGGTGCTCGCCGCGGCGACCGTCGCCTGGGCGCTGGAGAGCGGCGTCGTGTGGCAGGCCGCCCGCTGGGCTGGGGTGACGCTGTCGCCGCTGGACGCGCTGCTCGTCACGGCGGTCACGATCGCCGCGCAGGTCGTCGCTGTCGCGCCCGGCGGCCTTGGCACCTACGAGGCGGCCGCGACCGCCGCGCTCGTCGGCCTCGGTGCCGCGCCCGGTCCGGCGCTCGCCGCGGCAGTCGCCGCGCACGCCGTCAAGACCGCCTACGCGCTGACTACCGGTGCGGTGGCCGCCGTCGTGCCGGCGCCCGGCCTCCTCGGACGCGTGCGCCTTCCGCGCCCCGCGGCCCGTCCCGCCACCGCTTGGACCCCACCGCCACCCGACGCCCCGGTCGTGCTGTTCCTGCCCGCCCACGACGAGCAAGCCAGCGTCGGCGACGTCGTGCGCCGCGTCCCGCGGGTCGTCGCCGGGCGCCCCGTGCGCTGCGTCGTCGTTGACGACGGGTCCACCGACCGCACCGCCGCCGTCGCGGCGGCCGCCGGCGCCGAGGTCATCCGCGTGGCCTCCAACCGGGGGCTGGGCGCGGCGGTGCGTCGCGGCTTGGCCGAGGGACTCGCGCGCGGCGCGGCGGTCGTCGCCTTCTGCGACGCCGACGGCGAGTACGCGCCCGAGGAGCTCGAGCGGCTCGTCGCCCCGATCCTCGCCGGCGACGCCGACTACGTCGTCGGCTCCCGCTTCGCCGGCGACATCCGCCGCATGCTCGCGCACCGGCGGCTGGGCAACCGGGTGCTGACCACGGCGTTGCGCTTCGTCGCACGGGTACCGCTGACCGACGGGCAAAGCGGCTACCGGGCGCTGTCTGCCGCCGCCGCCGCCGACGCCGAGGTCATTCACGACTTCAACTACGCCCAGGTGCTCACGCTTGACCTGCTCGCCAAGGGCTACCGCTACGCCGAGGTCCCGATCGGCTACGGGTTCCGCACGACGGGCCGCTCGTTCGTGCGCCTCGGCCGCTACCTTCGCGCGGTCGTCCCCGCCGTCCACCGCGAGCTCAACACCCCCACCTGACCCTTGTCACCGACGGCACCGAAAGCGCAACGCCGGTGACAACCTCTCGTTGGGCGGCCGTGGCGGACGCAGCAGGGCGCGCCCGGGCCGGCCGTCGGTCAGTCCTCGACGACGTGCGCGGCGAACCGCCGCCGTGCGGCGGCCCACGCCGCGTCGTCGAAGCCGCCGTCGGGGCGCAGCGCGGCGGCGGCGGCCTTGGCCATCGCGAGGGCGTGGTGGGTGTTGTCGTGGGCGAACAGGCCTTGGCGGCCGAAGGTCAGCAGCCGCGGCTGCGCCCCGGCCCACCGGTCGAGCGCGGCGGACGCGGGCTCGTAGCCGGCCCGGTAGATGGGGTACGCGTAGGCCAGCCGGCGCACGACCACGGCCGTCGGCCGCACCGGCGGCAGGCCCTGTCGTGCCAACCCGGCCGCGACAAGGGCGCCGAGCGTCGCGTCGTCGCTGCGCCACAGCTCGTCGCCGGCGTCGCACGGCACCTCGGCACACAGCACGGTCCGCCCCGGCGGGTCGTCGCCGTCGCGGTAGTTCTTCGGCTCGGACAGCCGCGTCACCGGCGTCGACGGCTCGGGCAGGTAGTGCGCGTCGAACGGCGTGTACCGGTCGACGTCGAGAACGAGGTAGACGAGCAGCAGGGCCCGGAACGCCAGCGCGTCCGCCGCGGCAGCCACCTTGTGCGGAGGGGCCGGATCGGCGAGACGCGCGAGCGCCGGCAACGGCAGCGTCGACCAGACCCGTCCAGCGATCAGCCGGTCGCCGGCGGCGGTGGTCACCGTCACCGCGTCGGGGCGCAGCGCCACGCCGGTCACCGCGGCGCCGTAGCGCAGCTGCGCGCCGGCCGCGGCGGCGGCGTCGGCCAGCCGCTCGCTGATCGCCCCGAACCCGTCGCGCGGGTAGTAGAAGGTGGCGCCCCCCCCGGTGCCGCCGCCCCGCACCACGCGCCGCAGCAACGTGCCCGCCGAGTTGGCCTGGACCCGGCGGCGGGCCTGCTCGCCCGACAGCAGCGCAGGGTCGACGCCCCAGATCTTGCGCGCGTACGGCTCGTAGAACCGCCGCCACATCGTCGGGCCCAGACCCGCGCGCACGACCTCGGCGAAGGTGTCAGCGCGGGGCCGGCGCAGCGGCGCGGTCGCCGCGTCGCGGGCGGCGCCCAGCGCGAAGCCCGGCGGCAGGTGGCGCAGCAGGTCGGCGGGGCGCAACGGGAAGGCGAGCCAGCGCCCCGCGAGGCGGATGCGCCCGTTGCGCGGGCGCTCCTGGAGCTCGTCGCCGAGCAGCGCGCGCAGCGCCGCGAGGATCGCCGGGTCGGTCGCGGGGTGCAGCCGGTGGCTGCCGTGGTCGACCCGGACGCCGGCGACCTCGAAGCTGCCGGCGAGGCCGCCGGGAACGCCGGCACGCTCGAGCACGGCGACGCGGTGCCCCGACCCGGCCGCCCACCAGGCGGCGGCCAGCCCGGCCGGCCCCGCCCCGAGGATCGCGACGTCCACGGTCGTCGCCCCGGCCGCGGACACCGCCGCCCCCGCCTCGGCCGCGGACACGGCGGCCGGCGCCCGGCCGCGGACACCGGCCGCCCTCGATCCGAGCGCGGACACGGCGGGGCGGGGCGCTCGGCCGGTCAGCCGGCGGCGTACGCGACGGTCGGCTCACCGGCGGCGTACGCGACGGTCGGGTCGCCGACGTAGCGCAGCGCGACGCGGTCGCCGCCGGAGAAGCGGGGCGCCGCCATGACGCGGGCGCGCACGGGCGCCCCGCCGGCGGGACGCACGACGTAGACCGCGTCGTGGCCGTAGTACTCGACGGACTCGACGACCCCGTCGCCGCCGGGCGCGACCTCGAGCTGTTCGGGGCGCACGAGCACCGCCGCCGCCCCGTGACGCTCGGCCCGCAGCGGCACCGGGCCGATCGCGGTGTCCGCCTTGTCGCCGACCGCGGTGCCTGGCAAAAAGTTGGCGTCGCCGACAAACGCCGCGACCGCGCGCGACGCCGGGGCGTCGTAGACCGCGGCCGGGGTCCCCTGCTGAGCGATGCGTCCGTCGAGCATGACCGCAACCTCGTCGCCGAGCAGGAACGCCTCCTCCTGGTCGTGCGTGACGAAGACGGCGGTGACCGACAGCGAGCGCAGGAGGCGCCGCACCTCCCCGCGGATGGCGACGCGCAGGGCGGCGTCGAGGTTGGAGAACGGCTCGTCGAGCAGCAGCGCGGCGGGCCGGGTCGCGAGCGCACGCGCCAGCGCCACGCGCTGCTGCTGCCCACCGGACAGCGTCGTCGGCATGCGGTCGCCCAGGCCGGCGAGGTCGACCAGCGCGAGCGCCGCCTCGACCCGGCCGCCGCGGCGCTCCGCACGGCGCAGCCCGAAGCCGACGTTGCGTCCGACCGACAGGTGGGGGAACAACGCCCAGTCCTGGAACACCATGCCGATGCGGCGGCGCTCGGGGGCGACGTGAACGCCCGGGGCGGTCAGCACCCGCTCGCCGAGCGACACCTCGCCGGCGTCGGGCTGCTCCAACCCGGCGATCGCGCGCAGCAGCGTCGTCTTGCCGCAACCGCTGGGTCCGAGCAGCGCGACGACCGCGCCGGCGGGCACGGTGAGGTCCACCCCGTCGAGGACAACCGTCGTGTCGAACGCCTTATGCAGCCCGCATACCGCCACCGACTCGGCGGGGGCGCGCACCGCAGCGGCGTCGTCCCGCTCAGGCAGGTAAGGCATCCCTTACACCCTACACGGGCCGCCTGTCGCTCCGGCTCCGCGGGTGCGTTACCACCGGCGGTGGGCCGACACCGCCGCCCGCGGCGCCCGCCGGGCCTCGCGCGGTGCGAGACCGCGCCGCACCGCCATCTCGATCAGGCGGATGACGCGACCGCGCTGCCCGGCGAACGGGGCGAGCAGGGCGAGCATCCCCGCGTCGGTCCAGCCACCCCCCGGCCCGTCGCCGTCCGGGCCGGCCAGCGCGACGCCGACCGTTGTCGGCAGGTGGTAGTCGCCGACGCTGACCGCGTCCGGGTCGCCCAGACGCAGCCGCACCTCGGCGCTGGTCCACGCGCCGACGCCGGGCAGCGCGCGCAGGCGCCGGTCGAGCACATCCCACGCCTCGCCGCCCGCCGCAGCTGCGGCGGCGGCGGCCGTCAGCCGGCTGTCGTCGACGGCGCCCGCGTGCAGCGCGCCCGCGGCGCGCAGCGACACGCCGCAGCGGCGCAGCGTCCAGGCCGGCGTCGCGCCGATCTGCGCCGCGGTCGGCCAGCACCACAGCCCCGTCGACGCAGGGGTCCCGGTCGCCGCGGCGACGTCCGCGATGGACCGCCGCGCCTCGCCGGACTGCACCAACTGCTCGACGACCGCGCGTCCCAGCGCCTCGCCCACGCGCGGTGTCCGCGACAGGCGCACCGCGCCGACCTGGCGCAACAGTCCGCGCAGCACCGAATCGCCCGCCACGACGTCGCCCAACGCCTCGGGGTCGTCGTCGAGCCCAGCCCACGCCGTGGCGGCGGCCAGCGCGCGTTCGGCCTCGTCGGCGGCCGTGGCGCGCGGCCCCCACACCTCGACGGCGGTGCCGCCGTCGACGCGGCACGCCTCGAACAGCAGCGGCCCGGCCGATCCCGGCTCGGCGCGCCGGATCAGGCGGCCGACGCGGGCGCACACCGCACCGCGCGACACTCCGTCGGGGCGCACGACCGCCGCAACGTCGACGGCGACCGCGCGCACGTCGCGCGCGAGCAGCGTCGACGGTGCGGCGGGTTCGGCGTTCCAGGCGCCGGGAACGGTGGCTGGCGACCGTGCGGACACGACAGGAGCGTGCCATGCCGCAGCGACAGGTCCTGATGGTCGTCACCGCGGCGGACGCCGTCCCGCTGAGCGACGGGTCCGACCTTCCGACCGGTTACTGGGCCAGCGAGGTCGTCGAGCCCTACGAGGTGCTGAGCGACGCCGGCTACAACGTCGTCGTCGCCACCCCTGGCGGACGGCGCCCGACGGCGGACCGGCGGAGTCTCGACGCCGGCGGCGACGCCGCCGTCGAGCGGGTCGCGGGTCTCGCCGAGCCGCACGCCCTGTCCGAGCAGGAGGACGTGACGGTCTACGACGCGGTCGTGCTGCCAGGCGGCCACGGTCCGATGAACGACCTGTGCCGCGACGCGCATCTCGGGCGGATCCTGCGCGAAGCACTCGCCGCCGGCGTGCCGATCGCCGCGGTGTGCCACGGCCCCGCGGGACTGCTGTCGGCGACCCACGACCCCGAGGCGACCTGGCCGTTCGCGGGCAAGGCGATGACCGCCTTCAGCGACGCGGAGGAAGGCGACCTGGCGGGGCGGCTGCTGTGGTCGCTGGAGCGGGAGCTTGCCTGCCGGGGCGCGAAGCTCGAGTTCGCCGACGAGCCGTTCGCGCCGAAGGTCGTCGTCGACGGCGACCTCGTCACGGGGCAGAACCCGGCGTCGGCGCGGCCGGCCGCCGAGGCGCTCGTCGCGCTGCTCGCCCAGCGGGCAGGCAGCTGACGCGCGCGGCGCGGGAGCTCAGGCGGCGGCGCTGAGCTCCTGCTGCAGGCGCGCGAGCGCCTGGTTCTCGATCTTGCGGACCGACTCACGCGACAGGCCCAGCTCGCGACCGAGCGCGTCGAGCGTGAGCGCCTGGTCGCCGTCCAGCCCGTAGCGGCGCTGCAGCACGTACCAGCTGCGGTCGTCCAGCGAGTCCTGCGCCATGCGGAACAGGTCCGCGACGAAGTGGCGCTCGACGACCTCCTCGGCCGGTGAGTCCTCCGCGATGGCGACGAACTCGCCGAGGTCGCTCGCGTCGCTGTCGTAGCCGACCGGGCGGTCCAGCGACGTCATCGCGTGGTCGCCCTCGAGCGCGCGGAGCACCTTGGCGGGCGTGAGCCGGGTCGCCTCGGCCAGCTCCTCGACGGTGGGCTCGCGACCGGTCTCGGACTCAAGCCGCGCCGACGCGGCGCGAACCTTGACCAGCGCGTCGTGCAGCGCGACGGGAAGGCGGATGGTGCGTTCGCTTCCGGCGACCCCGCGCTGGATCGCCTGGCGGATCCACCAGGTGGCGTACGTCGAGAACTTGTACCCGCGGCGCCAGTCGAACTTCTCGACGGCGCGCAGCAGACCGAGGTTGCCTTCCTGGATGAGCTCGCCGAGGTCGAGCGTCGAGCGCTTGGAGAACTGCGCGGCGACGCTGACGACCAGCCGCAGGTTCGCCGCGACGAAGTGGTCGAACGCGGCCTGCCCGTCGCGCACGCGGCGCTCGAGCTCCTCGCGCTTGTCGTCCGGCGCACCGGCGGCAAGCGCCTCCTGCGCCTCGCGGCCGGCCTCGATCGTCTTGGCGAGGCGGACCTCGTCGTCCGCGGTGAGCAGGCGGACCTTGCCGAGCTCGCTGAAGTACAGGTCGAGGAGGTCTTCTGGGACGTTCATGTCCGTGCCCTCCCGATAGCTTGTGCGTTGCTTCACATGCGTTCCAACACCGATACGACGCCGACTGTTCCCTTCCGTACCTCGGATTCGGAGCACAACGGCCGGAAGTTCACCGCTGCGCAAGCTTTTTGCCGCAGCTTTACTACGGCGACGGCGCCGGCCCGACCGTTACGCTGCCCGGCGATGCCGCTGCCGACGAACCCACTGCTCGCCGAGCTGGGCGGATACCCGTTGGCCGCGTTCCAGGACCTCGCGCGGGGGCTGCGTGCCGATGCGGGGTCGGGGCGGCCGCTGTACGACTTCTCGATCGGCGACCCGGTCGAACAGACGCCGCCGTTCATCCGCGCGGCGCTCGTCGCCGGGCTCGACCCGGTCAGCCAGTACCCCACGGCTGCCGGGCTGCCCGAGCTGCGCGCCGCCATCGCCGGGTGGGTCGCGCGCCGCTTCGGGGTCGCGGTCGACCCGGATCGCGAGGTGTTGCCGACCGCCGGCTCCAAGGAGGCGGTGTTCCACCTGCCGCTGGCGCTCGTCGACCCGTCCGGGCCGCGGCGAGCGGTGGTGTGGGGCGACCCCGGCTACCCCGTCTACGAGCGCGGGCAGCGCTTCGCTGGCGGCACCTCGGACCCTGTCGCGCTGACCGCCGCCGACGGCTGGCGCCTGGAGCTCGGGGATCTCGCACCCGACCGGCTCGCGAAGGCGTGCCTGGTGTGGACGAACTACCCGCACAACCCCACCGGCGCGACGGTCGACCTCGACTACCACCGGCGGACGTTGGCGACGGCCCGCGACCACGAGCTGGTCCTGGCCAGCGACGAGTGCTACGCCGACATCTATCCCGACGACGCGCCCGCGCCCCCGTCGCTGCTGCAGGCGTGCGACGGCAACCTGCGCGGCGTCGTCGTCGCCCTGTCGCTGTCGAAGCGCTCCGGCATGACGGGCTACCGCTGCGGCGCGCTCGTCGGTGACGCGGAGCTCATCGCGGCGCAGCGCTTGCTGCGCCCCAACGTCGGCACCGCGAGCCCCGAGGTGCTGCAGCGCGCCGCGATCGCCGCCTGGTCCGACGACGAGCACGCCGCGCAGCGCCGCGCCGTGTTCAACGCCAAGCGGGCGGTGCTGCTCGAGTTCTTCGCCGACGCCGGCATCCACGTCAGCGGCAGCGCCGCGACGTTCTACCTGTGGTTCGCCGCGCCGGGGGGCGACGACGCCGCCTACGCCGAGGCGCTGCTGAAGACCCGGATCATCGCCTCGCCGGGGCGCGCGTTCGGGCCCGCCGGACGGGACTGGCTGCGCCTGGCGCTCGTGCCGAGCGTCGACGGCTGCGCCGAGGCGGTCGCGGTGTGGCGCGACGCGATCGCCGTCGGCGCGCTGCCGGGGCACTGACGCCTTGCGCCTGCTGGTTCTCGGCGGCACGGCGTTCGTGGGGCGCCACGTCGTGCTCGCCGCCCGCGCCGCCGGCATGGACGTCACCCTGTTCACCCGCGGGCGCACCAACCCGGAGCTGTTCGCCGACGTCGAGCGGCTGACCGGCGACCGCGACGGCGACCTGTCGGCGCTGCACGGCCGGCGCTGGGACGCCGTGGTCGACACCAGCGGCTACGTCCCGCGGGTCGTCGACCGCACCCTCGACGCGATCGCCGCCGCAACGGGGCACTACACGTTCGTGTCGTCGGTGTCGGTCTACGCCGACCCGTCCGCTGCGACGCTGTCCGAGGAGAGCCCGCTGGCCGCCGTGCCAGAGGGCACCGAGGCGGTGACCGGTGACACCTACGGGGGGCTCAAGGCCGGCTGCGAGCGGGCCGTGACCGCTCGCCTCGGCGACCGGGCACTCGTCGTCCGCCCCGGCCTCGTCGCCGGACCGCACGACCCGACGGGGCGCTTCTCGTACTGGCCGCGACGGCTGGCGCGCGGCGGTGAGGTGCTCGCGCCGGGCGATCCCGGGGCGCCGGTGCAGTTCATCGACGCCCGCGACCTGGGCGACTGGGTCGTGCGGATGGCCGCCGCCGGCGCGACCGGCACGTACAACGGGGTCGGTCCGGCAGGGCGGCTGACGCTCGGGCAGCTGCTCGCGACGTGCGCGGCGGTCGCCGACGCCGACGCGACGCTGACCTGGGTCGACGCGGCGTTCCTCGCCGGCCAGGGCGTCGTCCCGTGGACCGACCTGCCGCTGTGGCTGCCCGACGACCGCCGTGGCATGACTAGCGTCGACGCGAGCAGCGCCCGTGCCGCCGGCCTGACCTACCGGTCGGTGGAGGACACCGCGCGCGCCACGCTGCGCTGGGACGCCGGCCAGCCGCTCCGCGCCGACGCGCCCGGGCTGGACCCGCAGCGGGAACGTGACGTACTCGCCGCCTGGCACGCGGCGGACGGCGCCAGCCGCTGAGCTGCTCGCGAGCCGGACTCGCCGGCCACCGTCGGGCCGAGCGGTCGTTCAAGCGAATCCGCCCCGCGGTCGATACCCGTCCGATACCGGTAGGCGGCGGCGACAGGACCCGGCGTGGGCGACGACGTGACCGTTCCGATCAACCAGTTGCTCGCCCGGGCGTTGCCGCCCGTGTGCGCGAAGACCGGCGAGCCGACGAAGCGCGGGGTGGTCTGCGAGTGGGCGGACGTGCCGCGGTGGACCTACGCGCTGATCCTGTTCGGCCTCTTCCCGTTCCTCGCTGTCCAGCTGGCCGTCGGTACGCGGGTGAAGACGAAGCTTCCCGCCTCCGGCGCCGTCCGGCTGCGTCGCGGGCTGGTCGTCGCCGGCGTCGGCACCGCCGCGGTCGTCGCGCTGGTCCTGTTCTTCGCCGCGCCGATCGCCAGCAGTGTCGCGCTCGGCGTGGCGAGCGTGGTGTTCCTCGCGGTCGCCCGCTGGGCGGCCGCCCCGCCGGCTTGACCTTCGGGCCGCTTCGCGACACCGTTCGGGGAACGCCGGCTCGCCGGCGCGTCCGACGCCGCCGGTGCCCGAGGAGGAGCAGCGTGACCGACACCGCCGCGCTGCAGGCAACGATCACCGAGGCGTTCGCCGGCGGTGACCCCGACGGCGCGGCCGCCCGGGAGGCGGTCGCCCAGGCGCTCGATCTGCTCGACCGCGGCGAGGTCCGCGTCGCCGAGAAGGTCGACGGGGCGTGGGTCGTCCACGCCTGGCTCAAGCAGGCGATCCTGCTGTCGTTTCGCCAGCGGCGGATGGTCACCGTCGAGGTCGGCCCGTACGAGTACCACGACAAGGTGCCGCTGAAGAAGGGGTTCGCCGCCGCCGGCGTGCGCGTCGTCCCTCCCGCGGTGGTGCGTGCCGGCGCGTTCGTCGAGGCGGGCGCCGTGCTGATGCCGTGCTACGTCAACATCGGCGCGCGCGTCGGCGCCGGCACGATGGTCGACACCTGGGCGACGGTCGGCTCGGGAGCCCAGATCGGGCGCAACGTCCACCTCGCCGGCGGCGTCGGGATCGGCGGCGTGCTCGAGCCGCCCGGCGCGCGGCCGGTCATCATCGAGGATGACGTCTTCGTCGGGTCGCGCTGCATCGTCGTCGAGGGCGTCGTCGTCGGCGAGGGCGCCGTCCTCGGAGCGCTGACCGTGCTGACGGCCTCCACGACGGTCATCGACGTGACCGGCGCCGAGCCGGTGTCCTCCAAGGGCGCGATCCCGCCGCGGGCCGTCGTCATCCCCCGGATCGCGGCCCAAGCAGTTCCCGGCCGGCACCTTCGGCGTCCCGTGTGCGTTGATCATCGGACAGCGCTCCGCGAGCACCGACAGGAAAGTCTCGCTCAACGACGCGCTGCGCGAGCACGACGCCGGTGAGCACCGCCGCCGATGCCGCCTCGACCGTCGTCGCGCTGCCATGCCAGCGGGACCTGTTCGAGCTGCCCGACGACCTCGCGTACCTCAACTGCGCGTTCATGGCGCCGCAGCTGCGCGGCGTGACGGAGGCCGGCGTCGCCGCCGTCCGGCGGAAAGCGGCGCCGTGGACCCTCAAGCCGGCAGACTTCTTCGACGACCTCGAGGTGGCCCGCGACCTCGTCGCGCGCCTCGTCGGCGGCGACGCGGACGGCGTGGCGGTCGTGCCGTCGGCCAGCTACGGGCTGAGCCTGGCCGCCGCGAACCTGCCGATCCCGCCCGGCCGGACGGTGGTCGTTCTGGCGGAGCAGTACCCGTCCAACGTCTACCCGTGGCGCGACGCCGTCGCCCGCGGCGGTGGGCGGCTCGTGTCGGTCGCCCGCCCCGCCGACGGCGACTGGACGGCGGCGGTGCTCGCCGCGATCGACGACGCGACCGCGGTCGTCGCCGTGCCGAACTGCCACTGGACCGACGGTGGGCTGCTCGACCTCGGGCGTGTCGGGCACGCCGCCCGCGCGCGCGGCGCGGCGCTCGTCGTCGACGCGACGCAGAGCCTGGGTGCGCTGCCGTTCGACGTCCGCACGGTCCAGCCGGACTTCCTCGTCGCCGCCGGCTACAAGTGGCTGCTCGGCCCGTACAGCCTCGGCTTTTGCTGGGTGGCCCCGCACCGGCGCGATGGGCGGCCGCTGGAGTTTCACTGGGCCGGGCGTGCCGGCAGCGAGGACTTCGCACGGCTCGTCGAGTACACCGACGCGCTGCGCCCCGGCGCGCGGCGCTACGACGTCGGCGAGGCGTCGAACTTCGTGCTCCTGCCGATGGCGCTCGCCGCGCTGCGGCGCCTGCTCGACTGGGGCGTCGCCGCGGTCGCCGCAACGATCGCGCCGCTGTGCGACGCCGTCGCCGCCGGCGCGACCGCAGCCGGCGCCGTGGTGGCTCCGGCCGCCCTGCGCGCGCCGCACATCGTCGGGCTGCGCCTGCCCGGCGGCCCGCCGCCCGACCTGGCCAGCCGGCTCGCCGACGCCAACGTCGTCGTGAGCCTGCGCGGCGACGCGGTGCGCGTCTCCCCGCACGTCTACAACACCGCCGCCGACGTCGAACGGTTCCTCGCGGTCCTGCGGGCGGCGCTGTGACCGCGCTCGGCGACCTGCTGCTCGAGCTGCTCGCTCTGCCGTGCGTCACCGGCCAGGAGGGTCCGATCGCTGACTGGCTCGCCGCGCGCTACACCGCGGCGGGGGAGCGGCTCCGGCGCAGCGGCGCGTCGGTCGTCGTCGGCGGCGCCGGCGACGGCCGGCCCGTCGTGCTGCTCGCCGGCCACACCGACGTCGTGCCGCCGAGCGACGCGGACCGGACGCCGCGCCGCGACGGCGACCGCATCGTGGGTCGTGGGGCGAGCGACATGAAAAGCGGTCTCGCCGTCGCGATGGACTGCTTCGAGGACGCCCGCCTGCGCGCCGGCCCCTACGACATCGTGCTCGTCGCCTACGCCGGCGAGGAGGGGCCGCACGACGGCAACGAGCTCGGCCCCGTGCTCGACGCGATGCCCGACCTGCGCGACGCCGCGCTCGCCGTCGTGCTCGAGCCGACCGACCTGGCGGTGCACCTGGGCTGTCTCGGCGCGTTGCACGCGCAGGTCGCCTTCGCCGGCCGCGCCGCCCACGCGGCGCGCCCGTGGCAGGGCACCAACGCGCTGACCGCCGCGGGTGGGCTGCTCACCGAGCTGCACGACCGCGCGCCCGACGACGTCACCGTCGACGGGCTGGTCTACCGCGAGGTGGTCACCGCAACCCAGGCGTGGACCGCCAACGCCCGCAACGTCGTCCCCGACGCGTTCACCGTCAACCTGAACTACCGCTTCGCGCCGGACAAGGACCCCGCGACGGCGGAGGCGCGCCTGCGCGACCTCGTCGGGGACCGCGGTGCTGTGACGGTCGTCGACCGCGCCCCCTCGGCGCGCCCCCACCGGAACGCGCCGCTCGTGGCGACCTTCCTCGCCACCGCCGGAACCGAGGTCGCCCCCAAGCAGGCCTGGACCGACGTCGCGCGGCTGTCGGCGGCGGGCGTGCCGGCACTGAACTACGGTCCCGGCGTGACGTCGCAGGCGCACCAGGCGGGGGAGTGGGTTCCGGAGGGCAACCTCGTCGCGGCGCGCTCGACGTTGGCGCGCTTCCTCGGCGACGATGAGCCGGCCGACGGCGGACAGGAGGAGTGATGTCGGACTTCGTGCAGGGGCTGTTGGTCGGTGTGGTGATGGCCGCGGGCGCCATCGCGATGGGCTACTGGCTGACGCGGTAGGGTCCGTGGCGATGGACCACAGCCAAGGAACCGCGCCCGAACCGGGCGACGAGGGCGCCGACACGGGGATGTTCAAAGCGTTCGCCGAACGCGGCGAGGAGTCGCGGCCGCCGGCGGTCGGGGCGCCGTTCCGCATCCTCACCCTGCTCGCTGGCCTGGCGGTGTTCGCGCTCATCGTCGTGCTGTTGCTGCGCTGATCCACCCACCGCCGCCGGTGCGTCCTGCGGGGTTGCGGGGTGCCGGTCGGCACAATGGCGGCCATGGGCTACACCGCACGGTCGATCAGCGTCCTCGAGGGCCTCGAGGCGGTGCGCAAACGACCGGGCATGTACATCGGCTCGACGGACGCCGGGGGGCTGCACCACCTGGTCTGGGAGGTCGTCGACAACGCCGTCGACGAGCATCTCGCCGGCCACGCACGACGCATCGCGGTCACCATCCGCGCCGACGGCGGCGTCGAGGTCTGCGACGACGGTCGCGGCATCCCGGTCGAGCGCCACCCGAAGGAGCGCAAGCCCGCCGTCGAGGTGGTGCTGACCAAGCTGCACGCCGGCGGCAAGTTCGACCAGCAGGCCTACGCCGTGTCCGGCGGCCTGCACGGCGTCGGCGTGTCGGTCGTCAACGCGCTGTCGGCCAAGACCGAGGTCGAGGTGGTGCGCGACGGCAAGCGCCACGCCATCGCCTTCTCCCGGGGCAAGCGCACCCAGGCCCTGACCGTCGTCGGGCGGGCCAAGCGCAGCGGCACGGTCGTGCGGTTCTGGCCCGACGCGCAGGTGTTCGACACCACCGAGCTCGACGCCGACACGATCGCCACGCGGCTGCGGGAGACCTGCCTGCTCAACCCCGGCCTGCGCATCGACCTCGCCGACGAGCGGACGCGGCGCAAGGAGACCTTCGAGTACCGCCGCGGGCTCGCGGACTTCGTCGCGGCGCTGCTCGACGACGACGAGCCGGTGCTGTCCAAGCCGATCCTCATCGCGCGCAGCGACACTGTCGGGGGCAAGCCGCTGGCGTGCGACATCGCGCTGAACTGGCAGGCGATCGGCTTCGACGAGCGGGTCCGCAGCTACGTCAACACGATCCGCACCGGCGACGGCAGGGCGCACGAGGAAGGCTTCCGCAAGGCCGTCACCGGCACGCTGAACCGCTGGGGAGACCAACAAGGCGTTTCGCAAGAGCGACCCGCGCCTGACCGGCGACGCGGTGCGCGAGGGCCTCGTCGCCGTCGTCAGCGTCAAGATGCCCGACCCGCAGTTCGAGGGGCAGACCAAGGGCAAGCTCGGCAGCGCGGTGATGCGCGGCTTCGTCGAGCGTTGCGTCAACGAGGCGCTGTCCGAGTGGCTCGACCGCAACCCCGCGTTGGGCCGCAAGGTCGTGAAGAAGGCGCAGGTCTCGGCCAAGGCCCACGAGGCGGCGCGCCACGCCCGCGACCTCACCCGCCGCAAGGGCATCCTGGACAGCGCCTCCGCCGGTCTGCCCGGCAAGCTCGCCGACTGCTCGAGCCGCAACGCCGAGGAGTCCGAGCTGTTCCTCGTCGAGGGCGACTCCGCCGGCGGGTCGTCGAAGATGGCCCGCGACCGCCACACCCAGGCGATCCTGCCGCTGCGCGGCAAGGTCCTCAACGTCGAGAAATCCCAGCTGCGCAAGGTGCTCGCCAACGCCGAGATCCAAAACGTCATCAAGGCGATCGGCACCGGCATCGGCGACGACTTCGACTACGCCCGCCTGCGATACCACAAGGTCGTGCTCACCGCCGACGCCGACGTCGACGGCCAGCACATCACCACCCTGCTGCTGACGTTCTTCTACCGGCTCATGCCCAAGCTGGTCGACGGCGGCCACGTGTTCATCGCGCAGCCGCCGCTGTACCAGCTGCGCCGCGGCACGACGACGCGCTACGCGATGGACGACCGCGAGCGCGACCGGCTGCTGCGCGAGGAGTTCAAGGGCGCCGGCACGGTCGACATCGGCCGCTTCAAGGGGCTGGGCGAGATGGACCCCGAGCAGCTGTGGTCGACGACGATGGACCCGGTGCGCCGCACCCTGCTGCGCGTCACCGTCGACCACGCCGAGCGCGCCGACGCGGTGTTCAGCCTGTTGATGGGCGAGTCCGCCGCCGACCGCCGGGAGTGGATCGAGGCCAACGCCCGCTACGCCGAGATCGACGCCTGACCGGAAGTTCGCGGGTCAGGGTTGGCGCACGAAGACGTTGACCGCGTGACCCTTGCGGTCCAGCGACGCGATGCACTCCAGCACGTCGCCGTCGGTCACCGGTCGCCCGGGCGGGCGCGACGCCAGGATCGCCAGCATGTCGCCGACCGGGCCCTGCGACGCGGACATCGTGACGCGGTCGTGCCAGGTGACGCCGCCGGCGTGGCGGGTGAACGGCAGCAGGTGGCTCGCCCGGCGTGGGTGCCCGTCGCCGCCGGCGACCTCCTCGACCGCCACCACCCGCTGACGCAGGTCGGCGTCGCCGGCCACCGGCGGGATCGGGTCGTCCAGCGACCACGCCCGCCCGGCCAGCGCCACGCAAAACCGGCTGCAGCCCAACCCCCACGGCAGCGACAGCGCCTCGGTCAGGGCCGCGATGTGGGTGCCCTGCAAGAAGTCGCGCACGCCGACCAGCACCACCCCGTGGTCGCCGTTGAAGCCGACGACCGTCGCGAACACGTCGTCGCCGTCCTCCAGGTCGTCTGCGGCGAGCGTGCGGAACAGGTCGAAGCGTTCGTCCCAGTGCGCCACGGCAGCCTCCGTTCGTCGCTGCGGGCATGGTCACCGGGAGCGGCCGGCGCACCGGGGCGCGACGGTGGCGGCCTGTGGACATCCCGGCCGGCGGTTGACGCCCCGGCGGTGGGTAGGCTCGCCACCACCCCGACCGACAAGGAGCAGATGTATGGCTGCCGACCGCAAGGCGACGACGATCTGGCAGGGCGACCTGACGAGCGGGTCCGGGCAGACGTCGTTGGACTCGTCGCACGCCGCTGAGCCGCTGACGGTGTCGTTTCCCCGTCGCGCCGAGGACCCGCAGGGAACGACGAGTCCCGAGGAGCTGCTCGCGGCGGCGCACGCCTCGTGTTTCTCGATGGCGCTGTCCAAGGCGCTGACCGACGCCGGCAACGCGCCCGAGCGGCTCGAGACGTCGGCGGTGGCGACGTTCTCGCTCGACGGCGGTCCGCACGTCAGCAAGGTCGCGCTCACGGTGCGCGGCACGGTGCCCGGCATCGACGCCGACGCCTTCCAGCAGGCGGCTGCGGCCGCCAAGGACGGCTGCCCGCTGTCGCAGGCCATCGCCGGCAACGTCGAGATCACGCTCGACGCCTCGCTGACCTGACGGTGGGGATGCCAACGGGGCGGAGCGCCGCCCCGCTGGCACAATCGCGGGCATGACCCAGCAGCGCTTGCTCGGCGGGGACGACC
The DNA here is from genome assembly GCA_030446745.1 of Egibacteraceae bacterium. GTDB lineage: Bacteria > Actinomycetota > Nitriliruptoria > Euzebyales > Egibacteraceae > JAUJMS01. The sequence continues at coordinate 44,113 of JAUJMS010000002.1, read as the reverse complement.
GCATCGTCGACGTCGACATCGCCGAGCGCATGGAGCAGTCGTTTCTCGACTACTCGATGTCGGTCATCGTCGGCCGGGCGCTGCCGGATGTCCGCGACGGGCTCAAGCCCGTCCAGCGCCGGATCCTCTACGCGATGCGCGAGGCCGGCCTGCGCCCCGACCGGCCGTACCGCAAGTGCGCGTCCGCGGTCGGCGACGTGATGAAGAAGTACCACCCGCACGGCGACACCTCGATCTACGACGCGCTCGTGCGCATGGCGCAGGACTTCTCCACCCGGGTGCCGCTGGTCGACGGGCACGGCAACTTCGGCTCGGTCGACGGCGACCCGCCGGCGGCGATGCGCTACACCGAGGCGCGGCTGTCGGCGGCGGCGATGGCGCTGCTCGACGGCATCGACGAGGACACCGTCGACTTCGTCGCCAACTACGACGGCTACGAGACGGAGCCGGTCGTCCTGCCGGCACGCCTGCCGAACCTGCTCGTCAACGGCGCGAGCGGCATCGCCGTCGGCATGGCGACGAACATCCCGCCGCACAACCTCGGCGAGGTCGTCGACGCCTGCCTCCACCTGCTGCGCTCGCCCCGAGCGACCGTCGACGACCTCATGCGCTTCATGCCGGCGCCCGACTTCCCGACCGGGGCGAGGATCGTCGACAGCGCCGGCATCCGCGACGCGTACCTCACCGGGCGCGGGGCGGTGACGATGGAGGCCGTCGCCACCACCGAGACGCGCGCCGGCGGGCTGCCGCGCATCGTCGTCACCGAGATCCCCTACCAGGTGAACAAGGCGACGCTGCTCGAACGCATCGCCGACCTCGTCAAGGACCGCAAGGTCGAGGCGATCCGCGACCTGCGCGACGAGTCGTCGCGCGACGGCATGCGCATCGTCATCGAGCTCAAGCGCGGGGAGGATCCGGCGCGCGTCCTCGACCGGCTCTACGCGCTGACCGACCTGCGCAGCAACTTCAACGTCAACGTCGTCGCGCTCGACGGCGGCCAACCGCGCACCCTCAGTGTGCGCGAGGTGCTCGACGCCTACGTCGCACACCAGCGCAGCGTGCTGACCCGGCGCACGACCCATCGCCGCGACAAGGCGGCGGCGCGCGCCCACGTCGTCGAGGGGCTGCTCGTCGCCCTCGACGTCCTCGACGAGGTCATCGCGCTGATCCGCGCGGCCGACACCGTCGACGCCGCCCGCAGCGAGCTCGTCGCCCGCTACGCGCTGAGCGAGGTCCAGGCGACCGCGATCCTCGATCTGCAGCTGCGACGCCTCGCCGCGCTGGAGCGCGAGAAGATCGCCGCCGAGCACCGCGAGCTGCTCACCCTGCTCGCCGAGCTCGAGGCGATCCTCGCCGACCCGGCCCGCCTGGACGCGGTGCTCGCCGAGGAGCTGCGGGAGCTGAAAGCGCGCCACGCCGACCCACGCCGCAGCCGGCTCACGGCGGCACCCGCGCCGGACGGCGTTGCCGACGGGGCGGGCGGCGCGGTGCTCGAGGCACAGCCGGTCACCGTGACGGTGACCGCCGGCGGCTGGCTGCGCAGCGTCGCGCACCGGCGGGTGCCGCCGTGCCGGGCAGTCCGCGCGACCCGGTCGTCGCCGTGCTCGCCGCGACCACAGATGACACGCTGCTGCTCGTCGACGCCGACGGCGGCGGCTACCGCATCGGCGTCGGCGACCTTCCGGTCACCACGGCGCGCCAGCGGGGACGACCGTCGCGCAGCTGCTCGGCGACGCCCCAGGTGCGCCGCTCGCGGGCGCGGTGGTCTTGGGAGGCGACACCGACACGGTCGTCACCGTGTCGGCGTCGGGGCTGGTGAAGCGCACCGCGCGCAGCGAGTACGAGGGACGCACGTGCGATGGTCGCGGCCGGCGTCCGCGACGACGACGCGGTCGTCGCCGTGGCCGTGTGCGGCGACGACGATCACCTGCTCGTCGCGCACGACGGCGGCGCGGTGGTCCGCTTCGCGGCGGGCGACGTGCGGCCGATGGGCCGTGCCGCCGTCGGCGTGGCGGGGCTGCAGGTGCCGGCCGGCGCGCGTCGTCGCGGCCACCGTCGTGCCCGGCGACGACGACGACCGCGAGGTGCTGACCCTGAGCGACGACGGCGCGGCGCGGCGCACGCCGCTGTCGGAGTACCCGGTCAAGGGCGCGGCGGCAAGGGCGTGCAGACCGGCACCGCGGCGCTGGCGTGGTGCGGCGTCGCCGCTGCGGTCGCCGTCCCGGCGGGGGAGGAGACGACCGTGCTCGAGACGGCGTCGGTCGCGGCGGGCCGTCGCGCCGGCCGGCTGACCGGCGCGACGCCGCCCGGCAGCGGCCCGGTCGTCCCCGTCGCCTGACGCCGGCTTCGCGGCCGTGGAGTTCGGCGACGTCGTCCGGCGGCGGCGGAGGGTCCGCTCGTACCGTCCCGACCCGGTGGACGCCGCGGCGGTGGACCGGGTCCTCGACGTGGCGCGGCGCGGGCCCAGTGCGGGTTGGACGCAGTCGGTGTCGTTCGTCGTCGTCACCGCGGCCAGGACCCGCGCCGGGGTCGCGGCGCTGTGCAACGAGGACGCCTACGTCGCCCGCGGATTCGACCCGTGGCTGTCGCGAGCGCCGGTCCACGTCGTCGTGTGCGTGAGCCCCCAGGACTACCGGATGCGCTACGCCGCGCCTGACAAGATCGCCTCGGCGGGGCCGGCGGGGTGGGAGGTGCCGTTCTGGTGGGTCGACGCCGGGGCGGCGGTCATGCTGCTGTCGCTCGCCGCGGTCGATGAGGGGCTCGCCGCGGGGTTCCTCGACGTCGCGGACCGGGCCGGCCTGCGCCGCCTGCTCGCGATCCCGCGCGAGGTCGCCGTCGTGGGCCTTGCGACCCTGGGCCATCCGTCAGCCGAGCAGCGGCCGTCGGCGTCGCTGGCGCGCGGCCGGCGGCCGCTCGGCGACGTCGTGCACCGCGACCGCTGGTAGCGCCCCCCGCGGCGGCTGCGCCGCCGTCGCGCGGTCAGCCGACGTGCTCGGCGACGTTGGCGACGGCGGCCTCGAACGCCTCGACGAACTTTTCGACGCCCTCGGTCTCCAGCTCCTTGGTGATCTGGTTCAGGTCGACGCCCTGCTCGGCGAGGCGCTGGAGCTGCTGCTTCGCCTCGCCGCCGCTGCCCGACAGGCGGTCCTCGATGACGGCGTGGTCGCGCGCCGCGTCCAGCGTCTTCTCGGGCATGGTGTTGACCGTGTCGGGACCGGCCAGCTCCTCGACGTAGAGCACGTCGCGGTACGCCGGGTTCTTCACCGACGTCGACGCCCACAGCGGGCGCTGCACGTGCGCGCCGGCGGCTGCCAGCTCGGCGAAGTCGGGTCCGCGGAAGATTCGCTCGAACGACTCATAGGCGGCGCGGGCGTTCGCGATCGCGGCGGTCGCCAGCCGCGGCGAGTCGTCGCCGAGCACCGCGTCGACCTTGCTGTCGACACGGCTGACGAAGAACGACGCGACGCTGGACAGCGTCGCGAGGTCGCCCCCCGCGTCGGCGCGCCGGCGCAGCCCCTCGAGGTAGGCCTGCGCGACGGTCTCGTAGCGGGCGACCGAGAACAGCAGCGTGACGTTGACGTTGACGCCCTCGGCGAGCAACCGGGGGATCGCGCCGAGCCCTGGCTCCGTGCCTGGCACCTTCACCATGAGGTTGGGCCGGTCCAGCTCAGCGAACAGCGCGAGCCCCTCCGCGACGCTTTCCTCGGTGTCGAAGGCGCTCGCGGGGTCCAGCTCGATCGACACGTAGCCCTTCGTCGCCGACGACTCGCGGTACAACGGCAGGAACAGGTCGCAGGCGTCGACGATGTCACGCTTCATCAGCGACCACAGCGCGGTGCGCGGGTCGCTGCCTTTCAGCTCCGCGAGCTGCTCGTCGTAGGCCTCGTCGTCGCCGATGGCCTTCTCGAAGATCGACGGGTTCGACGTCAGCCCGTCGACCTCGCCGGCGTGGAGCAGCGACGGCAGGTAGCCCCCTGGCGCGAGGTAGGACCGCTGGATCGAGTCGAGCCAGATCGACTGGCCGAGCTGCTGGAGCTGCTGGAGGGCGTTGGTCATCGTCGTCAGTCCTCAACAAGGTCGAGGGCGGCCTCGGCTACCGCCTCAGGGGTGAAGCCGAACAGTTCAAACAGGTCCGCCGCCGGCGCCGACGCGCCGAAGCCGTCGATCGCGACGGAGTCGTCGGCCCAGCGCGACCAGCCGAAGCTGGTTGCCGCCTCGACCGAAAGGACCGGCACGTCGGCGGGCAGGATCGCCTCCTGGTAGTCGTCGTCCTGGTCGGCGAACAGCTCCCACGAGGGCATGGACACGACCGTCGCCGCGACGTCGCGGCCGGCCAGCTCCTCGGCGGCGGCGACGGCCAGCGCGACCTCCGAGCCGGTCGCCACGAGCACGACGTCGGCGTCGCGGTCGCCGCCCGCGACGACGTACGCCCCGCGCTCGACGGCGTCGGCGGACGTGCGCTCGAGCACCGGAAGGTCCTGGCGCGACAGCGCGAGCAGCGTCGGCCCGTCGGTGCGCGACACCGCGTGGCGCCATGCCCCGACGGTCTCGCGCGCGTCGGCGGGGCGCAGCACATGCAGACCCGGGATGGCGCGCAGGGCGGCGAGGTGCTCGATCGGCTGGTGGGTGGGGCCGTCCTCGCCCAGCCCGATCGAGTCGTGGGTCATCACGTAGATGACGGGCAGCCCCATGAGGCAGGCGAGCCGCAGCGACGGGCGCAGGTAGTCGGTGAAGGTCAGAAACGTCCCCGCGAAGGGCCGCACGCCGCCGTGCAGCGCCAAGCCGTTCATCGCCGCGGCCATCGCGTGTTCGCGGACGCCGTAGTTGAGGTTGCGCGCGTCGAAGCGCTCGCGGGTGACCAGGCCGCCGTCGTCGATGTCGGTGTTGTTCGACGTCGACAGGTCGGCCGAGCCGCCGAACAGCTCCGGCATGTGCGGGGCGATGGCGTTGAGCGCCGCGCCGGACGCCTTGCGCGTCGCGAGGGCGTCACCGCTGTCGAAGGTGGGCAGGTCGGTGTCCCAACCGTCGGGCAGCCGGCCCGCCATCAGGCGCTCGTACTCGGCGGCGAGGTCGGGATGCTCGCCGCGGTAGCGCTCGAAGCGTCGGCGCCATTCGTCGTGCGCCTGCCCACCGCGCTCGCGCTGGTCGGTCAACCGGCGGACCTCCTCCGGCACGGTGAACGGCTCGTCGTAGGACCAGCCGAGGTTGCGCTTGGTCGCGGCGACCTCGTCGGCGCCCAGCGGCGAACCGTGCGCCTTGTAGCTGTCCGCCTTGTTCGGCGACCCGAAGCCGATCGTGGACGGATAGCGGATCAGCGTCGGACGCCCGTCCGGCGACGCCGCCTGCTTCAGCACGGTGTCGAGCTCGGCGAGGTCGTTGACGTCCTCGACGTCGAGGGTGCGCCAGCCGTACGCGGCGAAGCGCGCGACGACGTCCTCGGACAGGCTGTCGTTCGCCGGGCCCGACAAGGTGATGCGGTTGTCGTCGTAGACGACGACGAGCTTGTCCAAGCCGAGGTGGCCGGCGAGGCTGGCGGCTTCTGACGCGACGCCCTCCATGACGTCGCCGTCGCTCGCGATCACCCAGGTGCGGTGATTGACGATCTCGTGGCCGGGGCGGTTGAAGCGAGCGGCGAGCAGCCGCTCCGCCAGCGCCATGCCGACCGCCGACCCGACGCCCTGGCCCAGCGGGCCGGTGGTCATGTCCACCCCCGGCGTCTCGAAGTGCTCGGGGTGTCCGGGCGTGGCGCTGTGCAGCTGGCGGAACCGGCGGATCTCTTCGAGCGGCAGGTCGTAGCCGGTCAGGTGCAGGAGCGCGTACAGCAGCATCGAGGCGTGGCCGGCGCTGAGCACGAACCGATCGCGGTCCGACCACTCGGGCTCGGCCGGGTCGTGTGCGAGGTGGCGGGTGAACAGCGCGTAGCCCAGCGGCGCCAGCGCCATCGGGGTGCCGGGATGTCCCGAGTTCGCCTGCTCGACGGCGTCGATCGCCAGCGTGCGGATGGTGTTGACCGCAAGCAGGTCGAGGTCGTCGCTCACGCCGGCACTCCTTGACAACACGGTTGGGGGGCTGCTTGCCACCATGCCCAGCGCCCGCGGGCGCCACGCGCGCGAACGTCCGCCGGGGTTACGTTTCGGCGACGAAGTCGGCGACGACGCGGGCGAGCTCGGCGCCGCGGTCCTCTTGGAGGAAGTGTCCGGCGTCGCGGATGGTCGCGTGGCGGCGCCCGCGCGCTCCGGGCATGTGCTCCTGCAGCGGGCGTTCGGCGCCGCGGGTGATCGGGTCGCCGTCGCTGAACGCGGTCAAGAACGGCAGCTGCAGACGGGTCAGCGTCGTCCACGCGCGGCGGTTCGCGTCGGCAGCGGGGTCGTCCGGGGTCCGCGGCACGAGGTTGGGAAAGGCGCGGGGACCGGCCTTGTAGCGCTCGTCGGGGAACGGGGCCTCGTAGGCGGCGCGCACCTCGGGCGACAGGTCCGTCGTCGTTCCGGCGTTGATCAGCTTGCCGATCGGCAGCGTCTCGGCGTCGGCGACCCACTGGCGAAAGGCGTGCCACTCGGGCGGCAGCTGCTGGTCGCCGGTCGGCAGGCCGGTGTTCGCCGCCACGACGCGCGCGAAGCGCTGCGGGTGCTCGGCGACCAGCCGCAGCCCGATCAACCCGCCCCAGTCCTGCCCGACGAGGGTGATCCGGTGCAGGTCCAGGCCGTCGAGCAGCGCCGCGGTCCAGGCGACGTGGCGGGCGTAGCTGTGGTCGGCGACGTCGGCGGGCTTGTCCGAGCGGCCGAAGCCGACGAGGTCAGGAGCGACGACGCGGCAGCCGGCGTCGACGAGAACCGGGATCATGAAGCGGTACAGGTACGACCAGCTCGGCTCGCCGTGCAGCAGCAGCACGGGGTCGGCGTTGCGGGGTCCCTCGTCGACCGCCGCCATGCGCAGCGCCTGTCCGCTGCCGTCGTCGACGTCGACGTAGTGGGGGGCGTAGGGCCAGTCCGGCAAGTCGGCGAAGCGCTCGTCGGGCGTGCGCAGGACGTCCATGGCGGGCCTTTCCAGCGGGCTGCCGCTACTTCTTCGCGGCGGTCATGTAGGGGTTGGTGCCGCTGGCGTGGTCGGTGACGTCGACGACGTCGGAGATCTCCGGTACCGCCTCGCGCAGCGCCGCCACGATGCCCTGGTTCAAGGTCACCGACGCCATGCCGCAGCCCTGGCAGCCGCCGCTCAGCCGCAGGTAGGCGGTCGTCCCCTCGACCGCGACCAGCTCGGCCGCGCCCCCGTGGGACGCGATGGCGGGGTTGATCTGTTCGGCCAGTACCCGGAGGAGGCGCTGCGCGGTGGTCCCGCTCAGGTCGCCGCCCAGCGGCGGGGGCGGCGCCGGCAGCGGCGGCGTGTTCGGGTTGTCCAGCGCGATCCCGCCGGACTCCAGGTCGCCGTCGAGGTACAGGCGCGCGCCGCGCAGCGCGTCGACGCTGTCGGTGGGCACGACCACCGGCAGGTCGCCGGTGTGCTGCACGACGTCGTCGGCGGTCACCCGGTCGAGGTGGTCCAGCGTCATGACGACGTCGTAGCGCCCCGCCGTGACGCCGGTCACGCGCAGCCACAGCGCGAGCCGTTGCGCGTCGGGATCGCGGGCGCGGATGCGCAGCGCCTTGTCCCGCGCCCCGTCGGTCACGGTCAGCACCTGGTGCTCGGTCGTCATCGGGAGCGGAGCTTTCGGTGTCGGGCGGCGGGGGGACCGGTCTGTCGCGCGGGACCGGTCCGGCGGGAGCGCGAACGGCGCACGCACCCGGAGGGCGATGCCGCGCGGCCAGCGCGATGCCCATGATAGGGACGTGGTGCGCGTGCTCCTGGTCCTGGCGTCGGGGACGTACAAGGCCGCCGACTTCCTCGTGGCGGCGTCGTCGCTGTCGGCCGAGGTCGTCGTCGTCTCCGACCACCTCCTGGCGGTGCCGGCGGAGGGGAGAGCGTTGACCGTCGACCTCGACGACCCCGACGCCGCCGCGGCGACGATCGCCGCGTTCGCCGCTGACCGCCCCGTCGACGCCGTCGTCGCCGCCGACGACCGCGGGGTCGTCGCCGCGGCGGTCGCGGCGCGGCGGCTCGGCTTGGCGCACAACCCGCCCGCGGCGGTGGCCGCGACCCGCGACAAGGCGGCGCAGCGGCGCGCGCTCACCGCCGCCGGCAGGGCCCAGCCGCGCTGGCGGCTCGCGCGCGCCGCCGACGACGTCGAGGCACTCGCCGCGCAGGTCGGCTTCCCGTGCGTCGTCAAGCCGGTGTCGCTGTCGGGCAGCCGCGGGGTGATCCGCGCCGACGACGCCACCGCGGCGCTGGTCGCCACCGCGCGGATCCGCGGGATCCTCGCGGTCGCCAACGCCGACCCCTTCGGGCCGATCCTGGTCGAGTCCTTCGTCCCCGGCGGCGAGGTCGCCGTCGAGGCGCTGCTGCGCGGCGGCGAGTTGACGGTGCTCGCGGTGTTCGACAAGCCCGACCCCCTCGACGGCCCCTACTTCGAGGAGACGATCTACGTCACCCCGTCGCGGCTGCCGCCGGCCACGCTCGCGACCGTCGAGCGCGCCGCCGCCGCGGCCGCCGCGGCGCTCGGGCTGGTCGAGGGGCCGGTCCACGCCGAGCTGCGCGTCGACGGCGACCGCGTCGTGGTACTCGAGCTCGCCGCCCGCACGATCGGCGGGCTGTGCGCGCGCACGCTGCGCTTCGGTGCCGGCATCAGCCTCGAGGAGGTCGTCTTGCACGCGGCGCTCGGCCGGCCGCTTGACGGCCTGTGCCGGGAGGTCGCCGCGTCCGGGGTGATGATGCTGCCCATCCCGCGCAGCGGGGTGCTCGACGGCGTCGGCGGCGTCGACGCCGCCCGGGCGGTCCCCGGCGTCGTCGGCGTCGAGCTCAGCATCCCGCCGGGGCGGCGGGTGTGGGCGCTGCCCGAGGGCGACCGCTACCTCGGCTTCGTCTTCGCCCGCGGCGCGACACCGGCGGCGGTCGAACAGGCCCTGCGCACCGCCCACGCGCAACTCGACGTGCGCATCCGCTGACGCTCGACGCGCTGGTCACGCGCCCCGGTCGAGGTCGGCGAGCAGGGCGAGGACGCGGTCGACGTCCTCGAGGCGGTGGTAGTGGACGAAGCCGATCCGCACCGCCCCGCCGCCGTCGGCGAGACCGAGGGCGCGCATCGGCTCGACCGCGTAGTAGTCGCCCGACCACACCCACACGCCGCGCGCCGCCAGCGCGCGGGCGACCTCGTCGGGGGCGTGGCCGCGGACGGTGACCGCGAAGGTCGGGGTGCGGCCGTGCTCCTCCGCGGGGCCGTGCAACGTGACATGGTCGAGCTGCGCCACGCCGGCGAGGAACCGGCGGGTCAGCGTGCGCTCGTGCGCGACGACTGCCTCCATGCCGAACTCGGCGAGGTGGTCGAGCGCCGCGCCGACGCCGGCGATCGCCTCGAACGCCGCGGTGCCGGTCTGCCAGCGGTCGGGGCCGATGTCCGGCGCGGGACGGACCTTGTCGGGGCGCAGCTCGGCGAGCAGGTCCGGGTCGGCGGACAGCACGCCGGCGTGCGGGCCGAAGAACTTGTACGGCGAGCAGGCGAGCAGGTCGACGTCGGCGGCGGCCCGGTCCAGCGGCACGTGCGGGGCGGCGTGGACGGCGTCGCAGAACGTCAGCGCCCCGACCGACCGTGCCGCGGCGACGAACGGGGCGGGGTCCACCACGGTGCCGAGCGCGTTGGACGCGGCGGGGAACGCGACCAGGCGCGTGCGGTCCGAGACGTCGATGGTGTCGAGGTCCAGCCGCCCGGTCACGGGGTCGAGCGCCACCCAGCGAACGGTGGCGCCGGTGCGCTCGGCCAGCGCCAACCAGGGACTGACGTTGGCGTCGTGGTCCAGCCGGGTGCACAGCAGCTCGTCGCCGGGGCCGACGCGCGTGTCGAGCGCGTGTGAGAGGTGCCACGTCAGCGTCGTCATGTTCGCGCCGAACACCACCCCCTCCGGTTGTCCGCCGACGAACGCGGCGACCTTGCGGCGCACCGCCTCGACGAGCGCGTCGGTCGCGGTCGACGCGGGAAAGCAGCCGTGGCTGTTGGCGTTCATCGTCTGCAGGTAGGCGGTCATCGCGGCGATGACCCCGGCGGTCACCTGGGTGCCGCCGGGGGCGTCGGCGTGGACGACCGGCACCTCGCCGTCCGCACCGTCGACGACGGTCTGCGCCAGCGCCGGAAACCGTGCGCGGACGGCGTCGAGGTCCAGGACGGGCGCGGCGGTCGTCGTCATGCGCCGCATCGTCGCGGTTGCCGGCCGGGGCGTCGAACCGCCGGCCGCCGGGGCGCCCGCCGGCGCCGCACCACCCGCCGCCGGCGGCGTCGAGGATGCCGCAAGGGCCACTACACTGGCCCCGCCAGCACGTGTGGGCGGCGCCCCGCCGTGCCGGCCCCGCTGTCGTCCCGCGAGCCGAGGTCGTCGTGCCCGAACGCGTCCGTCGCCCGTCCGCTTTCGCGTGGCTCGCGGTCGTCACGACGGCGGTCGCACTGCTGCTCGTGACCGTGGGCGGCGCCGTCCGCGCGACCGATTCGGGGCTCGCGTGCCCGACGTGGCCGGGCTGCTTCGCCGCTGGCGACTTCGTGCCCCCGCTGCAGCTCAACGTGTGGCTGGAGCACAGCCACCGGTTGCTCGCCGGGGTCGTGGCGCTGCTCATCGCCGCGCAGCTCGTGTGGGTGCTGGTGCGCCACCGCGACCGGCGCGACCTCGTGTGGCCGGTGGCGGTCGCCGCCGTCGCGGTGCTGGCGCAGGCGGCGCTCGGCGCGCTCGTCGTGCTGGAACTGCTGCGCGCTGAGCTCGTCACCGCGCACCTGGGCATGGGGATGCTCGTCGTCGGCTGCCTCGTCGTCGTGGCGGTCCGCGCGACGTTGCCGCCGCGGACTCAGCCGATCGACGCGGGGTGCCGACGGCTCGCGCGCACCGCGGCGGCCGTCGCGGGACTGACCCTGGTGCAGATTCTCGTCGGCGGCCACGTCACCGGGATCGGCGCTGGGCTCGCGTTCGTCGGGCGCGCCCCGTACCTCGGCGTGTTCAGCGTGGCGCCGGTCGACACGCCCCAGACCGCGTTCAACGTCGCGCACCGGCTGCTCGCCGCCGCGCTCGTCGTCGCCGTCGCCGCGCTGGTCATCGAAGCGCGCCGCGGCGGGGCGCGCGGCTGGCTGCTGCGGCTGCCGCGGCTGGCCGCGGCGCTCGTCGGCGTCCAGATCGTGCTCGGCGTCGCGAACCTCGCGAGCCGGCTGTCGTTCGTCACGGTCATCCCGCATCTCGCGGTCGCGAGCTGGCTGTGGGCGGCGCTCGTCGCGACGGCCGCGCTGGCCGCACGCCTGCCGGCCACGCCCGCGTCGGCGGCCGCCCCCGTCGCCGCGGCGCCTGAGGCGGTGCCCGCCCGATGACCACCGCTGCGGTCGCCGACCGCACCTGGCGCGACACCGTCCGGGCCTACGTCGGCCTGACGAAGCCGCGCATCATCGAGCTGCTGCTCGTGACGACGGTGCCGACGATGGTCGTCGCCCAGCGCGGGCTGCCGCCGCTGCGGCTGGTCCTCGCCACCCTCGTCGGCGGCTCGCTCGCCGCCGCGAGCGCCAACGCGATCAACAACTACCTCGACCGCGACATCGACGAGGTGATGGACCGCACCGCGCGCCGCCCGCTGGTGGCGGCGACCGTCGCCCCCGAGGCCGCACTGCGATTCGGGCTGGTGCTCGGCGTGGTCGCGTTCGCATGGCTGGCTGCGCTCGTCAACGTGCTGTCCGCGGTCCTCGCGTCCGGCGCGATCCTGTTCTACGTCTTCGTCTACACGATGGGCCTGAAGCGCCGGTCGACCCAGAACATCGTCATCGGCGGGGCGGCCGGCTGCGTGCCGGTCCTCGTCGGCTGGGCGGCGGTCACCAACACCGTCGGGCTGCCGGCGCTCGTGCTGTTCGCGATCGTGTTCGCCTGGACGCCGCCGCACTTCTGGGCGCTCGCCGTGAAGTACCGCGAGGACTACGCGCGCGCCGGCGTGCCGATGCTGCCGGCGGTGCGGGGCATCGCCGAGACCGCGCGCCAGATCCTGCTCTACAGCGTGCTGCTCGTCGCGGTGACGCTGATGTTCGGACCCATCGGCGGGATGGGTGCGCTGTACCTGACGGCGGCGTCGCTGCTCGGCGGCTGGTTCGTCTACCTCGCGTGGCGGTTGGTGCGCGACGCCAGCGAGCGGGTCGCGATGCGGCTGTTCCGTTACTCGATCACCTACCTCGGGCTGCTGTTCGCCGCGATGGCGGTCGACGCGGTCGTCGGCGGCCTGGTCGTCTGACCGCGGGTCACTCCCAGCGGAAGACCGCCGCCGCGACCAGCGGTGCGGCGACCGCCCAGCCGGCGAGGATCGCCAGCGGGCCGGCCGCCACCACGCCCGCGCCCAGCGCGGCCCGCAGCAGCGTCGCCAGCGGCGCCGCCGGCAGCACCCCGGCCACCGCAGCGAGCCAACCCGGCAGCGCGTCGAGCGGGACGACGATGCCGCTGACGAGCAGCAGCGCCACGAACAGCCCGTTGGCCAGCGCGAGCGTCGCCAGCGCGCGCAGCCGCCCCGCCAGCGCGAGCCCCACGCCGCAGAAGCCGGCGCTGCCGAGCAGCAGACCGCCGGCGGCGACGGCGGTGCCGACGACCCCTGGCTGCGGACGCCAGCCGAGTGCGAACGCCACGGCGACGATCAGCCCGGTCTGGGCGAGCTGCACGGCGAGCACCGCGGCGATCTTTGCGGCGACGAGCTCACGGCGGCGCAGCGGCGTCGCCCCGAGCCGCTTGAGCACCAGGTACGACCGCTCGAACGCCGTCGCGATCGCCAGCGACACCATGCCCGAGCTCATGACCGCCAGCGCGAGCACCCCAGGAACCAGAAAGTCGACGGGGCGCCCCGGTAGCGGCAGGACCGGCACGAGCGAGAAGAACACGAGCAGCCCGACCGGGATGCCGACGGTGACGAGGAGGTTCTCGCCGTTGCGGACGAGCAGCCGCAGCTCGAGACCGGCCTGGGCGGCGACCCGCCGGCGCGCCGGCACCCCCCCGGTCACGCCGGGCCCCGGTTGCGGTCCAGCAGCCGCAGGTAGGCGTCCTCGAGACTCAGCGCGCCGGCGCTGACGCCGTGCAGCGGCAAGCCGTGGTCGGCGAAGAACGCGGTGACGCGCGGGATCGCCGCGGCGCCGGTCCGGACCACCAGCCGACCGGTACCGGCCTGCTCGACCGGCGCGCCGACGGCCGCCGCGAGGGCGGCCGCGTCGACACGGGCGGGGGTGGTGACCACGACGACCGCGCCGCCGGCAGCGGCGGCGAGCTCAGCCGGTGTACCCGCGGCAACGAGCCGGCCGGCGTCGATGACGGCCACACGGTCGGCGAGGTGCTCGGCCTCGTCCATCGCGTGGGTCGTCAGCAGCACCGTCGCGCCGTCGTCGCGCAGCCCGTCCAGCAGGCGCCAGGTGTCGCGGCGGACCTGCGGGTCCATGCCGGCGGTCGGCTCGTCGAGGATGGCGACCTCGGGCCGGCCGACCAGCGCGAGCGCCAGGTTGAGCCGCTGCTTCTGCCCACCGGACAGCGTGCGGTAGCGCGCCGTGGCGACGGCGGCCAGGCCGAGCCGCTCGAGCAGGTCGTCGGGGTCGGCCGGGGCGATGTGGAAGCTGGCGTACAGGCGCACCATCTCGCGCGGCGACGCGGCCTGGTACGCACCGCCCTCCTGCAGCATCACGCCCATGCGAGCGACGACGGCGTCACGGTCGCGCCGCGGGTCGCATCCGAGGACCCGCACGCGGCCGGCGTCGGGTACGCGGAACCCCTCGACGCACTCGACCGTGGTCGTCTTGCCGGCGCCGTTGGGCCCGACCAGCGCGAGCACCGTCCCGGCGGCGACCGTCAGCGACAGCCCGTCGACGACCGTCCGGCCGCGGTAGCGCTTGACCAGTCCGTCCACCGCGATCGCGGGTTCCACGGTGGCTCCTCGGGCACGGTCGTTTCAACGGGCGTTGAAACGACGAGACGGTTAGCATCGCCGCCGTCGCCCAAGAGTACGAGGCCTGCATGCCCAATCGCTTCCCCCGCGTCGTCGTCACCGGCCTCGGCGCGGTCACCCCGTACGGGGTCGGCACGGCGGCGCTGTGGGACGGGCTGCTCGCAGGCCGTGCGACGGCCGGACCCATCACGCGCTTCGACGCGACGCACCACGCGGTGCGGATCGCGTGCGAGGTCCGCGGCTTCGACCCGTTCACACACCTCCCGCGCAAGCTCGTGCGCCAGCTCGACCCGTTCGCCCAGTACGCGGTCGTGGCGGCGCACGAGGCGCTGACCCAGGCTGGGCTCGTCGACCCCGCCCCTGCCACCGATCCGGCCGCGGCGACGCACTTGCCGCTGGTGGAAGGCCTGGATGCCGAACGCATCGGTACGTGCATCGCGTCGGGCGTCGGCGGCATCACCGAGTTGACCGTCCAGCATCAACGCCTCCTGCGCGACGGCCCCGACCGCGTCCGGCCCTACCTGTCGATCGCGATGCCGCTGAACATGGGCGGCGGGCAGGTCGCGATTCGCCACGGGCTGCGTGGCCCGTCGTACTCGGTCGTGTCCGCGTGCGCGTCGGCCGGCGACGCGATCGGCGCGGCGCTCGATCTCATCAGGGCCGGCCGCGCCGACGTGGTCGTCGCCGGCGGCGCCGAGGCCGCCATCAATCCGCTGACCATCGCCGCGTTCGCGGCCGCCGGCGCGTTGAGCCGGCGCAACGACGATCCGGCGCGCGCAAGCCGACCGTTCGACGTCGACCGCGACGGGTTCGTCACCGGCGAGGGGGCTGGCGTGCTCGTCGTCGAACGCGCCGAGCACGCCGCCGCCCGCGGCGCGCAGGCGCTCGTCGAGCTCGCCGGCTACGGCATCAGCAACGACGCGCACCACCCGACGCAGCCCGCACCGGGCGGGACCGGGGCGGCGCGGGCGCTGCGCCTGGCGTTGGCCGACGCCGAGATCAGCCGCGACGACGTCGACCACGTCAACGCGCACGGAACCTCGACGCCGCCGAACGACGCGGCGGAGGCGGCCGCGGTTCGGGAGGTCTTCGGCGCCCGCGCCGACGAGATCGCGGCGACGTCGACCAAGTCGGCGATCGGCCACCTGCTCGGGGCCGCGGGGGGCGTCGAGGCCGTCGCGACGGTGCTGGCGATGGTGGACGGGCTGGTTCCCGCGAGCCTGAACCTCGAGCAGCAGGATCCCGCCTGTGACCTCGACGTCGTCACCGGCGACCCACGCAAGGTCGCGATCGGCGCGGCGGTCTCGAACTCGTTCGGCTTCGGCGGGCACAACGCGGTGCTCGCGTTCCGGGCGGTATGACCGGCACCATCCCAGCGCTTCGCGCCGCCGCCGCGCGTTACGGGCCGCTGGTCGACGAGCCGTACCTCGCGACGACGGTGCGCGGCTTCGCCAACCGGCCGCGCACGCTCGACGCGCTGCTGCGCGGCGCCGCCGCGCGCTGGCCAGACCGTGCGGCCGTCGTTGCCCCTGCGGCGACCCTGACCTACGCCGAGCTCGACCGTGCCGTCGACGCGGCGGCGGCCGGCCTTCTCGGGGCGGGTGCCGCCGCCGGCGACCGGGTCGCCGTCGCGCTCGGGCACGACCTGCCGCTGTTCGTCGTGCCGTTCGCGTGCAGCCGTGCCGGGGTGACGGCGCTGCTGCTGAACACGACGCTGTCGCCGGCGCAGTGGGCCGGTCAACTGTCGCGCGCGCGGCCGGCGCTGCTCGTCGCCGACACTGCGCATCGTGACCGCTTGGCGCAGGCGGCCGGCGACCGCGCCGTCGTGCCGGCGGACGCCGCGCTGCCGCTGTCGGGCGGTGACCGGTCCGGCGTCGACACGGGGGCCGGCGAGGACGCCGCGCTCGCGCTCATCGCCACGTCCGGTACGACCGGCGTGCCGAAGATGACGACGGTCACGAGCCGTGGGCTGATCCACGCAGCGCTGGCGTACGTGGACCTGCTCGGTCTCGGCGACGACGAGCGGACGCTGGTGGTGCTGCCGCTGTACTACATCGGCCCGCTGTCGGCGCAGACCACGACGATGCCGCTGGTCGGTGGCTGCAGCATCGTCGCGGCCGACCCGCGCCCCGTCGCGGCGCCGGCGTTGCTCGCACGGCACGCGGTCACCCACCTCGACGCCGTTCCCGCGTGGCTCGGTCTGCTCGTACGCGACGCGCCGGCCGGCCCGCCGCCGCCGCACTGGCGGACGCTGATCTACGGTGGCGCGCCGATGCCGGCGGAGACCGCCGCGCGCCTGCACCAGCGGTTTCCCGACGTCGTGCTCTACGACGTGTGGGGCCTGTCCGAGACCCACGGACCTGCGACGGCGGTGCGCTTGACGCCCGGCGCCGCGCTGCCCGCCGGCACGGTGGGGCGCCCCGTCGCCGGCGTCGACGTGCGAGTGCTCGACGCGACCGGGGGCGTGCAGCCCGCCGGACGCGCCGGCGAGCTGCAGGTCCGCGGCGCGAACGTCACGCCCGGCTACTTCGACGACCCGGCGCTGTCGGCAACGGTGGTGCGCGACGGCTGGCTGTCCACGGGCGACATCGGTGCCGTCGACGCCGACGGCAGCGTGCGCATCCTCGACCGCCTGAAAGACGTCATCCTGCGGGGCGGCACCAACGTGTTCAGCGTCGAGGTCGAGCAGGTACTCTCCACCGCTCCCGAGGTCGTCGAGGCCGCGGTGTACGGCGTGCCCGACGGGCTCGGCGGCGAGGCGGTGGCCGCGGCGGTGGTGCTCGCCCCCGGCGCCTCCCTCGACGCGGGCGAGCTGCGCCGGCGCGTCGGCGCCGCCATCGGTGTCCACGCCGTTCCGCGGCGGATCGTCCGTCTCGACGCGCTCCCGCGCAACCCGACCGGCAAGATCGACAAGCGGCGACTGAGGACCGAGCACCCATGACCCACGGACCGGGCGACGCGCCGGCCATCGACCCGCGGCTCGCCGCGGCGCTGCACGACCTGTTCGGCATCCCTGCAGCCGACCTGCGCCCCGACGCCGAGCTGGAACGCGACCTGCAGCTGGACTCGCTGTCCGTCGTCGAGCTGCAGGTGGCGCTCGAGCGCCTCGGCGTGCGCATCGAGCCCGACGACCCGGCGCAGGTCCGCACCGTCGGCGACCTCCAGCGTGTGGTCGACACCGCGATCGCGGCGGGCGTGCCGTCGCTGCCGCCGCTGACCCTGTCGGACGAGGCGTGACCGCAACCGCGCTCGTGTTCCCGGGTCAGGGCAGCCAGGTGCCGGGGATGGCGCTGCCGTGGCGCGACACGGCCGGCTTCGGGCGCTGGGCGCAGGCCGACGAGCTGCTCGACCGCGACGTGAGCCGCCTGGGCGTCGACGCGGACGCCGACGAGCTGCGCGAGCCGCGCACCTGTCAGGTGGCGCTGTTCGTCCACCACGTCGTGCTGCTCGACGGCTGGCGCGCCGCGGGCGGTGACGAGCCCGTCGCCGTCGCCGGCCACTCCCTCGGCGAGTACGACGCCCTGGTCGCCGCCGGGGTCCTCGGGTTCGCGGACGCGCTGCGGCTGGTCGACGCCCGCGCCAGCGCGGACGCAGAGGCGGCCGACGCGGCGCCCGGGACGATGGTCGCCTGCCTCGGCTACGACGTCGACGCCGTGCGCGCCGCGTGCGCCGCCGCCGGAGCGCACGTCGCCAACGACAACGCCCCAGGCCAGGTCGTCGCGGCGGGCACCGCCGCGGCGCTGGAGGACCTCGCGCAGCGGCTCGCCGCGGAGGGGCGCGGCAAGGTCGTCGCGCTCGACGTCGGCGCGGCGTACCAGCCCGCACATGGCGGCGGCGGTCGCGCCGTTCGGCGACGCGCTGGCGGCAGCCAGCTTCGCGCCCGCGGCCGTGCCCGTCGTCGCCAACGTCGACGCGCAACCGCACGACGACGCGGCCGCGTGGCCGCGACTGCTGTCCAGCGCAGCTGACCGCGCCGGTGCGGTGGCGCGAGAGCGTCGCGACGCTCGCGCAGCTGGGTGCGGACACCGTCGTCGAGCTCGGCGCCACGCCCGTCCTCAACGGTCTGGTCAAGCGCATCGACCGCAGCCTCACGCGGCGCGCCGTGTCCACGCCGGACGACCTGGGCGCCGGGTGAGGCCGGGCACCGTCGCGCTGGGCGCTGGTCACCGGCGCGTCGAAGGGCATCGGCGCGGCGGTCGCCACGGCGCTCGCGGCGCAGGGCCGCGACGTCGTCGTGCACTACGGCGGCGACCGCGACGGCGCCGAGCGTGTCGCCGCCGCCTGCGCCGACGCCGGTGTCCAGACGCGCGTCGTCGGCGCGGACCTGCGCGACGGGGTTGACCCGCTGACCGCGGTGATCGACGAGGTCGGCGGCGTCGGCGTCGTGGTGAACAACGCCGGCGTGACCGCCGACGGGTTGGCGCTGTCGCTCAGCGACGAGGCGTTCGCGCTGACCTGGCAGGTCAACCTCGCCGCCGCGTTCGCGCTGACCCGCGCGGCGCTGCGCGGAATGCTGCGCGCCGCGCGGGCGCATCGTCAACGTCACGAGCGTTGTCGGCCTGCACGGCAACGCGGGCCAGAGCAACTACGCCGCGAGCAAGGCGGGGCTCGTGGGGCTGACCAAGTCGCTGGCGCGCGAGGTCGGCAAGCGCGCATCACCGTCAACGCCGTCGCGCCGGGCTTCATCGAGACCGCCATGACCGCGCAGGTCGACACCGGCGACCTGCTCGCGCGAGTCCCGGCCGGCCGACTCGGCCAGCCCGACGAGGTTGCCGCCGTCGTCGCGTTCCTGTGCTCGGACGCCGCCGCCTACGTCAACGGCGCGGTCGTGCAGGTCGACGGTGGGCTGTTCGCCTGACCCCCGTGCACGACGACGGACTGCGCTTCGCCCACCGCTGGGTCGGTCCTCCGGTGCTGCGCCGGCTGCGCGCCGAGGTCACCGGCCGGGGCAACGTGCCCGGCGCCGGCGGGGTGCTGCTCGCCGCGAACCACCGCTCCTTCCTCGACCACTTTCTGCTGAACGCGGCGTCGCCCCGGCCGACGTGGTTCGTCGGCAAGCAAGAGCTCGCCGTCGGGGTCTTCGGCCGCTTCAACCAGGCGATGGGCATGATCCCGGTCGCCCGCGGGACCGGCGACGCCCGCGCGCTCGACGCCGTCGTCGCGCTGCTGCGCGAGGGCGCCGTCGTCGGGATCTTCCCCGAGGGGACGCGCTCGCCCGACGGGGCGCTGTACCGGTTCCGCAGCGGGCTGGCCCGCATCGCCGCCGCCGCCGCGGTGCCGTGCGTCCCCGTCGGCCTGGTCGGCACCGCGCAGGTGTGGCCGCGCGGTACCCGACCGTCGCTGCGGCGACCGGCCGCCGGCGTGCTCGCCGTGCGCTTCGGTGCGGTCGTCGCCGCACCGTCCATGCAGCCGCGGTCGCGGCGGGCGTTCACCGACACCGTCTACGCCGCCGTGGCCGAGCTGTGCGAGCAACCCCGCGTCGACCGCTTCGCGCCGATCGCCGCCGACTGAACGGGTTTGCGCGACGCCGCCACCGGCGAGCGTTGCGCTCACCGATCGAGGAGGCGGCGTTGAAGGCAGTGGTATGGCACGGCAAGGAAGACGTCCGCGTCGACGAGGTGCCGGACCCGGTGATCCAGGAGCCGACCGACGCCATCATCCGCGTCACGTCGACGGCGATCTGCGGGTCGGACCTGCACGTGTACTCCAAGCTCGGCCCGTTCATGACCCCCGGCGACATCATCGGCCACGAGCCGATGGGCATCGTCGAGGAGGTCGGCGCCGGCGTGTCGCACATCGCGCCGGCTGACCGCGTGGTCATCCCGTTCAACATCGCGTGCGGCTCCTGTTACACCTGCGACCAGCAGCTGTACTCGCAGTGCGAGACGACGCAGGTCCGCGAGCACGTCAAGGGCGCGCGGCTGTACGGCTACACGAAGCTGTACGGGGCGGTCCCCGGCGGCCAGGCGCAGTACCTGCGGGTACCGCAGGCGCACTTCGGCCCGGTCAAGGTGCCGGAGGGCCCGTCCGACGACCGCTTCCTGTACCTGTCCGATGTGCTGCCCACCGCCTGGCAGGCCGTCGTCTACGCCGACGTGCCGCCCGGCGGCAGCGTCGCGGTGTACGGGCTGGGCCCGATCGGGCAGATGTGCGTGCGCGTCGCCCGCCACCTCGGCGCCGGGCGGGTGATCGGCGTCGACATGGTCCCCGAGCGCCTGGAGCTCGCGGCGCAGTGGGGCGCTGAGGTGCTCGACTACGAGGCGTTCGACGACGTCGCGCAGGAGATCGTCGGACGCACCGACGGGCGCGGTCCCGATGCGGTCATCGACGCGGTGGGCATGGAGGCCGGCGGCTCGCGGCTGGCCGAGCTGGCGCAGGCCACGAAGGTGCAGGTCGACCGGCTCGAGGCGCTGCGCAAGGCGATGGGCACGGTCCGCCGCGGCGGCACGCTGTCGATCAGCGGCGTCTACGTCGGCCTCGAGCAGATGTTCCCGCTGGGCGACCTGTTCGACCGCCAGATCCAGATCCGCATGGGTCAGGCGAACGTGCGCCGCTGGACCGGCGACATCCTGCCGCTGCTCACCGGCGACGACGACCCGCTCGGCACCGAGCAGTTCGCCAGTCACCACCTGCCGCTGACCGAGGCACCAGAGGCGTACGACATGTTCCAGCACAAGCGCGACCGCGCCGTCAAGATCGTGCTGGACCCAGCCAGCTGACGCTCCCCGCGCGGTTGCCCACGTTGCGCCGGTGGCCGGCGGTGCGGCGGGTGCGGCACAGTGGCGCCCATGGCGACCATCGCAATCCCTGCCGAGCTTCTGCCCGGCGACGGGCGCTTCGGCTCCGGACCGTCGAAGGTCCCGCAGGCGGCGGTTGACCGGCTCGCTGCGGCGGCGCCGACCCTGCTCGGCACCAGCCACCGCCGACCCGCGGTCAAAGACCAGGTGCGCCGCGTCCGCGACGGCCTGCGCCGTTTCTTCGACCTGCCCGACGGTTACGAGGTCGCCCTCGGCAACGGCGGCGCGACGCTGTTTTGGGAGGCCGCCGGTTACTGCCTGATCCAGCGGCGCAGCGCTCACGCGGTGTTCGGCGAGTTCTCGGCGAAGTTCGCCGCCGCGGTCGCGGCCATGCCGTTCCTCGACGCCCCGGTCGTCGTCGAGTCGCCGCCGGGCACGGCGCCGACGCAGGGCACCGCCGACGTCGACTGCTACGCGTTGACCCACTGCGAGACCTCGACCGGCGTGGCCACGCCGCTGCACCGCCGAGGCGAGGGCCTGACGCTCGTCGATGCGACGAGTGCCGCCGGCGGGATCGCGTTCGACCCCGCCGACGTCGACGCGTACTACTTCAGCCCGCAGAAGGCGTTCGCATCCGAGGGCGGGTTGTGGCTCGCGTTGCTGTCACCGGCGGCGTGCGCGCGCATCGAGCGGCTGGCCGGCGGCGACCGCTACGTCCCGGCGATGCTCGACCTCGGCGTCGCGCTGGCCAACAGCCGCGCCGACCAGACCTACAACACGCCGGCGGTGGCGACGCTGTTCCTGCTCGCCGAGCAGATCGACGAGCTCAACGCCCGCGGCGGGCTCGCCGCCGCCGCGAAGGACTGCGCCGCGAAGGCCGAGCACGTCTACGCCTGGGCCCAGGCGAGCGACTACGCCGAACCGTTCGTCGCCGACCCGGCGCTGCGCAGCCCGGTCGTGTGCACCGTCGACCTGGACACGACCGTCCCGGCCGACACGGTCAGCGCGGTCCTGCGCGCCCACGGCGTCGTCGACACGGAGGCCTACCGCAAGCTGGGCCGCAACCAGCTGCGCATCGCGGTGTTCCCCGCCGTGGATGCCGCCGACGTCGAACGGCTCACCGCCGCGGTCGACCACATCGCCGCGGCGCTGCGCGGGTGAGCTAGCCGCAGTCGCTCAGCGGCGTGGCGGACACGGACTTGCGCTTGCCGCGCCCGTCAAGCAGCAGCGGAATCACGGGCTTGGCGCCCTGCGCCATGGGAACGGTGACGCCGCCGCCGTCGGCGGGCGTCGCGGCGATGCCGTGCAGACGGAACGTCTCGGCAACCGTTGCGGCCTGCGCCGCGGTCAGCGCGTAGCCGCACGGCGCCGGGTCGACGACCTCGCCGGCCTGCGGCGGGTCGTTGTCGGCGCCGCCGAGCCGTAGTAGGTCGCCGAGCTGGTGCTGCCGCTCGCGCCGCTGCCACCCCACTTGTACGGGTAGTTGCGGTTGGGGTCGACGCCCTGGTGGATCCTCCCGGCGAGCTCCGAACGGCCCAGCGCGCTCTGGCGGCGCATGTTCTTGCGGTGGTAGGCGAACTCGCCGGCGACGGCGGCCGCCCCCGGCAGCGGCGCGACAAAGTCCGACACCGTCTCGCGTGACCGCACGAACCCGTCGGGGTTGACGACGGACATGCGGCAGCAGCTCTTGGCCTACGGCGGGTCGAGCGGTTCGCCCGCTACAACGATCCTTCGCCGTGGAGGGTGCGAACTCCTCCACGACGGAAGCAGGTCACCAGGTGTCGACCCAGGGCAGCTTCTTGCCGTTTCGCGCCGGGCCCGAGGCCGAGGGCGCCCGCAGCGTCGCGGCGACGACGCGGCGCGACTGGGCCGGGTCGATGACCGCGTCGATCTCGCCGTACGTGGCGACGCTGAGCGCGGCGCCCTGCTCGTACAACGCCGCGACGAGCTCGTCGTACCGGGCGGCGCGGCGCTGCGGGTCGGTGATGGCGTCGAGCTCGCGGCGGAAGCCGAGACGGACCGCTCCTTCCAGGCCCATCGGGCCGAGCTCGCCGGTGGGCCAGGCGGCGACCAGCAGCGGCTCACGGGTGCTGCCGGCCATCATCGCCTGTGCCCCCAGGCCGTAGCCCTTGCGCAGGACGAGCGCGACGACGGGGACGCTGAGGTTGGCGCCGACGACGAACAGCCGGCTGCAGTGGCGCACCAGCGCGGTCTGCTCTGCGGCGGGGCCGACCATCATCCCGGGCGTGTCGACCAGCGTGACCACCGGCAGGTCGAAGGCGTCGCACAGCTGCAGGAACCGAGCCGCCTTGTCCGCCCCGTCGCTGGTGATCGCGCCGGCGAGGTGCAACGGGTTGTTCGCGAGGATGCCGACCGGGCGCCCTTCGACGCGCGCGAGCGCGGTCACCATCCCGGGGGCGAAGCCGGGGCGCAGCTCGGTCACCGTGCCGGTGTCGGCGAGGGCGTCGACCACTCGGCGGACGTCGTAGGCGCGCTTGCGGTCCGCCGGTACGGCGTGGCGCAGCACCCGTTGGTCGGCGTGCTCCCACGACGGCAACGCGCCCTGGAAGTAGGAGAGGACCGTGGTCGCGGCACGCACGGCGGCGGCGTCGTCGTCGACGGCGACGTCCACGACCCCGTTGCCGACGTGCATCGCGAGCGGGCCGATGTCCTCCGGCGGGAACAGCCCGAGGCCACCGCCCTCGATCATCGCGGGGCCGCCCATGCCGAGCGTGGTGTCGGCGGTGGCGATCACCACGTCGGCCATGCCGGCGATCGCCGCGTTGCCGGCGAAGCAGCGGCCGGACACGACGGCGATGCGGGGGACCAGCCCGGACAGCCGGCCCCACGCGGCGAAGGACCGCACGTGCAGCCCTGACGCGACGGGATGGTCGGTGTCGCCAGGACGACCGCCGCCGCCCTCGGCGAAGAACACCACCGGAAGGCGCTGGCGCGCGACCACGTCGAGCAGGCGGTCGGTCTTGACGTGACCGTTGGCACCCTGCGTTCCGGCGAGGACCAAGGCGTCGTAGGACAGGACGGCGCAGCTGGCACGGTCGCCGAACAGCGCGGCGCCGACGGTCGCGGTGCCCGCGACGAGCCCGTCGGCGGGGGTGGTGGCGAGCAGCTCGTCGAGCGGGCGCCGGGCGCGCTGCGCGGCGACGACCAAGCCGCCGTACTCGACGAAGCTGCCCTCGTCGATAAGGTCGGCGACGTTCTCGCGCGCCGTGCGCCGTCCCCGTGCGTGGCGCCTGGCCACCGCGTCGCGGCGGGCGGCGTCGGTGAGCAGGACCTGGCGGCGCTGAAGTTCCGCGAGGTCGGGGCGGATGTCGTCGAGGTCGACCGCGGCGGGATCGAGCGCCTCGTCGTCGGCGGCGTCGCGCGGGACGACGAACACCAGTGGGGCGCCCTCGGCAACGGTTGCGCCGACCTGCGCCGTGACGCTGTGGACGACGCCAGCTCGTTGTGCGGCGACGACGTGTTCCATCTTCATCGCCTCGACGACGACCAACGGGGCGCCCGGAGCGACGGGGTCACCCGGGTCCGCGTGCACGGCGGTCACGACGCCGGCGGTCGGGGCCGCGACGGCGACGGTGCCGGCCGGCGGGGCGGGCGCGGTGTAGATGGCCTCGGGCGCTGGGGCGGGTTCGTCGGCTCCGTCGTGGGCGCGCGCGTGCGCCGCCGCGACGAGCTCTGCGGCGTGCGTGTCGACGAAGTCGGTCGTGATCCGGCCTGCGACGAAGTCGGGGTCGTCCAGCACCGCGGCGAGGAAGCCGGCGTTCGTCGCCACGCCATCCACGCGCAGGTCGGTGAGGGCACGCGCGGCCTTTGCCGCCAGCACGGGCAGCTCGGTGCCCTCGGTCGACACGATGACCTTTGCGAGCAGCGAGTCGAACCGCGGGTTTGCCCGCCAGCCGGTGGCTGCCGCCGTGTCGGTGCGCACGCCGGGTCCGGTCGGTGCCGCGAACGCGGTGAGGGCGCCGTCGGCGGCGGCGACGCTGCCGTCGGGGCGCATCGTCTCCGCGTTGACGCGCAGCTGCAGCGCGACGCCGCGCGGCTGCGGCGGTGCGTCCGGATCGAGCCGGAGGTCGGCGAGCGTGGCGCCGAGCGCGACTTGCAGGCCGGCGGCCACGAGGTCCCGGCCGAGCACCTCCTCGGTGACCGGATGCTCGACCTGCAGGCGGGTGTTGACCTCGAGGAAGAAGAATCCCGGCCCGTCGCCTTTGCGGTCCTGGGCGCCGCCGGCGCGGACCAGGAACTCCACGGTGCCGAGGCCGCGGTAGCCGACGGCGGCGGTCAGCCGCTGCGCAGCGTCGGCGAGCCGGCGGCGCAGGGTGTCGTCGAGACCGGGGGCGGGCGCCAGCTCGATGAGCTTCTGGTGGCGGCGCTGGACGCTGCAGTCGCGGTCGCCGAGGGTCACGACGGCGCTGCCGTCGCCGAGAACCTGCACCTCGATGTGGCGGACGCCGGGCAGCAGCTGCTCGACGTAGCAGTCGTCGGCCGCGGTCCGTTCCTCGGCGCGGCGCTCGCCGGTCGCGGTCCGCGCCTCCGCCCGGCAGCTCGCGAAGGCGGCCTCGACGTCGGCGGCGTCGGTGACGATGCGCAGTCCGCGGCCGCCCCCGCCGCGGCGCGGCTTGACGACGATCGCGCCGCCCGATCCCAGGGATGCGAGCAGTGCGGCGGCCTCGTCCGGCGACGCGCCCGACGTGCCGGCCGGCACCGGCAGGCCCTGCTCGACCGCGAGACGCCGCGCCGCCGCCTTGTCGCCGAACACCTCCAGCACGTCGGGCGACGGGCCGACGAAGACGAGGCTCGACTCCGCGCAGCGGCGGGCGAAGGCGGCGCTCTCGCTGAGGAACCCGTACCCGGGGTGCACCAGCGTGCAGCCGCTGTCGACGGCGATGCGCACCAGCTGGTCGGTGTCGAGGTAGGCCGCGGGGTCGCGGCCGGTCAGCGGCCGCGCCTCGTCGGCGATCGCGGTGTGCCAGGCGCCGGCGTCGTCCTCGGAGAACACCGCGACGGTGCGCAGACCGACCTCCGTCGCGGTGCGCATGATGCGTACCGCGATCTCGCCGCGGTTCGCGACGAGGACGCCGGGTCCGGTCACGCGGCGACAGGCAAGGCCGTCACACGGCGCGGACCTCGACGACGTCGGCAAGGGCGCGCACCTCGAGCCGCGGCTGGGGCGCGGTCGCCGGGCCCTCGACAACCGTGCCGTCGTCGAGACGGAAGACGCTGCCGTGCCACGGGCAGCGCACGCAGCCGTCGGCCAGCTCGCCGTCGGGCAGCGGCCCGCCGGCGTGGGTGCACACCGCGTCGAGTGCGACCAGGCGCCCCCCGTGCCGGGTCAGCAGCACTTGCCGATCTCCCGCGACCGTCGCAGTGGCGCGCCCCTCGACGACGTCCGACGGGGCGACGCCGGTCGCGGTCCAGTCGTCTGGGCCGCTGGTGAAGGCGGTGTGGTCGACGCCGACGCCGTAGACGTAGGACAGGTGGCCGCCGAGGTAGCCGCCGGCGGCGACCGCACCGAGGGCGGTGTAGGACAGCGCGCGCCCGCGACCACGCCGGCCGGCGCGGCGATCGCGGATCGACGCGACCTGCAGCGCGAGCGCCGCGATGTTCGTGATGGCGTGGACGATGCCGACGCGGCGGCCTTCGCCGTAGGTGTCGACCCACTGGACGTAGCCGGCCGCAGCGGTCGGCAGCGCCGAGACGACGCCGGCCACGACGAGCGCGTCGGCGGAGGGCTCGGCCTCCTCGCCGCCAATGAGGTCGAGCAGTCCAGCGCTGGCCCAGGTGCCGATCGGCGCGACGACGAGCAGCGGGTGCAGGGGATGACCCAACCAGGTGCCGTTGAGCGCATTGGTGACTGGGCGCGCGCGCAGTGCGGGGCGCACGATCGACTCGCTGCGGTCCGCCACCGCGTCGAGCACGGTCCGACGGCCGATCCACTCCACGAGGTTGTGCAGGACAGACATCGGCAGTTCCCCGGTCGGCGACGGGGCGCAGCCTAACCCGCGACGGCGGCAGCCGGCGCTGTTCGGTGTCGGCGGCTCTGCATCTGTCGTGCTCGCGCTCGCCGTCGGCGCGATCGCCTTAACGCTCGTCGTCGGGTGACTGAACGAGCGTGCTCACGCTAATTCCGATGACAA
Organism: Egibacteraceae bacterium; assembly: GCA_030446745.1. Lineage (GTDB taxonomy): Bacteria > Actinomycetota > Nitriliruptoria > Euzebyales > Egibacteraceae > JAUJMS01. The sequence goes on along the minus strand of JAUJMS010000002.1, from coordinate 17,214 downwards.
CGTGGCTCGCTGTATCGCGCGCGAGTCACGCGAAGAACGTTCGCCGAAAGCCTGTGGAACCGCGGGCTTCTGTCACTGACGTCGGGTACTATACGAACATGCGTACGAGTACGGCGACGGACGCGACCGGCGGCCGCGCGAGGGGCGACGCGGTCGACGCCGCGCTTGACGCGCTGTCGCGGTTGGACGATGCGGGCGTGCGCACGGTGATCGGCCGCGGGTTGGCCGGGCTGGACGACGCCGGTGTGCGGACCGTGGTCGGACGGGCGGTGGCCGGGCTCGGCGACTCGGGCCGGCTGGGCGTGGCGGACGCGCTGCTCGCTGAGGTCGGCGACGCGGCGGCGTTGACGGTGGCGGGCGAGGCGTTGGGCCGGCTGGCCGCGAACCCGTTGGCCGGGGATGTCGACGACGCGGCGTTGGCGGTGTCGGTGGAACGGTTGCAGCGGATGGAGGCCACGGTCGCCGGGGAGAAGCTGCGCCGGGTCGCGGAGATGGCCGCGCGCGGGTCCAGCCGTGTGACCGGTGACCGGTCGCCTGCGGATCTGCTGTGCCGGCTCGGGTTGACCCGCGGCGAGGCGGCATCCCAGGTGGCGGCGGCCGCGGCGTTGCGACGGCTGCCCGCCCGCGCCGCGCTGGAACGCGGCGACATCGGGCTGGGCCACGCCGCGACCGCCGCGCGCACGCTGGGCCAGCTGGCTGACGCGGGCGGGCCGGTGGCCGGCGAGACGGTGGACCGGCTCGACCGGCTGGTCGCCGGCACCGCCGGCGGCGGATCAACGCCGGCCGCGGTGACGCCGCCGACGGTGGCGACGGCGGCGACCGTGACGCCGGCGACGGTGGGGTGGTCGCCCGCGGGGGGCGGCGGGTGGACCGGCGCGAGTTGGGCCGCCGGCTCGACGGGTTCGCGCACACGGTCAACGACGACGTGCTCGCCGACCGGGCGCTGCGCGCCAAGCGGTTGCGCCGGTTCGCGTTGACCCCCGGCCCGGACAGGGCCTGGACCGCCGCCGGCCAGTTGGAACCGGTCGCCGGCGCGACCTTGCACGGCCTGCTGGGCCGGCTCGCCGCCACGGGCCCGACGACGACCGTTCGCATCCGCAGCGGATGGCCGACGCGTTGGCCACCGTCACCACCCTGGCGGCGGGCAACCCCGCGCTGCGCACCGCCGAACCGACGCCGACGGGCACGGCGACGAGGCGGGGTGGCGGGACGACGGGCGGACGGTGCGGCGATGGACCGGTCGGCGCATCCGCGCGGGCGATGGCCGCCACCCGCGCGCAGGTGTTGGTGATCACCACCGTCGACGCGCTGCACGGCGTGCCCGGCGCCGCGCCGGCGGAGGTCGACGGGTACGGGGCGGTGTGCACCGCCACCGCCCGCCAGGTCTGCTGCGACGCGCAGGTCACCACCGTGGTCACCGCCGCCGACGGCGACGTGCTGCGCGTCGGGCGGGCCCGGCGTAACCCGACGACCCGCCAGCGGGTCGCGGTGATCGTGCGCGACCGGCGCTGCGTGGGCTGCCACGCGCCGGCGGTGCGCTGCCAGGTCCACCACGTCCACTGGTGGCGCGCCGGCGGGCCCACCGACGTCGACAACCTCACCTTGCTGTGCTGGTCGTGCCACGCCGACGTCCACCACGGCCGTAGCACCGTCACCCGACAACCCGACGGGCGCTACACCACCCACCACTGGGCGGCGTCGCGGCCCCCGCACCGCGGCGGCTCCAACCGGACGACATACCGCATGACCCGACCGCTCCGGACCGTGCGGGCCGGAGGCGTCCTGCTGCGCTCCCATCGCGTGCCTGCGGCGCACCGAAGCAGCGCAGCGGCGGGGCGGCGGTGCCGCGCTCGGGCGACCGCGCGAGCACCGGCGGGGCGGCCCGTGCAGCGAGCTGCCGCAGCAGCGCGGCCGCAGCAGCGGCGCGGCTGCGTGAGGCGGGGTAGACACGGCCAGGGCGCGTCCGGCGCCCCTCAGGTCAGGCGGGCGGTGTCGAGGACGTCGCGGCCGAGGGCGGCGAGGTCGCGCTCGGCACCGTGTTGGCGCAGGTAGACCGTGAGGTCGGCGACGCGCCGCGCGTACGCCCCGTCCGTGCACAGCATCCCCGAGCCGAGCGTGCGGCCGGCCGAGCGCAAAACCTCGGAAGTCAGCGCCTCGACGACGGCCCGGACCTGCATCGCGGGGGTTCGCGCGCTCGCGGTCGGGTCGGCGTCGATCGCGGCGGCGGCGGTGGCGAGCAACGCGTGCATGGCGGCGCACGCCGCGTCGACCGCGCCGAGGTGAGCCAGGCCGAACGGATCGTCGTCGCGTGCCGCAACCGCCGCCCGCAGGGTGCGCGCCACGCCGAGCGCCCCGCCGTACCAGGTGGCGGCGACGCCGATCGCGCCGAACCAGAAGCCGCGCCGGTACCGGTACCAGCCGTGGCCCGCCCCCAGCTCCGCCCCGGCCGGCACACGGACGTCCTCGGCGACGAGGTCGAGCGTGTCCGACAGCGCCATCCCGACCGCCTGCCAGCGGGACGCGTCGAACTGCAGCCGCGGGTCGTCGAGCCGCAACGCGAAGACGCGCACCCCCTCGTCGTCGCTGGCGGTGACGAGCGCCCCGTCGAGCGTCCCCGCGCCGGAGCACCACCGCTTGCGCCCGTCCAGGCGCCAGCCGTCGCCGTCGCGGGTCGCGGTCAGCCGACCGTCGGGCGGGTTCGCGCCCCACACGCCCCACACGCCGTCGGGCAGGTCGCGACCCGCCTCGGCGAAGATCGCGTGCGCGTCGAGGTGGCTATCGGCCAGTCGCGCGACGGCGAGGTCGTGCGCCCCCAGCTCGGCGAGCGCCTCCCATCGGCGCAGCGTCGCGCCAGAGCCCGGCAGCGGGAGGTCGAGCAGACCGTCGCGGCGCAGCGCGGCGACCGCCGCACCGACGGCCTTGGGGTCGGCGGCCGGCGCGCCTTGCGCCTCCAGCGCCGCGCGCAGCGCCGCAGGCGTCGTCGTCGCGGTCACGTTGGCGTCCTCCCGTCCGTCGCAATGTGGTGCGTCGCCGCGCCGCGCGCGCCCGCGGTCGCGGGCACGCTAGCGTCCTTCCGCCCGGCCGGATGTGGTGCGTCGCCGCCGCGCCGCATCGGCGCCGACCAGCCGACAGGATGTCGCGGTGCCCGACGCACATCGCCACCATATGAGTCCTGACGAGTTCCGCCGGCACGGCCGCGCGGTCGTCGACTGGGTCGCGGACTATCTCGAGCGCGTCGAGCAGCTGCCGGTGCGTGCGGTTGTCGCGCCCGGCGACGTGCGCGCGCAGCTGCCGCAATCCCCGCCGCAGCACGGCGAGCCCTTTGCGGAGATCCTGGCCGACGTCGACCGGGTGATCATCCCGGGCCTGACGCATTGGCAGTCGCCGAACTTCTTCGCGTTCTTCCCGGCGAACAACTCAGGTCCGTCGATCCTCGGCGAGCTGCTGTCGGCGGGCCTCGGCGTGCAGGGCATGCTGTGGGCGACCAGCCCCGCGTGCACCGAGCTGGAGACGCTCGTCCTCGACTGGGTCGTCGAGCTGCTCGGGTTGCCGGACCGCTTCCACTCGGACGGCGCCGGCGGCGGGGTGCTGCAGGACTCGGCATCCAGCGCGACGCTGTGCGCGCTGCTCGCCGCACGCGAGCGGGTCACCGGTGGCGACGCCGCCCTCGCGGGCACCGACCAGCCGCTCACCGTCTACGCCTCGCAAGAGGCGCACTCGTCGGTGGACAAGGCGGTGCGCATCGCCGGCCTCGGCAGCGCGGCGCTGCGCCGGGTGGCGACCGACGAGCGGCACGCGCTGCGCCCGGACGCGCTCGCGACCGCGATCGCCGCCGACCGCGCGGCCGGCCGCTTGCCGTGCCTGGCCGTCGCGACCGCCGGCACGACGAGCTCCAACGCGTTCGACCCGCTCGCGGCGGTGGGCGAGATCTGCCACGACGAGCGCGTGTGGTTGCACGTCGACGCGGCGATGAGCGGCAGTGCCGCGGTGTGCCCCGAGTACCGCTGGATCCACGACGGCCTGGAGTTCGCCGACAGCTACTGCTTCAACCCGCACAAGTGGCTGTTCACCAACTTCGACTGCGACTGCTTCTACGTCGCCGACCGCGCGGCGCTGGTCGGGGCGCTCGGCGTCCAGCCCGAGTACCTGCGCAACGCCGCGACGGCGACCGGGGCGGTGATCGACTATCGCGACTGGCAGATCCCGCTCGGGCGGCGGTTCCGGGCGCTGAAGCTGTGGTTCGTGCTGCGCAGCTACGGCGTCGACGGGCTGCGCGCCGCCGTGCGTGAGCACGTGGCACTCGCTCAACAGTTCGCCGGCTGGGTCGAGGACGACCCCGACTGGGAGCTTGCCGCGCCGGCGCCGCTGAACCTCGTGTGCCTGCGCCACGCCGGCGGCGACGCGGTGACCCAGGCGGTGATGGACCGCTGCAACGACTCCGGGGCGGTTTACCTGACCCACACACGGTTGGACGACCGCTTCACGCTGCGCGTGTCGGTCGGTGCGTGGCAGACCCGTCGCGAGCACGTCGTGGCGCTGTGGCAGCGCCTGCGCGACACCGCCACGGCGGTGGTCGCCGACGCCGACTGACGGTCGCGCCGACGCGGCTGGGCAGCACCGCGCCGCCCGCCGCGGCGCGCGACGTCGCATCGGCTACGCTGCCCGGCCATGGCGACCGGGGGCAGCAAGAAGGCGATCGTCGCGGCGTTGCTCGCCAACCTCGGTATCGCGGTGGCGAAGTTCGTCGGATTCCTGATCACCCGGGCGAGCTCGATGCTCGCCGAGTCCGTGCACAGCCTCGCCGACAGCGGCAACCAGGGGCTGCTGCTGTTCGGTGGCAGCCGCGCCGCGCGCGAGGCCACGCCCGAGCATCCGTTCGGCTACGGGCGGCTGCGCTACTTCTGGTCGTTCGTCGTCGCGGTCGTGCTGTTCGCGCTCGGGTCGCTGTTCTCGCTGTTCGAGGGCGTCCACAAGCTCGCGCACCCGGAGCCGATCGAGTCGGTCGGCATCGCCGTCACCATCCTCGTCGTCGCGATCGGGTTGGAGACGCTGTCGTTCCGCACCGCCATCGTCGAGGCGAACCACGTCCGCGGGGCCACCGGCTGGTGGCAGTTCATCCGCCACGCGAAGGTCCCCGAGCTGCCCGTCGTGCTCCTCGAGGACCTTGGTGCCCTCGTCGGATTGATCCTCGCGCTGGCCGGCGTGGGGCTCGCCGCCGTCACCGGCGATCCCGCCTGGGACGCCTACGGCACCCTGGCGATCGGCGTGTTGCTCGGCATCATCGCCGTGTTCCTCGCCGTGGAAATGCAAAGCCTGCTCATCGGCGAGTCCGCCGCGGTGGCCGACGTGCGTGCGATCCGTGCCGCGATCGAGGGCTGCGACGGCGTCGTCGCCCTGCTGCACGTCAAGACCCAGCACCTCGGTCCCGAGGAGCTCCTGGTCGCGGCGAAGATCCAGCTCACCGCCGGACTGTCGTTCCCCCAGGTGGTCGAGACCATCGACGCGGCCGAAGCGCGCGTCCGCCAGGCGGTGCCGGCGGCTCGCGTGATGTACCTCGAGCCCGACGTCGCTACGCCTGTCAGCGCCTGACGCAACCGCGGCGCCACCCCCGAGGGGATGGCGCCGCGGTCGGTCGAAACGGGCGTCAGCGGAACAGCGACGGCGAGCCGACCAGCGCGTCGCCGAAGCGGTCGCCGGCGCGGGCGCGGGCCGTCACCCCCGGGGTGTCGCGGTCCCAGGTCGCCGCCGTCAACCCGACGCCGTTGGACAGGTCACCCGGATCGCTGATGACGACGATCTTGCCCGCGTCGGCACGGCGCTCCTCGATCGTCTCGCCCGGGGCGCCGACGGCGACGTCGGCCCGGCCGTCGGCGTTCACGTCGTCGACGACCAGCGTCGCGCCGAACTCGTCGCCCGTCTCGTTGCGACCGGGCACACCGCGCGTGCGCTGCGTCCATTCCTGCTCGAAGGGCAACCGCGAGTCGACCGGCTTGCTGTGGACGACCACGTATCCGCCGGCGTCGCAGCAGTCGTCGTGGTCGCCCGGTGCACCGACCAGGAGGTCGTCGGCCGCGTCGGCGTCGATCTGGCCGACCGCGATCGCCGCGCCGTAGCGGCCGTCGACGCGCGGACCGAGCTGCGACAGCGCGCGTGCGCTGTCCAACCCGAGCGCGCTGCCGTAGACCAGCGAGACGCTGCCGGTGTCGCGGGAGAAGCGACTGCGGTTCTCGAACGGCGCCCCGACCACCAGGTCGTCGATGCCGTCGTCGTCGAGGTCGCCGGTCGCGAGCGTCGTGGCGAAGCGGTCGCCGCTGTGCGGCACCTCCTCGACATCGGACTGGACGATGCGCGTCATGTTCACGGTGCTCAGGCCGAGCGTCGGGGCGCCGTCCACGACGATCACCGCGCCCGCGCGCCGCTTGCCGGCGACGGTCTGGCGGGGGTCGCCGACGGCGAGGTCGTCGGCGCCGTTGCCGTCGAAGTCGCCGGCCACGAGCGCCGACCCGAGGTGCGTGCTGCCGTCCGGCCCGCACAGGGCGGTCCGGTCGAGCTGCCGTGGCGCCGACAGACCGGTGGTCGGCGAGCCGTCGAGGATCTCGACCTTGCCGCACGCAGTCTCGCTGGCGTCGAGCACGCCGGCGCCCACGGCGAGGTCGTCGTCGCCGTCGGCGTCGAAGTCGCCGACCGCCAGCGCCTGGCCGTACCAGCGGTCACCGAAGCCCGTGGCGTCGACCGTGCCGGCGAAGCGCTCGGTGTGCTTGGCCGTCAGGCCCGACGCCGCTCCGTACAGGACACGGACGGAGCCGGGCGTCTCGCCGCCGTCGACCGTGTCCCACGGGGAACCGACCGCGAGGTCGTCCAGCCCGTCGTCGTCGAAGTCGCCGGCGGCGATCGCGAAGCCGAGCCGCGCGTCGTCTTCCATGCCGGTCTGCCGGCTGAGCCCCTCGCCGGGGGCGAACAGCTGATCGCGCGCACTCGTGCCTTGCGCACTGCCGTAGAGCACCTGCACCGCGCCGGCGTCGGCGACGCCGTCGATGTCGTGACCGGTGACCCCGACGGCCAGGTCGGCGTAGCCGTCGCCGTCGAAGTCGGTGTGCACCGTGTCCGGGGTGACCGCCCCTGCAGGTGCGGCGAGCATGCCGCCGGTGAACGCCACCGCCGCCACCAGACCCAGAATCCGTCGTGTCCGCCGCATGACCATGCCCTTTGTCGTGTGCGACCCGGGTGTCGGGTCGTCGTGAAAGGCACGCTACGGAGGCGCTGCCCAGCACCTTCCCAGCGAACGGTTACGCGCTGACCAATCTTTGGCGAGGCGCGAACGGCGGCCGCCGAGCGACCGGCGCTCACGGTGGCGCTACTGCTCCTCGGCGGGGAAGGCGTGCTCGCCGGGACCGACGTCGTGGGTGGACGGGTGCCAGACGGGGTGGTCACCGGAGGTCTCGACGTTGAAGCCGTAGTCGTAGACCAGCGCCCCGCCGTAGGCGGAGCCGTACATCACCAGCGAGCCGGCGAGGACCGACAGGATCAGCACGCTGCCTGGCACGACGGCCGCGTCGGCGCTGCCGAGGCGCAGCACGATGTCGACGACGACGATGGCGGTCACCGTGAGCATCACGGCCATGTGCCAGTTGGCGGTGCGCCACGCCTGCGTGCCGCGCGGGGTGGACTTCAGCCAGTCCCAGAAACCGGTGAGCGCGGTCGGCACGGAGACGATGGCGCCCGCGATGATCGCCCACGTCCCAGCAACGTACGCGTCGCGCGCGATGCCGGAGTCGCTGCCGGCGAAGAACGAGACCGCGTCGAACGCCATCGCGAACACGTAGGCCGCGACGGGGATGTCCGTCAGCGGCGGGTGGGCCGGCTTGCCGGCGAAGCCGCGCAGTCCCTTGAACTTGCGGCCTTTGATGCTGATCGCCGGAGCGATGGAGAACAACCGGGGCATGCCATCTCCTTTGCGGGTGGGTTCACGAAGCAGGTTGCAGGACGACGCAGCAGTCGCCGGGGCGGCAGCTGGCCAGCAGCGCCTTCCCGTTGGGGTCGCCGAGTCCTTCGAGCACTCCCTGCAGGAAGGTGCGGTTCAGCGCGCACACGAGGTCCGGCGCCTGCTCGGCGAGTGTGTTGAAGGGGCAGTTGCGCAAGGCCACCGTCCCCGCGGCTGGCTCGTACGGCTCGTAGCCGAGCCGCCGCAACACCGCCGCCAGCGAGGCGGGCAGCTGCCGCTCACCGGCACGCCCGCGACGTGGGATGGTCGCCGCCTGCCGGGCGATCGCCTGCCCGCGGTTGCGGGCGACGCGCAACGCGGCGTCGTAGGCAGCTTCGCCGCGCTGCGCCGCGCTCAGCGCGTCGACGAGCAGGCTGCCGACCAACGCGTAGCGGCGTTGCGGAATCGAGACCTCGAGCTCGACCGCAGCGGGCTCGTAGTACTTGGCGCTGCGGCCGGCGCCGGGACCCGAGCGCCCGGGTGGACGGGCGTAGGCGCTCGTGAGGAGCCCGGCGTCCAGGAGACGCTCGAGGTGGAAGGTCGTCAACCGCAGCGGGAGGTCGGCCGCGGCGGCGACCTCCCGGCGGGTCAGCGGCCGCCCGGCATCGCGCAGCACCTGGTAGATGCGCCGGCGGGCGTCGTCGTCGAGCGACCGCAGGACGGGTAGCTGTCGCGCGATGCTCGAGTCCATGCGGGCCTCCGGCTGGCCGCCTCGGCGCTGTCGTCGGTGATTCTAACGGCAGCGTTCTGAGACGAAAGAATGCGTCCGCCCTGCTCGAGCCCAACCAACGGTCAACGGCTGCCCAACTCTTGGCAGGCGCGCTTTGTCCGGGGGACCCGACGGGAGGCAGCCGCCATACTGAGCGCCATGTCGCACACCGTCGTGCTGATCGAGGACGAGCCGTCGATCTCGGAGCCCCTGGCCGCCGCCCTGGCCGGCGAGGGCTTCGACGTTGCGGTCGCCGGGACGGGGCGGGCGGGCCTCGACCTCATCGCGCAGCGCGAGCCCGATCTCGTGCTGCTCGACGTGATGCTGCCCGACATCGACGGGCGCGACGTGTGCCGCACGCTGCGGGCGCGCAGCGACGTCCCGGTCATCATGCTGACCGCCCGCGGGCGCGAGACCGACCGTGTCGTCGGTCTGGAGCTCGGCGCCGACGACTACGTCGTGAAGCCGTTCGGCATGGCCGAGCTCGTCGCGCGGATGCGCGCCGTCCTTCGCCGTGCCGGCCAGCCGGCCGCGCCGGTTGAGCCGCCGGCGACCACGCTGCAGGTCGGCGACGTGCGCCTGGACGAGCGGACCTGGAGCGCGACGCGGGGCGACACCGACCTCGAGCTGGCGCGGCGCGAGTTCGAGCTGCTGCGCCTGCTCATGCGCAACGCGGGCACCGTCCTGTCGCGCGAGCAGCTCATGGAGGAGGTGTGGGACCCGAACTGGTTCGGGCCGACGAAGACGCTCGACGTCCACGTCAGCGCGTTGCGCCGCAAGCTGGGCGACGACCCGACCGCGCCGCGCTACATCCACACCGTCCGGGGCGTCGGCTTCCGGTTCGCCGCGCCAGAGGAGCTGGCGGGATGACGCTGCGGGCGCGGCTCGTCGTCGCGTTCGTCTACCTGCTGCTGCTGGCGATCATCGCGCTGGCGCTGCCGCTGGGGATCAACGTCGCGCGCCGCGCCAGTAGCGACTTCGCGGTGCAGCTGACCGAAAAGGCCGAGGACATCGCCGCCGAAGTTCCCGCGGCCCAACGTCAGGGCGACGCGGCGCTGGCGGCCCTCGTGCGGCGCCAACCCGAGCTGGGACGGGTGATCGTCGTCGACGACGACGCCACGCTCGTCGCCGACTCGACCGGACGGCGACCGCTCGGCACGGACTACCGCTATCGCGGCGAGATCCCGCTGGCGTTGAACGGGCAGCCGACGCGCTTGGAGCGGACCTACCGCAACACCGGCACGCAGTACGTCGTCGCGACCCCGGTCGTCGAGGACGGACGCATCGTGGGCGCTGTACGGGTCAACGCGCGCATCGAGCAGGTGCAGCAGCGGATCCGCGAGCGGCTCGCTGTCCTCGTGGCGGTCAGCCTGACCGTTCTCGCCGTCGGTACCGCGGTCGCCGTTGCCGTCGCGGGCTCGCTCACCCGGCCGCTGCGGCGCCTCGCGACAACCGCCGGGCGGCTCGGTCAGGGCGACCTGTCCGCCCGCGTCGACGAGGACGGCCAGGCCGAGGTCGTCGAGGTCGCGGCGGCGCTCAACACGATGGCCGACCGCATCGAGCGGACGCTGAAGGCGCAGCGCGACTTTCTGGCCAACGCCTCGCACCAACTGCGCACGCCGCTGACCGGGCTGCGGCTGCGGCTGGAGGCGCTGAACGTGACCGGCGACCCCAACGCCCGCGCCGGCCTGGCGGAGGTCGACCGGCTCGGCCGGCTCGTCGGCGACCTGTTGACCCTGTTGCGCGCCGGCGTGCCGCCGGCCGCCGGCGACACCACCGACGCCGGCGTCGCCGGCCAGGAGGCGGTGGACCGTTGGGCCATCCTGGCCGGCGACCGCGGCCAGCGGCTGACGTTCCGGGCGGTCACCGAATGCCCCCCGCTGGCCGTGGGCGAGCAGGACCTCGAGATCGCGTTGGACAACCTCATCGAGAACGCGCTGAAGTACTCGCCGACGGGCAGCACCGTCACCGTCACCTTGGACCGCGACGGCGAGCACGGCGTGCTCACCGTTGCCGACGACGGCCCTGGCATCGCCGACGACGAGCGCGACGCGGTGTTCGAGCGCTTCTACCGCGGCCGCAGCGGCGGCGACTTGCCGGGCACCGGTCTCGGCCTTGCGATCGTGCGCGAGGCGGTGCAGCGCTGGGGCGGCAGCGTCGCGCTGGACACCGACGGCGGCACGCGGGTCACGCTGCGGCTGCCGCTGGCCGCGCTGTCGCCCCCCGCGGCGTCCCCGGTGCGGGAACCGTCAGGAGTCGGAACCCTCGCCAACTGACTCGTTGGGCGGGCGCGCCGGCGCGATCGGCGAGCACGGCGCGACGCTGATGATGTCCACACGCTCGCAGGGGCCCTGCGCCACGTCGGGCGTGATGAGCAGCACCGAGGCGACGGTCAACCCGGCGAGCAGCGCGACGGCGCCGAGGGCGATGGCGATCCGCCGGGCGATACGCGCGGGCCGGCCGCGGCGGGCCGTCACCGCACGCTCCGGTACACCGTCGCGGTGTGCGCCGCGACGGCGTCCCAGCTGAAGTGCTCCTCGACGCGGCGCCGGCCGGCGGCGCCGAGCGCCACGGCACGGTCCGGGTCGCGGACGAGGTCGTTGAGCGCCGTCGCGAGTCGTGCGGTGAAGGCGCACCGGTCCGCCGGCTCGCCGTGGGCGTCGACGGACGGGCCGACGTCGACGAGGAGGCCGGTCTCGCCGTCGACGACGATCTCGGGGATGCCGCCGACGCGGCTGGCGACGACCGCGGTCGCGCACGCCATCGCCTCGACGTTCACCAACCCGAAGGGCTCGTAGACCGACGGGCAGGCGAGAACGGTGGCGTGCGACAGCAGCTGGACGACGTCGGCGCGGGGGAGCAGCCGCTCGATCCAGACGACGCCGGTGCGGGTGGCTGCCAGGCGCGCCACCCCGGCGCGAACCTCCGCGGCGATGTCGGGCGTGTCCGGCGCGCCGGCGCACAGCACGAGCTGCGCGTCGGGGTCGAGCTGCTCGGCGGCGGCGAGCAGGTGCACCAGTCCCTTCTGGCGCGTGATCCGTCCGACGAAGATCACGGTGGGACGGTCCGGGTCGACGCCGTGACGGTCGAGGACGTCGGTGCGGGGGTCGGGCGCGTAGGCGCTGACGTCGACGCCGTTGTGGACCACCACGACGCGGTTGCGGTCAACGGCCGGGTAGCAGGCGAGCAGGTCGTCGCGCATGCGTGCCGACACGGCGATCACCCGGTCGGCCGCCTCCACCGCGACGCGCTCGCAGAACGACGACAGCGCGTAGCCGCCGCCGAGCTGCTCGGCCTTCCAGGGCCGCAGCGGCTCGAGGCTGTGGCTCGTCATCACGTGCGGGACGTCGTAGAGCAGCTTGGCGAGGTGGCCGGCGAAGTTGGCGTACCAGGTGTGGCTGTGGACGAGGTCGACGCCCCCGAGGTTCGCCGCCATCGCGAGGTTGACCGACATGGTCCGCAGCGCCGCGGTGTGCGGGGCGGGGTCGGCCAGCGCCTCCCACGGCGCGTAGGCCGCAGCGGCCACCGCGCGGTCGCCCGGCTCGGCGAAGCGGTGGACGGCGACGTCGACGTGCGCGCTCAGCGCGGGTGCGAGGTGCTCGACGTGGACGCCGGCGCCGCCGTACACGTGCGGCGGGAACTCGCGGGTCAACAGCGCCACGCGCATGCTCACTCCGGCGGCAGGATCTTGGCGTTCTTGCCGATGACGACGACGCCGTTGTCGGAGACGGTGAACCGTTCGCGGTCCGCGTCGAGGTCGACGCCGATCTCCATGCCGGCGGGCACCACGACGTTCTTGTCGAGGATCGCGTTGCACACGCGGGCGCCGCGACCGACACGCACGTTGTCGAGCAGCACTGAGCCCTCCACCGTCGCGGAGGAGGAGACCCGCACCTCCGGCGACAGCACCGAGCGGCGCACGCACCCCCCGGACACGATGACGCCGGCACTGACCATCGAGTTCAGCGCCTGGCCGCGCCGCGCGTCGTCGTCGAAGACGAACTTCGCCGGTGGCATCGGCCGGTGCCAGGAGTAGATCGGCCAGTCGTTGTTGTAGAGGTTGAAGATGGGATGGACCGACACGAGGTCCATGTGCGCGTCGTAGTACGCGTCGAGGGTGCCGACGTCGCGCCAGTAGCCGGCGTCGCGCTCCGTCGCTCCTGGCACGTCGTTGGCGGCGAAGTCGTACACCGCCGCGTCGCCGCTGTCGACGAGCATCGGGATGATGTCGCCGCCGACGTCATGGCCGCTGGACTGCGACGCCGCGTCGGTCGTCACCGCCTCGACCAGCGCGGTGGCGGTGAACACGTAGTTGCCCATCGACGCGTAGACCTCGTCCGGGGCGTCGGGCAGCCCCTCGGGCGCGACGCTCGGCTTCTCGCGGAACGACCGGATGCGATGGGCGTCGCCCGGCTCGAGCACCCCGAAACGGCTCGCGTCCTCCCGCGGCACGCGCAGCGCGGCGACGGTCACCGCGGCGCCCGACGCGATGTGCTGCTCGACCATCTGGCGCGGGTCCATGCGGTAGATGTGGTCGGCGCCGAACACGCAGACGTACTCGGGACGTTCGTCGTGGATGAGGTTGAGGTTCTGAAAGATCGCATCGGCGGACCCGGCGAACCAGTGCGGACCGCGGCGCATCTGCGCGGGGACCGGGGCGACGTAGTTGCCGACCAGCGGCGACATGCGCCAGGTCTGGCTGATGTGGCGGTCGAGGCTGTGGGACTTGTACTGGGTCAGGACGACGACACGCAGGTAGCCGCCGTTGACGAGGTTGGACAGCACGAAGTCGACGAGTCGGTAGTTGCCGCCGAACGGGACCGCGGGCTTCGCGCGGTCGGCGGTCAGCGGCGCGAGGCGTTTGCCCTCGCCGCCGGCGAGGACGATCGCGAAGACGTGCGGGCGCCGCATGACGCGGCCACCCTACCGAGCGGTGGTCGGCGGCTGCGACGGCGGGGTCGACCGGCGCTGCGCCGACCCCGCCGTCGAATCACCTGGTCAGCCGGCCGCGGCCTCGAAGCAGGGCGCCTCCAGGTTGTAGTTCTCCGCCGTTTCGCTGACGAAGAAGTCCTCGATCTTCGACACGCCCGTCGTCGACTCCTCGTCGGGCTTGGAGACGATGATCTGGCGGAACACCGTCTCGTTGGGCTCACCGGCGAACCTGCCGGCCTCCTCGGGCAGCATGCCCTGGTAGTCGACGGTCTCGAGCGACTTCACCGCGTTGAGCAGACCCTCACGGGTGAGGTCACCGGACTCCGCGGCCGCCTCGAGCGCCGCCTTCAGCGGGTAGGACCACACCCACCCGGAGGTGTAGCCGTCGTTGCCCTCGACGTCACCGAGCGCCTCGCGCATCGCCTGGTGGCCAGGCGTGTCGGCCTCGTAGGACTCCCAGTACGCCGTCTGCAGGTACTGCTCCTTCAGCGCGTCGGCGGCGGGGGTCCCCAGCAGCCCGGGGTTCCAGCTGGGGCTGGTGCCGAGGTACTTGCCCTTGAAGCCACGCGCGGCAGCCTGGCCGACGATGACGGCCGCGTCGGTCGGACCGGTCGTCAGGATGACGACGTCGGGCTTCTTCGACACGATCTCGTCGACCGCGCCGGCCTGGTTCTCCTGTCCCGGGGCGGTCTCGACGTCGGTGAACTCGAGGTTGTTCTCCTCGGCGGCGACCTTGGCGCCGGCCGCGGCGTCGCCGCCGTAGTCGCCGGGGTAGTGCACCGCCATGACCGACAAGTCCTCTCCGAACTCCTCGAGCGCGTAGTCGATGGCGTTCATCGACTCCAGGCAGTAGTTGGTTCCGGACTCGATGATGACGTCGGAGAACTCCCACGCCGACGTCCACGACGCCGGCACGGTCACGACGTTGTTCGCCTCGAGGTCGTCGAGGATCGCGGCGGTCGTCGGCGACCCCAGGCTCTGCGCCAGCGCCAGGACGTTGGGCTTGATCTCCTGGTACACCTGGTTGTGGACCTCGGGGTTGTACTTGTTGTCGCGGACGTAGGTCGTCACGTCGATGTCGTAGCCGCCGATGCCACCGTCCTCGTTCACCTTGTTCCAGAAGGCCTTCTGCGCGTCGGTGATGGGCACGGCCAACGCGGCGAACGGCCCCTCGGTCAGGTCGGAGATGCTGCCGAGGTAGATGCAGCCGTTGTCGGGGTTGACCGCGTTGGGGCAGGCCTCCTCGGTCACGCCGACGTCGGTCTTCATGTCGCCCGACGCCGCTTCGCTGCCGCCGCCCGCGGGGGCGGAACCGGCGGCGGTCGGGTCGGCCGACGGCGCCCCGGTGTTGCTGCGGCACGCCGTGCCGACGAGCGCGAGGACGGCGACGAGCACCGCCAGGCGCGTCCATCGTTGGGTGTGCGTCATGGTCTGTCCTTTCGACGGGTCGTGTGTCGGTGGGCGGTGCTCAGTAGGAGAAGGGCCAGCCCTTCCAGTAGTTGCGGATGCGGACCCAGATCCCGAACAGGCCGCGCGGCTCGAAGATGAGAAAGCCGATGATCAGCAGGCCGTAGAGCAGCGCCTCGAGCTGGAAGACGGTAAGGAGGCCACCGCCGGTGGCCTGGCCGCTGACGAACGGCAAGAGCTTGGGGATCTCGCGGGTGATTCGCGGCAGCAGCGTGATGAACATCGCGCCCAGGATCGAGCCCGAGATCGTCGCGACCCCGCCGATGAGCACCATGGCGATGTACTGGACGCTGAGCAGCAGGTTGAACGCCGCCGGCTCGATGAAGCCGATGAGCGTGTACAGCAGCGCTCCGGCGACGCCCGCGTAGAACGACGAGATCGTGAACGCGATCGCCTTGTAGCGGGTCAGGGGCACGCCGATGACCTCGGCGGCGATGTCGCGGTCGCGCACGGCGGCGAACGCGCGACCCACGGCGCTCCGCGCGAGGTTGCGGCCGAGCACCGCGAACACGACGAGCAGCGCGAACATCAGAAAGTACAGGCGCTGGTTGCGGGTCAGCAGCACCCCGAGGACCGGGCCGGTCTGGTCGAAGCGAAAGCCGAACAGCTCGGGCACGGGGGCGGGGCGGCCGACGCCGACGCCGCCGGTGATGAACCGCAGCTCCTTGAACAGGTGCTCGCCGAGGAACACCAGGCCCAGCGTCACGATCGCCAGGTACAGCCCGCGCAGGCGCGCGGCCAGTGGCGCCACCAGCAGGCCGGCGAGCGCGGCGACGAGCCCCGCTGCGGGCAGCCACACGGCCATCTGCAGGCCGAACCCGAGCGTGCTGTGGTCCGGGTCACCGCTGAGCACGGCGCCGGTGTAGGCGCCGAGTCCGAGGAAGAACGCGTGGCCCAGCGACACCTGGCCGGCGTAGCCGGTGACGAGGTTGAGCCCGATCGCGCCGATCGCGGCGACGTACGCGGTCGCGAGGACGAGCAGCTGCGCGTCTTTTACCAGAAACGGCAGGGCGACCGCAAGCAGGCACAGTCCGACGACGGCGACCTTCTTCGCCGGCGTGTTCAGCAGCGCGGCGTCGGCCTCGTAGGAGGTGTACAGCTCGGGCCGGCCCCTCACACGCGCTCGACCTCCGGCGTGCCGAACAGCCCGTACGGGCGCACGAGCAGGACCAGCAGCATGAGCACGTAGGGGGACACGACAGCGAAGTTCTGCCCGAGCCACGGCGCGTACTGGCCCTGGTAGGTGCCGACGAGCGACTCGAGAACGCCGACCGCCAGGCCGCCGATCACCGCCCCGCCGATGGAGTCCAGCCCGCCGAGGATGATCGCTGGCAGCGCCTTGAGCGCGACGAGCCACGTCTGCTGGTCGATGCCGGCGCTGGTTCCGAGAAACGTCCCCGCCAGCGCGGCCAGCCCGCCCGCGATCGCCCAGCTCAGCGCGAACACCGTGCCGACGGAGATCCCCTGCGCCAGCGCGGTCTCCTGATCGAACGCGGTCGCGCGCATGGCCAGCCCGATGCGCGAGTACTTGAAGAAGGCGAACAGCGCCGTCACGACGACTGCGGTCGTCACGACCATGGCGATGTAGCGCTGCTGGATGACGACGCCGCCGGCGTCGATCACGTTGAGCCCCCAGGGATCGCCGACCTGGCGGACGTTGAGCCCGATGAAGCGGTTGACGATGACGCGGATGAAGATGTCGACCCCGAGGGTGATGATCGCGATGACGAAGACCGGTTTGCCGACCATCGGTCGCAGCGCGGCGCGTTCCACCAGCAGGCCGAGCGCCGCGGTCGCGGCCACCGCGATCGCGACGGCGAGGAAGAAGTTCAGCCCGAAGTCGACCGCGAGGTAGGTCACCGTCACCGCGCCGGCGACCATCAGCGCGGGCTGGGCGAAGCTGATGACCAGCGTCGACTTGTAGATGATGACGAAGCCGACGGCGAGCAGCGCGTAGAGCGACCCGGTGCCGAGGCCGCGGGTGAGGCTCTGCAGGAACTCGGTCACCGCTGCGCCCCCCGCTGGCCGTAGAGCTCCTCGACGAGGTCTCCGAACATCGAGCCGATGGCCGCGCGCTTGACCTTCTGCGTGGCGGTCAGCTCGCCGTCCTCGTGGTCGAGCTCCT
>JAUJMS010000052.1 GCA_030446745.1 Egibacteraceae bacterium | reverse complement strand
GTCGTGTACTTGCCGTCCTCGGCGATCAGGCCCATCGCGATGCCGCCGACGGGCGCCGCGATCGGCACGCCGGCGTCCATCAGCGACAGCGTCGACGCGCACACCGAGGCCATCGACGTCGAGCCGTTGGACGCGAGGACCTCGCTGACCAGCCGCAACGCGTACGGGAACTCCTCGACGTTGGGCACCACGGGCAGCAGCGCCCGCTCGGCGAGCGCCCCATGGCCGATCTCGCGGCGCTTCGGGCCGCGCATGAAGCCGGTCTCGCCGGTCGAGAACGGCGGGAAGTTGTAGTGGTGGATGTAGCGCTTCTCGGTGCCCGGATCGACGGTGTCGAGGCGCTGGGCCTCGCGCGTCATCCCGAGGGTCAACACGTTGAGCACCTGCGTCTCGCCGCGGCGGAACAGTCCGGAACCGTGCGCCCGCGGCAGCAGGCCGACCTCGGCGACCAGCTCGCGCAGGTCCTTGGGCCCGCGCCCGTCGATGCGCACGCCGTCGTTGACGACCCGCCGGCGGATCGTCGTCTTCTCCAGCGACTTGAACGCGTTGCGCGCCTGCGCCTCGAGTTGCTCGTCCGAGACCTCGACGTCGCCGGCCTTCTCGAACGCCGCGTCGATCGCCTGCTCGCGCAGCGCCGCGACCCGCTCGGTGCGGGTGGCCTTGGCAAGGCTCGCGTCGGCGTAGAGGTCGCGCAGCTGCGTCCCCGCGGCGCCCTCGACGGCGGCGTAGACCTTGTCCGCGTAGGACGGGAACAGCGGGTACTGCGACGCCTCACGCCGCCCCGCCTTGTCGACGAACTCGAGCTGCAGGTCGCACAGCGTCTTGAGGTAGCCCTTGGCCTCCTCGAGCGCGGCGCCGATGACCTCCTCGGTCGGCGCGACCGCCCCCATCGCGATCTTTTCGACCGCGGTCTCGGTCGCCTCGGCCTCGACCATGAGGATGTCGATCTGACCGGAGGTCTTGTTCAGCCGGCCCGCCACGACGAGGTCGAACACCGCTTCGGTGTCGAGGTACTCGAAGGTCGGAAACGGCGTCCAGCGACCGTCGCGGTCCATCGCAAGGCGGATGCCGGCGATCGGCCCGTCGAACGGGATGCCGGCGAGCATGGTGGCCATCGACGCGCCGTTGATCGCGAGCACGTCGGGGGTGTGGATCTGGTCAGCCGCGAGCGTCGTGATCAGGATCTGGATCTCGTTGCGCAGCCCGTTGTCGAACGTCGGGCGCATCGGGCGGTCGACGAGGCGGCACGTGAGGATCGCGTTCTCGCTGGGACGCCCCTCGCGCTTGAAGAAGCCGCCGGGGATCTTGCCGGCGGCGTACATCTTCTCCTCGTAGTCGACGGTGAGCGGGAAGAAGTCCAGGTGCTCCTTCGGTCGGCTCGACGCCGTCGAGGTGACGAGCAGGATGGTGTCGCCGAGGTGGGCGACGACCGCGCCGCCCGCCTGTCCGGCGAGCTTGCCCGCCTCGAAGCGGATCTCGACGTCGCCGATCGTGGCGGACGCGTCGGTGGTCCCGAGGTTGCCCATGGGTTCGGCCCTTCTGCCGGCGCTGCGCCGGCGGAGGCCCCGCGGGCGCGGCGGCGTGCGGGCCAGTTCCCAGTGGGCGCGGCCGGGCGATGCCCGACCGCCTCCACTGACAACTGACGGGCGCCGGGCGCCGGTGCGCGGGGCGGTTGTTGTTGTCGGTGGTGCGTGCGACTCAGCGGCGCAGGCCGAGTCGCGAGATCAGCGAGCGGTACCGCTCGATCTCGGTTTTCTGCAGGTACGCCAGCAGCCGGCGGCGCCGGCCGACGAGCTGAAGCAGGCCCCGTCGCGAGTGGTGGTCCTTGCGGTGCGTGCGCAGGTGCTCGGTCAGGTGGTTGATGCGCGCGGTGAGCAGTGCCACCTGGACCTCCGGCGAACCGGTGTCGCCGTCGCTCGTCGCGTACTCGCGGATGAGCGCATCCTTGTCGGGGATGACCGCCTTCGTCACGGGTGCTCCTGTGTCGGTCTGTTGTCCAAGACTCCCGGCGGATGGACGCCCGAGGCGTCGGGCACCACGGACACGACCAGCCGGGGCGTTGCGCCAGTGGCGGCGTCGGTGCTCCTGCCGCGGCGGTGCTGCCGCCGCGGCGCACCCGGATCCGGGCACGACGGGTGGCCGTCATGGCTGACGGCACGCTGCCGAGTCTGCCAGAGCCGGCCGTTCGCCACAACCACCGGCGCGCGGCGGCGGTCAAGAACTCGGCCGCGGGCGCCGAGTCCTCCCCGGTGACGCTTCCCCGCACGCCGTTGCCGGCACGCGCGCTGGCCGCCCTCGCGCTGTGCGTGGCGACGGCGTGCACCACCGCCGCCGCCGCCCCGGTGGCGCCGTCGGACGGCCGGGCCGCGACCGTGGCCCAGGTACCGGCGTCGGTGCGCATCGTGCAGCGGCTCGCCGCGGCCTCCAAGGCGTCGATGCCGGCGCTGCACGGCCGGCGTGTGCGTGAGGCGCGCACGGTGCTTGGCCGCCGCGACGTCGAGGTGCAGGTCGTGGCGTTCTCGCGCCGGGCGCGCACGATCACCGCGCAATGGCCGGAGCCCGGTGCACCACTGCCCGACGACGGCGTCGCCGTCGTGTGGGTCGGAACGCCACCGCAGCCCCCGCCGCCACCGCCACCCCCGCCGCCACCGCGGCGCGACCCGCCGGCGCGAGCCGAGCCGGAGCCTCAGCCGGAGCCAGAGCCAGAGCCGGA
>JAUJMS010000051.1 GCA_030446745.1 Egibacteraceae bacterium | reverse complement strand
TGCTCGAGTGGGTCTTTCGCCGCTGCGACGACGAGGCCGAGGCGGTCGAGTCGCCGATGGGGCTGCTCGCGACCCCGCAAGCCCTCAACACGGAGGGCCTGGAGCTCGAGCCGGCGGCGCTCGCGCGGCTGTTGGCGGTCGACACGGACGCGCTGCGCCAGCAGCTCCCGCAGGTCCGCGCCCACCTCGAGCGCTTCGGCGAGCACCTGCCGGCCGCGGTCCGCGCGGAGCTCGAGGAGCTCGAGGAGCGGCTGGGGTAGCCCCCGCGGCCGGTGCTCAGCGGATGCGGACGACCAGGGTCCGCGAGGCGCCCGTGTTGTAGGGCAGGCCCGCCTGGGCGGTCGCCACCGCACGGAAGCGGTAGCGGTCCCCGCGACGGCTGCGCAGGAAGCGGTAGCGCGTGCGGTAGGCGCCCGTGGCGTCCGTGCGGGCGACGCGGAAGGTTTGCCAGCGCCGCTCGGGCCGCCTGACCTGGATCGAGACGAGCACGCCGCGCGGCGACGTGTTGCCGAACACCCGGCCGATCAGGCGGATGGACTCCTTGTTGCGGAGGTTCGACGGCGTCGCCTTGAAGGTGACGCGAGCCTTCGTCCCCGCCGTCAGCCGCCGGGAGGTCACGGCGGTCGTCAAGTCCCCCCGTGGGAAGTAGAAGAGCCGCAGCGAGCGGGTTGGGCCGACCACCACCGGCCGGTGCCCGAAGCGGCGCACCACCGTCCGGCGCCGGCCCCGCTTGCCGGCCCGCAGCGCGGCAACGAGCCGGGCGCTCTCGGAGGCGTTGGCGCCGTTGGGCGCCGCGCCGCGCCCCGCCAGCGGGTTGGTGAGGCCGCGCACGCCGAGCAGGAAGGGAGGGTTGGCGCGTCGGCGGAGGGCGTGCCCGTGACGGGCGGGGACGGGTCGGAGGTCCGGGTCGCCGACCCCGAGGCGTCCGTGGCGACCACCTCGACGCGCAGGGCCGACCCTACGTCGGTCGCCGTCGCCACGTAGCGGCTCGAACCGGCGCCGGGGATCGCCTGGCAGAGGTCGCCGCGGGCGTTGCAGCGCAGCCACCGGAACGCGAAGTTCGAGCCGTTGAGGTCCTTCCAGGTCCCGGCCGACGCCGTGAGCGTCTGTCCGGCGTCGGCGACGCCCGAGATCACCGGCCGGCCGGTGGGGACGGGCGGCAGGTTGTCGACGACCACGTCGCCGCCCGAGGCCACCCGCGTCGCGCCGCCGGCGTCGGCGATCGTGGCGGTCAGCGGATAGGTCGCGTCGGCCAGCTTGGTGGTGTCGACCTCGAAGCCGTCGTCGACGGTGCGCGGGTACGGGCGCCACTGGCCCTTGACCGGGCTCCGGGTCTGGGCGGCGACCGTCGTCTCGCCCAGCTTGACGACGACCGCGCGGACGCCGGAGTCGACGTCGCCGCCGCCCGCGACGACCTTCACCGTTCCCCGCTTCGGTCCACCCGAGGCCAGGTCGCCGCCGATTCTCGCCGCGTCCGGCGCGATGGGATCCTCCAGCGTGAGGTCGGCGTCGCTGAGCGAGAAGATGTTGCTCGAGTGGCGCTTGCAATCGACGGCGCCCCGGTCGGCGGAGCAGTAGGTGAGGTACTCGAAGGAGCGGGTGTCCACGTCGGCATTGACGGAATCCTCCACGTCGATGTCGCCGCGGCTCGAGTTCTCGTACAGCGTGCGGCCCGGCACGGTCACGCGCGGGAAGAAGGTGCTGCTGTCGTCCGGCCCGAACCGGAAGACGATCCTGACGCGCAGCACGCGGATCCGGAGGTTGGGAGCTCGTCGGGGATCCGCACGCCGAGCCCGTTCGTCGTGTCGTAGCGCTGGGCGTTCTGCGGTGAGATCAGGTAGGCGAGCCCGTCGACGGAGCCGCTCTTCCCGCAGGCGTCGACGAGGACGCCCCGGTAGGCCCGCTGGCTCGAGTCGATCTCGATCTGGTACGCGCTGTCAGCCGGCATCGGGGCGCTCGAGCAGAGCGAGACGTCGTAGCGTCCGGCCTGGGCGGGTGAGGCGGCGGCCAGGAGGGTTGCCGCCCAGAGCAGGAGGGCGACGAGCAGCAGCGGTCGGGGCATGGCGGCAGTGTGCCACCCGCGGTGGCGCGGCGACGCACGTCGCGACCGGGAACGCACGAGGGCCCGCTCTGTGCGAGCGGGCCCTCGACGGTCCTTTCCGATCGCGGCCCGACGGCCGGGTCGCTACTCGGTGATCATCACGTAGAAGCGCTTGCGGTTGCTGTTGTTCGTGCGACGGCCGTCCGACAGGCGGGGGCTGACGACGAAGTTGTTCGAGTTGCGAGCCCCTTCGGGGGCGCAGTTCACGAGCCCCGGCAGCTGGCACTGCGAGACGGAGATCTCGCCGCTGAACTCCGGGTTGGCGTCGGCCTGGTCGACGGTGCCGCGGGCCTCCCCGTCACCGTTCTGGTCCGTCGTGTTCTGGAGGGCGATCGTGGCGGTGATCCCGTTGTCGGTCAGGTCCTCGCCCGCGTTGATGTAGACGTTGCCGTTGGCGGGGGAGCTCGCGTCGCCCGGATACGCGGCGGTGATGCTGAAGCCGCCGGACTGGCGCTCGATCTGGCCCGCGGCGTTGACCAGCAGCCAGCGAGTGCGCAGCTGCTGAGCGCCGACGCCGTCGACGCGGTCGGCGTTGAGGCCGTCGGCGACGCCCGTCGCGTTCGTGGTGAACGGCTTGGTCGAGTCCCCGCCGGTACCGACGGTGATCGTCCCGGCGCTCGGCCCCG
>JAUJMS010000025.1 GCA_030446745.1 Egibacteraceae bacterium | reverse complement strand
CCCCCCACGCCGACGTGTCATCGCCGCGGCGCGCCGGCGGCGCGAATGCCGGCTCCTCGTCGCGTTCGAGCACCGCGGTGTCGGAGGAGCGATCCCCCGCCGTCGCGGCGCCGCCCCAGCTCGCTGCTCCGGCCCACGACGCGGGCTGACCGTCGCCGCCCGACTGCAGGACCGGCTTGCGCCGCGGCCTCGTGCGGCGTGAGCCGACGACGAGCAGCAACGCCGCGACCAGACAGGAGGCGATGGAACCGTAGATCCACTGGTCCATGTCCGGGTTGAAGAACCCGATGCCCAACGTCACCGCCGCGACGACCACCAGCAAGGCGCTGGCGACGATCATGTTCGCTCCTCGTGCCGAGTGCAGACGACGCCGTCGACCCGCAGCGGGCGTCGACGCGGGACGCGGCCGGACGCGGGGGGCATGCTACCCAACGGCGTTCACGCGACGCTACCGCCGGACGCGTGCGGCGAAGCCTCGCCGGCCGCGTCCGCGCCCGCAAGCGCCGCCATGCCGGCCGGCAGGTCCGGCAGTTCCCCCGCCCGGTCGAGCACTGCGAGCTGCTCAGCGATCGCCGCCCGCACCCGGTCTCGGTACTCGGCACGGAAGCGCTGCACCTCCGCGACCGCACGGGCGATTGCGGCGCGTTCCTCGCGCGCGCGGTCCTCGGCGCGGTCGGCCTCGCGACGCGCCGCGAGCACCGTCTCGGCGGCGCGCCGCTCGGCGTCGGCGACGATGTCGGCGGCGCGTCGCTGCGCCAGCTCGACCGTCTCGGCGGCGCGGCGCTGCGCCTCCGCGGTGGTGGCACCGGCCTGTGCGCGGGCCTCGGCGACGGCCTCGTCGGCGGTGCGCTGGGCGGTCACGAGGGTGCGCTTGAGCATCCGCTCGGCCTCGATGGACTCGGCGGCGGCTGCCTCGACGGCGGCGACGCGTTCCCGCAGTTCGTCGCGTTCCTTCGTCAGCTCGGCGATGCGGTCCGACACCTGGTCGAGGAAACGGTCGACCTCGTCCTGGTCGTAGCCCTTGAACTTCTCTCGGAAGACCTGGGCGGCGATGTCGGCCGGCGTCAGCGTCATCCGAAGAATCCCCGCCCACCCCCGCACAGCAGCCCACGGAGGATGGAGATCCCGAAGAACAGCACGAGCGGTGACAGGTCCAGCGCCAGCGCCCCGGTGCGCAGCGGCGGGATGGCAGCGCGCAGCGGCAGCAGCACCGGGTCGGTCAGCGCCCGGACGGCGCGCGCCACCGGGCGTAGCGGCTCGGGAAGCGCCGGGATGTACGACAAGACGATGCGCGCGATGAGCACCAGGAAGTACAGGAACAGCAGGTCGCAGACAACGCCGAGGACGAACCTCACCGCGCCCGCCTCCGGCTCGCCGCCGCGCCGGTCATGCCTGGTTGAAGAAGCCCCGCTCCGTCAGGCGCCGGCGCTCCTCGGTCGACACGTCCACCCCGACGGGGGTCAGCAGGAACACGCGGTCCCCTACGCGCTCGATGCGCCCGTCGAGACCGAAGATCAGCCCCGACGCGAAGTCGAGCAGCCGCTTCGCGACGCTCTCGCTGGCGCCGGCGAGGTTCATGATCGTCGGCACGCCGTTGCGGAAGTTGACGCCGACCTCCTCGACCTCGTTGAAGGTGGTCGGGTTGGTCACGTGCACCTTGCTGCTCGGCACGGGCCGCACGGCGCCGAGCTCCCGGCGCATGCCGGCGCTGTCCGCGGGCGCCCGAGGAGCGATCGTGCGCACGTTCGAACGTTCCGGGCGCGCCGGCGCGTCCGCTGCGCCGCGGTCGCGACGCACGGGCACCGGCTCCTCCGGCGGCAGGTCGTAGTCGTCGTCGTAGGGCTCCTCGAGCAGGCCGAGAAACGTCCCCATCCGCTGCCACATCGTCGCCATCGCCTGGTCTCCTTGCTCCGTCGGGGCCGCTCACGGCTGCGCCGGCCGGGGCCGCGGGCCGAAGACCGCGGTCCCGATGCGCACGATCGTGGCGCCCTCCTCGACGGCCACCTCGAAGTCTGCCGACATCCCCATCGACAGCTGCCGCAGCGCGGGGAAAGCGGCGCGCAGCTCGTCGCGCAGGCGACGCAGCCGCGCGAAAGCCGGCCGCGAGTCCACGCCGAGCGCCGGTACGGTCATGAGCCCCTCACACACCACGCCGTCGAGCGCGTCGAGTCGCGCGACGAGGTCGCCGGCCCCGTGGGGGTCGCAGCCTGCCTTCGCCGGGTCGTCGCCGGCGTTGACCTGCACGAGCACGCGCTGGACCATCCCGTGTGCGCGGGCCCGCGCCGCGAGCGCCTCGGCCACAGCGAGGCGGTCGACGGAGTGGACCAGCGCCGCACGCCCCACGACGTCGGCCACCTTGTTGCGCTGCAGCCGCCCCACGAAGTGCCAGCGCACGGTGGCGTCGAGGGCGTCGGCCTTGCGGCGCAGTTCCTGCGCGCGGCCCTCGCCGAAGTCGGTCTGCCCGGCGGCGCGCGCGAGGGCCACGGCGTCGGCGTCGACGTCCTTGCTCACCGCGACGACGGTGATCTCGGCGGCGTCGCGACCGGCGCGCCGAGCCGCGGCGTCGACACGCTGCCGCACCGCGGACAGGCGGTCGGGCAGCGTTGCGACGGCGGTCATGGTCGACATCAGCGCGATTCTAGGGAAGCCGCGGCGCCGTTCCGGCGAAGCGGCACGTCGCTGCGTCGGGTCGCGCGCCGCACGACGAGACCGGCCTGACGTCCCGCCACGGCCCCGTCGGCGACGCCCCGGTGGCTGAACCACCGACCGTCCGAGCAACGGGTGCAGCCGCCGAGCGACTCGACGCGGCCGACACCGGCGGCAGCGAGCTGCGCGCGCACGACCGCACGCACGTCGATCGACGGAGTGCCCCACGTCGTGGTGGCGACCGCTGCCGGAACGGCGGCGAAACGCGCGACGAGGTCGCCCGGCAGCTCGTAGCAGCAGCCGCCGATGGCCGGGCCGACGACCGCGACGACGTCGCCGGGGTCCGCTGGGGCCAGCGCACGCAGCGCCGCGGCGACGACGCCGCGCTCGGCGCCTCGCCGCCCGGCGTGGGCCACCGCGACACCGGCGCCCGGATCGACGAGGCCCACGGGAACGCTGTCGGCGACGAGCACCGCCAGCGCCACGTCGAGGGCGGGCGTGGCGAGCGCATCGACCGCGGGCACCGCGTCGGCCACGCTGCGGACCCCGCGGCCGCGGTCCGCCGGCGTGACGACCGCGGCGTCGCCGCCGTGGACCTGCGCCATGAACACCGCCTCGTCGGGCGTCGCCCCGACCGTCCGCAGCGCCGCGGCGCGGGCGGCGGCGACGTCGCCGTCGCCGACCACCAGTGACAGGTTGGCGGGACCGGCGACCCCGTGGAGATGGCGACCGGTGAACGCGACCGTGACGCCGGGATCCTCCGGGATCGTCGCGACGATCGGCGCGGCGACGCCGGCCGTCGCCGGGGTCATCGCTTCAGAAACGACGGGATGTCGAGGTCGTCGTCGTCGCCGCCGATGATGACCGGCGAGCGCTGCGGGGCGCGCGGGCGAAAGACCTCTTCCTCGTCGTCGTCGTCGTCGAGCGACGCCGTCGGCGCGGCGGCCGGCGCCGCGACCGCGGCGGGCTCGCGGCGCTCGACCGGGCGCAACACGCCCCCGCTCGCACCGCCGGTCAACGCGGAGGGGTTCTCGGTGAAGCCGGCGGCGATGACCGTCACCTTCACCTCGTCGCCGAGGGCGTCGTCGATGACCGCACCGAAGATGATGTTGGCGTCCTGGTCGGCGGCCTTGGCGATGATCTCGGCCGCCTCGTTGACCTCGTACAGGCCGAGGTCGCTGCCGCCGGCGATGGTGAGCAGGACGCCGCGGGCGCCGTCGATCGACGCCTCGAGCAGCGGCGAGCTGACGGCCATGCGCGCTGCCTCGAGCGCGCGGTTGTCGCCGCGCGCCTTGCCGATCCCCATCAGCGCGCTTCCGGCGTCACGCATGACCGCCGACACGTCGGCGAAGTCGGTGTTGATCAGGCCGGGCGTCGTGATGAGGTCGGTGATGCCGGACACGCCTTGGAGCAGCACGTCGTCGGCCAGGCGGAACGCCTGGAGCACCGACGTCTCGGCGTCGGAGATCTCCAGCAGGCGGTCGTTGGGAATGACGATGAGGGTGTCGACCGCCTCGCGCAGGTTCTCGATGCCCTTCTCGGCCTGGACGCTGCGCCGCCGACCCTCGAACGAGAACGGCCGGGTCACCACACCGATGGTCAGCGCGCCAAGCCCCTTCGCGATCTCCGCGATGATCGGGGCGCCGCCGGTGCCCGTGCCGCCGCCCTCGCCGGCGGTGACGAACACCATGTCGGAGCCCTTGAGCACCTCCTCGATCTCGTCGCGGTGCTCCTCGGCCGCCTTGCGCCCGACCTCGGGGTCGCTGCCGGCGCCCAGCCCCCGGGTCAGCTCCCGCCCGATGTCGAGCTTGACGTCGGCGTCAGACATCAGCAGTGCCTGCGCGTCGGTGTTGACCGCGATGAACTCGACCCCCTTGAGGCCGGCCTCGATCATGCGGTTCACGGCGTTGACGCCGCCGCCGCCCGTCCCCACGACTTTGATGACCGCGAGGTAGTTCTGCGGTGCCGCCACGGATCGCTCCCTTCGCCCGGTGCTCCAGGCCTGCTCACCCTCAACTAGAGGGTTATAGTTATGTCAACCTCGACTTGCGGCGACCATAGTCGGGCGGGGGGGGACCGTCAAGCGGACGGCCGGCCACGGCGCGGGGGCGGCGCCGGCACGACGACCGGGTTGTCGGGGGCACGGACGTCGATTTCGGCGACTCGGGCGCGGGGTTGCTCGGCGAGCCGGTCGAGCAGCGCGTCGAGGACAGCGACCTTGTCGCGTGCCCGCTCGACGGTCCCGAAGCGCACCCAGACCTGTGCCGCAGCGCCGGTCGCCTGCCGCGGCAGCGCGAGCCGCACGCGCAACCCGCGCGGACTGGCGGCGTCGTAGCGCACGACGGCTGCCTTGAGCTCGGCCGGCAGCGCGGCCGCGACTGACAGCGCGTTGCGCACCGCCGCGTCGCTGACCCGGTTGCCGGCCGCGGGCAAGACCGTGCGCGGCGCGTCGATCGTCGGGACGTTCACCGGGGCGGCCGCGACCGTCGGGGTCGTGCCGCGAGGCCCCAGGGCGACGACGTAGCCGCCCGCGTCCACGAGCGCCGTCGCGTCCGCGCCGGCGACCAGCGCGACCGGCGTCCGCGCCACGACGTCGACGGCGACGGTCGACGGCGGCTCGCGGCTCACGCGCACGGTCGCGACCCACGGCAGCGCCCGCACCCGCGCGGCGGCCGCGGCGAGGTCGACGCCGACGAGGCTGTGGCCCACCGCCACGTCGGCCGCGTCGGCGACGGCGGCGGCCTGCGCGCCGGTCACGCCGGTGACGCGAACCTGCCCGACGGCGAACAACGGGGATCGCACGGCGGCGAGCGTCACGAGCCCCGCAACGACGAGCGCGACAACGGTCGCGGTGACGCGGCGGCGCCGACGTGCCCGCGCGCGGGCGACGGCGCGCCGGCGGGCGAGGATGCGCTCGTCCACCGGGGCGCGCCCGGCGGCACCGGCCGCGTCGGTCACGCGTCGCTCCGGGACGCACCGACGGTACGCGCCTCGTGGGCGTCGAAGCCGACGACGACGACCTCGGGGTGCAGCACGACGTCGAAGCGCGCGTGGACCGCCGCCTGGACGTCGCGGATCACCGCGTGGACGTCGGCGGCCCGCGCCCCGGGGGCGACGGTGATGAAGTTCGCGTGGACCTCGTTCACGCGCGCACCGCCGACGGTGTGCCCTTTCATGCCGGCGGCCTCGATGAGCCGGCCGGCGGAGTCGCCGTCGGGGTTGCGGAACACGCTGCCGCACGACGGCTCGTTGACCGGCTGGCGTTCACGGCGCCAGCGGCGCATCGCGGCCATGTCGGCGGCGATGCGCTCCGGGTCGTCGGTCGCCAGTCGCAGCTGCGCGCGGACGACGACCGCGTCGGCCGGCAGGGCCGTCGTCCGGTAGCCCATCGCCAGCTCGTCGCAGGTCAACCGCTGCGCCGTGGCGCCGTCGGCGAGCCGCACGACGTCGGCCCAGACGAGCACCTCGGACAGCTCGCGCCCGTGCGCGCCGGCGTTCATCCTCACCGCGCCGCCGAGCGTGCCGGGGATCGCAACGCCGAACGCGAGACCGCCGACGCCCGCCGACGCGACCCTCGTCGCGAGCACCGGCATCGGCTCAGCCGCGCCAGCGACGACGTCGACCACGGCCCCGGGCGTCGCGGTCGCCGCGGCATCGGCCGGAGTGATCTCGACGCCGCGGAAGCCACGCCCCAGCACGACCGCCACGCCCGGCCAGCCGGCGTCGGCGACGAGCAGGTTGGAGCCGCGCCCCACGACGAGCCAGCGGGCGTCGTGCTCGACGCACACCTGTGCCACCGCGACGAGGTCGTCGACGGTCTCGGCACGGACGAGCGCCACCGCCGGGCCGCCGACGCGCAGGGTCGTGTACCGCGCGAGGGGCTCGTCGGCGAGCACGGCGCCGCTCATGCGCCGGCGCAGCGCCTGCACGAGGTCGCCGCTCACCCGGCGGCTTCCGGAACCCGTGGCGGGGGCGCGGTGCCGTCGCGCGCGGCGAGTGTGCGCAGCAGGAGCGGCCCGACCTCGGTGATGTCGCCGGCGCCGAGGGTGACGACGAGGTCGCCGTCGCGTACGAGCGCCGCCACCGCCGCCGGCACGTCGGCGGTGGCGGCGACGAAGTGGGTGTCGACGCCGGTGGTTGCCGCCGCCGCGGCGACGAGCGCGCCGGTGACGCCGGGTTCGGGAGGCTCACCAGCGGCGTACACGTCGGTGACGACCGCGACGTCGGCGCCGGCGAGCGCCCGACCGAGTTCGGTGCCGAGGGCGGCGGTGCGCGAGTAGCGGTGCGGCTGGAAGACGGCGACGACCCGCCCGCCCGGCGTGCTCTGGCGTGCCGCCGCGAGCGTGGCGACGAGCTCGGTGGGGTGATGGCCGTAGTCGTCGACGACGGTGACGCCGGCGACGGTCCCGACGCGCTGGAACCGCCGGCGTGCGCCGGAGAAGCGCGCCAGTCCCTCGGCGATGGCGCCGAACGGGGCGCCGGCCCACAGCGCCGCCGCCGTCGCCGCGGTGGCGTTGAGCAGGTTGTGGCGCCCCGGCACGGGCAACGTCAGCCCGCCGAGCGTCTCACCGTCGCGCACGAGCGTGCAGCGCGACGACCGCGGCTCCAAGACGACGTCGCGAATCCGCAGGCGGGCGCGGGGGTCCTCGCCGTAGGTGAGCACGTCGCCACCGGCGCGCGGCAGCAGCGTGGCGGCGCCCTGGTCGTCGCAGCACACCACGGCAAGCGCGCCAGGTGCTCGGCGGTCGAGAAACGCGGCGAACGCATCGCGCACCGCGTCGAGGTCGGCGTAGGCGTCGTGGTGGTCGAGTTCGACGTTGGTCACGATGGCGCAGTCGGGGCTGAACACGAGAAAGGAGCGGTCCGACTCGTCGGCCTCCGCGACGAAGACGTCGCCGCTGCCGTGGTGCGCGCTGGTGCCGGAGTCGTGCATCGTGCCGCCGATGGCGAACGACGGGTCGACGCCGGCGTGCTGGAGCGCGACGGTCGTCATCGAGGTGGTCGTCGTCTTGCCGTGGGTGCCGGCGACGACGATCCGCCGGCGTCCGGCCATCAGCGCGGCGAGCACCTCGGCGCGGCGGGCGACGGGGATTCCCAGCTCGCGTGCGCGCACGGTTTCAGGGTTGCCGGCAGGCACCGCGGTCGACACGGCGACGAGGCCGGCGCCCTCGACGTGCGCGGGCGCGTGACCAATCGCGATGCGCGCGCCCATGGCGCTGAGCGCCGCGGCGTCGCGGCCGCCCCGCAGGTCGCTGCCGGAGACCGGATGCCCGCGCTCGAGCAGGATCCGCGCGAGCGCGCTCATGCCGGCGCCTCCGATGCCGACGAGGTGGACCGGCGTCGACGGGTCCAGCCGCCACGGCGTCGCGGTCGTCACGGCGGGCCGCCGCCCGACCGGTCGCCGCTCGCCGCCGTCCGCCCGCCGCCCGCGCCGCCGTCGAGCCCGGCCGCGGCGAGCACGACCGCGGCGAGCCGGTTCGCCGCGTCGGGGCGGCCAAGTCCGCGCGCCGCGGTCGCTGCCGCTGCCCGGCGGGCGTCGTCGCACAGCAACGGCTCGGTCGCCGCCACCAACGCCGGCCCGTCGAGGTCGCGGTCAGCGACCAGCGTCGCGGCTCCGGCCGTGACGAGCGCGTGGGCGTTGGCGGTCTGCTCGTCGGCCGCCGCGTGCGGGTAGGGCACGAGGACGCTGGGCAGCCCGGACACGGTGAGCTCGGCGATGGTCGACGCGCCGGCGCGGCACACGGCGACGTCGGCGGCGGCGTAGGCGAGGTCCATCCGCTCGAGGAACGGCTCGCACACCACCCGCAGCCGGCCCGCGGTGTCGCGCCATGCGGCGGCGACGCGGTCGTGGTCGCGGGTCCCGGTCGCGTGGAGCAGCTGCAACCGGTCGGGCGCGGACCAGCGCGGTGCGGCGGCGAGGAGCGCGTCGTTGATCCGGCGTGCGCCGAGGCTGCCGCCGAACGCCAGCAGCGTGCGCCGCCGCGGGTCGAGGCCGAGCGAGTGGCACGCGGCGTCGCGCCGCGCGCGGTCGTCGCCGCCCGCGACGAGCTCCGCGCGCACGGGGTTGCCCGTGACGACGACGCGCGTGGGATGCGCAAACGCGGCGGCGGTGCCGGGCACACTCACTGCGACGGTGCGCGCCCAGCGGGCCGCGACGCGGTTCGCGACGCCCGGCGCGGCGTTCTGCTCGTGGACGACAAGCGGCACCCGGGCGAGCCACGCGCCGAGGGCGAGCGG
The DNA here is from genome assembly GCA_030446745.1 of Egibacteraceae bacterium. Classification (GTDB taxonomy): domain Bacteria; phylum Actinomycetota; class Nitriliruptoria; order Euzebyales; family Egibacteraceae; genus JAUJMS01. The sequence continues at coordinate 19,480 of JAUJMS010000025.1, read as the reverse complement.
ACCGGACACGTAGCCGCCGAACCCGCAGGCGGCCACGACGCCGCGCTCGCGGATCAGCCCGGCGACGCGGCGCGCCGCCCGCAGCACGACCACGGGAACGCGCGCCGCCGTGGCGAGCCGCTGGCGCCGCAGGGGCGCGGCGGGCACCGCGTGGAGTGTCCAGCCGGCGGCCGGCACGAGCCGCGACTCCAGGCCGGCGGCGGTGCCGACGAACTCGACGACGACGTCGGGCCGCGCGGCCCGCAGCGCCTCAGCGGTCGCGAGCGCCGGCGTGACGTGGCCCGCCGTGCCGCCGCCGGCGAGCAGGATCCGCGGCGTGCTCACCGCTGCTCCGCGGGCGGCCGCCGCGGCGACACGCTGCGGGCGACGGACAGCAGGAGGCCGAGGCCGAGCATGGTGAACACCAGCGACGACCCGCCGAAGCTGACCAGCGGCAGCGTGACACCGGTCACCGGGAGCAGTCCGACGACCGAGCCGATGTTGATCGTCGCCTGCAACAGCAGCCAGCCGGTCAGCGACGCCGCGAGCAGCCGACCGAACGGGTCGGGCGCGGTCCGCGCGACGCGCATGCCGGCGATCGCGACGACGACGAACACGGCGAGGACCGCGAGCGCGCCGACCAGGCCGAGCTCCTCGCCGATGATGGCGAAGATGTAGTCGGTGTGCGCGTTGGGGACGTAGAGCCACTTGCCGCGCCCCTGGCCGAGTCCCGCGCCGGTCCAGCCCCCGGAGCTGAGCGCGATGTAGCCCTGGACCGTCTGGTAGCCGAAGTTGCTGGGGTCGGCCATCGGATCGAGCCACGCGACGACGCGGCCGCGGCGATAGCCCGACGTCGCGACACCCGCCAGTCCGGACACGCCGAGCAGCACCGTGGCGGCCGCGATGATCCGTCCGGGCAGGCCGGCGGCGACGAGGACGACGCCGGCGATCGCGGCGATGAGCACGGCGGTCTCGAGGTCGGGTTCGAGCATCACCAGTGCAAACACGACCGCGACGAGCGGGACGGCGGGCACCAGCAGGCCACGCAGGTCGCCACGGCGCAGCGCTGCCCAGCGCTGTGCGAGGACGTGCGAGAGGTACAGCGGCACGCTGAGCTTGAGCAGCTCGGTCGGTTGGAACCGCACGGGCCCCAGGTCGATCCAGCGGCGCGCGCCGTTGACCACGACGCCCACGTCGGGGATCACGACGACCGCGGCAGCGACGACCGACACGACGAGCAGTGCCGGCGCGACACGCCGCCAGCTGCGGTAGTCGGTCAGCGCCGCCCACATCAGCAGCGGTGTCCCGACCGCCGACCACAGCAGCTGTTTGGTGAAGATGCCGAACGGGTTGCCGGTCTGCGCGGTGGACTGGACGAACGACGCGGAGAACGTCATCGCCAGGCCGAGCAGCGCGAGCAGGACCGTCGCGGCACCGAGCACCACGAACTCGGGCGTCGTGTCGCCCGCGCGCCGGCGCGCACGCACGGGCGCGGCAACGTCAGCGGCCACCGGCCACCTCCTCGGCGGCGCGCGGCCCGGCGGCGTGCGGCGTCGCACCGGGCAGCGCCGCGACGGCGTCGCGGAAGACCCGTCCACGCTCGGCGTAGTCGCGGAACTGGTCCATCGACGCGCACGCCGGGGCGAGCAGCACGGTGTCGCCGGGCCGCGCCAGGTCGGCGGCGGCCGGCACGGCACGGTCGAGCGTGTGCGCCTCCACCACCGCGACTCCCGCGGCGCGAGCGAGTCGTGCGATGGCCGGGCCGGCGCTGCCGATCGTGACGGCGGCGCGCACGCGGTCGGCGACGACGTCGCGCAGGCTGTCGAAGCGCAGCCCCTTGGCGAGCCCGCCCGCGATCCACACGACGGAGTCGAAGGTGGCGAGCGCCGCCGCGGCGGCGTGCGGGTTCGTCGCCTTCGAGTCGTTGACGTAGCTGACGCCGCCGACTGTGGCGACGGCTTCCAGCCGGTGACGCCCCGACCGATGCGCCGACAGCGGTGCGGCGAGCGTGGACGGCGCGGCGCCGGCGGCGAGCGCCGCGGCGGCCGCGGCGCAGACGTTCGCGAGGTTGTGGGCACCGCGCAGCGCGAGGTCGCCGACCGCGACGATCGCCTCGGTGGCGTGGGAGTCGTCGGCCGCAACGACGGCGCCGTCGACGATGCCGACCTCGCCCGCGCGGGGGCGCCCGACGGTGAACGCGATCCGTCGGCCCGGCGGCGGGTACGTCGTGACGACGTCGCCGGCGCCAGGGTCGTCGGCGTTGACGACGGCGGTATCGGTCGGTCGCTGGGTCGCCCAGATGCGCGCCTTGGCGGCGGCGTACGCGTCGAGGCTGCCGTGCCAGTCGAGATGGTCCGGCGCGACGTTGAGCAGCACCGCGACGTCGGCGCGCAGCGTGTCGGCGAAGCGCAGCTGGAAGCTGGAGAGCTCCGCGACGACGAGCGGCGGCGGCACTGGCGCGGCGAGCAGCTCGACGAGCGGCGTGCCGATGTTGCCGGCGGCCGGCACCCCGAGGCACGCGGCGACCAGCTCGGTCGTGGTCGTCTTGCCGTTGGTGCCGGTGACCGCGACGATCCTGCAGCGGCCGGCGGCGAGTCGCCACCCGAGCTCCGGCTCGCTCCAGACCGGGACGCCGCGACGCAGGGCCGTGGCGAGCACCGGTGCGTCCGCGGCGACGCCCGGGCTGGCCACGACGACGTCGCAGTCGCCGCCGGCGGCGTCGGCAGCCGCGCCGAGCGTGACGGTCGCACCGGTCTCGCGCAGGTCGCGGGCAGCGGCCGCGACGGTCGCGTCGTCGCGCGCGTCGACCGCGGTGACCGCGGCACCACCGCGCAGCAGGGCGGCGGCGGCAGCCGTCCCCGAGCGACCGAGGCCGACGACGAGGACCCGTGCGCCCGCGATCATCCCGCGACGCCCCGGTTGATGGCCTCGGCGTAGAACAGCCCGAGGCCGAAGGCGACCGCCAGCCCGCCGATGATCCAGAAGCGAACGATGACGGTGACTTCCTGCCAGCCGGCGAGCTCGAAGTGGTGGTGCAGCGGCGCCATCTTGAACAACCGCCGCCCGAACAGCCGGAACGCCCCGACCTGGAGAATGACGCTGGACGTCTCGATGACGTAGAGGCCGCCGAGGATGACGAGCAGCAGCTCGGTCTCGGTGAGCACCGCCAGCGCGGCGAGCATGCCGCCGATGGCGAGCGACCCGGTGTCGCCCATGAAGATCTTCGCCGGTGGCGCGTTCCACCACAGAAAGCCGAGGCACGCGCCGAGCGCGGCTGCGGCCGCGATGGCGAGGGAGTCGGCGTGGATCACCACGCCCAACGAGTAGTCGTCGGGGTGACGGAACTGCCAGAACGCGATGACGGTGTAGGCACCGAAGATCAGCGCGCCGGTGCCGGCGGCCAAACCGTCGAGCCCGTCGGTGAGGTTCACCGCGTTCGACGTCGCCGCAAGCATGAGAAAGCACCACAGCACGAAGAAGCGCCCGAAGTCGATCTCGGTCGCGCGGATGAACGACAGGTTCGTCGACGTCTCGGCGACGTACTGCGCGCCGACGGCGAACACCGCTGCCACGAGCGCCTGGCCGATGAACTTCGCGCTCTTCGTCAGCCCGAGACTGCGGTTGCGCCGGATCTTGATGTAGTCGTCGAGGAAGCCGACGGCGCCCATCCCCCCGAAGACGCCGATCGCGAGCAGGCCGCCGGCCGACCATGCCGCGGTGAACGTCACGTCCTCGCGGTTGGCGAACCACGCGGCGACGGTCGCCACGACGAATCCCAGCACCGCCGACAGGATGATGGCCGTGCCACCCATCGTCGGCGTGCCGCGCTTCGACAGGTGCGCTTGCGGGCCGTCGGCGCGGATCAGCTGCCCGTAGCCGCGCCGCCGGAAGAAGCGGATGACCAGCGGCGTCCCGACGAGCGACGACACCAGCGCGACGCCGGCGGCGACGAGGATGCTGCGCATGCCGAAGATGTTGTTCACGGCGCGGCCTTCACGGCGGTCAGCGCCAGGGCGACGCGCTCGAGCCCGGCGCTGCGGCTGGCCTTGACCAGCACGGCGTCGCCGTCCGCCAGCCACCCGCGCAGCACCTCGAGCGCGGCCTCGGCATCGGCGACAGCCTCAACGCGCCCGCCGGGTGCGAGACCGGCGGCGCGTGCCCCGCGCGCGATCGCTGCCGCGCCGGCACCGACGGCGACGAGGCCGTCGAGCGCCAGCTCGGCGCACTGCCGTCCGATCCGCTCGTGTGCCGCGTCGGACCCCGGACCGAGCTCGGCCATGTGCCCCAGCACCGCGACGCGCCGTCCACCCGTCGCCGTCGCCGCGAGGGTGCGTAGGGCCGCTTCGGTCGACGACGGATTGGCGTTGTACGCGTCGTTGAGCACCGTCACGCCGTCGTCGGTGGTGTGCAGCTCCATGCGCCAGCGTGAGACCGGCGCCGTCGCCAGCGCGGCGGCGGCCGCCGCGAGGTCGACGCCGCACGCGCGGGCGCCGGCCAGCGCGGCGAGCGCGTTGCCGACGTTGTGCAGCCCGGGAAGGGGCAGCGACACCGCGACGCCGTCGACGCGGAAGCGCGGTCGCGCCAGGGCGTCCAGCGTGACGTCGTGCGCCCGCAGGTCGGCGTCGTCACCGCAGGCGTAGGTGACGACGGGGCCGGGGGCGGCGGCGGCCATCGCGAGCACGCGCGGGTCGTCGGCGTTGAGGATCGCCACGCCGTCGGCGGTGAGCGCCTCGACGAGCTCGCGCTTGGCGCGAGCGACCCCGTCGAGATCGGCGAACATCGCCAGGTGCGCCTCGCCGACGGTCGTTACGACCGTCACGTCGGGACGCAGCACCGCGGCCATCGCCGCGACGTGCCCAGCGCCGCGCGCGCCGACCTCGGCGACGAGCACCTCGGTGTCGGCGGTCAGGGCGCAGCACGTCAGTGGCACGCCGAGCTCGTTGTTGTACGAGCCGACGTTGGCGACGACGCGCCGGCCGGCGCCCATCGCGGCGCGCAACAGGTGCTTCGTCGTCGTCTTGCCGCTGGAGCCGGTGACCGCGACGCCCCGCGGGTCCACCACCCGTCGCACCGTCGCGCCCAGCGCGAGCAGCGCCGCGGCGGGGTCGGCGACCGCGACGCCCCCCGCGACGCCGGGGGCGCGGTCGGCCCGGCACAGGTAACCGGTCGCGCCCGCGCGCACCGCCGCGGCGACGAAGTCGTGGCCGTCGACCCGTTCCCCCGGCAGCGCGACGAACAGCGCGCCGGAGTCCGCGGTGCGCGAGTCGATCGTCACGCTGTCGACGACCCGGTCGCCGTCGCGCGGGTCGACCAGCGTGCCGCCGACGGCGTCGGCGACCGCAGCGAGGCGCAACGGGATCACGGCCGCACCCGCGCGCACAGCAGCGACCGTGCAACGGCGCGGTCGTCGAACGCGACGGTCGCGCCGGTCAGCTCCTGGGTCGTCTCGTGGCCCTTGCCGGCGATCACGACGACGTCGCCGGGTTCGGCGGCGTCCAGCGCGGTGGCGATCGCGGCGCGCCGGTCCGGCTCGGCGTGCCAGCGCGCGCCCGGCACGCTCGCCGCACCGTCGACCACGGCGGCGAGGATCGCCGCCGGGTCTTCGCTGCGCGGGTTGTCGCTGGTCAGCACCGCGAGGTCGGCGAGCGTGGCCGCCGCCCGCCCCATCAGCGGTCGCTTGCCGGCGTCGCGGTCACCGCCGCAGCCGACCACGACGACGACCCGGCGGTCGGTGAGCCCTCGCGCCGCCGCGAGCAAGCGTTCGACGGCCTCCGGAGTGTGGGCGTAGTCGACGAGGACGGTGAACGGCTGACCCACGTCGACTGGCTCCATGCGGCCTGGCACGCCGCTGCACGCCGCGACGCCCTCGGCGGCGGCCTCCGGCGCGACGCCGAGCACCTCCGCGACGGCCATCGCCGTGAGCGCGTTGGCGACGTTGAAGTCGCCCGGCAGAGCGGTGTGGGTGCGCACCCGCCCGCCGCGCAGGTGTGCCGTGAACGTCGACCCGGACGCCAGCAGTTCGACGTCGGCGGCGACGGCGTCGGCGGGCGCGGCGCCTGACGGGCTCACCCGCGTCACCGGCACGTCGGCCGTCGTGGCGACACGCCGACCGTAGGCGTCGTCGACGTTGACGACGGCCGCCGCGGTGAATGCCGCGCGGAACAGCCGCAGCTTCGCTTGGAAGTAGTCCTCGAGGTCGCAGTGGAAGTCGAGGTGGTCCTGGCTCAGGTTGGTGAACACCGCGACGGCGAAGCGCGTCCCGTCGACGCGGCGCAGCGCCAGACCGTGGCTGGACACCTCCATCACCGCGGCAGTGACGCCGGCGGTGCGCATCCGGCGCAGCAGGCGTTGCAGGTCGGACGCCTCCGGTGTCGTGCGCACCCCGGCGACGGTCTCCCCCGCGATGCGTGTCTCGACGGTGCCGACCAGACCGGTGCGCGCCCCGGCGGTGCGCAGGATCGACTCGAGCAGGTACGCCGTCGTCGTCTTGCCGTTCGTGCCGGTGACCCCGCACAGTGACAGCTCCCGCGAGGGGTTGCCGTGCACGAGGGCGGCGACCGGGCCGAGCACCGTCGCGACCGAGGGGACCTCGAGCTGGGCGACGTCGAGGTCGAGGCGGCGCTCGACGAGCAGCGCCGGGCTGCCGGCGCGAACGGCGAGCGGGGCGTAGTCGTGGCCGTCGCTGCGCCGTCCCGGACGGCAGGCGAACAGCACCCCGGCGCCGGCGGAGCGGCTGTCGTGGGTCACGTCGACGATGGCGACGTCGGCGTCGTCCGGCGAAAGGCGCGAGACCGCGGGAACGACGGCGAGGAGGTCGCGCAGCCGCGCGACGGGTGCGGGTCGCAGCAAGGCGGTCACAGAGGGCTCGGAAGCGTCGGGGACGGGCGGCGCCGCGGGGATGACGGGCCGCTGCGAGCATACGGGCGCCGCGCCGCGCCGCAGCGCAGCAGCCACGGTCTTGCCGGACGATTCACGCGACCGGGTCAGGGCTCGCGTCGCCGCACCGGCGCGGGCGGCCCATCTGGGGCCGCGGCCGTGTCCGCGGCGGCGGCCGGTTGCGCCGTCGCCCGCGCGTGCGGGTCCGACGGCGGCACCCGGCGGTGCGACAGCGCGAAGTCCATGATCTCGGCGAACGCCGGGCCTGCCGTCAAGCCCCCGTAGTACACCGGTCGTGGCTCGTCGAGGGTCACGCCGACGACGAGGGCGGGATCCTCGGCCGGAGCGAAGCCGACGAAGGATCCGACGTACGCGCCCCGCTCGTAGCCGCGCCGCTTCTCGGACGGCTTCTGGGCGGTGCCGGTCTTGCCGCCGACGCGGTAGCCCGGCACGGCGCACAGGGGGCACGTGCCCTGGCGGCCCTCGACGACGGAGACGAGCATGTCGGCGATCGTGCGCGCCGTCCGCTCGGAGACGGCGCGCCGCCGCGGGGACGCCGGCGCCGGGTCGAGCCGCCCGTCGTCGTCCAGGACGCCGCGCACGAGGGTCGGCTGCACCCACTCACCACCGGTCGCGATGGTCTCGAACACCCCGGCGACCTGCAGCAACGTCGCCGAGACGCCCTGGCCGATGGCGATCGTCGGCAGGCTGGTGTTCGACCAGTCCGCGGGCGCGGCGAGCAGGCCGGCGGACTCGCCGGGGAACCCGCTGCCGGTGGGACGGCCGTACCCGAAGCGCTGGAGATAGCGGTACAGCCGCTGCGGCCCGACGCGCTCGGCGACCTTGATCGTCCCGACGTTGGAGGACCGCTCGATGATCCTGCGGAACGTCAGCTTGGTGCGCTTCGCGGGATGGGCGTCGGAGAACCGCTTCCAGCCGACCTTGTAGCCGTCCGGTACGCGGATCCGCTCGTTCGGTGTGACCAGCCCGTCCTCCAGCGCGGCGGCGGCCGTGATGACCTTGTTGACGCTGCCGGGCTCGTAGACGTCGGTGGCAGCGCGGTTGCGCCGGGCGTCGGGGCGCGCAGCGGCGATGTCGTCGGGTCGGTACGTCGGCAGCGACGCCATCGCGAGCACCTCGCCGGTCGGCACGTCGAGGACCACGGCCGAGCCGCCCTTGGCGCGGTTGCGCCGCACCGCCTCGCGCAGGACCCGCTCGGTCGCCGCCTGGATCTCGCGGTCCAAGGTGAGCACGACGTCGCGCCCGGGGATGGGCGGCGTGACCTCACGCGGCGCCGCGCTGATCTCGAGTCCGCGTGGGGCGCGCTCGAGGCGCAGCCGCCCCGGCTCCCCCGACAACACGTCGTCGAGGCCGGCCTCGAGCCCGGCCAGGCCCGTTCCGTCGATGCCGGCGAAGCCGACGACCTGCGCGGCCAGTCCGTCGGCCGGATAGACGCGGCGCGCTTCGGACAGCACGCCGACGCCGGGCAACCGCAGTGCGGCCACCTGTTCGCCGACTTGGCGCGGCACCTGCCGGGCGAGGTAGACGAAGCTCGCGTCGGCGCGCAACGCGTCCACCAGCGACGCGACGGGGCGGTCGAGCAAGGGTGCCAGCTGCGCCGCGACGCCGTACGGGTCGATCCGGTCGGTGCGCAGCTGACGAGGGTCGGCGTAGATGGTGGCCGAGGCCAGCGACATCGCGAGCGGCTCGCCGGTGCGGTCGTACAGCTTGCCGCGCCGCGGCGCGAGGGCGATCTCGCGCTGCGTCTGGCGGTCCCCCAGGCCGCGGTACTCGGCGGCGTCGACGACCTGGATCATCACCAGCCGATAGCCCATGACCAGCGTCAGGGCGAGGTACCCGCCGAGCAGCAACGACAGCCGCCGCCGGGAACGCGCGCGGGCGACCGCGGCGGCGCAGCCCTTGCGCCAGCCGGCGCGCCGGCGCACGACGCGACGGTCGCGGCGGCGGGCGGTGCCGCGTCGTGGCGCTGCCGGCCGGCGCGTGGCGGGTGCCGGCGGCCGCGACGCGGCACGCGGCCGGGCGCGGACCGCGGTGCGCTCAGTCACCGGCGGCGCCGGCGGCGGTCGCGGCGGCAGGGGCGGCGTTCGCGCGGGTCGCGTCGCCGGCCTCCGGGCGCGGGTCGTCGAGCACCAGGAACGCCGGCGCCAGTGCCGGGACCATGCCGAGCCGGCGCACCGCCACACGCCGCACACGCCGCGGCGACTCGAGCGCGGCGACGTCGACGGTCAGTTCGTCGTAGCGCATCGCCAGCTCGTCGACCTCGACCTGAAGGGTGCGGGCCGCGAACGACTGCTTCGCCGCGAAGGCGTTGAGCGTGACGCAGCCGAACACCCCGATGGCGCCGACGACGACGAGCGTGACGACGTAGCGCCCGACGTGGCGCCGGGGTCCGACGAGCCGCAGCGCCGGCGGTGGCGGCGGAGACGGCGCGGGTGCGACGGGATGCTGCGGGGAGGCGACGGCGGCCATGTCAGCGCTCCTCGGGACGCGGGGACGGACCCGGGGCGACCTTCTCGACGGCGCGCAGCTTGGCCGAGCGGGCACGTGGGTTGCGCGCGACCTCGGCGTCGGTCGGGCGCTGGGCCCCGCGGGTCAACGGCCGGACGACGGCGGTCCTGCCACAGCCGCACACCGGCAGCTGCGGCGGGCACACGCAACCGGCGGCGGCGGCGGCGAAGACTCGCTTGGCGATGCGGTCCTCCAGCGAGTGGTAGCTGAGGACGGCGATGCGCCCGCCGCGCGCGTCGGCGGCGGCGGGCGCGACCGCCTCCAGTGCCTGGGGAAGGGAGGCACCGAAGCGTTCGAGTTCGGCGTTGACGGCGATCCGCAGGGCTTGGAAGGTTCGTGTCGCGGGGTGGACGCCGCCGCGCGCCGCCGCCGGCACCGCCGCGGTGACGACCTCCGCCAGCGCGCCGGTCGTCGTCAGCGGGCGCGCGCGCACGATCGCCGCGGCGATGCGGCGTGCGAAGCGTTCTTCGCCGTAGTCGCGCAGCAGCGCGGCGAGCGCCGGCGCGTCCAGTTCGTCGACGAGGTCGGCGGCCGTCCGGCCGGACGTCGGGTCCATCCGCATGTCCAGCGGCCCGTCGGTCCGGAACGAGAAGCCGCGCTCGCTCCGGTCCAGCTGCAACGACGAGACACCCAGGTCGTAGAGCACGCCGAGCAGCGGGCCGGTCGACGCGACGACCGGCGCGACCGTGTCGGCCAGCTCGTCGTACGGGGCGTGGACCAGCACCGCCCGGTCGCCGTAGGCTGCCAGGCGCCGCCGCGCCAGCGCGAGGGCGTCGGGGTCACGGTCGAAGCCGACGAGCCGGACGTCGGGTCCGCTTGCGGCGAGTAGCGCGGCGGCGTGCCCGCCGGCGCCGACGGTCGCGTCGACCACCACGGCCGCGCCCACCGGGACGGCGAGCAGGCGCACCACCTCGTCGACGAGGACGGGTTCGTGCGCGGCGGCGTCCACAGGGCGGTGGAGGAGGCAGGTCGCCGGCATCAGAAGTTGCCGATGTTGAACGGTTGGTCGGTGCTCGCGAAGTCGTCCATCGCGGAGTCGCGGTAGCGGTCCCACGCCGCGCTGTCCCAGACCTCCAGGTGCGAGTCCGCGCCGACCACCGTCACGTCCTTGCGCAGGCCGGCGTACATGCGCAGGCGCGCCGGAATCGTCACCCGTCCCTGACGGTCGGGGACCTCGGGGTGGGCCGACGACGTCATCATCCGCGTGAACATGCGCTCGCGGCGGTCGGTCGAGCGCAGGTTGCGCAGGTCCGACAGGACCCGTCGCCAGTGGTCGACCGGGTAGACGGCCAGGCAGTTGTCCGGTCCCAGCGTCATCACGAGCCCTTCACGCAGCTCCTCGCGGTAGGCCGACGGCAGGATCACCCGTCCCTTGGGGTCCAGCGTGTGCCGGTGCTCCCCCAGGAACGTCGCCGCGTCCACGGGGGACCTCTCCGCACCCATCCTCACCACTGTCCACCACTTTACGCCACCTGTCAACCATGCCGCGGCGGCAGCGCCCCACTCGGACGTCGTTCAGGGGCGCCACGCCGCGCAGCCATGCGAGGCGGCGGCGTGGGGCGAGGTGGAGGGGCGCCGTCGCGCGGCGGCGACGGTTCAGCCGGCGCGGAGGGCGTCGCCGAGGTAGATCGACCACTCCTCGCGGACGCCACCGACGGCGACGATGAGCCAGAAGGCGGCGCGCGGGGCGTAAGGCTGGCGGGCGAGCGTCATCCCGGCTTCGGCCGGGGTGTGGTCGCGCTTGCGGCTGTTGCAGCGCCGGCAGGCCGCCACGACGTTCTCCCACTCGTGCGCGCCGCCGCGGCTGCGCGGCTGCACGTGGTCGACGTTCTCCGCGACGCGCCCGCAGTACTGGCAGGTGTGGTCGTCGCGGATGAACACGCCCCGGCGGCTGAGCGCGGCGCGGCGGCGGTACGGGACGCGGACGTAGGACCGCAGGCGCAGCACCGACGGGGCGGCGATGTCCAACTCGGCGGAGCGGAAGCGGTGGCCGTTGCTCGACACGACGTCGGCCTTCGCCGACAGGACGAGCACGACCGCCCGGCGCGCCGAGACGACGCACAGCGGCTCCATCGTCGCGTTGAGCACGAGCGCCTTGCCGGGGGTGGACGCCGGCGCGGGGACGCCGCGGTCCGGGCCCCCGGACGCGGGGGCCACGACGAGCTGGGGGTCCGGCGCGTGCCGCGACCCCACCAGTGGCGGGCCGACCTTCACGGCATTCTCCCCGCCGGCCGCGGGGACCCGCCGACCGGCTCGGTCGCGCCACTGTAGCCGACGGCCACGCGCTCCGGCCGCCGCCGCGCCGCGACGCTCAGACGACCGCGAAGCCGGCGAGGTCGTTCAGCGCGGCGCCCCACACCAGCACGAGTGCGGCGACCGCGTCCTCGCGGTCGTGCTCCTCGCCGAGCACCGCCCAGCAGTAGGCGAAGTGCTCGACCATGGCGACCAGCGCCGACGCGACGGTGAGGGCCGGTGGGCCGTCGGTGCGGCCGGACGCGGCAACGGCCGTGGCGACGTTGCCGGCGACGCGCCGGACGAACAGCGCTCGCGAGGCGACGTACAGCTCGGAGAAGGCGCGCTCCTCGCGCGCGGCCTGCAGCCACGTCCGCATGACGATCTTGTCGTCGACGTAGTGGTCGAGGAAGCCGCCGATGATGCGCTCCAGCGCGCCGCGCACGTCGTCGGCCTCCCACGGCGCCGACGCGAGCTCGATCAAGTGGGCCTGGCTCGCGCGGACGAGGTCGTCGAGCACCGCCGTCTTGTTCTCGTAGTACGTGTAGAAGGTGCCATGGCTCACGCCCGCGCGACTGACGATGTCCTCGACGCGGGTGGCGTGCCAGCCGAGGTCGGTGAACGCCTCACGCGCGGCCTGGCGCAGGCGGGCGGCGGTGCGCGCCCTGCGGGTCGACGACTCCCCCGCGCCGTCGGCGGGCGCGGCGCCCGGTGCATGGCCCGTGCTCATCGCGTCAGGCGATCGCTTCGCTGTCCTCGCGCGCCACGACCCCGTGGAGGTGACAGGCCACCTGCCGGCCGGCGACCGGCTGGAGCGCCGGCTCGGGACCGTCGCGGAAGGTCACCGCGACGCCGCCGCGGTCCTCGGTGACGTCGTCGACCGCGCTGAACACCCGCCCCGCGCGCGCGTCGCGCAGGTCGCGCAGCAGCGGCAACAGGTGGCTGGCGTCGGCGGCGGGGAACCGCACCGCGTAGCGCGACACCTCCACGCCCGACAGCGGGCCGGTGGCCGCGGACTCGGCTTCGAAGGTGTCCGCGTCGACCGTCGTCCAGCGGTCCTCCAAAAAGTCGATGAGGTCGGCCCCCTGCCAGCCGCAGACCTCGAACGCCTCGGGGCAGCGGGGGTGGAACCGGCAGCCGGTCGGCGGGTGCAGCGCGTCGGGCACCTCGCCCCGAGGCAGCCGCTTGTCGCGGTCGCGCCGGCCGGGATCCGGCAGCGGGATCGCGTCGAGCAGCGCGCGGGTGTACGGGTGCTGCGGGTCGTCGAACAGCGTGTCGGACCGTCCCCACTCCACGAGCTGGCCGAGGTAGAGGATGCCGATGCGGTCGCACACGAAGCGGGCGGTCGCGAGGTCATGGGTGATGAACAGGTACGTCAGGCCGAGGTCGCGCTGCAGGTCGAGCATGAGCTCGAGCACCTTGGCGCGCACGCTCATGTCCAGCGCGGCGACCGGCTCGTCGGCGACGACGAAGGTCGGTTCGGTGATCAGCGCCCGCGCGATGACCAGACGCTGCTTCTGCCCGCCGGAGATGTCCTCCGGGTACTTGTCGAGGAAGTTCTCGGCGGGCGACAGCCCGACCCGTTCCAGCATCTCGGCGACCCGGGCGCGCGTCTGTGCGCGCGACGAGGTGATCCCGTGGATGCGCAGCGGGTGACCGACGCCCTGCACGATGGTCATCGCCGGGTTCAGCGACGCGTTGGGGTCCTGGAAGATCAACGCGAGTTCGCGCCGCAGTGGGCGCATCTCGCGTTCCGACAGCGGCGCGAGGTCGCGGCCCAGGTAGCGGATCGCCCCGCTGGTCGGGTCGACGAGCTTGAGCAGGGTGCGCCCCAGCGTCGTCTTGCCCGACCCGCTCTCCCCCACCAGCCCGAAGACCTCGCCGCGGCGGATGTCGAAGCTGACCCGGTCGACCGCCTTGACGACCGCGCCCGACCCCCCGCCGAGCAGGCCGGTCCGCACGGGGAAGTAGGTCGACAGGTTGTCCGCCTCGAGCACGACGTCGGTGTCGCGTACGGAGACGTTGCGCTCGCGCCCGACCCCGGCGGAGGGGCTCGCGGTCATCGCGCCACCTCCGCGTCCTCTCGCGGCGTCGCGCGCCCGTCGGCGTTCGCGCCGGGATACAGGTAGCACGCGGCGAGCTGGCCGGGCTCCGGCTCGGCGTACAGCGGCACCGCGTCGGTGCAGTGCGCCATCACGAACGGGCAGCGGGGGGCGTAGCGGCAGCCGGGCGGCGGCGTCACGAGGTCCGGCGGCGTCCCGTCGATGGAGTGCAGCCGCGTCGTCTCCAGCGAGATCGTCGACGCGAGCAGACCCTTGGTGTACGGGTGCTTCGGTGCGGAGAACACCTGGCGCACGTCGCCGATCTCGACGATCTTGCCGGCGTACATCACCGCCACCCGGTCGCAGGTCTCGGCCACGATGCCGAGGTTGTGCGTGATGAGGATCAGCCCGACGCTGGAGTCGCGGCGCAACGCGTCGAGGATGTCGAGGATCTGTGCCTCGACGATGACGTCGAGGGCGGTCGTCGGTTCGTCGGCGATGATCAGCTGCGGGCGCAGCACGATGCCCAGCGCGATCATGATCCGCTGCCGCATGCCGCCGGAGAACTCGTGCGGGTAGTTGTCCGCGCGCGTCGGCGGGATCCCCATCTGGGCGAGCGCCGCGCGCCCCATCGCCCGCGCCTCGCGGCGCGAGGTGCCTGGCCGGTGGGCGCGGATGGCCTCGACGAAGTGGTCGCTGACCCGCATCAGCGGGTCCAACCGGGTCATCGGCTCCTGGAAGACGAGCGCGACGTCCTTGCCACGGATCTCGCGCAGCACCGGGAGCGACGCGCCGACGAGGTCGCGCCCGCCCAGCTCGACGCGCCCGCGGACCGCGCCGCCGGGCGGCATGAGCTGGAGCAACGCGCGGCCAAGGGTCGACTTGCCGCAGCCGGACTCGCCGACCAGGCCGAGGCTCTCGCCGGGGTGCAGGTCGAAGCTCACGCCGTCGACGGCGGCGAGCGCGCCGCGCGGGGTGGCGTACTCGGCGACGAGCTCGCGGACCCGCAGGACCGGCTCCGGTCCCCCGGCCGGCGCCCGGTTCGCGACGACGTGGTCGGTCACACCACGCCCGTCTTCGCCAGGTCGGTGATGTCCTCGTCGTCCGACTCGCGGGTGGCCTCGGCGGTGGGCTCCTTGCGGGCGGGCACCTTGCCGGTGTAGCCGCGCACCCGCAGCAGCGGATTGACGATGTCGTTGAGGCCCTCGCCGACCAGCGTCAGGCCGGTGACCAGCAGCGTGATCGCCAGGCCGGGGAAGAACGCGGTCCACCAGAAGCCGGACACGACGTCGGAGATGGCCCGCGACACGTCAAGGCCCCACTCCGCCTGTGGGTAAGGCACCCCGTAGCCGAGGAAGCCCAGCCCGGCGAGGGTGAGCACCGCGTCGGCGGCGTTGAGCGTGAAGATCACCGGCACGCTCTGCACGACGTTGAAGAACACGTAGCGGCCGAGGATCGTGCGCGGCGGGGCGCCCAGCGACCGCGCGGCCTCGACGAACGGCTCCTGTTTGACCGACAGCGTGTGGTTGCGGATCACGCGGAAGTACTGCGGGATGTAGACCGCTCCGACGGCGACCGCCGCCGACGGCAGCCCCGGATCGAGGTACTCCTTGAGCACGAACGCCGCGATGATCGCGAGCAGCAGCGGCGGGAAGACGTAGACCGCGTCCATGACCAGCACCAGCAGCCGATCGACGCGTCCGCCCCGGTAGCCCGAGATCAGGCCCAGCGGGACGCCGATGCCCATCGCGACGACGGTGGACAGCACGACGACGCCGAACGCGACCCGCGCGCCGTGGACGATGCGTGAGAACACGTCGAAGCGCGCGGAGGTCGTGCCGAACGGGAACCCGGCCCCCGGCTCGGCGCGTCGCGGGATCGACTCGAGCACCGGGTCGCCGTCGTCGTCGACCGGCGCGCCGGCCACCTCGTAGCGGTACTGGTCCTGGCCGTACGGTGCGATCTGGTCGGCGAACACGGCAAGGACCGCGAAGACGAGCGTGATCACGGTGCCGGCGATGACCAGCCAGCGGGCCATGCGGTTCGCCCGCCGCCACGGCCGCAGCGCGTGCTCCAACCGGCTGGGACCCGCCTTGCGGCTCATCAGTACCTCACCCTCGGGTCGACCAAGCCGTTCACGAAGTCGATGAGCAGGCTGACGATGACGACCAGCACCGCGAAGAACGTGACGATCCCCTGCACCGCGGCGTAGTCGCGCCGGTTGAGAAAGTCCACCAGCGCGCTGCCGAGCCCAGGCCACGAGAACGTCGTCTCGGTCAGGATCGCGCCGCCGAGCAGCAACGCGAACTGCAGTCCCATGATCGTCACGACCGGCACCAGCGCGTTCTTGAACGCATGGCGGAACAGCACGCGACTGTCGCCCACGCCACGCGCCCGCGCGGACTCGACGTAGTCGGCGCGCAGCGTCTGGAGCATGTTGACGCGGACGATGCGGATGAACACCCCGCTGATCACCAGCCCAAGGGTGATGCCGGGCAGGATCAGGTGCGTCAGCGCGTCGACGAAGAACTCGCCGTTGGTGCGCAGCACCGCGTCGACCAGGTAGAAGCCGGTGATCTCCAAGTCGCCGATCGGCACGCGCGCGCCGATGCGGTTGCCCGTCGGGAGCAGGTTGAGGCGGTTCGCGAAGACCAGCTGGGCGAGGATGCCGGTCCAGAAGACGGGCGCCGCGTAGACGAGGATGCCGAACATGCGCCCGCCGACGTCGAGCGGGTCGTCGCGGTGGCGGGCGCCGAAGGCACCCAGCACCACCCCGAGGGTGACGGCGAGCACCATCGCGAACACGGTCAGCTCGAAGGTCGCCGGAAACAGGTCGAGCACGATCTCGGTGACCGCCCGCGGGTCGGTCACCGCGTTGCCGAAGTCCCCCCGGACGACGCCGGTCAGGTAGTCCAGGTACTGGACGTAGATCGGCTCGTCGAGACCCGACGCCTGGCGGCGCTCTTCGATCTGCGCCGGCGACAGCCGGCCGGCGAGCGCCGCGGTGACGGGGTCGCCTGGCAGCACCCGCAGGAGCACGAACAGCGTCGTGAGGATGATGAACAGGAACACGGGCGCCAGCGCGAGCCGGCCGAGCATGTAGCGCCCGAGGCTCCCGGAGCGGGCACCAGTCGCAGCCACCGTCGCCTTTCCGTGGAGCGGTCGACGAGACCCGGGCGGCGTCCGCTGGTCGCGGACGCCGCCCGGCGTCGCCGCTACGAACCGGTTACGACTTGCCGATGAGGAAGAAGCGCAGCTGCTGCACCGCGTCGATCGTGTCTTCGACCCCGGTCAGGTTCGACCGGTAGTAGGCGAACGGGCTCTCCTCGTACAGCGGGATGAACGGCATGTCCTCGGCCGCCAGCTCCTGGATCTGCGCGAAGATCTCCGCGCGCTCCGCGGCGTCGGTCGTCGTCTGCTCCTGCTTGATGAGCTTGTTCATCTCCTCGTTCTTGTAGAACCCGATGAAGCCCTGGTCCGAGAAGAACGGCTCGATGTAGTCGTCCGGGTCGAAGTAGTCGGGGTACCACCCGAGCAGGTAGGCCCCGTAGGTGCCGGTGCTCAGGTTCATCGAGTACTCCGACGCCCAGTCGGAACTCTTCGTCGTCACGTCGAACGCGCCGCTTTCGTTCAGCGAGCGGGCGATCGTCTCGGCGACGTCGGGTTCGGTGTCGCCGTACTTGTTCAGCGGGTACCACAGGTCGAACTTGATCGGCTCGCCGGAGACCTCGACCTCCAGGTCGCTCATCGCGTCGACGTAGACGTCGCTGAACCCGGTCGGGATCATCGAGAACAGCGGCGTGCCGGCGCCCTCGAACACCTCGTCGATGATGCGCTGACGGTCGATCGCCGCGGACATCGAGCGGCGCACCGCCGGGTCGTCGAACGGCTTCTGCGTGACGTCGAGCACGATGTAGCGGATGCGTGCGCCAGGGCCCTCGAAGATCTTGACGTCGGGATTCTGACCCAACGAGGCGCGCTCGGCGGGGCCGAACTCGTTGACGTTGAGGTCGATCTCGCCGGCGTCGAGCGCGTTCTTCATCTGCGCCGAGTCCTCGAAGAACTGGATCTTGACGGTCTTGATCAGCGCCGGCTCGCCCCAGTAGTCGTCGTTGCGCTCCAGCGTGAGCGACGTGCCGGGCTGGTAGTCGGCGAGCTGGTACGGGCCGGTGCCGACGATGTCGTCGTCGACGACGAACTCCTCGACGTCCTTGAGCACCTGGTCGGCCTCGCCGGTGAGCAGGCTCTCCGGCTTGAGGTAGGTGTCGCCGTCGCTCGGCAGGATCGACGCGACGGTGTAGTTCAGCCGCGACAGGAACGTGACGTTGGGCTCGGCGAGCGTGATGACGACCGTCTGCGGGTCGGGCGTCTCGACCTTGTCGATGCCGCCGACGACCTTGCCGTCCTCGTCACGCGTCTGGAGCAGGAACGACGCGCCCTCGGGGTGGTTGAGGTCGATCGCACGCTCCAGCGAGAACTTCACGTCTTCCGAGTCGAACTCGGACCCGTCGTGGAATGTCACCCCCTCACGCAGGGTGAACGTGTAGGTCAGCCCGTCCTCGGAGATGTCCCACTCCGTCGCGAGGCCCGGTCCGACCTCGGTCTCGCCGGGCGCGAACTCGACGAGCCGGTTGGTGGTGTTGAACAGGATGTCCGAGGCGAACTTCTCGTAGATCTTCGCCGGGTCGAGACCGCTGGGCTTCTCGAGCGCCCCGACCACCAGGACGTCGGCTTCGCCGCCCCCGGCCGCCGCCGGCTCGCTGCCCGTCGTCGCCGTCTCGCTGCCCCCGGCGGCCGGCGGCTGGGTCGTTTCACTGCGGCCGCACGCAGCCGCCAGCAGCCCGAAGACCGCCAGCAGCACCAGTAGCCGTCGTCGCACGCCGTGTCCCATGACGTTCCTTCCCTCGCACCGTGTCGTCGCACCGTGGTTTGCCGCGCGCGTCCGTCGGGTCGAAGCCGACCGGCCCGCGACTGTCGCCCGGGGTCCGGGCGGGCGCGCAGTCTAACGCGCATCTTGCGGCGCCGAACGATTCCGGCGGAATCCGGCAGCGCACGTAAACTGGCCGACGCGGCCGGCGCGGGCGAGGTGCTCCGCGGGTGCGCTGACCCGTAGCGGCAGCCCGGACAGGGGACATCTTTGGCAACGAGGCGGCGCAGCGGCGTACCCGTCGACGAGCTCGCGCAGACCGTCACACGGATCGAAGGCAACGTCGGCAGCGTCGTCGAGGGCAAGCCCGAGGTGGTGCGCCTGGCGGTCGTGGCGCTGCTCGCCGAAGGGCACCTGCTCATCGAGGACGTGCCGGGTGTCGGCAAGACGCTGCTCGCCAAGGCGATCGGGCGCTCCATCGCCTGCAGCGTCCGGCGAGTGCAGTTCACCCCGGACCTGCTGCCCAGCGACATCACCGGCGTCACGGTCTACAACCAGGAGCACGGCGACTTCGAGTTCAAGCCCGGCGCGGTGTTCGCCAACATCGTCCTGGGCGACGAGATCAACCGCGCCGGCCCGAAGACGCAGTCGGCGATGCTCGAGGCCATGGAGGAGCGGACCGTCACCATCGACGGGACGACCTACGAGCTGGGCGTGCCGTTCATGGTCATCGCGACCCAGAACCCGATCGAGCTGGAGGGGACCTACCCGCTCCCCGAGGCGCAGCGCGACCGCTTCCTGATGCGCCTGTCGATCGGCTACCCCTCCGTCGAGGCTGAGCTGGAGGTCCTGGAGGTCCACGGCTCCGGCGACCGGGTGGCACAGCTGGAACCGGTGACCGACGCGCAGGAGCTGGGCGACGTTGGCGGGCCCGCCGGCGGCCAGGTACCGGTGT
>JAUJMS010000024.1 GCA_030446745.1 Egibacteraceae bacterium | reverse complement strand
GCATGAGCGGGCCACCCTGCAGGAACGGGAACACGGCCTTGTCGACGGCCTTGGCATGCTCCTCGCGGCACAGGATCGTCCCGCCCCGCGGCCCGCGCAGCGTCTTGTGGGTCGTGAAGGTGACGATGTCGGCGAACGGCACCGGCGAGGGGTGGACGTCGCCGGCGATCAGCCCGGCGAAGTGCGCGGCATCGACGAGCAGCGCCGCGCCGACCTCGTCGGCGATCTGGCGGAAGGCGGCGAAGTCGATCACGCGGGGGTACGCGGTGGCGCCGGCGACGATGACCTTGGGCCGGTGCTCGCGCGCGAGCGCGGCGATCTCGTCGTAGTCGAGCAGCTCGTCGTTGGCCCGCACGCCGTACGCCACGACGCGGTACCAGCGGCCGCTGAAGTTGACCTTCGAGCCGTGGGTGAGGTGACCACCGTGGGGCAGGCTCAGCGCGAGCACCGTGTCGCCGTGCTCGACGCCCAGCGCGACGTAGGCCGCCAGGTTGGCTTGGGCGCCGGCGTGGGGCTGGACGTTGGCGTGGTCGGCGCCGAACAGCGCCTTGGCACGCTCGATGGCCAGAGACTCCGCCACGTCGACGAACTCGCAGCCGCCGTAGTAGCGCCGGCCCGGGTAGCCCTCGGCGTACTTGTTCGTCAGCACGCTGCCCTGCGCGGCGAGCACCGCCGGCGAGGTGAGGTTCTCCGAGGCGATGAGCTGCAAGTTCGTGCGCTGGCGGTCCAGCTCGTCGGCGATCGCCCGCGCGATCTGCGGGTCGACCGCTGCCAGCGCGGCGGCATCGGGACCGGTCGTCATTTCGTCTCCTCGATCGCGGCGATCTGCTCGACGCGGCGCTGGTGGCGCCCACCGTCGAAGGGGGTGTCGAGCCACACCGCGACGATCTCGTCGGCCATCGCCGGGGCGACGATGCGCCCGCCGATGGCCAGGACGTTCGCGTCGTTGTGGGCCCGCGACATGCGTGCGGTGTACAGGTCGTTGCACAGCGCCGCTCGCACGCCGCGCACCTTGTTCGCGGCAATCTGCTCGCCCTGCCCGCTGCCGCCCAGGACGATCCCGCGGTCGGCGGCGCCGCTGGCCACCGCCCGCCCGACCTCGGCGCAGATCGGCGGGTAGTCCACCGGTTCGATCCCGTCGGTGCCGCGGTCGTCGACGTCGTGACCCAGGTCGCGCAGCGTCGCCACGAGGTGCGCCTTGAGCGGGTACCCGGCGTGGTCGCCGCCGATCGCCACACGCACCGCTACGCCTCCTCGCGCGCGGGCGCCGGCACCGCGTCCGGACGCTGGCCCCAGCCCACGTCGCCGTCGGCGACCGCGCCGACGTCGGCCGCGCCAACGGCGCCCTCGCGCAGCACCGCCGCCCCGCCGCGGCTGCAGTCGACCACGGTGGACAGGCCGGCGGCGACGAGCCCGCCGTCGACGTAGAGCGGCACCGACCAGCCAAGCTGTAACCGCGCCTCCTCCATGGTCGTCGCGGGCGCCTCGCCGGGACGGTTCGCGGCGCTGCACGCCAGCGGCCCGATCTCG
The DNA here is from genome assembly GCA_030446745.1 of Egibacteraceae bacterium. Taxonomy (GTDB): domain Bacteria; phylum Actinomycetota; class Nitriliruptoria; order Euzebyales; family Egibacteraceae; genus JAUJMS01. Next base: position 33,789 of record JAUJMS010000024.1, on the reverse strand, counting down.
GCGGCGACGGCGAGCAGCAGCTCGTCGGCCGGCATCCGCAGCCCCACGGTCCCCGCCGTCTCGCCCAGCTCCCACGGCATGTCGGGCTGGGCGCGCAGCACGATGGCCAGCGGTCCGGGCCAGTAGGCGGCCATCAGCCGCTCGGCCGTCTCCGGCACGTCGCGCGCAAGGCCGATGACCTGCCGCGGGTTGCGGATCAGCAGCGACAGCGGGACGTCGCGGCCGCGGCGCTTCACGCCGAACAGCCGCTGGGTGGCCGGTCGCTGAAACGCATCCGCGACGACGGTGTAGACCGTGTCGCCCGGCACGACGACCAGCTCACCGGCGCGCAGGAACTCCACCGCACGGGCGACGGCGGTGTCCCGGTCGTCGCCCCGGATGGTCTCCGACATCGCGGCGAATGCTACCCGGGTGCCCAGGGCGCCCATCGGCGCGGTTCAACACTGGGCGGGTGCGCTCCGTACATTCCCGCGACCCCTCCCGACGACAGGAGCGCAGCGGTGCTGGGCGACGACGCCGGCGTCCGTGCCGCCTACGACGCGCACGGGGCCGAGCTGTACCGCTTCTGCCTGCGGCTGCTCGGCGACCGGGGCGCCGCCGAGGACGCGGTCCAAGAGACGTTCGTCCGCGCGTGGCGCGCCGCTGACCGCTACGACCCCGCGCGGGCGAGCCTGCGCACCTGGCTGTTCGCCATCGCGCGCAACGTCGTCATCGATGCGAGCCGCGTCCGCGCGAGCCGCCCCCCGGTGGCGGCGCAGGACGGCGACCACGAGCCGACCACGCAGGACGCCGTCGACCGCGTCTTGCTGGCGTGTGGCCTGGAGACGGCGCTGCGCGAGATCAGTACTGACCAGCGCCACGCCATCATGGAGATCGCCTACCGCGGGCGAACCAGTGCTGACGTCGCGCGCGAGCTCGGCACGTCGGACAGCACCGTGCGCAGCCGGCTTTTCTACGGCCTGAAGGCGCTGCGGACGACCATGCAGCAGATGGGATGGACTGATGTCGGCTAACGACCACGACCGCTGGCGCGAGCTCATTGGGCTCGCCGCCCTCGCACCGCTCGACCCCGCCGAGGACGCCGAGCTGCGTGCGCACCTCGCCGACTGCTCGTGGTGCCGGCGCGACGCCGAACACCTGCGCGCGATGGCCGCCTTGCTGCCCGCCGCCGACCCGTGGAGTGCTGCCGTGGAGCCCGATCCCGCCCTGCGCGAACGGATCGTCGCGGCGGTCGGCGACACCCGCCGGCGCGACACCCGCCGTGACCGGCTGCAGCGCGCGCTCGCCGTCGCGGCCGCCGCCGTGTTTCTCGTCGGGGTCGGCGCGGTGCTCAACCGGCCGGCGCCGGGTCCGACGCTCGAGGAGGTCGCCTTGGCCGACGTGCCCGCCGACGTCGCCGCCGACGCGGCGCTGATCACCCACACCGGGGGCACCGAGCTGGTCCTGACCGTCGACGGCCTGCAGGACGGGCAGGACTACGTCGTGACGTTCGTGTCCGATGCCGGCGAGCGGGTCTCGGCCGGAACGTTCATCGGGGTCGACGACCGCCCGGTGGTGTGCCGCATGAACGCCGCCGTCCTGCGCAACGAGGCATCGGCGTTCGAGGTCGCTACGCCCGACGGCCGCCTGGTGATGCGCGCCGACATCTGAGCCCCTGGGCGGCGTCACCCCGCGGGCAGGCGTTTCGTTGTCTACCGAGGACCGGTCCGTCGGGGCCCGCCCATCGCCCGGAAATCTCCCCATGTCATGGCACACCGCTGTGGAGCATCCCTCCATCGTCGCTGCGGGGCGCGGGAACTAGCCTGGCGGGGTCACTGGAGGAGAGACGGCATGCGCACAGACGTTTCCACCCATCCGAACGCGACCCGCCGTGTCATGCGGCCGCTGCTCGCGCTGGCCGCCGTCGCGCTGCTCGCGGCGCTGGTTCCGGCCGCGCCGTCGGCCGCCGCCGGTTGCCAGCGGATGAAGCGCATCGACGTGCCGCGCGCGGAGGTTCAGGAGGCCGCCTGCCTGGCCGACCTCACCACCGCCGGAACCTCGGGAACGAAGTACACCGACGTCAGCGACTGGATCGGGCTGCACGCCAAGACGACCCGCAACCCCAGCGGCGTACCCGGAATCCAGGTCGACGGCTACTTCCCGGACACCTCGACGTTCAACACCTACCGCGGCTGGAACCACGACTCGCAGTTCGTGCTGCGCCTGCCCGACGACTGGAACGGCAAGCTCGTCGTCACGGGCGCGCCTGGCATCCGCAGGCAGTACTCGAACGACTTCCTCATCAGTGACTGGGTGCTCGCCCGCGGCTACGCCTTCGCCTCGACGGACAAGGGCAACAGCGGGACGAGGTTCTACGCCGACGGCAAGGAGCCCGGCGACGCGGTGCTCGAGTGGCACCGGCGGGTCGCGCAGCTCACGCGGGCGGCGAAGACGGCCGTCCGCCAGCGCTACGGGCGGGCTCCGGAGCGCACCTATGTCACCGGCATCTCCAACGGTGGCTACCTGACCCGCTGGCAGCTCGAACGGTTCCCGAAGCTGTACGACGGCGGCGTGGACTGGGAAGGCACCCTGTTCCGCGCGAAGGGCCCGAACCTGTTCACCTACCTGCCGACCGCCCTGCGCGAGTACCCCCGCTACCAGGCAACGGGCAACGAGCAATCCCACGACGCGATGGTCGCGGCGGGCTTCGAGCCGGGGTCGGAGTTCATCTGGCCGGACCACTACGTCGTGTACTGGGACCTCACCCAGCGCGTCTACCGCGAGGAGTTCGATCCCGGCTACGACGGCGCGGCGCAGGCCGGGACCCCGTTCTGCCAGCCGGGCACGGTGTCCGCTTGCGACGCCGACTACGACTACGCGTCACGCCCGAAGGCCGTCAAGGACGCGGTGCGCAAGGTCTCGCTCACCGGTGACATCCGCCGGCCGATGCTGACCCTGCACGGCACGCTCGACGCCCTGCTGCCGATCCGGACCGACTCGGACGTCTACCGCAAGATGGTCCGCCGGCAGGGCCGCGGGTCGCTGCACCGCTACTACGTCATCGCCGACGGCACGCACGTCGACTCCCTCTACGACGCGTACCCGACCCGGTTGCGTCCGATCCTGCCGTGCCAGCGCAGCGCCTTCGAGGCGCTCGAGGCCTGGGTGGAGGACGGCCGCCGCCCGCCGCGCAGCCAGTTCGTGCCGCGGCCGGCCGAGGGTGACGTCGTCAACGAGTGCCCGCTGCCCCGCTCCGGACCCGGCGCGTTCGACCGCGGCTGACCCGCGGTCGCGGTCCGACGCCGGCCGTCGCGCTCTTGAGCCCACGATGGGCCTAGCGCGTCGGAGGTCAGTCTCTCGTGGCGCACGGCCGACGGGCCTAGCCAGCGGCGTCGGACGCGGCGAACGCAACGTCGCGCTCGTGCATATCCGGCGCTTGGCTGACCCCTAGACACGGAAATTCGCGTCGTGTCCAGTCCGCAACAGCGCAAAGACCCACCGCTGTCATCGCTTCAGGCGATAAGGAGCTGACGATAGTGAGCGTCAAGGGCATTGATCCGGACGATCTACTGGTTCTGTGGCACCCTCTCGAAGGGGGCGGGCTATGAGCTGCCGGATCCTCGATCCTTATGGCGCTCGGAAGGCTTAACACCGCTCAGCGGGCGGTCCAGCCGCCGTCCATGGTCAGCGACGCCCCGTTGATGAACGCCGCCTGGGGCGAGCACAGGTAGACCGCGAGGTCGGCGACCTCGGCGGGCTCGATGAGGCGCTTGATCGCCGGCTCGGTGAGCATGATCCGCTCGACGACCTCGGCCTCGTCGATGCCGTGGCGTCGCGCGCTGAGCGGCGATCTGCCCCTCGACCAGCGGCGTGCGGACGTAGGCGGGGCAGATGCAGTTCGAGGTGACACCCTTTGGACCGCCTTCGAGCGCGGCGACCTTGGACAGGCCCTCCAGGCCGTGCTTCGCCGCGACGTAGGCCGACTTGTAGGGCGACGCACGCAGGCCGTGCACCGACGAGATGTTGACGATCCGCCCGTAGCCGCGCGCGTACATGCCCGGCAGCGCGGCCCGCAGCAGCCGGAACGGCGCCTCGAGCATGACGGCGAGAATCATCGCGAAGCGCTCCGGCGGGAACTCCTCCAGCGGCGCGACGTGCTGCAGGCCGGCGTTGTTGACGAGCACATCGACGCTGTCGGCGACGCCGTGCAATCCGTCGCCGTCGCTCAAGTCGACGGTGATGCTGCACCCTCCGATCTCGTCGGCGACCCGGGCGGCACCATCGCCGTCACGGTCAAGCACGGTGACGTGCGCCCCGGCGTCGGCGAACCGGCGGGCGCACGCCGCCCCGATGCCGCTCGCGCCGCCGGTCACGAGCACGCGCCGGCCGGAAAGGTCGGCGGCCGCCGCGCCCGCCGCCGCGGTCGTGGTGTCACTCATCGCCATGTGCCCCGCCTTGTGCCGGTGCCGTGCCGCTGCCGTCCCGTCCCGGGACCGGCTCAGACCCCGAGGTAGCGCTGCAGCGCCGGGCTGCCCTCGAGCTCGTCCGCCGGCGCTCGTGCTGGACACTGCCCTTCTCGATCAAAAACGCCCGATCGGCGTGCCGCAGCGCGAAGCGGTGGTTCTGCTCGGCCAGCACCATCGTCAGCCCGGTCTCCTTCAACTGGCGCAGCAGCCCGCCGATGGCCTGCACGACGACCGGCGCCAGGCCCTCCGACGGCTCGTCGAGCAGCAGCACCTTCGGGTTGGCCATGAGGCCGCGGCCGACGGCGAGCATCTGGCGCTCGCCGCCGGACAGGTTGCCGGCGGCACTGCGGCGCAGCCGGCCAAGCTTGGGGAACAGGTGGTAGACCCGCTCGACGGTCCAGGCCGCGCCGTTGTCCACCGCCCGGGGCGGCACGACCCCGAGGTTCTCCTCGACACTGAGGTTGGCGAACACACGCGCGCCGGACGGCACCAGCGACAGACCGCGGCGCAGCCGCTCGTAGGACGGCAGGCTCGCCAGCTCCTCGCCGTCGACGCACACGCTGCCACGCGGCGCGGTGACCACGCCGGCCAGGCTTGCCAATGTCGTGGTCTTGCCCGCTCCGTTGCGCCCGAACAGCGCGACGAGCTCACCCGCGCGCGCCTCCAGCGCCACGCCGTGCAGCACGTGGCTGGCGCCGTAGTAGCCGTGCAGGTCCGACACCGACAGCATCACGCGACCTCCCCCGCCTCGACCTCGCCGAGGTAGACGCGCTGGACGTCGGCGTTGGAGCGCACCTCGTCGGGGGTGCCCTCCGCCAGCGGGCGACCCTCGTGCATCACGAGCACCCGGTCGGCGGTGCCGAACACGACGTCCATGTCGTGTTCGCAGAACAGCAGGGTCAGCGAGCGCTCGTCGGCGATCCGGCGGACCAGGCGCATCGTGCGGTCGGTCTCCTCCGGCGCCATGCCGGCGGTCGGCTCGTCGAGCAGGAGCAGGCGCGGCTCCAGCGCGAGGGAGATCGCCAGCTCCAGCGCGCGCTGGTCGCCGTGGGACAGGTTGCCGGCCCGCTCGTCGGCGAGTCGGCCGAGGCCGACGGAGTCGAGCAGGTCGGCGACTTCGTCGCGATGACGACCCGCCGCCCGCCCGAACGCGCGGGCGGTCTCGCCGCGCTGCGCGAAGCGGCCGAGCTGCACGTTCTCGAACACCGTCAGCCCAGGAAAGATCGACGTGATCTGGAACGCCCGGCCGATGCCGGCCTTGGCCACCCGGTAGGTGGGCTTGCCGGTGAGTTCAGCGCCGTCGCACCAGCAGCCGGCGCCAGACGCTTCCTCGGGTCGTGGTCATGTTGTTCCTCCTTGGCGGACGCCCTCGGGCTGCCCGCGCTCCTCGCGCTGCCGCAGTGCCACGCGCCGGATCTTTCCGGTCGTGGTCAACGGCAGCTCGTCGACGAACTCGATCTGTCGGGGGTACTCATAGGCAGCCAGCCGCGAGCGGACATGCGCCCGCAGGGCGTCCTCCAGCGCGGCGCTCGGCACCTGGCCGTCGGCGAGCCGCACGAACGCCTTGACTGCCTGGCCGCGGATCTCGTCGGGCACGCCGATGACGGCCGCCATGGCGACCGCGGGATGCCCGACCAGGCAGCTCTCGATCTCGGCGGGACCGATGCGGTAGCCCGCCGACGTGATGACGTCGTCGGCGCGTGCGGAGAAGCGGATCCAGCCGTCGTCGTTCACGCTGCCGAGGTCGCCGGTGCGCAGCCAGCCGTCGCGGGTCTTGTCGGCGGTGGCGTCGGCGCGCCCCCAGTAGCCGAGAAACGCCACGGGGTCGGGCAGGCGCAGCGCGATCTCGCCGACCTCGCCGGGCGCCGCCGGGGTGTCGTCCGCGCTGAGCACCGCCACGTCGTGGCCGGGGTACGGCCGGCCCATCGAGCCGGGGCGGACGTCCCAGACGGACGCCGAGTTGCCGACCAGCAGGTTCGCCTCGGTCTGGCCGTAGATCTCGTTGACCGTCACGCCGAGCGTCTCGCGCGCCCACGCCAACATCGGGGCACCGAGGGGCTCGCCGCCGCTCATGACGCTGCGCAAGGTCAGCCCCCGCTGGGGCGGCAGGCCGGCCTGGCGCAGCAGCTTCAGCGCGGTCGGCGGCAGGAAGCTCGCGGTGACGCGGTGGCTGGCGAGCAGGTCGACGGCTTCCTGCGGGTCGAACCCGCGGCGCGCCGCGCCCACGACCGTGCGCCCGTGGTACCAGGTCGGCAGCAGGGCGTCCATCAACCCGCCGATCCAGGCCCAGTCCGCCGGCGTCCACACGCGCTCGTCGCCGCGCGGGAAGCCGTCGAGCGCCAGCTCGAAGCCGGGCAGGTGTCCCCACAGCACCCGGTGGCCGTGCAGCGCCCCCTTCGGCGGTCCGGTCGTGCCGGAGGTGTAGATCAGCAGCGCCGGCGTGTCGGCTCCCGTCGATGCCGCCGCGAACCGCTCGGCGCCGAGCAGGTCGGCGAAGCGGCGGTGCGGGGCGGTGGCGGTGTCCTCCACGACCACGACGTCGATGCCGAGATCCGCGGCGACGGCCGCCACCGGCTCCAGCGCCGCCGCGTCGGTCACGACGACCCGCGCCTGGCAGTCGCCCAGGCGCACGCGCAGCGCCTCGGGCCCGAACAGCCCGCTCAGCGGCACGGCGACGGCGCCGAGCTTGTAGACGGCGAGGTGCGCGATCCCGGTCTCGAGCCGCTGCGGGAGCACGACGCCGACCCGGTCGCCGTGGCCGACCCCGATGCCGGCAAGCCCGTTGGCGAACCGGTTCGACAGCGTCGTGAGGTCGGCGAAGGTGTAGTCGCGGACGGCGCCCCCGGGCCGAACCTCGATCAGGGCGAGGGCGTCGGCGGGCTGGGCGTCGGCACAGGCGACGCCGACGTTGCACACGGCGGGCACCCGCCACGAAAAGTCGCGCCGCAGCCGCTCGTAGGTCGCGGTGGCGTCCGTCATCGCCATGGGCGCGACCCTAGGCCAGCCAGCGCGACGGCCGGGAGGGAAGACCTGTCCACAACTTGCCGCTATTCGGTGGAGGGTTTCCCCAGGGATTGGCTACCGCAGCGTGACGCGGAGGCGGTGGATCCGCACGGCGAGGTGGAGCAGGAGCGCGTTCTCCGGATCACGCCAGTCGCCGCCGACGAGCGACGCGATCCGGTCCAGCCGCTGGTAGAGCGTGTTGCCGTGGATATGCAACGCCGCGGCGGCGCGCGCGTGGTTGCCTCCGGCGGCGAAGTAGGCCTCGAGCGTGCCGAACAGGTCGGTGCGCCGGCGCTCGTCGTACGCCAGGACGGGACCGAGCCGGCGGTCCACGAACCGCTCGAGGCCGTCGCGTCCCGCCTCGCGCAGCAGCAGGCCGTAGACACCGAGCTCCCCGGCGCTCCCTGCGGCACCCGGCGTACCGAGCGCTTGGAGGACGCGCAGGCAGCCCTGCGCCTCGGTGTACGCCCCGGCCAGCGCCTCCGGCCCGGCAGCCGGACCCGCGGCTCCGGCGGTGACCGGCGCGCCGAGGACGCGCCCGAGCCGCTCGCTGACGAGGCGGGCGGTGTCGCCGGGCTCAGGGTGTGGCAGCAGCAGGACCGTCTCGGCGTTGTGCTCGCCGGCCAGGCCCCCTTCGTCGCGGGCCAGCGCGGCTGCCGCGGCGGCGGTGCGATGACGGTCGGCGTCGTCGACCGCGACGACGACGACGACGTGCGCGGCGTCGAGGTCGGCTCCGAGCCGGTGGGCCCGCCGGCGCAACGTGTCGGGATCCCGGCGCGGCGCGGCGAGCAGGTCGTCGAGCAACGCGCCGCGGATCCGCTGCTCAGCGGCGTCGACCGACCGCTGCCCGAGCAGCAGCAGCGCGGTGATCTGGGCCGCCCGCTCCAGGATCCGCAGGTCGACCGGCGCGACGACGTCGCAGCCGCTGAGGACGAGCACGCCGAGCTGCTCGGAGCCGGCGAGCACCGGCGCGAGCCAGCACGCCCGGCCCTCCACCTCGTGGCGCACCGTGCGGCCGGCCTGGCGCGCCGCGGCGGGGGCTTCGCCGAGCGCCGCGGGCTCCGGCGGCTCACCGACGGCGGCAAGCGGGCGCCCGTCGGCGTCGACGAGCAGCAGGCTCGCGTCGAGGACCCCCGCGAGCGCCGAGACCAACCCTTCGACGCCACCACCGCGCAGCACGAGCGCGGTCAGCTGCTCGTGGGCCGTGGCCGCGCGCTCGACCGCCTCGCTGTGCTCCTGCACGAGCCGGTTCGCGGCGGCGAGCTCGGCGAGGGCCTCCTGGGCCTCACCGAACAGTCGGGCGTTCTCGATCGCGACGGCGGCGTGCGCGGCGAGCGAGGACAGCAGGGCGACCTCCTCGGGCGCGAAGGGGCGCTCGTGGCGGTTGGCGGTGAACAGCACGCCGATGACCCGCCCGGCGAACATCAGCGGCACGCCGAGGATGGCGACGATGCCCTCGCCGCCGACCGCCTCGTCGACGTCGGGCGTGTGGGCGTACCGCTCGTCGGCGAGGTAGTTCGAGGTGGCGTGCGGACCGCGCGTCGACGCCACCAGGCCGCCGAGCCCGCTGCCCATGCCCAGGCGCAGGCTGCGGAACGACTCGCTGGCGATGCCGTCGGTCACCCGCATGTAGGTGTCGCCGCGCTCCTCGTCGAACAGCGTCAGGTACGCGACGTCGGTCCCGAGCAGGCGCCGGGCGCGGTTGACCAGCGCCTGGAGAACGGCCTCGACGTTGCGCAGCGACGTCAGGTCGCCGGCGGTCTCGTAGAGCGCCGCCAGCTCCGCCTCGCGGCGGCGGCGCTCCGCCAGGACCGTGCGCACCCGCAACGCCCGCGCCGTCTCGGCCTCCAGCCGGGCGATCTCGTTGGCGTCCGCGCCGCGGGCGCGGGCGCTGCGCACCGGCTCGTCGAACGCCTCGACCGGCGCCTCCTCGACGAGCAGCTGCAGCAGTGAGCGGTCCGCCATCCGTTGCGACGCTAATGGGGTATGCGCCGGTTGCCGAATCGCGCCTGCGGGTGTTTCGCGCCGCCGGGAGCGGTGTGCGGCGCGGGCGTGGGTGTAGGGGCGGGGCGCAGTCACCGACGCCTATGGCGAACCGGCCAGTCGCGGAAAACTTCGACGTGGTCAGCTCACCGGTACCGCGCGGCGGTGCCGGGTGCTGGCGCGCCTCCGCCGTGACCGCCCGGCCGCCGGTGCAGCGAAAAGTTCGCGGGAAGCGCGAAAATCCTGTGGAAGCGCGGGTTTCTGTCGCAGCGGTCGGGTACTATACGAACGTGTGTACGAGTCAGGCGAGTGACCAAAGTGTCCGCGGGCACGGCGACGCCGCGCGCCGCTGGACGTCATCGACGCAGCGTTGTCCCAGCTCGACCACGACGGTGTGGCGACCGTCGTCAGGCGGGTGCTCGCGCGGCTCGACCACGCCGGCGTGCTCGCATTGACCGACCGGGCGCTGGGCCGGCTCGACGAGCCGGGCGTGTTCACGGTGATCGGCCACGGGTTGTCCCAGCTGGCCGCCAACCCACTGGGCGGCGGGATCGACGACACTCCGCTCGCCGCGTCGATCGAACGGCTGCAGCGGCTGGAAGCCAGCGTGGCCGGGGAGAAGCTGCGCCGGGTCGCGGAGATGGCCGCGCGCGGGTCCAGCCGCGCCACCGGCGACCGGTCCCCGGCGGATCTGCTGTGCCGGTTGGGGTTGACCCGCGGGGAGGCGGCCGTCGCAGGTGGCGGCGGCGACGGCGTTGCGACAGCTGCCCGCGACGCGGGCGGCGTTGGAACGGGCGACATCGGGCTGGGCCACGCAACGACCGCCGCGCGCACGTTGGGGCAGCTGGTTGACGCGGGCGGGCCGGTGGCCGGCGAGACGGTGGACCGGCTCGACCGGCTGGTCGCCGGCGCTGCCGGCGACGGATCACGTTCGCCCGACGCCGCCGGTCGCGGTGACGCCGCGGACGATGCCGGCGACGCCGCGGATGGTGTTGCCGGCGATGGTGGGGTGGTTACTGGCGGGGGCGGCGGGTGGACCGGCGCGAGTTGGGCCGCCGGCTCGACGGGTTCGCGCACACGGTCAACGACGACGTGCTCGCCGACCGGGCGCTGCGCGCCAAACAGCTGCGCCGCTTCTCGTTGACTCCCGGCCCCGACGGGGCGTGGACCGCCGCCGGCCAGCTGGAACCGGTCGCCGGCGCGACGCTGCACGGCCTGCTGGGCCGCCTCGCCCGCCGCCACGGCCCCGACGACCAACGCTCGCAGCCGCAGCGGATGGCCGACGCGTTGGCCGCCGTCACCAGCCTCGCGGCGGGCAACCCGGCGCTGCGCACCGCCGACCCCGCCGGCGAGGACGGTCACGGCGACGAGGCGGACGGTGGGGCGAGGGACCGGCGGCGGCGCGGCGGGTCGCCCGGGCGATGGCCGCCACCCGCGCGCAGGTGCTGGTGATCACCACCGTCGACGCGCTGCACGGCGTCCCCGGCGCCGCGCCGGCCGAGGTCGACGGGTACGGGGCGGTGTGCACCGCCACCGCCCGCCAAATCTGCTGCGACGCGCAGGTCACCACCGTCGTGACCGCCGCCGACGGCGACGTGCTCCGCGTCGGGCGGGCCCGGCGCAACCCGACCACCCGCCAGCGGATCGCGGTGATCGTGCGCGACCGCCGCTGTGTCGGCTGCCACGCGCCGGCGGTGCGCTGCCAGATCCACCACGTCCACTGGTGGCGCGACCACGGGCCCACCGACGTCGACAACCTCACCCTGCTGTGCTGGCCGTGCCACGCCGACGTCCACCACGGCCACACCACCGTCACCCGCCAACCCGACGGGCGCTACACCACCCGACACTGGGCGGCGTCCCGGCCCCCCGCAGCCGCCGCGGCGCCGGCCGGGCGACATACCGCATGACCCGACCCTCCGGACCGTCGGCCCGGAGGTGTCAGCCTGCGCTCACGTCCCGCGTTCGGGGGCCGCGCCGAAGGCAGCGAGCCGGGCGCCGGCGGTGGACGCGCAGCGGGCGGGGCGCGCACCAGCGGGGCGGGGAGAAGACGCGGCCTACGCCCCATGGCGCCCCGAGGGGCGCTGCTGCCGCCGACGTGGGGCGACGGGGCGTGCAGCACCTACCCGCCGCCCCGGCGGCGGGCGACCGGGAAGCGGGCGGCGCCGGTGAGGTCGGCGACGATCGTGGCGTCGACCAGGCCCGCGCCCCGCATGGCGGCAACCACCGCCGGGGCGCGCGACGGGTCGACCTCGAGCAGCAGCCAGCCGCCGGGTGCGAGCCAGTCCGCCGCCTGCGCCACGAGCCGGTCGGCGACCTCGTTGCCGTTCGGTCCGGCAACGAGCGCCGTCGGAGGGTCCCAGCCGGCCACCTCTGGTTCCAGGCCGGCGAGCTCGTCGGCCGCGAGGTAGGGCGGGTTGCACACCAGCACGTCGACGCGGCCGCGCAGGTCGGTCGGCACCGGGTCGAGCAGGTCCCCGGCCAGCACGGTCACGTCCAGTCCGAGTGTGCGCGCGTTGGCGCAGGCGAGGGCCACGGCCGCGGGCGAGGTATCGGTCGCGATCACCATCGCCGCCGACGTCTCGGACGCGACGGCGCAGGCGACGGCCCCGTCCCGGTGCACGGCTCGAGCACGACTCCGCCGGCCGGCGTGCGCGCGACCGCCTCGCCGGCGAGGACCTCGGTCTCGGGCCGTGGCACGAACACGCCGGGGCGGACCTCGATGTCGATGAAGCGGAAGCCGACCGAGCCGACGATGAGCTGCAGCGGCTCGCGTGCGGCGCGGCGGCGACCCGTCGCGGCGAGCGTCGCGCCCGCCGCGGGCGGCAGCGGCTCGCGCCAGCCGGTCAGCAGCCGCCCCGCGACCACCCCAGCGCCGCGCGCGCGAGCAGCTCGGCGTCGACGCCCGGCGTCGGCACGCCCGCGGCGGCGAGCCGCTCACGCAGCGCCGCGACGGCCGCGCCGACGGAGCCGGCGTCGTGCCCCGCCGCGACGGCCGCGCCTACCGAACCCGCGTCCGCCACGGCGTCACGATGACGACGACGCGGAGAGCGTCGCGAGCCGGCGGCGCTGCTCCTCTTCGACCAGCGCGTTGACGATCGGGTCGAGGTCGCCGCCGAGCACCTCAGCCACGTTGTGGACGGTCAAGCCGATGCGGTGGTCGGTGATGCGGCTCTGCGGGATGTTGTAGGTGCGGATCTTCTCGGAGCGGTCACCGGTGCCGATCTGGGCGCTACGGACGTCGGCACGCTGCTGTGCCGCCCTCGCCTGCTCCGCATCGAGCAACCGAGACCGCAGGATGCGCAGCGCCTTCTCGCGGTTTTGGATCTGGGACTTCTCGTCTCTGGCACGACACCACGAGGCCGGTCGGCAGGTGGGTGATGCGCACCGCCGAGTCGGTGGTGTTCACCGACTGGCCGCCCGGGCCCGACGAGCGGTAGACGTCGATGCGAAGGTCGTTGGGGTCGACCGTGACGTCGACCTCCTCCGCCTCGGGCATCACCGCGACCGACGCGGTCGAGGTGTGGATGCGCCCGCCGGACTCGGTGGTCGGCACACGCTGGACGCGGTGGACGCCGGACTCGTGCTTGAGCCGGCTGTACGCGCCACGGCCGGAGACCTCGAAGATGACCTCCTTCACCCCGCCGATCCCCTGCTCGGAGGCGCTCAGCTCCTCGGTCTTCCAGCCGGTGCGCTCGGCGTAACGGGTGTACATGCGGTACAGCTCGCCGGCGAACAGCCCCGCCTCGTCGCCGCCCGCGCCGGCGCGGATCTCGACGATGACGCCCTTGTCGTCGAGCGGGTCCTTGGGCAGCAGCAGCAGCTCCAGCCGCCGGGTCAGCGCCGCGGCGGTCGCGTCGCCGGCGGCGGCTTCCGCGCGCAGCTCGTCGCGTTCGGCGCCAGTCGCGTCGCGCGCCAGCTCGCGCGCCGCCTCGGCGTCTCCGAGCGCCTCGCGAAAGCGGGTGTAGGCGTCGACGACCTCGGACAGCTCGGCGTGGCGCTTGGCCGTCGCGACGTAGCGGTCGGCGTCGCCCAGCACGGCGGGGTCGCCGAGGTCGCGGGTCAGCTCGGCGTGGGTGCGCTCGAGCTCGTCGAGCTTGGAGAAGATGTCAGCCATCGAGGACGGTCCTGGCGGCGCGGCGGCACAGCGGCGGGGAGGGCGCCCCGGCTACGACTCGGCGGCCGGCTCCTGCGAACGGACCGGCGCGCCGGTGACGTCGGCGAGGCCGACCGGCTCGGTGACCTCGTCGGGTCCCCACACCACCGCTGACGGCAACGCGGCGTCGGTGCGCCCGCCGAGGTCGGCCGTCGGCACGACCGCCTCGAACGCGCGGATCGCGACCTCCACCTGGTCGTCGGTCGGCGGCTTCGTCGTGATCTTCTGCAGCCACAGCCCGGGCTTCATGAGCCCGCGGACGAACAGGTTGCCCTCGCGCCCGGCGCCGAGGCGCAGCCCCTCGTAGGCAAGGCCCGCGACGACCGGCAGCAACACGATGCGCAGCGCGATCTGGTACGCCGCGACGAGGACGACGTTGCCCTCGGGCCCAGGGAACAGCTCTCCGGCCACCGAGTACGTGACGATGGCGATGAGCATGACCATGAGCAGGAAGTTCGTGCCGCAGCGCACGTGCAGCGTCGAGTACTTCCCGACCGCGCTCGGTTCGAGGCGCTCGTCGTGCTCCCACGCGGCGATCGTCTTGTGCTCGGCGCCGTGGTACATGAACACCCGGCGGATGTCGGCGACCAGCGAGATCGCCGACAGGTAGCCGAGGAAGATCCCCATGCGGACCACGCCCTCGACGACGTGGTACAGGACGCCGGTGCCGAGCTGGCGGGACACGAACGCCAGTCCGACGTTCGGCAGGACGATGAACACGCCGACGAACAGCAGCAACGCGATGGCGAGGCTGCCACCCATGGCCTTGCCCGACATCTGCTCCTCTTCTTCGACCGACTGGTTCGCCGAGATCGTCAGCGCCCGCGTGCCGATCGTCATCGCGTCCACGAGGGCGAACATGCCGCGGAACATCGGCTTCTTGAACAGCGGCCGGCGCTCGGGGAAGTCGCTGACGGGGTGGCGCTCCAGGTAGATCTCGCCCGACGGGCGGCGCACCGCGACCGCCCAGGTGCGCGCACCGCGCATCATCACCCCTCGACGACCGCCTGGCCGCCGTAGTAGTGGGGGTGGCTCGGGTGCTCGCTCACGGCCGAACCGCGCCGTCGGGCGTCACGCGTCAGGCCTTCTTCTTCGCGTCGGCCTCGGCATCGGCCTGCTTGGCCTGGGTCTTGGCGAAGCGCTGCTTGTAGCGCTCGACCCGGCCACCGGAGTCCACCAGCTTCTGCTTGCCGGTGTAGAAGGGATGGCAATTGTTGCACAGCTCGACGCGGATCTCCTCGGCGGTCCCCCGCGTGTGGAAGGTGTTGCCGCACGAGCACGTCACCGTGGTGACCTTGTAGTCCGGGTGGATGCCCTGCTTCATCGCCTGCGTCCTGTCTTCGGGGTCGCCGCCAAGGATAGGTGCCGCCGCTAGTGCTGCAGGTTGCTCTTCTGGATCTGGAGCAGGAACTGGTTGTTGGAGCGGGTCGAGCGGATCTTGTCGATGAGCAGTTCGATGGCGCTGTTGCCCTCGAGGGCGTGCAGGACACGGCGCAGCTTCCAGATGATGGTCAGCTCCTCCTTGTCCAGCAGCAGCTCCTCCTTGCGGGTGCCGCTCGCCTCGATGTCGATCGCGGGGTAGATCCGCTTCTGCTCCAGCCGGCGGTCCAGCCGCAGCTCCATGTTCCCGGTGCCCTTGAACTCCTCGAAGATGACCTCGTCCATCTTCGAGCCGGTCTCGATCAGGGCTGACGCGACGATCGTCAGGCTCCCGCCGTGCTCGATGTTGCGGGCGGCACCGAAGAAGCGCTTCGGCGGGTACAGCGCCGACGAGTCGACGCCGCCGGACATGATGCGCCCACTGGCGGGCGCGGCGAGGTTGTAGGCGCGCGACAGGCGGGTGATCGAGTCGAGCAGGATGACGACGTCGCGGCCCAGCTCCACCAGGCGCTTGGCGCGTTCGATCGACAGCTCCGCGATGGAGGTGTGGTCGTCGGCGGGCCGGTCGAACGTCGAGGCGATGACCTCCCCGGGGATCGACCGGCGCATGTCGGTCACCTCTTCAGGGCGCTCGTCGACGAGCACGACCATGAGGTGCACCTCGGGGTTGTTGTAGGCGATCGCCTGGCCGAGCTCTTTGAGGATGGTCGTCTTGCCGGCCTTGGGCGGCGAGACGATCAGCCCGCGCTGGCCCTTGCCGATCGGGGCCATGAGATCGACGATGCGCATCGACGTCGGCCCGTCCGGGGTCTCGAGGCGCAGGCGCTCGTCGGGGAACAGCGGCGTCATGTCCTTGAAGTCGGGGCGGTGCGGCAGGGCCCCGTTGGCGTCGGGCGCGACGCCGTTGACCTTGGTCACCGAGTGCAGGCCCGGCACCTTCTCGTTGTGGCGCTGCTGGCGGATCGGCCCCTCGATCGCGTCGCCACGACGCAACCCATGCTTGCGCACCTGACCCTGGGAGACGTAGACGTCGCGGTCACCCGGCAGGTAGCCGCTGGTGCGCAAAAAGCCGTAGCCCTCGGGAAGGATGTCGAGCACGCCGGCGCGGACCTCACCGGGCTCCGCCGACGGGTCGTCGTCGCGCGGCCGCTGCTGCGACTGCTGGTGGGGTTGGCCTTGCGCACCCTTGCCCTTGCGGCGTTCGCGCCGGCTGCGGCGGCGGCGGTTGCCGCCCTCGTCGTCGTCGCGCTGGCCACCGCCGTCGCCGCGGGCGGCCGGTTCGCCGGACGCGGCGGCGCGGCGGCGGGCGCTGGGTCGCGTCGGCGGCGGGTGCCTCGGCGGGGCGCTGGGTCGCGTCGGCGGCGGGTGCCTCGGCGGGGCGCTGGGTCGGGCGGCGGCGGCGGGGCGCTGGCCGCCGGCCGGGGCCGCGGCCGTCGGCGCTGAGGCCTCGGCAGGACGCTCGCGCTCGCGCTGCTCGGTCGGGGCGCTGGCCTGCTCGCCCGGGGCGCCGCGTTGCTCGGCGGGGCGGTCCGCCGGACGGGGTCGCTCCACGCGGGCGGCGCGGTCCTCGGGGGTGCGCTCCTCGGCTGGGCGATCCGCGACGGGGCGGTCCGCGACGGGGCTGTCCTCGTCGGATCCGCGGTCGGCGCGCTGCTCGGCGGGCCGATCGAAGGCGCGCTCCTCGGCGGTCCGCTCGCGGGTGCGGACCCTGGTCCGTGGGTGCGGCGCGTCGTCGCCGTTGCGGTCCTGCGGCCCGCGCGTGCGCACCCGATGCCGGGTCTCGGCCGACGCGCCGCCGCCGTCGCCGGCGCTGCCGTTGCCGCCGCCCGGTGGAGCGGGGACCGGCAGTGCGGGCGCGGGCGGCGCACCGCCGGCCGCGTTGACGATCGCGTCGATCAGCTGCGCCTTCTTCAGCCGCTGGTACCCACGCATCTGCAGGTGGGCGGCGATGTCCTTCAGTTCCGGAAGCTGCTTGCGGGCGAGGACGCTGGGGTCCATCGGTTACTCCTGTCGCGCCGCGGCGGTCGCCGCGGCATCCAAACGGGCATCGAGCTCGACGGCCTCGGGTGGCCGCGAGCCGGGTCGGTCGGTGGTGGCGGAGACCACGAGTTCCATCACCCGTGACACCGTCGCGTCGAAGCTGTAGCTGGGGACGACCGGCACGCCATGCTCGACGGCCAGTGCCTGGACGTAGGTCTGGATGCGGCGGATGTCGTCGAAGTGGGCGAGGTAGTCGCGGTGGCGGGCGCCGCGGCTGTCCTGCGAGCGGGCGACGAAGTGGCTGCGATGGATCTGCTCGTCGTCGACGGCGATGACCATCGACGCGACGATCGCCTCGCTGCGCCCCGGTAGCTCGACGTAGCCGGGGACGACGTGGGCGCCTTCCACGACGAGGTCGGTGCCTTCCACCACGGCCCGGCGGATGAGTTGCGTGACGCCCACCGACACCGCCTGCACCTGCCGGCGAAACCCGGCGATGACCGGTTCCGCGTCGCCCGGCGGCTCGCGCAGGTGCCCGGCGACGTCAAACGACGAGGCGTGCAGAGCGGGCATCATCTCGCGGGTGAAGATGCCGCGCATGACCTCACGGATCGCGTCGGTGGACACGATCCGCACCAGCCCGAGCCGCGCCGCCATCGTCGTGGCGACGGTCGACTTGCCGACGCCGGTCGTTCCGCCGACGAGCACGATGAGCGGCACCGTGCGGTCCTGGGCGCACTGCCAGGCGCGGTAGTTGTCGGCGTAGCGCGGCCCGACCTCGTCCTCGAGCACGCCCGCCGCGAGGTCGCGCAGGTCGGCCGAGCTGACCGTGTCGCGCCCGGCGGCGTGGAGGCGCTGCTCGACGACCTCCGCGACGGCGAACGCCCGCAGTGGCGGCAGCCCGGCGGCCATCACCGACGTCGCCATGAGACCCTTCGAGTAGGGCAGTCCCGCTTTGCCGTCGCGCACGGTGACGTGGCGCGGGCGGGGTGCCGAGGCTGGCGCCGGGGGGTCCAGCGGGATCGGTGTCGCGTCCATCGTCTTTACGTCGAGCCCTGTCGTCGCTCGAGGAACCGTCAGCCGTTGCTGCGCTCGCCGGCGAGGCGCGCGAGGCGCGCCACCGCGGCGTCGAGCACCGCGTCGGCGTCGCCGGCGGTCTCGCCGTCGTCGGCGCCGACGACCGTGGGACGGTTGTCGCAGAACACCACCCTGGCTCCCGCCGAGGCGGCGGCCCGCGCCGCGACGTCCACGGCTGCGGCCTTCAACTCCACCAACAGCACGTCGAACGCGGGGGCCGCCGCGAGGTCGGCTCGAAGGGCGGGACGGTCGGCGAGACGGTGGCTGGTCGCGACCACCTCGCAGCCGTGCGCCGCCTCCAGTGCGGCGCTGAGCGACGCGCCGACTGCGGCAGGTGCGGTCGTCGCGAAGAACACGGTCGCGCCGGTGACCGGGCCCAGGGGGACGGGACGCAGGACGGTCCGGAGCAGGGGTGGTCGTCGCGAGATGCTGCGGAGGGCCTCGAGGACGGCTGCCACCTGGGCGGGGGCGCCTCTCGGAGGCTCGCACATCGTAACCACAACGAGGTCCGCGAGCAACACCCGGTACGAGCCGAGGTAGCCGCGCACGAACTCGGGGTCGCAGTCGGCGGGCACGACGAGCACCGTCGCGTCGGCGTGCAGCGGCGGCAGCGCCGCCCCACTGCCTTCCAGCACGGTAACGTCGCCGGGCAACGACTCGGCCCGGCGCACCGCCGCGGCGACGTTGCTGTAGCCGACCGCGCCGGCGAGCCCGCCGCCGCAGCGCCGCGCGCCGACGGTCGCTGCGCCGGTCGTCACGGCGTCCTCGTAGAAGTCGCTCGCCGCATGGCCGCCGGCGTCCGCGACCGCGAGCAGCGCCGCCGGGTCCAACGCCGCGCCCGCCGGGACGACGACCGGCTCCGGCGGTCCCCCGCGCCCCATGGCGACGACGACCGGCGTGCGCCCGGCCGCGAGCAGGCGCCGGGTCAGCTCGCCGGCAACCGCCGTCTTGCCGGTGCGCTTGCCAGTTCCGACCACCGCGATCGTGGGCCGCGTCGCGACGCGCGGGCGCGGCGGTGGGGTGAACACGAAGTCGGCACCCTCGTAGGGGATGCCGGCGAGCAGCACGTGCGCCGCCAACTGCAGCCGCCGGCGGGGGTCGAGCACCGGCTCGTCGGACAGGTCGACGACGAGGTCGGGACGGTCGCGGGCGAGCAGTTCGGTCAACGCCGCCGCGGCGGCGGCGACGTCGAGGCCCGCGCCGGCCGTGATCCGCGGCACCCACGACGCCGGTACGCCGAGGTCGACGTCCGCGCCGTGGCCGGCCACTTTCTCCGTGCCGCCGAGCAGCAGCGCCGCGACCGGCGTGGTGCCGCCGGCGCGCAGTGCATCGAGCGCCGCGCGGACGACCGGGGGGTAGTGCTCGCCGTCAACGAGCACGACGGCCCGGCGCACGCCAGCGGTCAGGTGTGCACGTCGGCGACCGGCTCGCCGGGTTCGGGGATGCCGGTGTCGTGCTCGCGTGGATGCGGCGAGACCGGAGCGGAGAACAGCGGCTCGAAGTCGCGGTGGTACTGCTCGCCGGTGCGCGGGTTCCAGTGCGCGATCAACGTCGACGGTCCGAACGGGTACTTGCGGTGGATGCGCACCTGCCCTTGGTCGTACTCGATGATCGAGTAGCACGGCTTGGTGTGCCCGCGCAGCTTGAGGCTGGTGCAGGTACCGGCGTTCGCGATGTACATGTGCTCCAGGCGCCACACGTGCGGGACGTGCTTGTGGCCTGTCAGCACGAGGTCGACGCCCGCGGCCAGCAGCAGCTCGAGCAGGTCGCCGGCGTCCTGGATGGTGCTGCGCTCGCGGCCGGTGCCAGGGATCGGGATGAGGTGGTGGTGCACCGCGAAGACCTTCAGCGCGGCGTCGCAGTCGAACCCCTCGCGGATCCAGTCGTAGCGCTCGCGCCCGATGCGGCCCTCGTTCTGGTCCGGCTCGGACGAGTCCGCCCCGAGGACGCGGACCGGGCCGATGTCGCGCACCCAGTAGCGCTCCCCGAACAGCTCCTCGAAGTGGACGTAGCCGACGTTGCGGCTGTCGTGGTTGCCGGGGATGACGTGGAACGGCTGGCGGATCTGCGAGAAGTAGCCCACCGCGGCCTTGTACTCCCCCGCGAACCCCTCGTTGGTCAGGTCACCGGTGCACAGCACGGCGTCGGGGTTGAGCTCATCCAGCTCGACGAGGATGCGGTTCATCAGGTTGGGCACGAAGTGCGGCGAGCCGACGTGGGGGTCGGACAGCTGCGCGATGGTCACCATGAGCTCGGGTCCTGCCGGCGGCGGAGGGTGTGGCGCCACCTTACCCACCGGACACGCCACCGGGGTTTGTCACCGACGGCACCGAAAGCGCAACGCCGGTGACAAAGCCCGCATCGGTCGGCGCATGCGGGTGGACCCTGACCGCGACCAGGGGACATCTCGGGGACATCCCTGGCGCGCCGGGTGCCTCGCGGATCCGATTCTGGGTCGACCCGCGGGGCGCGGGACGCGACGGGACACCTCGGAGGCGGACGTGTCGACCAGCGAAGCCGACAAGATCGACTACACCCGCGGGTTCGTGGTCCAGGCGGTGGACGTCGGCGTGCTCGACGCGGCGGCGGCACGGCCGTTGCTCGCCGAGCTCGACTGGCGCCGCGCCCGGATGGCCGGAGCGGCGGCGGTCGCCGGCGGTGTCCACGCCGCGGCGGGGGCGGCGACGGGCGCGCGACCGGGCGGGGCGCGGACTCCACGGCGGGGCGCGACCGCGCACGGCGCAGGCTCCCGGGGCGGCCCCGGTCGGCTACCCCGCGGCCGCGACCACGCCGGCGCCGACGGTTGTTGGCGCTTCGACGCTGGCGCGGGCATGGGACCGGATCGCGGGCGACGTGGCCGTCCACGGGCTCGCCTACCTCGGCGTGGCGCTGCTGTTCACCGCGGCGCTCGGCTTTCTGCTGTTCGCCTTCGCCGGCGTCAACCCCGTGGCGAAGCCGCTGGCGGAGGCGGCGATCCCCGCGACGCTGTTCGGTGCGGCTCGCCTGCTGCGCGACCGGGGTGCGCCGCTGGTCACCGAAGGGCTGACGCTGGCGGGTGGCGCCGTGCTGCCGGTCGTTGGCCTGACCGCCTTCGTCGACGGCTCGCCGCTGCCGCCCGATCTCGCCGGCCTGCCGCTGGTCGTCGCGTGGACCGCCGTCACCGCCGCGGTGGCCGCCGGCTGTGCGGTCGCCGACCGTCGTAGCGGCTCGGTGCTCGGGCGGCTCGCGGCGCCGACCGCGTGGCTGTCCGCCGCCTGCGCGTCGCTGGCGGCGACCGGCGTCGTGACGGCCGTCCAGCCCGCGGTCGTCGCTGCCGCTGCTGCGGGGACCGCGGTCGTCGTGGCGGCGACGGGGCGAGCCGCGCGCTCGACGCTGCCGGTCGCCGCGGCCACGGCGCTGGGCGGCCTGGTCGTCACGTTGCTCGTCGCGGCGGGTAACGGCTGGCCGCCGGTGCCGGCCGTGGCCGCCGGGGTGGCGACGCTGGTCGCGCTCGACGTCGCGGCCCGGTCGCGTGCCGGCTGGAGGGCGGCGTTCGTGCCGGTCGGTCTGGTCGTCACCTCGGCGTGCGCCTGGGCCACAGCAACGGTGTGGGGCACGGCATGGGCGGGCGTAGTCGCGACCATTGCCTGCATCGCGCTGCTCGAGCGGGGCGCGCTGCGACCGGGGCGCGGCGCGTTGGAAGCCGTCGCGGTGGCCGCGGTCGGGGCTCTCGGCCTGCTGGCCGTCGCCAGCGAGGCGGCGCTGGCCGTCGTCGGCTTGGATGCCGCCACGGCGGCGGCGCCCGCCGTCGTCGGATGGGGCGCCGCCGCGGCGTGGGGCCACGCCCGCATGCTGTTGCAGCGTGACGCACGCGGTTTCCGTCGGTGGCTGCCCGCCACGGCGGCCGCGGTGCTGCCGGCGGGGGCGCTGGTGGCAGCGACCGCCCTGACGTCCGTGCTCGTCGCCGCAGCAGCGGCGGCGGTCGCCGCCGTGACGGCACTGTGCGCCCCGCGGGCCCGTGGCTTCTACAGCTGGTGGGCACCCGCGGGGGCGACGTTCGCGATCGCGCTGGCGACCGTTGGCGAGACGTTCGGAGCGGTTGCCGCCGGCGAGGTCGCCGTCGTGGCGGCCGTCGCGGCGCTGGTCGTCGTGCGCGCCGCCGGACCGTCACCCGCGCTGCGGGTGTGGTGGGCGGCCGGGCCTGCGCTGCTCGCGGCGACCGCGGCGACGCGGGCCCTTGGGTGGTCCGAACCGGTGACGCTCGCGGCGCTCGGCGTGCTCGGCGCGGCGGCGTGCCTGCCGGTGGCGGTGTCGACGCGGTCCCCCGCCGCCCACCTCGCGGTGGTCGGCCGGCTGCTGCTGCTCGGCGTCGCGATCGACGCCGTCGAGGCGCCCGCGGCCGTGTCCGCCGCCGCCGTGCCCGCCACCGCCGCGGCACTGCTCGTCGGCTGGCTGCTGAGCGCGGCGGCCCGCCGCTCCACGTTCGCACTGGAGGGCGTCGTCGCGGCGGTCTACGCCGCCGCGGTGCTGAACGACCCCGACGTCGCGGCCGGGACGATGGGCGCCGCGTGGGCGGTCGCGGGGGTGGCGATGCTCGCCGCCGCGGTCGGTCGCCGTGCGGCTGGGCGGGCGGTCAGCGGCGCCGCAGTGGTGGTGGGTGCCGCATACGCCGCGGGAGCGTGGCCGTGGCCGCTCGCGGCAGCCGCTGCGACGCTGGCGGCCGGTGCCGGCGCCGCGGCGTGGCGCGCGGACGCCGGAGGCGCCCGCGCGGCCGTGCCCCTGTGGGCGGCGTCGGCGGGACTGACGGCGGTGGCATGGGGCAGTCTGCTGTTTGCCGTGGAGGTGTCGGCGGCAACGGGGTTCAGCGCCACGGCCGTCGCCGGAGGGCTCGTCGCGGCTGCTGCCGGGGGCGCCAGTCGCGGGGGCCTGTCGCGCGAGGCGACGGCGATCTGGCTCGCGCTGGCGACGGTCGGGTTGTCGGCCGCCGTCACGGCGGGGACCGTGGTCGACCTCGACACGGGGGCGCTCGCGGCCGGTCTGGCCGCCGCCGCGGTGGGCGCCGCGGCGGCGGCGGCGCCGTTGCGCGAGCCGCTGCTGCGCGACGTCGCGGGCAGCCTGACCGTCCTGTCGACGACCGCCGCGGCCGGAGCACTCGGACTGTCGCTCGGGCAGCGCACGGCGCTGGGAGTCACCCGGACGACGCTGGCGGCCGCCGGAGGGCTGGCGCTGTGGCGCAGCCGGTCGGAGTCGCCGTGGCTGTCGCCGCTGTCGCGGATTGGTGCGGCCGCCGCACTTGGGGCGGTGCTGACCGGGTTCGCGGCCGGCGGCTGGGCGCCGACCGTGGCGCTGCTGGCCGTCGCCGTGCAGACCGCGGCAGTAGCCGCCGTCACCGGACGCGCCGCGATCGCCTTGGCCAGCCCGGTCGCCGCCGGGCTCGCGTGGTTGACGGCGGCCGAGCTCACCGACGTGACGGGGACGGCGGTGGCCATCCCGCTCGGCGCGGCGTTGCTCGCTGAAGTGGATGTCGCCCGCGCGGCTCGGGCCGACACCACGACGGACCAGACGGCCTCGGCCTGGCGGACCGTCGACGTGGCCGGCATCGCGACCGCCGCGACGCCCGCGCTGTTGCACCTGCTCGTCGGCGAGGTGTCGTGGGTGTTCGCCGCCGTCGGCGTCGCGGCCGGTCTGCTCGTGTGGGGCTGCGCGTCGCGTAGCCGGCGGCGGGTGTGGGCGGCGGCGGTCACCACGCTCGCGGCGCTCACGCTCGTCGTGGCCGTGCCGACGCTGCGGCTGCTGCCGCAGGTCGAAGGGGTGTGGCTGTGGGTGGCGCTGGCGGCCGTCGGGGCGGCGCTGCTCGCCGGTGCCACCGGTCTGGAGCGAGGCCGGACCGCGACGCTCGGCGCCGTGCGCCGCGTCGACGCGCTGATGGCCGGCTGGAACTAGGGGGTCAAGGGTCTAGGAGCACGGCGATGGTCTCCCGGATCTGTCCCAAGACCATCGCTCCGACGTTCCCGACCTCCTCGACAACACGGTCGGTGGAGACCGCACGGGCACCCCGTGTAGACGGCGCCGTCTACACGCGTGCCCCCGTCGCATGGCCCTTTCCCGAGGGCTCGGTGGCTCCGGCGAGGTCCCAGCGCCCCGGCCAGACCTGCCATCCGGCGTCGGCGTGGTCGCGGACCGTGGCGACGGCCCGTTCGTCGCCGGCCGGCACGACCGCCAGGACGGACGGCCCGGCGCCGGACAGGCACGCCGCGACGCCGGCGCCCCGCAGCGCCGCGACGAGCCGCCCGGAGTCGGTCATGACTCTCAGACGTGCCGGCTCGTGGAGCACGTCGACCATCGCGGCGGCGTCCCAACCGATCGCCCCGGACAGCCCGGCCAGCACGACGGCCGTGCGCGCGCCGTTCGCCGCGGCGTCGGCCAGCGGCACCGCAGCCGGGAGAACGCCCCGCGCCGCGGCGGTGGACTGACGTGCCGCCGGCATGCAGACGACGGGGCGCAGGCGTTGGCTCGGCTGGAGGCGCCGCGCGACCCCGTCGGCAATGACGACGAGCCCGCCGAGCATTGCGGCGGCGGCATTGTCGGCGTGCCCCTCGAGCTCCGCGGCCACCGCGATGACGTCGGCGTCGCTGCCGCCCGCCCCGGTGACCGCTCGACCCAACGCCGCCCCCGCGACCGCGGCGGCGGCCGAGGAACCGAGCCCGCGTTCCAACGGGATCGCGTTGCGGGTGCGCAGGCTGACGTCGGGCACCGCGGCGCCGAAGCGCGCACAGTAGGCGAGCAGCGCGCGCCAGATGAGGTTGCCGTCGTCGCTGGGCAGCTCGTCGCTGCCGAGTCCTTCGGCGATGACGCGCCGCTGCTCGCGCGCGACGACGTCGACGGTCAGCGGCAGGTCGAGCGCCACCGCAAGGGCGTCGAATCCGGGACCGAGGTTCGCGCTCGACGCCGGCACGGTCACGCCGCGGGAGCGCGCCGGCGTCGCCGTCACAGGCCGAGCAGCTCGGCCGCCGCGTCGACGTCGGGCGGGATGACGGGCGGGGCGGCGGCGCCGGCGATCGCCCAGTCCGGCTCTTTCAGGCCGTGGCCGGTGAGCACGCAGACGACGGTCGCCCCCGCCGGCAGCTCGTCGGCGGCGGCGAGCTGCAGCAGCCCGGCGACGCTCGCGGCGGACGCCATCTCGCAGAAGACACCCTCACGGGCGACGAGCCGGTACGCGCGCATGATGTCGCGGTCGGTCACCGCGCGGATCGAGCCGCCCGAGTCGGTCGCGGCGGCGACCGCGAGGTCCCACGACGCCGGATTCCCGATGCGGATCGCGGTGGCGATCGTCGTCGGGTTGGCGACCTTCGCGCCGTGAACGATCGGCGCGGCGCCGGCGGCCTGGAACCCCCGCATGACCGGCAGCGCGTCGACCATCCCCTCGGCGGCGTACTCGCGGTACCCGGCCCAGTACGCGGCGATGTTGCCGGCGTTGCCGACCGGCATGACGTGGACGTCCGGCGCCCGCCCCAAAAAGTCGCAGACCTCGAACGCGCCGGTCTTCTGCCCGGCGATCCGGTACGGGTTGACCGAGTTCACCAGCTCGACCGGGTACTTCTCGTCCAGCGTCCGGCAGATGTCGAGCGCCAGGTCGAAGTTGCCGTCCACCTGGATGACCTGGCCGCCGTGGACCAGCGCCTGCGCGAGCTTTCCGAGCGCGATCTTGCCCTTGGGGATCAGCACGCCGCACACCAGCCCGGCTTTTGCGGCGTACGCCGCCGCCGACGCCGACGTATTGCCCGTCGACGCGCAGATGACCGCCTCGGCCCCCGCCTCCACCGCCTTGGAGATCGCGAGCGTCATGCCGCGGTCCTTGAACGACCCGGTGGGGTTGGCGCCCTCGAACTTCAGCCGCACGTCGCAGCCCGTGGCCGCGGAAAGGGCGGCGGACGAGATGAGCGGGGTGCCACCCTCGCGCAGTGTGACGACGGGGGTCGCGTCGCTGACCGGCAGCCGGTCGCGGTACTCCTCGATCACTCCCCGCCACTGCGGCCGGGTGGCACCGGCGGCGCGAGCGGCGTCGGGCGCGACCGGCGACATACCGCCGAGTCTAGGGACCCGGCGTCAGCCGTCGCTCACCGTTCGCGGACGGTGACCGACGCTTCCATGGAGGGGTGGATCGTGCAGATGTACGGGTACTCGCCGGGGCGGTCGAAGGTTCGCGTGTAGCTCTCGCCGTTGTTGAACCGGCCCGAGTCCACGCCCCCGTCGAAGGTGACGGTGTGAGGGGCGGGATCGCGGTGTTGCCACAACACCGTGGTGCCCGGCACGACGGCGATCTGGTCGGGGAGGAACTCGAAGTCGACCACCGTGACCGTGACCGTGGGCGTGGTGACGTCGTCGCCGCCCCCGCGCTTGCCACCGCGACCGCGGCGCTGCCGCTTGGCCGGGCGCTCGGTCGCCGGTTCGGACGCGGCGGCGCTCGGTGGTGCGGTGGTCGCAGGCGCCGCGCTCGGCGACCCGGCGTCGCGTGGTGACGCCGCGGCGAGCGGAGCCGGCGACGTCGCGGGGGGCGTGGTCTGCCGACCGGCGGCGTCGTCGCCGGCATCGCTGCACGACGCGGCGGCCAACGCGAGGACGGCGAACAGCACGGCACCCAGACGAGTCATCAGCGGGGGTTCGCGGCGGCCGGGCGGGGCGGATTGCGTCACGCCTCACCGCCTTCCACGCGCATGACGCTCGCGACGTCGCGGACGCTGGGCAGCACGCGCAGGTCGTGCAACGTCGCCTGGACGTTGCGTTCGCGTGCCGCGTGGGTGATGAGCAGCAGCTGCGCCGAGTCGCCCGACCCCTCCTGCCACACGCTTTTGATCGAGACGGCGTGGCCCCCGAACGCGGCGGCGACGGCGGCGAGCACCCCGGGCTCGTCGGCGACGTCGAGCAGCACGTAGTACTGGACCGTCGTCTCGTCGAAGGGGCGCAGGCAGCGGGTGCGCGCGACGGCGCCGTCGGGTGGTCGCTCGCCGGACAGCAGGCCGCGCGCGACGGTGACCACGTCGCCGACGACGGCGCTCGCGGTGGGCAGCGAGCCGGCGCCGCGCCCGTAGAACATGAGGTCGCCGACGGCCTCGCCCTCGACGAACACGGCGTTGAACGACTCGCGCACGCTCGCCAGCGGATGCGACACGGGGACGAGCGCGGGGTGCACGCGCACGCCGACGGCGCCGTCGCTGGCCTCCGCGATGCCGAGCAGCTTGATGACGTAGCCCATCCGCCGCGCGTGGGCGATGTCGGTGGCGGTGACCCGGGTGATGCCCTCGCGGTAGACGTCGCCGGCGACGACGTCGGCGTCGAAGGCGAGCGAGGCGAGGATCGCCGCCTTCGCCGCGGCGTCGTAGCCCTCGATGTCGGCGGCTGGGTCGCGCTCCGCGTAGCCGAGGCGCTGCGCCTCGCCGAGCGCCGCGCCGAAGTCCATCCCGTCTTCGGTCATGCGCGTGAGGATGTAGTTCGTCGTCCCGTTGAGGATGCCGAGCACGCGACGCACCCGGTCGCCGGCGAGCGACTCGCGCAGCGGCTTGATGATGGGGATGCCCCCCGCGACGGCGGCCTCATACTCCAGGCGCACGCCGCGCTGCGCGGCGAGTGCGAACAGCTCGGCGCCGAGGGTGGCGACGAGCTCCTTGTTGGCGGTGACGACGCTCTTGCCGTTGTCCAGCGCCGCGCGGATCAGGCCGCGTGCGGGCTCGATGCCGCCCATGACCTCAACGACGATGTCGACGTCGGGGTCGTCGACCACGGCGGACGGGTCGCCGGTCAGGCGGGGGACGTCGAGTTCGCGGTCGCGGGCGACGTTGCGCACGGCCACGGGGCCG
Organism: Egibacteraceae bacterium; assembly: GCA_030446745.1. GTDB lineage: Bacteria > Actinomycetota > Nitriliruptoria > Euzebyales > Egibacteraceae > JAUJMS01. Next base: position 5,932 of record JAUJMS010000024.1, on the reverse strand, counting down.
AGCTCCAGTCGGGCGCCGCTGCGGGCGGCGAGCTCCTCGCAGTGGTCGCGCAGCAGCCGAACCACGCCGGAGCCGACGGTGCCGCAGCCGAGCAGACCGACGGTCAGGCTGCGGGCGGTCATGGCCGCGCAGTGTAGGGGCGGGAAGCGGCGGGCCCACCGGGCAGCGCGACGTCGTGGGACAAGACGTCGTCGACGGTCTCGCGGCGCACGAGCAGGTCGGCGTGGCCGTCGCCGACAATGACCATCGCGGGGCGCGGCACGCGGTTGTAGTTGCTCGCCATCGCGTAGCCGTAGGCGCCGGTCGCCGCGACCGCGAGCAGGTCGCCCTCGCCGAGCTCGTCGGGCAGCTCGACGTCGGTGGCGACGACGTCACCGGTCTCGCAGTGCTTGCCGGCGACCGCGTAGCGCCGCGTGGCGGCCGTGGCGGCCGTGGCGCCGGAGGCGCGGGCGGCGCCGGCGGCGACGACCTCGTAGCGCGCCCCGTACAGCGCGGGGCGCAGGTTGTCGCTCATGCCGCCGTCCACGCTCGCCCAGGTGCGCAGCCCGGGTTCGTGCTTGACGGTGCCGACGGTGTACAGCGTGAGTCCGGCGGGCCCGACCAGCGAACGCCCCGGCTCGACGGTGACACGCGCGGCGGGCAGGCCGTCGGCGGCGGTCTGCGCGCGGACGGCGCCGAGCAGGCCGCGGGCGTAGTCGTCGATGGACACGACCTCGTCGTCACGCGTGTAGGCGATGCCGAGGCCGCCGCCGAGGTTGAGCTCGTCGAGGATCGTGGCGCAGCAGGCGTGCACGTCGGCCCGCAATCGGCACAGGGCAGCGGCGGCGGCCTCGAAGCCGCCGGTCGCCGTGATCTGGCTGCCGATGTGACAGTGCAGGCCGCGCACGTCGACGCCCGGTCGGCCGAGCGCCGCGGCGACGGCATCCAGAGCCATCCCGGTCGACAGCGGGAAACCGAACTTGACGTCGTCGTGACCCGTCGCGATGAACTCGTGCGTCGAGGCGGCGATGCCCGGCGTCACCCGCAGCAGCACCGCGACCGGATCGCCGCGTCGCTCGCCGAGCGCGGCGACGCGTTCCAGCTCGGCGAGGCTGTCCACGACGATGCGCCCGACGCCGAGGCGTACGGCGTCGGCGAGCTCCCCGTGAGACTTGTTGTTGCCGTGGAAGACCACCCGAGCCATCGGAAAGCCGGCGCGCTCGGCGGTGCGCAGCTCGCCGGCGCTGGTGACGTCGACGCCGAGGCCGTCGGCGGCCACGAGTTGGAGCAGCCCGACGACGCACAGCGCCTTGGCGGCGTAGACGACGGTGACGTCGTCGCCGAAGGCCCGGCGGTACGCCCGCATCCGCGCGACCAGCTCGCGGCGGTCGAGCACGTACAGCGGCGTGCCCCAGGCCGCGGCGAGCTCGTCGACCGCGACACCGCCGACCGCGGCCAGCCGCGGACCGTCGAACACCGCGGTGCGCGGGAACGGCGGCGTCACGTCACAGCTGCTCGTCGAACAGCTCGGTGACGCTTTCCTTGACCCGTTGCACCGCTCCCCGCCGCTCCCACTCTCCCGGGCTGATCGCCACACTCCGGCGCAGGTCGTCGTCGAAGTGCGCGTCGAAGACCGCGGTCGTCGCCGCGTCGAACACAACGACGTTGGCCTCATCGTTGATGCCCAACGAGCGCTGATCGAAGTTGCCTGATCCGACCATCGTCACCAGGCCGTCTGCCGTCAGCACCTTGGCATGCAACATCGTCGGCTCGTAGCGATGGATGGCGACGCCGCAGGCGAGGACCTCGGCGTAGCTGTCCTCGCCGGCCAGCTGGACGATGCGCTTGTCGGCGTGCTCGCCGGGCACGAGGACGGTCACCTCGACGCCGCGCGTGGCGGCGTCGCACAGCAGTCGCAGGAAGCGGTCGTCGGGCACGAAGTAGGCGGTGGTGACCCGCAGGCGCCGCTCGGCGAGCATGATGAGCGCCGCGAACGCGCTCGCTAGGTCGCTCCAGCCGATCTGGGCCGCGCTTTGCACCACCTGCACGGTGACGTCGCCGGACTGTGGCTGCTCGGGAAAGCGGTCGTGCTCGTCGAACAGCGGATGGTCGGTCTCGGCCCAGTTCGACACGAAGGCGGCGCGCAGGCCGTCGACCGCGGGGCCGTGGATGCGCACGTGCGTGTCGCGCCACTCGTCGGGGTTGCGGGCGTTGCCGCACCACTCGGCGGCGATGCCCACGCCGCCGGTGAACGCGACGTCCTCGTCGCAGATCAATACCTTGCGGTGGGTCCGGTGATTGCTCTCCCACACCTTCCAGGTCGACGTGGGCCGGAACCACTCGATCTGGCAGCCAGCCGACCGCATGTCGTCGACGAGGTCGTGGTTCATCAGGTGCGCACCGACGGCGTCGAGCAGGATGCGCACCCGCACGCCGGCGCGGGCGCGGTCGGTCAGCGCCCCGGCGAACGTCTTGGCGATGTCGCCGGTCCAGTAGACGTAGGTCGCGAAGTCCACGGTGCTCGTCGCGGCGCGGATCGCGTCGAGCATCGCGGGAAAGATCTCGTCGCCGTTGCGCAGCACGTCGACGGTGTTGCCCTCCGTCGCGGGCACGCCGAGCAGCCCCTCGAGCGCGCGGCGGTACCGCCGCAGCTGGTCGCTCACGCCGTCACATCCGGTCCGGCGCGCGGACGCCGAGCAGTCCGAGCGCGTTGACCAGCGTCTGGCGCGCCGCCACGCACAGCCAGTAGCGGGCGCGGGTCAGCTCGACGTCGTCGCCGACGACCTGGCACTCGGTGTAGAAGCGGTGGAACGCCTCGGCGAGATCCTCGGCGTAACGCGCCACCTTGTGCGGGGCGCGCTCCTCCGCGGCGTAGGCGACGGTCTCCGGGTACAGCGCGATGCGCCGGACGAGCTCCTCCTCCGCGTCGGCGGTCAGCAGCTCGAGCCGCGCGTCGTCGACGCTGCCCGCCACGACGCCCCGCTCGGTCGCGGTGCGCATGATCCCCGCGATGCGCGCGTGCGAGTACTGCACGTAGTAGACGGGGTTGTCGCGGTCCTGCTTGACGACCTCGGCCATGTCGAAGTCGATCGTCACGTCGTTGGAGTAGCGCAGGAAGGTGTAGCGCGCGGCGTCCGCACCGACCTCGTCGATGAGCTCGTCGAAGGTGATGATCTCACCGGTGCGCTTGCTCATCCGCACCGTCTCACCGCCGCGGAACAGGTTGACGAACTGGTGGAGCACCACCTCGACGCGCTCGCGGCCGACACCCTCCGCATCGGCGATCGCGTAGAGACGCTGGATGTAGCCGTGGTGGTCGGCGCCCAGGACGTAGACGCAGCGGTCGAAACCGCGGGCAATCTTGTTCGCGAGGTAGGCGCAGTCGGCCGCGAAGTACGTCGTGGCGCCGTCGGCCTTGACCAGGACACGGTCCTTGTCGTCGCCGAACGTCGTCGTGCGCAGCCACACCGCCCCGTCGGCGTCGTAGACGTGCCCGGCGTCGCGCAGGCGGGCGATGACGTCCGCGATCTCGCCGGCGTGGAGGGCGCGTTCGCCGAAGTAGACGTCGAAGCGCACGCCGAGGCGGTCGAGTGTCGCGGTGATGTGGTCGAGCATTCGCCGGTAGGCGGCGTCGCGCACGTCGTCGAGCTGGCCGGCTGCCGACAGCTCGGCCGCGAGCTGACCGATGTACGCGCCGTGGTAGCCGTTGTCCGGCGGCGGCTCGCCGCGCGCCGCGGCGGCGACGCTGTCACCGAACAACGCCATCTGGTTGCCGGCGTCGTTGAAGTAGTACTCGCGCGTCACCGCCCAGCCGGTCGCGTCGAACAGGCTCGCGAGCGCGTCGCCGAGCGCCGCCTGGCGCCCGTGGCCGACGTGGAGCGGACCGGTCGGGTTGGCGGAGACGAACTCGACGTTGACCCGGCGCACCGCGTTGTCCGCCGGCGCGCCGCGCCCCCACGCCGGCCCCTGCGTTACGGCGGCGCGCACGACGCCCTCCAGCGCGCTGTGCGCGAGATGGACGTTGATGAAGCCGGGCCCTGCGATCTCGACACGCTCCACGTCGGCCGGGGCGTCGAGGGCGTCGACGACGTCCCGCGCGATCTCGCGCGGGGGGCGCCCGACCGGCTTGGCCAGCGCCAGCGCGACGTTGGTCGCCCAGTCACCGTGCTCGCGCTGGCGGGGGCGCTCGAAGGCAACGTCGCGAGCCGGCAGCCCGGCGCTGCTCAACGCGGCGCGGAAGGCGACCGCGAGCTGCTCGGGTCCGCTCGGCGTGGTCGGCGACGTCATGCCTGTCGTTCGGCGAGCAGCCGACCGACGAGCTCCATGAGGTCGATGGGGTCGAACGGCTTCGTCACGTAGGACTCGACGCCGATGTCGGTGCCCTTGCGCACGTCGGCGTCCATCGCCCGGGCCGACAGGAACACGATCGGAATGTCGCGGGTCGCGGCGTCGGACTTGAGGGTCTCGGCGACCTGCCAGCCGTTGACGTTGGGCATCATGACGTCGAGCAGGATCAGGTCGGGTGGCTGCTGGCGGACCTTGTCGAGGGCGTCCTGCCCGTCGACGGCGGTGACGACCTCGTGGCCCTCCATCTCGAGATTGACCTCGAGCAGCCCTCGGATCACATGGTCGTCGTCGACCGCCATCACGCGCGCCACCGCAGGCTCCTGACTCGACGGGGCTCGGGCGCGGCATCGTAGCGGCTGCCCTAGCGGTGGATGGTCGCGGCGGCCGCGGTTGTCTTCGGCTCGATTCGCGCGATGACTCACCGGGCGGCGGCGTTTCGCCGATACTGCGCGTGGCTGGTCGGCCGCCGGGGGCTTGGCCATGACGCGGGAGCGAACGTGGTGATGAGCGTGACCGGGTACGCGCGGCGGGTTGGGGCGGCGCTGGTGGTGGCGGCGCTGGCGGTGGTCGCGGGGGGCTGCTCGAACGGCGTCGAGCGCAACCCGAAGCAGGCGTTGGCGGATGCCGGCGGCAAGCTCGGCGAGTTCGCGGGCGTGACGACGACCATGCGCGTCGTCGGCGACGCCGACCGCATCGTCGCCGCCTCGGAAGCCGAGGGCGACGACCTCGAGCGCGAGGACGTGCAGACGCTGCTGGACTCGGCGGTCACCGTCTCCGTGCACGAGGGCGCCGATCCCGACAAGCCCGAGGACGACGAGGTCGCGATGGTCGTGACGGTCGCCGGCAACGACGACCTCGAGATGCGGGCCAAGGCCGAGGAGCTCTACCTGCGCGCAGACGTCCAGCATGTGCTCGGGCTGATCGACGACGCCCCGCCGCCCGAGGAGATCGAGCAGGGCCTCGCCGTCGCCGAGCAGGCGGGGCTGGACTTCGCCCGACCCGCCTACGAGGGGCAGTGGCTGCACCTCGTCGGCGTCGAGCAGCTGCAGAGCTTCGCCGAGGGTCTCGGCGCACAGCAGGCGCCCCTGCCGGACAGCAAGAAGGCGAACGAGGCCGCCAAGCGCGTCGTCGGCGAGCTGCTGCGCGATGACGTGACGGTGACGTACGCGGGCGCCGACGACGTCGGCGAGAAGGTGCTCGCGACGGTGGGGGTCCGCGAGCTGGTCGAGGCCTTCATCACCATCGCGGAGGCGACCGAACTGCCGAACAGCCCCCTGAAGCCGGACGAGCTGCGCGCCGAGCTCGACAAGGCCGACGTCGGCGACGCCGAGGTGCAGATCCAGGCCTGGATCAGCGACGGGGCGCTGCGCCGGCTAAGCCTTGACTTGGTCGCGCTGGCGCGCGCGCTCGAGCCGGACGACCCGCCGCCGTCGGGTGTCGGCCCGGTCGAGCTGCAGCTCGACTTCAGCGAGTTCGCGGGCGGCGTGGAGGTTCCCCCCGACGCCGTCGAAGTCGACCTGTTCAAGGCCTTCGGCCAGTTCATGGGCGGCGCCGGCGGCGGCCTCGGCGGCGCCGGCGCCGGTCGGGGCGACGACTCCGACACGTG
>JAUJMS010000050.1 GCA_030446745.1 Egibacteraceae bacterium | reverse complement strand
GACCGCGACGGCTACTTCACCCGCTGGCAGGCGTTGCACGGCGGCTACGACCCGCGCACCGGCAACCCGTGGCTGCGCGGCTGGCTGACGCTGTCCTACGTCGTCGCCCGCCCGCTCGCGCGCCGCGGGATCCTGCCCGACATGCTCACCGTGTGGTCGGTGTGGCTGGCGTTCGCGGTGTTCGTGCCCGCCGCCGCCGGCGGCTACTGGCAGATGCTCGCCGGCTGGCTGCTCACCTTCAGCGGGCTGGGCGACACGCTCGACGGCTGCGTCGCGGTGCTCACCGACCGCGCGACGAAGTGGGGCTACGTGCTCGACTCGGGCGTCGACCGGGTCAACGACGTCATCTACCTGCTCGCGGTCGTCGCGGTCGGCGCGCCGGCGGCGCTCGCCGTCGCCTGCGGCGTCGGCTTCTTCCTGCTCGAGTACCTGCGGGCGCGCGGCGCCAACGCCGGCGGCGACGAGATCGGCGCCGTCACCCTCGGCGAGCGGGCGAACCGCGTCATCTTCTGCTCAGCGTCGATCCACTTCGGCGGCGTGTTCGTCGGCGTCGCCGAAGAGATCGCGACGTTCGGCCTGCTCGGCCTGACGGTGTTCACCCTGGTCGGCCTGGTGCAACTCGTCGTCGCGATCCGCCGCCAGCTCGCCGGAGTGCCGTCGTGAGGCAAGCGGCCGCCAAGTGGCTAGATGGGTGGAATGTCGGTGGCGCGCCCGCGCCGCCGGCCCCGATCTGACCACGAGGTGGCTGCTGTGGCGCTACGCCGTCTGTTCCTGACCATCACGATCCTGGCTGTCATGGTGCCGCTCGGCGCGGTTCCCGCCAGCGCGCACGCGTCGACAGCGAGCCGACCACGCTCGCGGCGCCGGAGGAGAGCGGTGAGGGCACGGCCATGGAGCCGGTTGCGAACCTCCAGTACGAAACCGAGCGGATCCCCGTCGCCGGAGCGCTTCGCCTCGCAGAACGGCTCGGACATCGAGCTCCTCAAGGTCGGCGCCAAGGAGTACGCGCTGTCCGGGACGATCCGCAACGGCATGCAGATCGTCGACATCACCGACCCGCGCAACCCGCGCCTGGCGGCCGTCTACGACTGCCGGATCACCCAGGGCGACATCCAGGTGTGGAAGCGCGGTTCGCGGATCCTCGCGACCTACACCGCCGACGCCGCGATCGCCCCGACCGACGGGCAGGGAATGCGCTCGGAGCTGATCCAGCGGTGCTTCGACTCCCAGTGCGTCAAGGAGGCCAACGCCAACGGCAGCGACATCGACGGGTCGGAGGTCGGCACGTTCATCGTCGACCTCACCGACCCGACGAAGCCGAAGACCGTCAGCTTCATCGAGATCCGCCGCGGGTCGCACAACCAGACGATCCACCCCAGCGGCAAGTACCTCTACAACTCGAACTCCGAGCTGATCACGAGCATGCAGCCCGAGATCAACATCACCGACGTGTCCGACCCGGAGAACCCCCAGAAGGTCCAGGACTTCCGGCTGCCGTTCACGCCGACGTCGCTGGGCTCGGAGTCTCACGACATCTTCTTCAACGCCTCGGGTGACCGCGCGTACGTCGCGGCCCTGTCGCAGACGTTCATCCTCGACACGAGCGACCCCGAGCAGCCGAAGATCCTCAACCAGATCGTCGACCCGTCCATCAACCTCGTGCACCAGTCCGACCTCATCTCGCTGCGCCGGGAGGACGGCACCACGCGCGACATCTTGATCATCACCGACGAGCAGGCCGGCGCGGTCGCGAACGCCAACTGCCCCGGCGGTGGCCTGCACGTCTACGACGTGACCGGCGACAAGGAGCTGGAGGGCAACGAGGACAAGCTCGGCACCTGGTTCATCGACAGCCTGCAGAACCCCGAGGGCGGGGCGTGCACCTCGCACGTGCTGCGGCTGTACGAGGACCAGCAGATGATGACGATCGCCTGGTACGACGCCGGCGTGCGCGTCCTGGACGTGTCCGGCCTGGCGGACTTCGAGGGTTCGCCGACCGCGATCGCCCGCGGCGAGGGCATCGGGATGCGCGAGATCGGCCACTACACGTTCCCCGACTCCGACACCTGGTCGTTCAAGACCAACCGCATCGACGCGACCGGGTCGTTCTTCGGCTACGGCAACGACCTGGCCCGCGGTCTGGACGCCTTCCGCTTCGAAGGTGAGCTGAACGTGCCGCCGCTGGAGCCGGTCGACTTCGGACCGGGGCCGTGCGACGACGCGCCGCGGGCGCGCGAGTACGTCGACCGTGACCAGGCCCGCAAGGTCCACCAGCCGAGCGTCGACTGCGCGATCTTCCGGAACCTCGCGGTCGGGCGCACCGTCGACGGCGAGAAGGTCTTCGAGCCGCGCCGCGCGGTCACCCGCGACCAGATGGCGACGTTCATCGTCAACACGCTGGTCGAGGCCGGCCACGGAGACGCCCTGCCGGCGGCCGGCGACGGCGACCGCTTCGACGACCTCGCCGGCAACACCCACCGCGGCAACATCAACCGCCTCGCCCGCGCCGGCGTCGTGTCAGGCACCGGCGACGGCCGCTACGACCCGAACGCCCGCGTGAGCCGCGCGCAGATGGCCACGTTCCTGCTCCGGGCCGCCGACCTGGTCCTCGAGCCCGACCTTGAGTCCGACGGCCACGCTCGCTTCGGCGAGGTCGCGAAGAACAACACCCACAAGCGCAGCGTCGAGGTCGGTGCCGACAACGGGCTGTTCTCCGGCGAGACCGCCACGACGTTCGGCCCGAGGGGCGACGTCGCACGCGACCAGATGGCGACCTTCCTGGTCAACCTGCTGACCGTCGTCTCGTAGCGTCCGCAGCGTCGGGGGGG
>JAUJMS010000023.1 GCA_030446745.1 Egibacteraceae bacterium | reverse complement strand
CTCGATCGCCTTCCGCTCGGCCGGCGGTGCTGCGGTCGTGGGTGTGGCTGGCCGCTGACCTCGCTGTCGCCGCAGCCACGGTGCTGGCCCCCGCCGCGGTCGGCGCGGGCCGCGGCTTCGCCGGCGGCTACCCGTTCTCCGCCGTGCTGCTCGCCGCCTACGCGCGCGGCGCTGCCGGCGGGTTGGCCGTCGCGACGGTGCTGGCCGTCGTCGCCGCGCTGCGGCTGGGCGTCGGCGACGCGATCGGCGACGCGATCGGCGCGGCGCTGATCTACCTCGCCGGCAGCGCCGTCGCGGCGTGGGGCATCGCGGTGATCCGCCGCGACGACGCCGCCCGCCGCGCGCTCGCGGAGCGTCTCGCCGGCGAACGTGCCGAGCGGATCCGCTCGCAGGAGCGCGCCGAGACCGGTGCGGTGCTCCACGACTCGGTGCTCCAGACGCTCGCGCTGATCCAGCGCCGCGCCGGCGACCCGGCGCAGGTCGCGGCGCTCGCCCGCCGCCAGGAGCGCGAGCTGCGCGACTGGCTCAGCGGCGCGCGCTCGCGCCTTGGGGACACGTCGCCCGCTGCGGCGTTCGCGCAGGCGGTCGCCGGCGTGGCGGCCGAGGTCGAGCGCGATACCGCCCTGACCGTCGAGGTCGTCACCGTCGGCGACGCGCCGCTCGACGACCGCCTCGGCGCGCTGGTCGACGCGACCCGCGAGGCGCTGCGCAACGCCGCCGCGCACGCCGGCGTCGCTACTGCCGCCGTCTACGCCGAGGCGACCCCGACGCAGGTCAGCGTGTTCGTCCGCGACCGGGGCGCCGGGTTCGACGTCGCCGCCGTGCCCGCCGACCGGCGCGGCATCGCCGAGTCGATCGTCGGCCGGCTGCACCGCTGCGGTGGCGCGGCGCGGGTGCGCTCCACCCCCGGCGACGGCACCGAGGTCGAGCTCGTCGTGCCGCGCGACGGGCCGGCGGTGCGATGATGCCGCGATGCGCGAGCGCACGAAGGTGTTCCTCGTCGACGACCACGCGCTGTTCCGCTCCGGCATCCGCAGCGAGATCGCCAACCGCGTCTGGATCGTCGGCGAGGCCGAGGACGTGGCCACGGCGGTGCCCGAGATCCTGCGGACGCAACCCCAGGTGGTGCTGCTCGACGTGCACATGCCCGACGGCGGCGGCGCCGCCGTTGTCACCGGCGTGCGCGACGGCGGCGGCGACGCGGCGTTCCTCGCGCTGTCGGCCTCCGACGCCGCGGTCGACGTCATCGACGTGATCCGTGCCGGCGCGCGCGGCTACGTGACGAAGACCGTGTCCGCCGACGATCTCGTCGACGCCATCCGGCGCGTGGCCGACGGCGACGCGGTGTTCTCGCCGAAGCTCGCCGGCTTCGTGCTGGACGCGTTCGCCGCGATCCCCGTCGCCGCGGTCGACAGCGAGCTTGCGGAGCTGACCCCGCGCGAGCGCGAGGTCCTCCAGCACGTCGCGCGCGGCTACACCTACAAGGAGATCGGCGCGCGGCTGTTCATCTCGGTCAAGACGGTCGAGACACACGTCTCCGCGGTGCTGCGCAAGCTCCAGCTCGCCAACCGCCACCAGCTGTCGCGCTGGGCCGCGGAGCGCAACATCCGCTGACCCTGAGGCCTCTCGGGGCCCATCCCGGGGACCGTTGGGGGACGTCCCCGACGCCCCCACCTCCCTGCCGGGCGACCGTGGCCTTCGCCGGCGCCCGCCCGTGGCGCCGGCAAGGGAGGCCCCCATGCGCACCGTGCTGCGCCAGTCGCTCGCCCGCCGCATCGTGACCACGGCCGCGGTCGGTGCGCTCGCCGACTGGGTGACCTTCGCGGCGCTCGTCGCGGTCGTCGGCCGCATCACCGACGGGTCGGTGTTCGCGGTCGCGCTCGTGACCGCCGCGAAGATCCTCCCCGCGGTCGTCTTCGGCCCCCTGGTGGCGCCATGGGCCGGCGTGCTCGGCGTCCGGCGGACGCTCGTCGCCGCCGATGTCGCCCGCGCCGCCGCGGTCGTGACCGTGGCGGTCGCGCCGTCCGTCGCCGTGCTCGTCGCGGCGCTGCTCGTCGTCGAGCTGGCCGCGGCGGTCGCCACCGCCACCCGGGAGTCGGCGATCTCCGCCGGCGTCCATCCCAGCGGCTACCCGGCGCTGAACACCGCGACCGCTGTTGCGTCCTACGCGATGCTGCCCGTCGGCGGGCTCGTCGCCGCCGCGGCGCTCCGCGTCGGCCCGCTCGCGCCGTTCGTGGTGGCCGCCACCGGCTACCTCGCCGTGGCAGCCGTCATGGGCACGACCGCGGCGCTGGACGTCCAGCCGCGCGTGCGACCGGCGACCGTGTCCGCGACCGCCGGACTGCGCCGGGTGGCGGCGCCCGGCGCCCGGCGCGACACGGTCGTGACCGCGACGCTCGGCGTCGTCGCGGTCGTGATGCTGTTCTCGGTCGGCGCCCGCATGGCGGCGGCGCTGTTCGGAACCGCGGACCGCTACGGCCTGCTGCTCGCCACGCTCGGCGCCGGTGCCGCCGCGGGCGCCGTCGCCGTGCAGCGCCGCGCGGGTGCCGCGACCGGCCTGGCGCTGGCCGCCGTCGGCAGCGCGGGGCTGCTCGCGGGCGGCGCGGTGGCGACCGCCGGCTTGGCCGTGCTCGGGGCCGGCGCCGCCATCGGGTACATCGCGACGCAGGCGCAGCTGCAGCGGGCGGCGGCCTTCCCGAGGACTTCGCGGCGGCGTTCGCGGTCCTTGAAGGTCGGCACGCTGGCAGCAGCTGGTCGCCGCCCCGACGCTGTACACCGTCGCGGGCACGCGCGGCGTCATCGTCGCCATGGTCGTGCTCGCCGCGGCCGGCGCGCGGTTCGCCGCGGTCCGCCGCGACGGGCTGCACTTCGGCGGCGTCGTCTTCTGCGCGCTGGCGCGCGTTGTCGTCCGCCACGCCTGCCGCATCCGGGTGCAGGGCGCCTGCCCGAGGGCGGCGCCGTCATCGTCGCGAACCATCCGAACGCGCTCGACGGACCGCTCGGGGTGTACCTGGACCGCCGGGTGCGCCCGGTCGCGAAGCCGCAGCGCCACCCGCTGGCGCGCATCGGCTTCGCGTTGTCCGGGGCGCTGCTCACCAGGTCCCAGACGACCGCCGCCGCGACGCGCGGCATCTGCGCCGGGGCGGGTATGTGTGGCTCGCGCCGGAGGGCAGGATCTCAGGGCCGGCGCTCGGACGCGCGCGCACCGGAGCGGCGCGCATGGCCGCGGCGGCTTGCGCGACTGGCGGCCGTGGCGTCGACCCCGGGTCACCATCGTGTTGGGCGCCGCGCGCCCCGTGCCGGCCGGCGCGGATCCGGCCGCCGTCGGCGACGCGTTCATGCGCAGCCTCGCCGCGCTGGTGCCGTGCCCGTACGCCGGCGACGTGCCCGCCGCCGTGGCCGCCTGACCGCGACGTCCGCCGGCGGTCACGGCCGGCGGCGCCGGCGGCGGTCACGGCCGGCGGCGTGCCGGGCAACCCGCGAGGTGGTCGTCGACCAGGCCCGCCGCCTGCATGAGCGCGTAGCAGGTCGTGGGTCCGACGAAGCGGAACCCGTGGCGCTTGAGCGCCACGGACAGCGCCGCCGACGCCGGTGTCGACGCGGGCACGTCGGCGGAGGAGCGTGGCGCCGGCGCGGGCGGCGGGGCGAACGACCACACGAGGTCGGTCAGCGAGTCCAGCGCCAGCGTCGCCCGCGCGTTGGTCACCGCGGCGGCGATCTTCGCACGGTTGCGAACGATGCCCGTGTCGACGAGCAGCCGCGCTTCGTCGCCGGGGTCGAAGGCGGCCACGCGCACAGGGTCGAAGCCCGCGAACGCCGCGCGAAAGTGATCGCGCTTGCGCAGGATCGTCAGCCACGACAACCCCGCCTGGAACCCTTCGAGGCACAACCGCTCGAACAGCCCCCGGTCGTCGCGGACCGGCCCGCCCCACTCGTCGTCGTGGTAGACGCGCAGCAACGGGTCGGCGTCGGCCCAGTCGCAGCGAGGCATGCCGTGCTCGGGCGCGCGGTGGCGACCGGCTAGTTGAGTTCGGCGCCGCGCGGGTCGGCCGGCGTCAGCGAGCCGACGACGCCGAGATGGCGCATGATGCCGGCCTCGCGGCGCAGCATCTTCAGCGTCGCGTCGAGGCGGTTGCCGCAGCGGTCCAGCTCGAGCAGCCGCTGCTGCTCGGGCACCTCGACCTGCAGCGCCGCCGCGGCGAGCCACGCGAGCGCGTCCGGACGGGAGGGGACCCGGGCGAGCAGCTCGGTCGGCGCCCCGAGGCCGGCCAGGTAGGGGACGAGCACGTCACGCAGCGCGTGTGCGCGCTGCTCGTCGTCGGGTCCCGCCGGCGCCTCCTCCAGCGGCTGCACCCGCGCCTTGAGGTACGACGAGCCGGGGACGAGCGCGTCGACGCGGAACCGCTGCACCCCCCGGGTCACGATGTTCGCGCGACCGTCGGGCAGGTGCTCGACCGCCTCGATCTCGGCGATCGTGCCGACGTTGAAGATGTCCGCGGCGGCACCGGTCTCGGCGCCGGCGCGGATCGCCACGACGCCGAAGCGCCGGTCGCCCGCCAGGCAGTCGCGCAGCAGGTCGCGGTAGCGCTGTTCGAACACGTGCAGCGGCAGCGGACGGCCGGGAAACAGCACGAGGTGCAGAGGGAACAGCGGCAGCTCCATGACCGTCCAGGCTACGTCGGCGACGGTTCGGCGCGCTGCGGCATGGCGGCTACAGTCCCCGACGATGCTTCCGGCGCTCGACCTGCGCGGCGACCGCTCCGACGCGTCCGGGCGGCTGCCCCGTGCGCCGGCGGCCACCGTGGCGGCGGCGCGCGACACCGTGCGCGCGATCCTCGACGCGGTGCGCGCCGACGGCGACGACGCGGTGGCCCGCTTCACCCGCGAGTACGACGGCTGGACGGGTGGGGCGCTGGACGTCGGCGCCGACGAGCGCGCCGCCGCGCTGGCTGCGCTGGACCCGGCCCTGCGCGCCGCGTTGGAGCGCGCCGCGGAGCAGATCCGCTGGTTCCACGAACACGCCCGGCCGCGCGACTGGACCGCTGAACGCGCCGGCGCGGTCGTCGGGGTGCGCCACCGCCCGCTGCGGCGTGTCGGCGTCTACGTCCCCGGGGGGCGTGGCGCCTACCCGTCGACGGTGCTCATGACCGTCGTACCCGCTCGCGTCGCGGGCGTCGGAGAGGTGGTGCTGTGCACACCGCCAGGGCCGGACGGCAGTGTGCACCCAGCGATCCTCGGGGCGGCCGAGCTCGTCGGCGTCGACCGGGTGCTGCGGGTCGGCGGTGCGCAGGCCGTCGCCGCGATGGCGTACGGCACCGCGACCGTGCCCCGCTGCGACAAGGTCGTCGGCCCCGGTAACGTGTTCGTCGCCGAAGCGAAGCGCATGGTCTCGGCGGAGGGCGCCTGTGGCATCGACGCGCTGGCCGGCGTCACCGAGGTCGCGATCATCGCCGACGACACCGCCGATCCGCGGCTGGTCGCCGCGGACCTCGTCGCGCAGGCCGAGCACGACCCGCTCGCCGGCTGCCTGCTCATCACCCCGTCGCCCGGGCTGGCCGCCGCGGTCGCCGACGCGCTCGCGGTCGAGGTCGCAACCACACCGCACGCTGAGCGAGTGCGGGCGGCGCTGGCCGGCCAAGGCGGCGTCGTTCTCGTCGACGACCTGGACCACGCCGTCGCTGTCGCCGACGCCTTCGCCGCCGAGCACCTCGAGGTCCACACGGCGAATGCCCCGGCAGTGGCCGCGAAGGTCTCCGCCGCCGGCGCGATCTTCGTCGGCGCGGACACGCCCGTGGCGCTCGGTGACTACTGCGCCGGTCCCAACCACACGCTGCCCACGGGGGGCACGGCGCGGTTCACCGGCGGCCTGCGCACCGACGACTTCTTCGTTCCGGTGAACTGGGTGCACTACAGCCGTGCGGGACTGGCCGAGCTCGCCCCCGTCGTCGCGGCGCTCGGCGCCGCCGAGAACCTGCCGGCGCACGTCCGTGCGGTGCAGCTGCGCCTGGAGGAACGCGACGGTGATGCCTGACCGCGTCGCGGTGCGTGACGACCTCGCCGGCGTCGTGCCGTACGGGGCGCCGCAGCTCGACGTGCCCGTGCGCCTGAACACTAACGAGACGCCGTTCCCGCCGCCGCCGGCGTTCGCCGAGCACCTCGCGAAGCGGTTGGCCGCCCTCGACCTCAACCGCTATCCCGACCGGCGGGCGACCGCCTTGCGCGTCGGGCTCGGGGAGCGCTTCGGCCTGCTCCCGCAGCGCGTGTGGGCGGCGAACGGGTCCAACGAGGTGCTGCTGCAGCTGTTCCAGGCCTACGGCGGACCGGGGCGGCGGCTGCTGCTCGTGCGGCCCGGCTACTCCGCACACCCGCTGATCGCGCGCGTCGCGAACACCGACAGCGTTGCGGTCGACCTCGACGACGACTTCGTGCTGTCGCCCGCCGCCGCGCGGGCCGCGGTGGCCGCCAACGACCCGGACCTCGTCTGCGTCGCAAGTCCCAACAACCCGACCGGTGTCGCGTTCGGCCACGACGTCGTGCGCGCGCTGCACGACGAGAGCCGTGCGCTGGTGGTCGTCGACGAGGCGTACGTCGAGTTTGCCGGCACGCCTGACGTCTCGGCGGCCGCGCTGCTCGACGACCTGCCGCGCCTGGTCGTGTGCCGGACCTTCTCCAAGGCGTGGCGCCTCGCCGGCGTGCGCCTCGGCTACCTGCTCGCCTCCGACTGGGTGGTCGACGACCTGCGCAAGGTCCGTCTGCCGTACCACCTCGACGCACTGACCCAGGAGGCTGGCCTCGTCGCGTTGGCGCTGGCCGACGAGGTGACCGCCCACGTCGCCGAGCTCGTCGCGGAACGCGACCGCCTGTTCGCCGCGCTGCGGGCGACGCCCGGCGTGCGCGTCTGGCCGTCGGCGGCGAACTTCTTGCTGTTCCGCACGGCGGTGCCCGACCTGTTCGACCGGCTGCTCGCCCACGGGGTCCTCGTGCGCGACTTCTCCGCTGCGCCGCGGCTGGCCGGCTGCCTGCGGGTGTCGGTGGGCACGCCGGCCGAGAACGACGCCTTCCTCGCCGCGCTGGCGGACAGCCTGCGATGACCGCTCGCACGGCCGCGGTGACCCGCGCGACGAAGGAGACGACCGTCGAGGTTCGCCTCGACCTGGACGGCAGCGGCACGACCGACGTCGCGACGGGCGTGCCGTTCTTCGATCACATGCTCGACCAGCTGGGCCGCCACGGTCGACTGGACCTGACGGTGCGGACCGACGGCGACCTCGACGTTGACGCCCACCACACCGTCGAGGACACCGGCATCGCCCTGGGCCAGGCGCTCGCCGAGGCGCTCGGCGACAAGACCGGCGTCGAGCGCTTCGGCGACGCGACGGTGCCGATCGACGAGGCGCTCGTGCGCGCCGCCGTCGACCTGTCGGGGCGGCCCTACCTCGTCTACGACGCGGACACGCCGGTGGAACTGGTCGGCACCTACGAGACGACGCTGACCCGCCACTTCTTCGAGGCGCTCGTCGCCAACGCCCGCGTGACGCTGCACGTGGCCAAGCTCGCCGGCGAGGGCAGCCACCACATCAAGCTCGCCGGCGAGGGCAGCCACCACATCCAGGAGGCGGTGTTCAAGGCGGTCGCGGTCGCGCTGCGCCGCGCCGTCGCGGTGACCGGCGCGGGCGTGCCCTCGACGAAGGGCACCCTCTGACGCAGCGGCGGCGCGACCCGCCCCCGTTACGCTGGCGGCATGTCCTCGACGCGCGTGGCGGTGCTCGACTACGGCGCCGGCAACCTGCGCTCGGCTCAGCGCGCCCTCGAGCGCGCCGGCGCGGACGTGGTGGTCACCGACGACGCGGCGACCGCCGCCGCGGCCGACGGTCTCGTGGTTCCCGGAGTCGGCCACTTCGGGCAGTGCGTGCGCGCGTTCCGCGCCGCAGAGCTGGAACGGCTCGTGCGGGACTGGGTCGACGACGACCGGCCACTGCTCGGCGTGTGCGTCGGCATGCAGATCCTCTACGCCGGGAGCGAGGAGGACCCCGCAGCCGACGGGCTGGGCGTCCTGCCGGGGCGGGTGCGGCGGCTGCCCGCTCAGGTCACGGTGCCGCACATGGGTTGGAACACCGTCGACGCGCGGCGCGACGACCCGCTGCTCGACGGCGTCGCCGGGCACCAGGCCTACTTCGTCCACTCGTTCTACGCCGAGCCGGCCGACGACGCCCACGTCGTCGCGACCACCGACTACGGCCCCGGCTTCCCGGCGGTCGTGCGCGTCGCGTCGGTGACCGGCACGCAGTTCCACCCCGAGAAGTCCGCCGACGTCGGGGCACGGTTGCTCGCGAACTGGGTCCGCGGGGTCCGGGGGTGACGTTCACGCTCTACCCCGCCGTCGACATCCGCGGCGGTCGGGCCGTTCGGTTGACGCAGGGCCGCGCCGACGCGGAGACCGTGTACGACGACGACCCGGTCGCCGCGGCGCGGCGCTTCGCCGGCGCCGGGGCGGGCTGGCTGCACGTCGTGGATCTCGACGCCGCGTTCGACGGCGAGCCCCGCAACCGCCACCTGATCGCCGACATCGTCGCCGCGACCGGCGTCGCGGTGCAGGCGTCCGGCGGCGTGCGGACGATGGCCGACCTCGACGCGTCGATCGGCTACGGCGCGCGCCGCGTGGTCATCGGCACCATGGCGCTGGAGGAGCCGAGCTTCGTCGCGGCCGCGGTCGCCGCCCACGGCGACAAGGTCGCGGTCGGGCTCGACGCCGACGGGACCACGCTGAAGGCACGCGGCTGGACCACCGAGTCGGGTGACCTGTTCGCCGCGCTGCACCGCTTCACCACGATGGGCGTCGCCCGCTTCGTGTTCACCGACATCTCGCGCGACGGGATGCTGACCGGGCCCAACGTCGCACGGCTGCGCGAGGTCGCCGACGCCACGAGCGCCAAGGTGACCGCCAGCGGCGGCGTCGCGTCGCTCGACGATCTGCGCACGCTCGCGGCGGCGCACCCACGCGTGGACGGTGCGATCGTGGGCAAGGCGCTGTACGCCGGGCGCTTCACGCTCGACGAGGCGTTGGCGGTCACGGCATGACCGTCAGCGTGCGGGTGGTGCCGTGCCTCGACGTCGACGCCGGGCGCGTCGTCAAGGGGGTGCGGTTCGTCGAGCTGCGCGACGCCGGCGACCCGGTGGAGATGGCCCGCGCCTACGACGCCGAGGGCGCCGACGAGCTGGTGTTCCTGGACATCACCGCGTCGAGCGACGCCCGCGAGACGATCTACGACGTCGTCGCCGCGACCGCCGAGCAGGTGTTCATCCCGTTGACCGTCGGCGGCGGGGTGCGTGCCGTCGCCGACGTGCGCCGGCTGCTGCGCGCCGGCGCGGACAAGGTCGCGCTGAACACCGCCGCCGTGCAACGTCCCGAGGTCTTGTCCGAGGCCGCCGACGCGTTCGGTGCGCAGTGCGTCGTCGCCGCGATCGACGCGCGGCGTACCGCGGTCGGCGACTGGGAGGTCGTGGTCCACGGGGGGAGGACCCCCACGGGGCGCGACGCGGTCGCGTGGGCAGGCGAGTGCGAACGTCGCGGCGCCGGTGAGATCCTGCTCACGTCGATGGACCGTGACGGGTCGAAGGACGGCTTCGACCTCGCGTTGCTGTCGGCGGTCACCGCGGCGGTCAACGTCCCCGTCATCGCCTCCGGCGGCGCGGGGACGCCGGCGCACATGGTCGAGGCGGTCACCCGCGGCGGGGCGGCGGCGGTGCTCGCCGCGTCGATCTTCCACTTCGGCGAGTACCGCGTCGCCGAGGTGAAAGACGCGATGGCCGCGGCCGGCATCCCGGTCCGGCGGGTCGAGGCGCCGGCGTGACACCGGACGACGTGCGCTACGACGAACGCGGGCTCGTGCCCGCGATCGTGCAGCAGCACGACAGCGGCGAGGTGCTCATGCTCGCGTGGATGACCCGCGAGACCCTCGCCGAGACGCTGGCCGGCGGCGAGACGGTGTTCTGGTCGCGCAGCCGCGGGCAGCGCTGGCACAAGGGCGAGACGTCCGGCAACACCCAACACGTCGTCGCGGTGACCGCCGACTGCGACGGCGACGTCGTGCTCGTGCAGGTCGACCAGGGCGGCGCGGGCGTCGCCTGCCACACGGGACGGCGGTCGTGCTTCCACCGTCCGGTCGCGCGGTGACCGGGGCGGCGCTGTACCAGCCGGCGCGCGAGGCGTTCGCCGCGCTCGCCGCCGAGCACGCGGTGGTGCCGGTGTGGCGCGAGGTGCTCGCCGACCTGCAGACCCCGCTGGCGGTCTACGACCGGCTGCGCGGCGTCGGCGGCCCAACGTTCCTCCTGGAGTCGGTCGAGCACGGTGAGCGCTGGGGGCGCTGGTCGTTCATCGGGCTGCGCCCGTTCCTCGAGCTGACCGCGCAGGGTGGGCGCGTGACGTTGACCGGCGACGCGCCGCCCGAGGCCGTCGCGGTCGCGGCCGGCGGCGACCCGCTCGCGACGCTCGAGGCGCTCGTCGCCGCGCTGCCCACCCCGCAGCTGCCCGGCCTGCCGCCGCTGTTCGCCGGCGCCGTCGGCTACCTCGGCTACGGCGTCGTCCGCTCCATCGAGCGGCTGCCCGACACGGGCGTCGACGACCTGGGGCTCGACGACGTCCGGCTGCTGTTCCCCGGCCAGCTCGTCGTATTCGACCACTGGCGCCAACGCCTGCTCGTCGTGACGAACGTGCGGTCCGGCGAGGACCCGCGCGCGGCGTGGGACGACGCGGTCGCCGCGTCCGAGCGTCTGCTGGAGCGGCTCGCGGCGCCCACCGCCGCGCCGGTCGTCGCGCCGCCCCGCGCCGCGTCGGTCGGCGACGCCGCCGCGAACATGGCGCCCGGTGACTACTGCGCCGCCGTGGTCCGCGCGCAGGAGCACATCCGCGCCGGCGACGCCTTCCAGGTCGTGCCGAGCCAGCGCTTCGCCTTGACGACCGACGTCGACCCGTTCGCGGTCTACCGGGTGCTGCGGGTCATCAACCCGTCGCCGTACATGTACCTGTTCGACCTCGGCGACACGAGCATCGTCGGCTCGTCGCCCGAAGCGCTCGTCACGGTGCGCGAGGGTCAGGCGTCGATCTGGCCGATCGCCGGTTCGGCGCCCCGCAGCGCCGACGAGGACGAGGACCTCGCCGCCGCCGCCGCCCGGCCCCCCCCCCCAGGCGGCGCTGCGCGCCGACGACAAGGAGCGTGCCGAGCACGTGATGCTCGTCGACCTCGCGCGCAACGACCTCGGCCGTGTCTGCGAGCTCGGCAGCGTCGCCGTCGTCGACTTCATGGACGTCGTGCGCTACAGCCACGTCATGCACCTGCGGTCGACCGTGGTGGGTCGGCTGCGCCCCGGCACGAGCGTCGTCGACGTGCTGCGCGCGACCTTCCCGGCGGGAACGCTGTCCGGGGCGCCGAAGGTGCGCGCCATGGAGATCATCGACACGCTGGAGCCGACCCGTCGCGGGATCTACGGGGCGGCATCGGCTACGTCGACCTCGCCGGCAACGTCGATCTGTGCATCGCCATCCGCACGCTGGTGTTCCGCGGCGGCTGCGCCTACGTCCAGGCCGGAGCGGGAGTCGTCGCCGACAGCGTGCCGGAACGCGAGTACGCCGAGACCCGGGCGAAGGCGATGGCGCTGCTCGCCGCCGTCCGCGCCGCCGAGGCGATGGTCGGGACGTCGTGAGTGGCGGTGGCGCCGCCGCCGTCGCGGCGCTCGGTGCGCTCGTCGTCGTGGCCGCCGGCGCCGCGGACTGGGCGACGACGGTCGTCGCGCGCGACGTCGGCGGCATCGCGGTCGCGTCGTCCGTCGGAACGCCGGGGACGGCGGTCGCCCCGCTGGTCATTGCCTTGGGTCTGCTCGCGTTGGGCGGCGCCGCCGCCGTCGCGGCGCTGCGGCGGGCCGCGCGCCGTGTCGCGAGCGGGATCGTCGCCGCGATCGGCGTGGCGACCGTGGTCGCGGTCGTCGCCGGCGCCTTCGCCGCCGGCCGGACCGGTGGCACGCTGACCGCGGCGCCCGGTGTCGCGGGCGCCGGGGCGGTGGCCGTAGCGGCGGCGGGAATCGGCGCCCTGCGACGACCGGTCGCGGGGCGGGCGCGGTCGGCGTACGCGGTCGACGAGCGCGCGCGCCAGCGACGACGAGTGGTCGCTGGCCAGCGCGGAGGAGCCGGCCGCCGACGAGCCCGGCGTCGCTGAGCCGGCGGGCGACGGTCGCGGCGTGGCGGGACTGCGCCATACCATGAGCGCCCCCGCGCGACGAGGAGCAACGCCGAGGTGAGCGGCTTTCTGGCACAGGTGTGCGCCGAGGCGCGGGAACGCGTCGCGGAGGCCGTCCGCGCCTGTCCGCTCCCGGCGCTGCGCGACCGCGCCGCGCAGCTGCCGGCCGCGCCGTCGTTCGCCACCGCGCTCGCTGCCAACGGCACCGCGGTCATCGCCGAGGTGAAGCGCGCGAGCCCGTCGCGCGGGCGCATCGCCGCGATCCCCGACGCCGCTGCGCGCGCGCGTACCGCGACGGCGGCGCGGCGGCGGTCAGCGTCCTGACCGAGTTCCGCCACTTCGACGGCACGCTCGACGACCTGACCGCGGTCGCCGCCGCGGTCGACGTGCCGGTCCTGCGCAAGGACTTCGTCGTCGACGCGTACCAGGTCCTCGAGGCGCGCGCGGCCGGCGCCGCCGCGGTGCTGCTCATCGTCGCGGCGCTCAGCGACGACGAGCTGGCCGGGTTGGTCGCCGCCGCCGACGACGGGCCTGGACGCGCTGGTCGAGGCGCACGACGCCGACGAGCCGTCCGCGCCGGCGCCGCCTGGGCCGCCGCGGGTCGCCGCGGCGGCTCGTGGTGGGCGTCAACGCCCGCGACCTCGCGACGCTGACGGTCGACGTGGAGCGGTTCGCCGCGCTGCGCGACGCTGTTCCGCCCGGCGCGCTCGCGGTCGCCGAGAGCGGGGTGCGCGACGCGGCCGACGTCGCGCGCCTGGCCGACCTCGGCGCGGACGCCGTGCTCGTCGGCGAGTCGGTCGCCACCGCCGCCGACCCCGCCGCCGCCGTGGGCGCGCTCGTGGCCGCCGGCCGGCGCGACGTCGGAGCCGGGCCGGTGACCGCCGGCCGCCGCGACGCAGGAGCGAGCCCGTGACCGCCACCGACCCTGACCTCGCCGCCGCCGCGGCCCGCGCCCACTACGGCCGCTTCGGCGGGCGCTTCGTCCCCGAGGCGCTGATGGCGGCGCTCGACGAGCTCGAGCAGGCCTTTGCCGACGCCGCGGCCGACCCCGCGTTCGCGGCGCGGCTGCGCGACCTCCAGCGCGACTACGGGGGACGCCCCACGCCGCTGTACCACGCGCGACGCCTGAGCGAGCACGCCGGCGGGGCGCGGATCTTCCTCAAGCGCGAGGACCTCGCCCACACCGGCAGCCACAAGCTGTGCAACGTCCTCGGCCAGGGGCTGCTCAGCGAGCGGATGGGCAAGCGCCGGCTCATCGCCGAGACCGGCGCCGGCCAGCACGGCGTCGCGACCGCGACGATCGCGGCGCTGCTCGGCATGGAGTGCGTCGTCTACATGGGCGAGGAGGACACCCGCCGGCAGCGGCTCAACGTCGTCCGTATGCGGCTGATGGGTGCGGAGGTCGTGCCGGTCACGTCGGGCACGCGCACGCTGAAAGACGCGATCAACGAGGCGATGCGCGACTGGGTCACCAACGTCGACGAGACGCACTACCTCATCGGTTCGGTGGTGGGGCCGCATCCGTTCCCGATGATCGTGCGCGAGTTCGTCAAGGTCATCGGCACCGAGATCCGCGCGCGCATGCTCGAGGTCGAGGGCCGGCTGCCCGACGCGGTCGTCGCCTGCGTCGGCGGCGGCTCCAACGCGATGGGCGCGTTCCACCCCTTCATCGACGACCAGGGCGTGCGGCTGGTCGGCGTCGAGGCGGGTGGCGAGGGGCTCGACGGCGTCCGTCACGCCGCCACGATCACCGGCGGCAGCGAGGGCATCCTCCACGGCGCCCGCTCGTTCGTGCTCCAGGACGACTACGGGCAGGTGCGGCCAACCCATTCCGTGTCCGCGGGCCTTGACTACCCAGGCGTCGGACCGGAGCACGCGTGGCTCGCCGACAGCGGCCGCGCGACGTACGTCGCCGCGACCGACGCCGAGGCGCTCGAGGGCTTCCGGCTGCTGTGCGACCTGAGGGGATCATCCCGGCGCTGGAACCGTCGCACGCGGTGCTGCCCGCGCTGCGCCTTGCCGCCGAGCTCGGCCCCGAGGCGATCGTCGTGCTCAACCTGTCGGGGCGCGGTGACAAAGACGTCGACGAGGTCAGCCGCCTGCTCGACATCCAGGGTGCGGTGACGCGGGTCGCCGCCGCGATCCGCGCCGCCAACGACGACGGGCGCGCGGCCCTGGTGGTCTACCTGCCGGCCGGCTACCCCGACATGGCGACCTCGCGCGCGTGCCTGGAGGCGGCGGCCGAGGCCGGCGCCGACGTCTTGGAGGTCGGCTTCCCCTACTCCGACCCGCTCATGGACGGCCCGACGATCCAGGCGGCGTCGCAGGCGGCGCTCGACCAGGGGTACAGCCCTGCCGACGACTTCGCGATGTGCGCCGAGCTGACCGCCAACGTGGCCGTGCCGGTGCTGCTCATGACCTACTACAACCTCGCGTGGCACTACGGCAACAGCGACCGGCTCGACGCCTTCGCCACGGACGCCGCCGGCGCAGGGCTCGCGGGGGCGATCCTGCCGGACCTTCCGGCCGAGGAGGGCGCCCCGTGGTGCGCCGTCGCCGCGGCGCACGACCTCGCCACGGTGTTCCTGGCGGCGCCGTCGTCACCGGACGCGCGGCTGCGCCCCGTCGCCGAGCGCAGCACCGGCTGGGTCTACGCCACCTCGACGCTGGGCGTGACGGGTGAGCGGGCGTCGCTGTCACAGGCCGCCGCGCCGCTCGTGGCGCGCCTGCGCCGCCACACCGACCGCCCCGTCGCCGTCGGCATCGGCGTGTCGACCGAGCACCACGCCCGCGAGGTCGCCGGCTTCGCCGACGGGGTCATCGTCGGCTCGGCCGTCGTGCGCGCCGCCGGCGAGGGCGGGCCGGCGGCGGTCGGGGCGCTGGTCGCCGAGCTCGCAGCAGGGTGCCGGCGCGAGGGGTAGCGGACGCGGCCGTTCGCGTCAGCCGGCCGCCGTGGCGGAAAGAGGACCGCACTTACGCACCACGGGGCTCTTCATAGATTCAGCGCGGGACGATGCACCCGAGAGCGAAGATCAACGCTGCGACAAGGGCGAGCGTGCGCTTGGACCAGGCGCTCACGGGCTGGACATCGGACCTTCGTCCTCGCGATCGTCGGCGGTGTGACCACCACGAGTATCCGCGACTCGCACCGCGAGCGGGGCCGATCTCGCGATCCTGCACGGCATCCTGGCATGGACCGGTGATGCGCCGTACTCAGCGCGGCGTCGCGAGGACGGCGACCAGGACGACCGTCGCGACGACGATCGCGGCGGCCGTCGCGAAGAACAGCGGGCGCAGCTGCTCTGCCCCGACCGGCCTGCGCCCAGGGGTGCGCCGCGGCGACACCGCCCGGTTGCGTGCGACCGGGTCGTCGGCCGTCTCACCGCCCGGCCCGGGGGCGGGGTGGTTCACGTCCGGGCCAGGAGGCGGCGCAGCGCCGGCACCAGCAGCGGGTCGACAATGTCGTAGCCCTCGGCGAGGGCGCGGGCGGGCAGCACGCGCGCGCTGCTGTAGAGCAGCTCGGGCGCCAGCTCGCGGCCGAGCAGCAGCCCCGGTGCGACCGGCGGCACGCCGAGCGGCAGGACGGGACGGCGCAGGGCCCGGGCGAGGGTTGCGGTGTACTCGGCGTTGGTGACGGGGTTCGGCGCGGTGACGTTGACCGCGCCGGCGACGTCGTCGCGGCTGAGCGCGAACAGCGCGACACCGACGACGTCGTCGAGCGAGACCCAGCTGACGTACTGGCGCCCCGACCCGAGCCTGGCGGCACCGGCCAGTCGGAACACCGGCAGCTGGCGGCCGAGCGCGCCGCCCTTCGGCGTTTGCACGATGCCGATCCGCAGGTGCACGACGCGCAGCCCGGCCGCGTGCGCCGGATCCGCTGCCGCCTCCCACGCCTGGCAAACCTCGGCGAGAAAGCCGGTGCCGGGGGCGCTGTCCTCGGTCAGCGGCTCGTCGCCGCGGTCGCCGTACCAGCCGATCGCCGACGCACACACGAGCACCCGGGGACCGGCGTCGGCGGCGGCGAGCGCCTCGGCGAGCACGCGCGTCCCACGTGTCCGGCTCTCGCGGATGCGTCGCTTCTGCTCGGCGGTCCAACGCCGGCTGGCGATGCCCTCGCCGGCGAGGTGCACGACCGCGTCGACGTCGCGCAGCGCCGCCGTCGGCACCCTGCCCTCCGCCGGCGACCAGGCGAGCTCGTCGGGCGCGGACGGTGGCCGGCGGACGAGTCGCGTCACGCGGTGGCCGTCGTGGGTCAGCGCCGCGCGCAGCGCCGTCCCGAGCAACCCGGACGAGCCCGTGACGGCGACGTGCATGGCGTGCTCCTGCGGCGCGGCGGCGGGGCGTCGCACGGTAGCCCAACCGGTCGGGGCGCTGTGCACGGCCGCGCACCGGCGGACCGAAGTCACACGACCGGCGCCCGGTTCCCGGACGGGCCGTCGTCAGCCGCCGTCCCGGCCGGCGACGCAGGCCTGGATGAGTTCCTCGAGCATTCGTCTGCCACGGCCTTCGGGCGAGATTTCGAGATACTGCTCGGGATCGTCGCCGAGCGTGACCCACACCGGAAACAGGAACATCTTCTTGCTGTCCGCCATGGCGTGGGCGTCGCAGCGACTGGCAGTGATTTCGACGGGTACGCGCGCGCTCCGGGTCGCCGGATCCATCCGGACGAGCGGCGCGGGCGGCTCGGCCGCTGCTCGCAGGGTGAAGTTCACGTTGCTGCCGACGGCGCCGACCGTCACCGGCTCGTCTGACCCCCGCCGGCGTATGACCAGTGAGCCGCGGACCGTGGCGTCGCCCGCCGCCTCGCCGGCAGTCCACGGGCCGCCGAAACCGAGGTCGAGACCCTGCCGGACGGCCCGCTGCCTGCAGGCGATGTCCTGGAGTCTGTCGAGCGTCTCGTTGGGCTGCGGCAGCGGCACGCGCAGCTCGCGAACCTCGCTCTCCTCGCCGCGCACTTGGACCATGATCAGCGGCTCGTCGGGCGACGCGGCGGCCGACGCGTCACAGCGGGCGCGGCCGTACGCGATCGGGATGTCCACGCGGCGCCCCGGCGGCAGCGTCGCGTCCCGAACGGTCGGGGTCCGGGGCGCGAATCCCGGGGTCACCAGCTGGAGCCGCTCCACCTGCGCCGGCGACGTGCCCGCGTTGCGACGGATCACCTGGAGCATGGGGCGCGTGGCTAGGTAGCGGGGTTTCTCCACCTCCGCGACGAGCCCCGCGTCGCTGGGCGGCGCGTCGGCAACTGCCGTCTTGGGGGAGGAGGTCTGGGGCGTCAGGCCTTCGTCGGGCTGCAGCCCGCCAGCCAGGGCAGCGACGCCGACGCCGAGCGCGACGAGGACCACGGCGAACAGCGCGACCCGGCGGGGCGCCATCGCCGCATCATCGCAGTCGCGTCGCCACGCGGGCAGCCGCATGGCTGTCACACCCTCGTCGTACCGTCAACCCATGAGCCGCCCGCGCCGCTGGACCGACGACCAGCTCACCGCCGCCGTCGCCGCGTCACGCACCATCACCGAGGTCATGGAGCGCCTCGGATTGTCGATCGGGGGCGCCTCGCTGGTCCCGGTTCGTCGGCGCATGCTGGAGCTCGGGCTTGACCGGCCTGATCTTGTCGCACGCGGTCGCTCCGCGAAGTGGGCGGCTGATCCCGACGACGATCTCGCCCACGCCCCCGTCCGCGGAACCTGGACCGACGACGAGCTGCGGATGGCCGTGCTGGCGTCGCGGTCGATGCGCCAGGTGCTGCAGCGGTTGGGATACGCGCCCAGCGGCGGCGCGTGGACCGCCGTGCAGGCACGGATTCGTCAGCTCGACCTCGACACGAGCCACTTCACTCGTCTGGCGTGGCGCCGCGGCAGGCGTCGAGCGCCGGCCCCCAACGTGCGGCGAGAGCGCTGGACCGACGCGCAACTCGTGGAAGCGGTCGCCGCGTCGACCTCCATCGCCGGCGTCCTCCGCCATCTTGGCTTGCGGCCGGGCGGCGGGACGTACGTGGTCATGAACGAGCGAATCGCCGCGCTCGCTTTGGACATCAGCCACTTCAAGGGCCAGGGCTGGAGCCGTGGGCTGACCTTTCCCAACCGTCGGCGCCGACCGCTTGCAGAGATCATGGTGGCGCACTCGCTGTACTCCACGAACGACCTTCGCAAGCGGTTGATCGCCGAGGGCATCAAGCCGGCGCGCTGCGAGCAGTGTCGACGGCGCCGGTGGAACGACGCGCCGATCCCACTGGAGCTGGACCACCGCAACGGTGACCGCACCGACCATCGTCTCGAGAACCTGCGGCTGCTGTGCCCCAACTGCCACGCCCAGACCGAGACGTACTGCGGTCGCAACGTCGGCAGGATCCGTCGGTCGGCTAGCATGGGCGACGCTTGCCCCGGTGGTGGAACTGGTCAGACACACGGGATTCAAGATCCCGCGCCTTCGAGGCATGAGGGTTCGAGTCCCTCCCGGGGTACGACGCCCCGCCAACTCGCCTTCGGCGGGGTGGCGGCCCTCGACTAGACTGCGCCGCCCCGCCGCGACCGGTCCCGATCCCCGCGGCGCCCCGGAGGTGACGACCGGCATGCTGCGCGGCAACCTCGAGAAGCGCCTGCTCGACGCGCGCGCCGCGCTGCGCCGGGCGCGCGACGCGCTGCAGGTCGACGACGAGCAGCTCGCCTACCAGCAGCAGGTCGCCGACGACATGGAGCTGCGCGCGGTCGTCTCCGCCACGCCCCTGGCCGACCGCGAGCGCCGGCAGGCCGACGAGGACCTGCGCCGGCTGCGCCGCCACCGCGACGAGCTGCGCCGGCGGGTCGAGGCGCTCACCGCGGAGCAGGACGAGCTGCTCGAGCGGTTGCTCGACCGTGCCGGAGGCGGGAGATGACCGCGCGACCGGCGACCGGCGACCGCCCCGCGGCGCCGGCCACACCTGCGCCGGCCGACCGCCCCGCCGCCCCGCCGCCGCCCGCCGTCCGGCCCGCCGCGGGCACGGCGCGGCGTGATCCCGCCGCCCCACCGCTGCGGGTGCTCATCGCCGAGGACGAGGCGCTGATCCGCCTGGACCTCAAAGAGATGCTGCTCGAGGAGGGATTCGACGTCGTCGCGGAGGCGTCCGACGGCGCGACGGCGGTGCGTCTGGCGCGTGAGCTGCGCCCCGATCTGTGCATCCTCGACCTGAAGATGCCGGTCATGGACGGCCTTCAGGCGGCCGAGCAGGTGACCAACGAGCGTCTGTCGGCGGTGCTCATCCTCACCGCCTTCAGCCAGCGCGAGCTCGTCGACCAGGCCCGGCGCGCCGGAGCGATGGCCTACCTCGTCAAGCCGTTCCAGAAGCACGACCTGCTTCCCGCGATCGAGATCGCGGCTGGTCGGTTCAAGGACCTGCAGGGCCTGGAGGACCGCGTCGGTGATCTCACCGACCGGCTCGAGGCGCGCAAGCTCGTCGAGCGCGCCAAGGGGTTGCTCCAGCAGCACGAAGGCATGTCCGAGGCGGCGGCGTTTCGCTGGCTGCAGGCCACCGCGATGGCCCGGCGCCTGCCGATGAAGGCGGTCGCCGCCCAGGTCGTCGAGCGCTACCAGTCGCAGCCATGACCGCCCCGCGCCCGCCGCGCGGATCGCGACCTCGGTCCGTGCGACTCGCGCTGCGACCACGTCGGCTAGGATGCCCGCCCGCGGCGCGTCCGGACGCCGGGCGCAGACCCTGACCCGCGGGCGGCGGTCGTGCGCCGCACGCCGAGCTCGACCGCCAAGGAGCACGAGTGCGTCGAACCCGTTCGGTCCTACTGCTCGCCCTGATCGGGCTGCTCGTCCTCGGTGGCGGCGCGGCGCACGCGCAGCAGGACGAGGAGGGCGAGTCGATCCGCGGCACGATCGTCCAACGCCCTGAGGAGGGCGAGCCCGTCCCCGTGCCGGGGGTCGAGATCTCCGTCACGATGGGCGGTACCGAGGTGGAGGGCTCGCCGGTGGTCACCGGCGAGGACGGCAGCTACCTCCTGGAGCTGCCCGGCCCCGGCGACTACTCCGCGACGCTCAACCAGGACACCCTGCCCGAGGGCGTGCAGCTGACCAACCCGGACCGCGCGACGCTGGAGTTCAGCCTGCGGCCGAACCAGTCACGGCCGCTGCTGTTCCCGCTGGGCGAGGGTCGTGAGCGCGGCAGTCAGTTCGTGGCGCGCGCGGTGCAGCTGTTCGCCGAGGGGATCAAGTTCGGCCTGATCATCGCGATCACGTCGGTGGGGTTGTCGCTGATCTTCGGCACGACCGGCCTGGTGAACTTCGCCCACGGTGAGCTGGTGACCTTCGGCGCGATCATCGCGTGGACCATCAACGTGCTGCTCGGTATTCCGCTCGTCCCCGCCGGCATCATCGCGATGCTCGTCGGCGGGATATCGGGCTACCTGCTCGACCGCGGGCTGTGGTCGCCGCTGCGAAAACGCGGCACCGGGCTGATCGCGATGCTCGTGATCTCCATCGGCCTGTCGCTGCTGCTGCGCTCGGCCTTCAACTTCCAGTTCGGCGGCCGCACCCGGCCCTTCGCGCAGTACGCCGTGCAGCGCGCCGTCGACGTGGGACCGTTCCAACTCGCGCCCAAAGACATCCTCTCGATCCTGCTGTCGGTCGCCGTGCTCGTCGGGGTCGCGCTCGTGCTACAGCGCACCCGCATCGGCAAGGCGATGCGAGCGGTGGCCGACAACAACGACCTCGCTGAGTCGTCGGGCATCGACGTCGAGCGCGTCATCGGCTTCGTGTGGTTCTTCGGCGCGGCGCTCGCGACGCTCGGCGGGATCCTGCTCGGCCTCGCCGAGCAGGTCAGCTTCCAGATGGGCTTCCAGCTGCTGCTGCTGATGTTCGCCGGCGTCACGCTCGGCGGTCTCGGCACCGCCTACGGGGCGCTGCTCGGCAGCCTCGTCGTCGGCTTGTTCGTGCAGCTGTCGACGCTCGTCGTGTCACCGGAGCTGAAGAACGTCGGGGCGCTGCTCATCCTCATCCTCATCCTGCTCGTCCGGCCGCAGGGCATCCTCGGGTCGCGCGAGCGCGTCGGCTGACGCGAAAGGCTTCTGGCGTGGACTTCGGGCTCATCATCCGCAACGCGCTCCGCGCGGCGTTCGGCGACTTTGCGGCGGTCTACGCGCTCGCCGCCATCGGGCTGAACATGCACTTCGGCTACACGGGGCTGCTGAACTTCGGGCAGGCGGCGTTCCTGGCGCTCGGCGCCTACGGCATCGGCGTCACGGTCACCTACCTCGGCCTGTCGCTGTGGGTCGGGATCGCCGTCGGGATCGCCGCCGCGGTGCTGTTCGCGCTGCTGCTCGGCATCCCGACGCTGCGCCTGCGCGCCGACTACCTCGCGATCGTCACGATCGCCGCATCCGAGATCGTGCGGTTCCTCGTCCGCTCGGTGACGTTGAGCGACTACACCGGCGGCTCGTTCGGCCTGTCGAACTTCGCCGACCAGTTCTACGCCCTCAACCCGCTGGACGGCACCCAGTACGGCATCGGTCCGATCCAGTACACGGGACGCCAGACCTGGGTCCTGCTCGTGGCGTGGAGCCTGGTCGCGCTGATGACGCTGCTGACCTACACGCTGATGCACAGCCCCTGGGGGCGGGTGCTCAAGTCCATCCGCGAGGACGAGGACGCCGCCCGCAGCCTCGGCAAGAACGTGTTCGTCTACAAGATGCAAAGCCTCGTGCTCGGCGGCGTCATCGGTGCGCTCGGCGGCTTCATGCTCGCCATCAGCATCCAGTCGGTGCAGCCCGACACCTACAGCACCGCGATCACGTTCTTCGCCTACGCCATCCTGATCCTGGGGGGGACCGCGCGGGTGTTCGGGCCGGTCATCGGCTCGATGCTGTTCTGGTCGCTGCTGTCGCTGACCGACAACGTCTTGCGCCAAGCGGTCAACGCCGGCTACATCCCACCGAGCATCCTCGACGGCACCCAGATCGGGCAGGTCCGACTCATGCTCGTCGGCCTGGGCATCATGCTGCTCATGATCTTCAGACCTCAGGGGATCTTCGGCGACCGCGAGGAGATTGCGCTCGATGCCCGATAACACCGCCACGTCGACGCTCGACGGGATCGCCCACGAACCGGGCGTGGCCAAGCCCGACGCCGTCCTCGTCGCCGACTCCGTCGTCCGGCGCTTCGGTGGCCTCAAGGCCGTCGACGTCGAGCACGCCGAGTTCCAGCGCGGGGCGATCACCGCGCTGATCGGGCCCAACGGCGCCGGCAAGACGACGTTTTTCAACCTGCTCACCGGGTTCGACCAGGCCGACAGCGGATCGTGGACCTACGACGGCAAGAAGCTGTCGGGTGTCCCGGCGCACAAGGTGGCGCGGCGGGGCGTCGTGCGGACCTTCCAGCTGACCAAGGCGCTGTCGCGCCTGACGGTCATGGAGAACATGAAGCTCGGCGCGACCGGCCAGAGCGGCGAGAGTTTCCTGCGGGCGCTCGTGCCGCCGCTGTGGAAACGCCAGGAGAAGGCCATCGAGGCGCGCGCCGAGGACCTGCTCGAGCGCTTCAAGCTCGACAAGAAGCG
This sequence comes from Egibacteraceae bacterium, assembly GCA_030446745.1. GTDB lineage: Bacteria > Actinomycetota > Nitriliruptoria > Euzebyales > Egibacteraceae > JAUJMS01. The sequence continues at coordinate 10,513 of JAUJMS010000023.1, read as the reverse complement.
CGACGACTTCGCCGGCACGCTGTCGGGCGGGCAGCGCAAACTCCTCGAGATGGCCCGCGCGCTGATGGTGGAGCCCCGCATCGTCATGCTCGACGAGCCGATGGCCGGCGTGAACCCCGCGCTGACGCAGTCGCTGCTCGGCCACGTCAAGGACCTGCGCGCCGAGGGGATGACCGTGCTGTTCGTCGAGCACGACATGGACGTGGTGCGCGACATCAGCGACTGGGTCATCGTGATGGCGCAGGGCAGGATCATCGCGGAGGGCACCCACGAGGCGATCGGGCGCAACCAGGCGGTCATCGACGCGTACCTCGGCGCGCACCACGACGCGCCGCTGACCGAAGCCGAGGAGCGCCAGCAGCTCGAGGAGGCCGACGCCCAGCTCGCCGCTGAGGCGCAACAGGAGCACGCGAAGCCATGACCGACCAGGCGAGTGCCACGACCTCCGTCAGGCCCGACTCCGCCGGCAACGGCAAGGGCGAGCTGCTGCTGCGCGCGGACCACCTCGTCGCGGGCTACGTCCCGGAGGTGAACATCCTCAACGGCTGTGAGCTTGACCTCTACGAGGGCGAGCTCGTCGGCATCATCGGCCCCAACGGCGCCGGGAAGTCCACGCTGCTCAAGGGGCTGTTCGGCCTGATTCCCATCCGTGAGGGCGCCGTCCGCCTGCGTGGCGAGGACATCACCGGGTTGGCGGCGCACTCGCTGGTGTCGAAGGGCCTCGGCTACGTGCCGCAGAACAACAACGTGTTCCCCAGCCTGTCGGTCGAAGAGAACCTCCAGATGGGGATCTACCTGCGCCCCAAGCTGTTCGAGCAGCGGCTGGACTTCGTCGCGGGACTGTTCCCACTGCTCGGCGACCGCCGCAAGCAGCGCGCCGGCTCGCTGTCCGGCGGTGAACGCCAGATGGTCGCGATGGGCCGGGCGTTGATGATGGACCCGTCGGTGCTGCTGCTCGACGAGCCGTCCGCCGGTCTGTCACCGGCCTTCCAGGACCAGGTGTTCATCCGCTGCCGCCAGATCAACGCGGCCGGCGTGTCGATCGTCATGGTCGAGCAGAACGCCAGCCGCTGCCTGCAGATCTGCCACCGCGGCTACGTCTTGGACCAGGGTCGCAACGCGTACACCGGGACGGGGCGCGAGCTGCTGACCGACCCGAAGGTCATCGAGCTGTACCTCGGCACGCTCGCCAAGGCGCACTGACCCCCGGTCTTCCGAGCCGCCGCGCCGGCGACGAGCCAGCACCCAAGCAACAACAGAAGGGCCCGGCCTGATGGCCGGGCCCTTCGTGTGCTGCTGGTCGGGGGATTAGCCCTCGCCCTGCTCCGCCTGGCGGAACTCGGGCTTCTCGCCGAGCTGGTTGTTCTCCTGGAACTCCAGGATCGCGAAGCTCGCTGAGGTCGGGTCGCCGGCGTCGCTGAGCTCCAGCGGACCGGTGACGCCGTCGTAGTCGATGTCCTCGCCGCCCTCCGCGAGTTCCTTGCACTCCTCGAACTCGGTGCACTTGGTGCCGCCGCGGGTCACGTCGGCAAGCTCTTCGGCGATGTCCACGCCCGCGTCGCTGTCGGCGACGATGGTGGCGAGCGCGGCGATGACCACCGCGTCGTAGGACTCACCGGCGTAGTTGAAGTCCTTCAGCTTCGGGTCCACCTCGAGCAGGCGGTCCGTGAAGTCCTTGGACAGGTCGGTCAGCGGGGTCGTGCCCTTCATGCCCTCGAGGGCACCCTTCTCGCCCTTGAACTGCTCGCCGAGGGCGTTGCCCATGTTGCCGTCGGTGCCGTAGACGCTCTTGTCGCCCGGTCCGATGCCGGCCTCGATCATCGAGCTCAGGATGCGAGCCGACTCGTCGAAACCGATGACGACGATGGCGTCAGGGTCGGCCGCGGCCATCTTCTGGACCTCGGCGTCGAAGTTCTGGGCGTTCGGGTCGTAGATGATCGTCTCGACGACCTCGGCGCCGGAGTTCTCCACCGAGTCGGTGACGAACTCGGCAAGGCCCTCGCCGTAGGGGTCCTGGAGGGCGAGGATGCCGACGGTGGCGTTGCCGTCCTCGACGATGACCTCACCGAGGATCGAGCCCTGGAGCACGTCGGACGGGGCGGTGCGGAAGTACAGCCCGTTGTCGTCGTAGTCGGTGAAGTCCGGGGCGGTGTTGGCCGGCGAGATCTGCACGACGCCCGCACCGGTGATCTTGTCGATGACGGTCAGCGACACGCCCGACGACGCCGCGCCGATGATGACGTCGACGTTCTGGCTGAGCAGGCGGTCGGTGGTCTGGTTCGCGATGTCGGTGGTCGTGTCGCCGGAGTCACCGTCGATGGCCTCGACGTCCTCGCCGAGCACACCACCGGCGTCGTTGATGTCCATCACGGCGAGGTCGACGCCGGCGAACTCGGGTGGTCCGAGGAAGGCGAGCGAACCGGTCTCGGGCAGCAGCGTCCCGATCTTGAGCTGGCCGTCGGCCTCTGCGCTGCCGCCTTCCTCCTCGGTCGGCTCCTCGGTCTCGGTCGCCTCGGTCTCGGTCGGCTCGGTCTCGGCCGGCTCCGAGGCCGGCGCTGAGGCGACCGTCTCCGACGGAGCGGTGGTCTCGCCGCCGCCCGGGCCGCCGCACGCGGCGGCGAGCATCGCGAGCATCGCGACGACCGTCAGGCGCCGCAACCATGTCGTACTCAGCATGTACATCTCCTCTGTCGGGGATCGCACGTCCCGCCGCCGCGCCGCCGGGTGGCGACGCCGCAACGTGGTGAGTGCCGCCCGAGCCGTGGCGGCCAGGGCTACAGTCGCAGCAGGATAGCCTGCGATCGCGGTAGCAGGCGACAGTTTCGCCGATTTCGTCGTGAGTCGCCGCGCCGGCGGCGGGGAAGGGACCGACCAGGGCCGTGGGCGACCGTCCCGTCCTCGCGCTGCTCGACGGCTACAGCCTGGCCTACCGTGCGTTTTTCGCGCTGCCCGACGACCTGCGCACCACGACGGGCCAGGTCACCAACGCGGTGTACGGCTTCACGACGATGCTCGTGAAGCTGCTCGGCGAGCACCGCCCCGACTTCGTCGGCGTCGCGTTCGACCGTGGCCGTCCCGCGCACCGGGTGGCGCTCCTCCCGCAGTACAAGGCGAACCGAAGCGAGAGTCCCGACGACTTCCGCTCGCAGCTGCCGCTGATCGTCGAGGTGCTCGACACGCTCGCGATTCCCCACGTCGCCGTCGACGGCTGCGAGGCCGACGACCTCATCGCCACGTACGCGGCGCTCGCCCGCGGCGACGGGATGGACACCCTCGTCGTCAGCGGCGACCGTGACGTCTTCCAGCTCGTCGACGACGCCACCACGGTGCTGTACACGCGCCGCGGCATCAGCGACACGGTGCTGATGGACGCCGCCGCGGTGCGCGCGCGCTACGGGGTCGCGCCCGACCGCTACGCCATGCTCGCGGCGCTGCGCGGCGACCCGAGCGACAACATCCCCGGCGTTCCAGGGGTCGGGGAGAAGACCGCCGCCAAGCTGCTCAACGAGTTCGGCGACCTCGACGGGATCTTCGCCAACCTCGACCGGGTCGGCGGCAAGCGGCTGCCCGTGCTGCTCGCCGAGCACGAGCAGGCGGTGCGCGACGGCTACGCCGTCGCGACGCTGGCGCGCGACCTCGAGGTGCCGCTGCCGGTCGCGGCGCTGCGCATGGGCGACGTGGACGGCGAGGCCGTGCGCCGGCTGTTCGCGACGCTGGAGTTCCGCGCCCTGTGGGACCGGCTCAACGAGCAGGTGCTCGCCCCGCGGCGCCCCGCCGAGGAGGCCGCGAGCTTCACCGCCGCGCCGCGACGCCTGGGTCCCGGTGGGCTCGCGGGCTGGCTCGACGCCGTGCCGGCGAGCGAGCCCGTCGCCGTCGTGCCGCACGTCGAGGGGCGCCTGCCGCGGCTGCGGCTGGCCGGCGTGGCGCTGGCCGCGGCGGACGCCGACCCGGTCACCGCGACGGTCGGCGACCTGTCAGGCGAGGACCTCGACGCACTCGGCGGACTGCTCGCCGACCCCGACCGCCCGCTGCTCGTCCACGACGCGAAGACGCTGCTCCACGCGGCCGCGTCGCGTGGCTGGCCGGTGGCGGGCATCCGCACCGACACGGCACTCGCCGCCTACCTCGTGCAGCCGCAGCAGCGCGACTACGACCTCGAGGCGCTCGCGCTGCAGTACCTGTCCAAGGCGCTGCGCACCGAGGCGGACGCCGACGCGGCCAGTGGGCAGCTCGCGCTGGCGGTCGACGACGGCTGGGAGCAGCGCTGCCTGCGCGCCGAGGCGCTGCGCGAGGTCGCCGGCGTCCTCGACGAGGCCCTTGCCGCACGCGACCAGCGCCCGCTGCTCGCTGAGCTGGAGTTGCCGCTGGTGCCGGTGCTCGCGCGAATGGAGCGCACCGGCATCGCCGTCGACGTCGCGTTCCTCGAGGAGCTCGGCGAGTCGCTCGGCGACCGGATGCGCACCCTGCGCGACGAGATCTGCGGCTACGCCGGCGAGGAGTTCAGCCTCGACTCGCCCCGCCAGCTCCAGGTCGTGCTGTTCGAGACGCTGGGCCTGCGAAAGACCAAGCGCATCAAGACCGGCTGGACCACCGACGCCGCCGCCCTGACCGCGCTGCTCGACGAGCACCCGATCATCGCCCCGCTGCTGGAGTACCGCGAGGTCTCCAAGCTCAAGGGCACCTACGTCGACGGGCTCGTCCCGCTCGTCGACCCGGGCACGGGGCGCATCCACGCCGAGCTCAACCAGACCGTCGCCGTCACCGGACGGCTGTCGTCGCAGAACCCGAACCTGCAGAACATCCCCATCCGCTCCGCGCAGGGCCGCGAGATCCGCCGCGCGTTCATCCCGGGCGACGGCTACACCGGGCTCCTCGTCGCCGACTACAGCCAGATCGAGCTGCGGGTCATGGCCCACCTCAGCGGCGACGAGGGCCTGGTCGAGGCGTTCGCGTCGGGGGAGGACATCCATGCGTCGACCGCGGCGAAGGTGTGGGACCTGCCGCTGTCGGCGGTCGACAACACCCTGCGCAGCCGCATCAAGGGCATGACCTACGGCCTCGCGTACGGGCTGAGCGCGTTCGGGCTGGGCCAGCAGCTCGGCATCCCGCCCGACGAGGCCCGCGAGCTGATGGACGCCTACTTCGCGCGCTTTCCGAAGGTGCGCGCGTACCTGCAGGGCGTCGTCGAGCAGGCGCGCCGCGACGGCTGGACCTCGACGCTGTTCGGTCGCCGGCGCTACCTGCCTGACCTCACCAGCGACAACCGCCAGCGCCGGGAGATGGCGGAGCGCATGGCGCTCAACGCGCCGATCCAGGGCACCGCGGCCGACATCATCAAGTGCGCCATGGTCGCGGTCGACCGCGAACTGCGGCGGCGCGGGCTGGCGTCGCAGCTGCTGCTCCAGGTCCACGACGAGCTGGTCTGCGAGACCGCTGCCGGCGAGGAAGACGAGCTGCGCGCGCTGCTCGTCGAGCGGATGGCCGGCGTCGCGGACCTCGTCGTGCCGCTGGAGGTGGACACCGCCAGCGGGCCGTCGTGGGCGGCGGCCGAGAAGCACTGACCGCGCAGCCCTACCGCCGTGGCGTTTGGCGCGACAGGCGGCGCTGCGCCGCACGTAGCAGCCGCCGCCCCAGCGTCAGCCGCCGCGCGACCCGCCACCGGCGGAAGGTCGCCACGAGCTTGGGGTCAACGCCGGCGGCGGTTCGGTCGCGCGGCAGCATGCCGAGCAGCGCCACGACGGTCGACAGGCGCCGTACGCGGCAGGTGCACGCCGGGCAGTCGCCGAGGTGCCGAACGAACGCCTCCTCCGCGGTCGGGTCCAGCGTCGCCTCGACCGCGGCGTGCAGTAGCGACGCCGGCGTGTCGCACCGGGCGTCCGGGCACGGTGGGGCGCCGACGACCGCCGCGACGGTTTCGGCGAGGGCGCTGCGGCCCTCGAGCAGCAGGCTGCGTTCCTCCGCGGCGGTGAGCGCGAGGGCGTCGCAGGCGTCGCGCGCGCCCCATCCGGCGACGTCGCGCAGGCGGACGACCTCCTGGGCCGGCAGCCGCAGCCCGCGCAGCGCCGCCGCGAGCGCCGCCCACGCGTCCGGCGACCACGCCGGCGACCAGGCGACGTCCGGCGACTCCACCGCGGCAGCGGCGGCCGTGTGGTGCAGTGGTGACGTCGGCGGGATCGCGGCCGCCCCGTCCGTGGCCGGCGCCCCGCCGCCGGCCGCCCGGTCCGCCCGCGCCGCCTGGGCGTGGCGGGAGGTGGTGAGGCTGCGACCGCGGTCGATCACGATGCCGTACAGCCACGCGGCGAAGGTCGAGTGCCAGGTGAACATGTCCAGGCCACCCAGCGCCGTGGCCCACGCGCCGCGGACGACCTGCTGCGCACGCTCGCGGTCGTCGACGTACCAGCTCGCCACCTCGACCATCGCCGCGTGGTGGCGGTCGACCAGCGTGCGGAACGCCCGCATGCTGCCGTGGCGCAGGTCCTCGTAGAGCGCCAGCTCCTCGAGCGAGCCGGCCGGCCTGCGGGGCGCCGCGCCGCTTGGTGTGGACGCAGTCACGACGCCACCACGCGCGCGAGCAACGGGGCGAAGTCGCCGCGCGCCGCGACGGTGACGTCCGCCAACTCGAGCCAGCGCGCCAGCGCCGCGAGCTCGCCGGCCAGCGCCGCGGCCGTGGGCGCCGGGTCGGCGGTGGGCTCCGCCCACGCCCCGAGGACCCGCAGCTGCCCGGCGGCACGGTCGGCCTTGAGGTCGACGCGGGCGACGAGCCGGTCGCCGAGCAGGAACGGCAGCACGTAGTAGCCGTAGCGACGCTGGGCTGCGGGGACGTAGATCTCGATGCGGTAGCGGAAGCCGAACAGCCGCTCGGCGCGCGCGCGTTCCCATACGAGCGGGTCGAACGGCGCGAGCAGGGCGCACGCGTCGACCCGTCGCGGAACCGCCACGGCGGGATGCAGGTAGGCGGGCTCGGCCCAGCCCTCGACCGCGACCGCGAGCAGCGCCCCGGCCTCGACGAGCTCCGCCAGCCGCGCCCGCGACGCGGTGAGCGGCAGGCGGAAGTAGTCGGCGAGGTCGCGGGCGGTGCCGACGCCGTGCGACCGCGCGGCGCGCTCGAGCAGCGCGCGGTGGGCCTCGTCCTCGGTCGGCGTCGGTGCGGCGAGCACGGCCGCCGGCAGCACGCGCTCGGGAACGTCGTAGCGGCGCTCGAACCCTGCGGTGCGCGTGGCAACGGCCACCTCGCCGGTCCAGAACAGGATCTCCAGCGCGCGCTTCGCGTCGCTGCGGTCCCACCACGTCCCACGTCGCGGTGAGGTGCGGGGGGGCTCCAGGTCTGCGGCGGCGACGGGGCCGCGAGCGCCGACCTCGGCCAGGACCGCCTCAACGTAGCCAGGGCGCTCGCGGGCGATGCCCCACGCGTCGCTGCGCGCGGCGCGCGCCATGCGCCAGCGCAACAGCGGGTGGACGGCGACGGGCAGCAGCGACGCCTCGTGGCCCCAGTACTCGAACAGCTCACGGTCGCGGTACGCCATCCGGTCGAGCAGCCCGGTCGGGTAGGCGCCCAGCCGCGAGAACAGCGGCAGGTAGTGCGCCCGCGCCACGATGTTGACCGAGTCGATCTGCAGCAGCGCGACGGACCGCAGCACGGCGCGCACATGGCGACGGTCGACGGCGCCCGCGGGGCGCCGCGCGTGCAACCCGAGCGCCGCGACCGCGACGCGGCGCGCCTCGCCCGCCGACAACACTCCGGATCGCACCATCCCCGGATGGTAGGAACACCGACGGGGGCCGGCGGCGAGCCGACGCCGGACGGACGCAGCGGGCCACGCGTTGACAGGGGTGCGGGCCTCCGCGACACTCCGCCGACGCCCCGCGACGCCCGGGCGCGCTTCCCATGCACGGGAACGTCGCGGCGGGTGAGCCCAGACCACCGACGAAACCGGACGACCGTTCCCATGACGACCCCCGAGCCGACCGACGCGACGCCGACCGACCCCACGCCGGACGATCCGGCTCCCGACACGCAGACGGGGAGGCACACGCTCGACACCGGTCCCAGCACCGAGCGCGAGCGCGGTCAGAAGATCGTCGACGAGGAGTTCGGGTCGCAGGAGGCGTTCCTCGCCGCCCTCGAGGACACCATCAAGGAGTTCGACGACGGCGACATCGTCGAGGGTGTGGTCGTCAAGGTCGACGCCGACGAGGTCCTGCTCGACATCGGCTTCAAGTCCGAAGGCGTCATCCCCTCGCGCGAGCTGTCGATCAAGCACGACGTCAACCCCCACGACGTCGTCCAGGTCGGTGACCTCATCGAGGCGCTGGTTCTCCAGAAGGAGGACAAAGAGGGCCGGCTGATCCTGTCGAAGAAGCGCGCCCAGTACGAGCGCGCGTGGGGCAAGATCGAACAGATCTACTCGCAGGAGTCCACGGTGACCGGCACGGTCATCGAGGTCGTCAAGGGCGGGCTCATCCTCGACATCGGCCTGCGCGGCTTCCTGCCGGCGTCGCTGGTCGAGATGCGCCGCGTACGCGACCTGCACCCGTACGTCGGCAAAGAGCTCGAGTGCAAGGTCATTGAGCTCGACAAGAACCGCAACAACGTCGTGCTGTCGCGCCGCAAGTTCCTCGAGGAGACCCAGTCCGAGTTCCGCAAGGAGTTCCTCGAGACGCTGCAGAAGGGCGAGGTGCGCAAGGGCACGGTCAGCTCGATCGTGAACTTCGGCGCCTTCGTCGACCTCGGCGGCGTCGACGGCCTGGTGCACGTCTCGGAGCTGTCGTGGAAGCACATCGACCATCCCGGTGAGGTCGTGGAGGTCGGTCACGAAGTCGAGGTCGAGGTCCTCGACGTCGACCTCGACCGCGAGCGGGTGAGCCTGTCGCTCAAGGCGACGCAGGAGGACCCGTGGCGCCAGTTCGCCCGGCAGCACTACGTCGGCGAGTTCATCGAGGGCAACGTCACCAAGCTCGTGCCGTTCGGCGCCTTCGTGAAGGTCGAGGAGGGCATCGAGGGGCTCATCCACATCTCTGAGCTTGCCGAGGCCCACGTCGAGGTGCCCGAGCAGGTCGTGAAGGTCAACGCCCCGATCACCGTGAAGATCATCGACATCGACGACGCGCGTCGGCGCATCTCGCTGTCGCTGAAGCAGGCTGTCAAGGCGGGCTACGGCGAGGAGCCGCAGCTGGAGGAAGAGCAGCCGGCGTTCTCCCCGAGTGACACCAGCACCGAGGGCGCGGAGAGCTCCGCCGTCGGGGCGGCGTTCGCTGCGGCGCTCCAGCAGCGCGACGCCGGGGCCGAGTCGGCGTCCGCCGGCGGCGGTGGCTTGTCGCTCGAGGACGTCGTCGCCGACCTGCAGGGCCAGACCGAGGGCGGCGCCGGCGAGCCGGCAGCCGCCACCGACGACGGCGCCCCGGTCGAGGACAACGCGTCTGCCACCGACGGCGGCACCCCGGTCGAGGACAATGCGCCCGCCTCCGACGCCGCCGCGCCCGACGCCGCGCCGGCCGAGGACACGCCGCCGTCGGGACCGTAGGGCCATGCTGCTCGTGGGCCTGACGGGGGGCATCGCGTCGGGCAAGTCCACCGTCGCGGCGCGCCTCGTCGAGCACGGCGCCGAACTCGTCGACGCGGACGCGATCGCGCGCGAGATCCTGCTGCCGGGCACGCCGACCTGGAAGAAGGTCGTCGAGCACTTCGGCGACGAGATCCTCGACCCGGACGGCTTCGTCGACCGGCCGGCGCTGGGCCGCATCGTCTTCGCCGCCCCGGAGCGGCGCGCGCTGCTCAACGAGCTGACCCACCCGCCGGTCATCGCCGAGATCGCCGACCGCCTGGAGCTGCTCCAGGCCTTCGACGGTGTCGTCGTCATCGACGTCCCGCTGCTCGTGGAAGCCGGGGCGCAGCGCGGGTATGACGCGATCGTCGTCGTGGCGACCCAGCCGGAGACCCAACGCCGGCGCCTGGCCACGCTGCGCGGCATGACCGACGCCGACGCCCAGGCGCGCATCGACGCGCAGGCGCCGCTGGAGGACAAGCTCGCCGTCGCCACCCACGTCCTGTGGAACGACGGCACCCTCGACGAGCTCATCGCCGCGACCGACGCGCTGGCGGCCGAGCTGCTCGAGCGCGCCCGCGCGAAGGCCGCCGCCGAGGCGGCGCGCCTCCCCAACGACTGAGCGCGGGCGCACCGTCGGCACTCGCCCTACCCTGGGCGGATGGCGGTGACCGACGCGCTCGGGCGGGAGCTGAGGGACCTGCGCGTGTCGGTGACCGACCGCTGCAACTTCCGCTGCACGTACTGCATGCCGCGCGACGTGTTCGGCGCCGACTTCGCGTTCCTCGACCGCGACGAGCTGTTGACGTTCGAGGAGATCACCCGGGTCGTCGCGGCCTTCGCTCGCTGCGGCGTGACGAAGGTGCGCCTCACGGGTGGTGAGCCGCTGCTGCGGCGTGGCATCGAGGAGCTCGTTGCGCGGCTGGCCGGCGTTCCCGGGATCACCGACCTCGCGTTGACGACGAACGGGT
>JAUJMS010000049.1 GCA_030446745.1 Egibacteraceae bacterium | reverse complement strand
CCACGATCCAAGAGGTGCACCTCGTCGCCGTCCACCTGCTGTGCGCGGCCACGGACCTCGCCGTCGCCGACGCCGCGGTCGGGGCGGTCGGGGCGGTCGAGGCGGCCGGCGCGGCCGGCGCGGGAGTGCGGGCGTGAAACCGCTCGTCGTCGTCGGCGACGCGCTGCTCGACCGCGACCTTGACGGCACCGTCGAGCGGCTGTGCCCGGACGCGCCTGTGCCCGTCGTTGACGACCCTCACGGCCGCGCCCGACCCGGCGGTGCCGCGCTGGCGGCGCTGCTCGCCGCCGCCGACGACCGCGCGGTGACGCTGGTGACCGCGATCGGCGACGACGCCGCCGGCAACGAGCTGCGTGCGCTGCTCGCCGAGGCGTGCGTGACGGTGGTCGATCTCGGGTTGGCGGGGCGCACGCCCGAGAAGGTGCGGGTCCGCGCAAGTGGCAGGTCGCTGCTGCGGCTCGACTACGGCGGCGGGCCGGGTGCCGTCGGCACGATGACGCCGGCGGCCACGGCGGCGCTGTCGCGCGCCGGCGCCGTGCTCGTGTCCGACTACGGCCGCGGGATCACCGCCGAGGCGACAGTACGCGCCGCCGTCGCGGCCGTCGCGGGGCGCACCCCGGTCGTGTGGGATCCCCATCCCCGCGGCGCGGTGCCGATCCCCGGCGTGCGCCTGGCCACGCCGAACGCCGCGGAGGCCGCCGGCCTGACGCCGGCGGGCGCCGGAGACGGCCTTGCCGCGGTGACCGCACGCGCCAGGGCGCTCCTCGAGCGCTGGGCCGCCGGCGGCGTCGCCATCACCCTCGGCGCGCGCGGAGCGCTGTTCGTCGGCGCGGACGGGACGCCCCTGGCGGTGCCCGCACCGGCGGTCGACGGCGGCGACCCGTGCGGGGCGGGCGACCGTTTCGCCTCGGCCGCCGCCGGCAGCCTCGCCGACGGTGCGTTCGCGTCGGAGGCTGTCGTCGACGCGGTGGACGCTGCGGCGGCGTTCGTCGGCGCGGGCGGGGCGGCCGGGGCGTGGTCGGCGCCGGCGCCCGCCGTGACCGGTGGCGGGGTGGTCACGACGGGCGGTGCGGCGCCGACATCGCCGACGGAGGGCACGCCGCACTCCGGCGACGCGGCCGCCGTCATGGCGCGGGTCCGCGCCACCGGCGGCACCGCGGTCGCCACCGGCGGCTGCTTCGACCTGCTCCACGCCGGCCACGTCCAGATGCTCGAGACCGCCCGCGCCCTCGGCGACTGCCTGGTCGTCTGCCTCAACTCGGACGCGTCGGTGCGCCGGCTCAAGGGCCCCGACCGGCCGCTGGTGCCGCAGGCCGACCGGGTCGCCGTGCTGTCGAGCCTGCGCTGTGTCGACGCGGTCGTCGTGTTCGACGAGGACACGCCAGAGGCGGTGCTCGACCGGCTGCGCCCCGACGTGTGGGTCAAGGGCGCCGACTACGCCGTCGCCGACCTCCCCGAGGCGGCGCTGCTCTCGTCGTGGGGCGGCCAGGCGGTCGTGCTGCCGTACCTCGCCGGGCGTTCCACCACCGCGCTGCTCGAGGAGGCCGCCCGCCGTGGCAACTGACCCCCTGCCGTTGCGCACCGTCCTGGTCACCGGCGGGGCGTCTGGCCTGGGTCTCGCGGTCGTCGACGCCGTCAGCAAAGCCGGCGGCACACCGGTGGTTCTCGACCGCGCCCCCGTCGACCGCGACGTCGACACCGAGACGGTCGACCTCGCCGACGGCCGCGCCGCCGAGGCCGCCGTCGCGCGGGTCATCGACCGTCACGGCGACCTGACCGGCGTCGTCACCGCCGCCGGCACCGACGCGTGCGGGCGTCTCGACGAGGTCGCGGCGCAGACGTGGGAGCGTGTCGTCGCGGTGAACCTGCTCGGCACGGCGGCGGTCGTGCGCGCCGCGCTGCCGGCGCTGGAACGCACCGCCGGCCGGGTCGTCACCGTGGCGTCGACCCTCGGGCTGCGCGCGCTGTCGGACGCCACCGCCTACTGCGCCAGCAAGTTCGGCGTCGTCGGGTTCACGCGGGCGCTCGCGGCGGAGACCGCGGGGCGGGTCGGCGTGACCCTGCTCATCCCCGGCGGCATGGCCACCGCGTTCTTCGACGACCGGCCCGCCCAGTACCGCCCCGGCCCGGACGCGCAGCTCAACCGCCCCGAGCACGTCGCCGACGCGGTGCTGTTCGCGCTGCGCCAGCCGGCGGGCTGCGAGCTGCGCGAGCTGGTCATCGCCGCCGCCACCGAACCGTCGTGGCCCTGAGCCCACGGTCCTCGCCGTCAACCGCCCTCCCGTCGTGGCCGTCGGCCGATCCGCCGTCGTGGCCAGCCGGGCCTCCCGCCGCGGCCGTGAGCGGCCTCCCGTCGCGGACGTGAGCGACCTGCCGTCGGGGGTGACCGAGCCGACCGTCGTCGTCCTGCGCGCCCTCGGCCTGGGCGACCTGCTCACCGCCGTGCCGGCGCTGCGCGCACTCGCGCGCGCCTTCCCCGGTCACCGCCGCCTGCTCGCCGCCCCGGCCGCGCTGGCGCCGATCGTGGCACTGGCCGACATCGCGTTCGACGTCGTCGACACCGACCTGCGGGGCGCCACGGAGCCGTTCCCGCCGCTGGCACCAGTCCTGCACGGCGCGCACGTCGCCGTCAACCTTCACGGACGCGGCCCGCACAGCACCGCGGCGCTGCGCGCCACGACCCCCGCGCGCCTGATCGCCTTCGGCGAACCGGGCTGCCCACCGTGGGACGCCAGCGAGCATGAGGTCGCCCGCTGGTGCCGGCTGCTCGACGCCGCCGGCATCCCCGCCGACCCGGCCGACCTCGACGTGACGATCACGACCGACGGCGTCTCCGCCGCTGACCGCGGCGCCACGCTGCTGCACCCGGGCGCCACGTCGCCAGCGCGTCGCTGGCCGGTGCGGCGCTGGGCAGCGGTTGCCCGGCGGGAAGCGGCCGCCGGGCGCACGGTGCTCGTGACCGGAGGC
>JAUJMS010000022.1 GCA_030446745.1 Egibacteraceae bacterium | reverse complement strand
AGTGCATGGGCCTGCTGGCCGAGTTCGACCTCGACTTCGTCATGACCAGCGAGCGTGAGTGGGGCTGCTACCCGACGCTTCCCGGCCTGGCGATCGCGCAGCTGGCCCGTCGCGACGGCATCGACGCCGTGCACGTCAGCCGTTGGGAGTGGGACGGGCGCGTGCGCAGCCGGGTCGAGCCCGCGCTGCCCTCGCTGCGAGAACCCCAGCCGAACGGTGATCGGAGCACGTGACCGGTGGAAGCGTCGACGCCGAACGGCTGGCACGCCTGCTCGGCCGACCTGAGCTCGCCTGGCTCGTCGAGCGGCTGCGCGAGCGCCTGGCAGCCGGCCGCCCCCTGACCGGCACGGTGACCCGCCAACCGGCGACCGTGTCGGAGCGGTCGGCCGTCGCGGAGCTCCTGGGCCGGCCCCTCCGGCCCGCCGCCTCGGTCTCGGTCGCCTTGACCGACGTCGAGGGGGTCCTCCGGCGCGCAGGCGTCGCCCCCGACCTCAGGGCCGCCGTCGAGGCCCTCGCCGGCCCGGTAGCCGACCGGGCCGCATCCGCCGCCGCCGGCGCGCGGGCCTGGGGGGCCGTCGTGGAGGAGGTGGCGGGCTGGGCCGCGACGGTCGGCCTGACGGCGTGGTTGGACGACGTCGCGGCGAGCGGCCTGCTGCGGCGCCTGGCCGGTGAGCCGGCACGGGCCCGGGCGCTGTTGAGCGACGCCGCGGCTGTCATCGACCGCCTTCCCGCAGATGGAGTGCCCCGCGGCCGGCTGGCGGCCGAGACGCTGGGCGACGGGCACGGCCTGGACGACGACCGCCCTGTCGCCACGCTCGTGCTCCGGGCGTGGGCCGTCCGCGCCGGCGTCGGCCGGCGGGCCGACGGCCAGACTCCGGGCAGCTGGCGCGAGGAGGTCTGGGCGGCCGCGGGGGTCGGAGTCGGTGAGCTCGCCGCGCCCGTGCTCACGTTCGGCCTGCCGGGCGACGACGTCTCGGCGGGCGGCCGGGTGCTCGGACTCTGGGCGGAGGCCGGGCAGCCCGTCCACCTGTCGCTGCGCCAGCTGCTGAGCGACGGGCCCCGGCTCCCTGTCGCGGGCCGCCGCGTGTTCGTGTGCGAGAACCCCGCGGTGGTCGCCGCCGCGGCCGACCGGTTGGGCACGCACGCCGCACCGCTGGTGTGCACCGGCGGGCAGCCGTCGACGGCGGCGGCGACCCTGCTGCGGCTGCTCGCCGGCGCCGGCGCGCGGCTGGCTCATCACGGCGACTTCGACTGGCCGGGGCTGCGTATCGCCAACCGCATCGCCGAGCGCTTCGGCGCCGACCCGTGGCGGATGGCGACCACCGACTATCAAGCGGCGGTGTCGCGCAGCCGCCGTCCGCTGGAAGGCCCCGACCTGGGTGCGTGCTGGGATCCGGCGCTGCGTCCCGCGATGGTTTGCGCCGGCGTGCGGGTGGAGGAGGAGCTGGTCCTCGACGACCTGCTCGCCGACCTCGCCACCTGACTTGCCACCGCCGTGGCCGGCGCGGCTTGCAGGAATTCAGCCCGCCGGTGTCGAAACAGGCACCGAACGCGCCTGGCGGTCCGCCGCCGCGCACCGCCGTGACCGCTGCGGGCCGCCCAACAGGGCGCGATGCGGCCGCAGCCAGCCCAACAGGAAGGGACGTCGATGACCGCCATCCGCCCGCCCGCCCGCTTGAGCTTCGTCGGCCTCGCCGCCGCGCTCCTGCTCGTCCTGGCCGTCGCATCACCGGCCGCGGCTCACGGCGACGATCCCGACGACGGCAAGGCCGCCGCGCTGCTCGGGGAGACCGGCGGCCTGCAGCCCGTCGCGACCGAGCGCCTGGGCTACACCGCCTGCGAGAACGGCACCGCCGGCATCTTCCCGTGCGAGGACGTCGACCTCATGAGCTTCGTGCCGCTGGCCGAGCTCGGCGGCGGGACCGGCAACGACATCTGGGGCTGGACCGATCCCAAGACGGGGCGCGAGTACGCCATCATGGGAACGAGCAACGGCACCGCGTTCGTCGATGTCACCGACGCGACGAGCCCCGTCGTGGTCGGCCAGATGGTCACCCAGTCCGCGCTGATCCTGCCGCTGTGGCGCGACATCAAGGTGTACGGCAACCACGCGTTCGTCGTCTCCGAGCACGACAACCACGGGATGCAGGTGTTCGACCTGACCCGCCTGCGCAACGCTCCGCTAGCGCCGACGGTGTTCGCGCCCGACGCGGTGTACGACGAGTTCAGCAACGCCCACAACGTCGCCGTCAACACCGACACCGGCTACGCCTACGCCGTCGGGACGAACACCTGCGGCGGCGGGCTGCACATGATCGACATCCGCGCCCCGAAGAACCCGACGTTCGCGGGCTGCTTCTCCGGCGACGGCTACACCCACGACGTCGAATGTGTCGTCTACTCCGGGCCCGACGGCCGCTTCCGCCGGCGCGAGATCTGCTTCGCGTCCAACGAGGACACCGTCACGATCGTCGACGTGACCGACAAGGCCAACCCGCAGATGCTGTCGCGGACCGGCTACCCGACCGCGGCGTACACCCACCAGGGGTCGTTGACCCCCGACCAGCGCTGGTTCCTGTTCGGCGACGAGCTGGACGAGACCGGCAACACCGTCCCGAGCACGACGACCTACATCATGTCGGTCGACAAGCTCACCAGCCCCGGCGCGCCGACGCCGTACTTCCACGACACCCCGTCGATCGACCACAACCTGTACATCCGTGGCCCTCGCGTGTACCAGTCCAACTACACCGCCGGCCTGCGGATCCTGACCTACGACAAGTTCTCGCTGCGCGATGGCCAGCTGTCGGAGACGGCGTTCTTCGACGTCTTCCCCGCCAGCGACGTCGACGAGTACGGCGGGACCTGGAGCAACTATCCGTTCTTCTCCTCCGGCAACGTCGTGGTCAGCAGCATCGACAGCGGCCTGTTCGTGCTCCGACCCCGCTCCTAGCCTCCGCGAACGCACAGGCCGCCGGCGACCGAGCCATCCGGTCGCCGGCGGCTGCCCGCCGGGGTTCGACGGCGACCGGGCGACGAGCACCAGGCGGCACCACGCCGGACGCAGGGGCTACCGTCTGCGCCATGGCGGCGATGCGCGGGACGGTGGAGCGGCCCGAGGGGCTGGTCTACCGGCCTGACTTTCTCAGCGACGCCGAGGAGCGGGCGGTGATCTCGCTGCTGGAGGACCTGGAGTTCGGCGAGGTCCGGATGCGGGGCCAGACCGCCCGCCGCACGGTGCGCCACTTCGGGTTCGACTACGGCTACGAGTCGTGGGAGTTGACGCCCGCCGAGCCGCTGCCGGCGGCGCTGGAGTGGCTGCGCGAGCGCTGCGCCGAGCTCGCCGGCATCCCCTCGCGCGAGCTGCTCCAGGTCCTCGTGAACCGCTACCCCCCCGGGGCGACGATCGGCTGGCACCGCGACGCGCCCATGTTCGGCGCCCGCGTCGTCGGGGTGTGCCTGGGGGGCGACTGCGTCATGCGCTTCCAGCGCGGCTCGGGACCTCAACGGCGGGTGTTCGAGTTGGGCCTGGCGCGCCGCTCGGCCTACGTCCTCGCCGGCGCCGCCCGCTCCAGCTGGCAGCACAGCATCCCCGCCGTCCCCGCGCTGCGCTACTCGATCACCTTCCGGACGCTGCGCAACCCCGACCGCTGGACGAAGACGCGCCCCGACGCAGCCGCCGGCCCGTGAGCGCGCCGGGTCACTCCAGGAGCTCGGCGAGGTCGGCGACGACGGTGTCGGCGCCGTGGTCGCGCAGGGCGTCCGCCTGGCCGGTGCGGTCGACGCCGACGACGAGCCCGAACCCGCCGCGGCGGCCCGCCTGGACGCCCGACAGCGCGTCCTCGACGACCACCGCCCGGGCCGCCGGTACGCCGAGCCGTCTCGCCGCCTCCAGGAACGTGTCCGGCGCGGGCTTGCCGGGCAGTCCCAGGTCGCCGGCGACCTCGCCGTCGACCTGGGCGGAGAAGAACCGGGTGAGCCCGCTGACGTCGAGCACGAGCGAGCAGTTGCGGCTCGACGACACCACCGCCAGCGGCACGCCCCGCTCGTGCAGGCGTTCCAGCAGCGCCACCGAGCCCGGGTAGGCGTGGGCACCCTGCGTGCGGATGATCTCGTTGACCAGGGCGTTCTTGCGGTTGCCCAGGCCGTGCACCGTCTCGGCGTCGACCGGGTCGTCCGGCGCTCCCTCGGGCAAGGTGAGATCGCGCGAGCGCAGGAACGCCCGCACGCCGTCATAACGGGGCATCCCGTCGACGTGACGGTTGTAGTCGTCCTGCTCGAAGGGCAGGAACCGCTCGTGTCGTCGCTGCGCCCGGTCCCACAAGAACCCGTCGAACATCTGCTTCCACGCGGCGAAGTGCTGCGCTGCCGTGCTCGTAGGCACCCCGTCGAGGTCGAACAGGACCGCGTCGAAGGGGTCGAGCTCACGCATCACGACAGCCCAGGTCGACGGTGACCGGCTCGCCCGGCGTCAGCTTCAGCGCCTCGCCGCGGACCGTGAGGTCCAGTCCGCCACCCTCCGTCAGCACCAGGCGCAGGCGCTCGGCGGTCAGGTCGACGTCCACGCGCTGGCCGCGGATGCGCAGCGGGAACCGCAGGCCTGACCACGCCGGCGGCAGGCACGGGTCGAAGCTGATACGACCGCCGAAGTCGCGCAGCCCGCCGAACCCGTACACGAGTGCCATCCACACGCCGCCGGTCGACGCGACGTGCACGCCGTCGGCGGTGTTGGACGACACGTCGGCGAGGTCCATGAGCAAGGCGAGGCGGAAGTGCTCCATCGTCGTCTGGTCGCCGATCTCCGCGGCGACGATGCAGTGCACCGGCGGGGACAGCGACGAGTCGCTCGTCGTCAAAGGGTCGTAGTAGTCGAAGTTGCGCCGCTTCTGCTCGACGCTGAAGTCCTTGCCGAGCAGGAAGATCGCCAGGATGACGTCGGCCTGCTTGATGACCTGGTGGCGGTAGATCACCAGCGGGTGGTAGTGCAGCAGCAGCGGGTACTTGTCCGGCGGCGTACTGTCGAAGTCCCACCGCTCACGGTCGAGGAACTGCGCGTCCTGCGGGATGATGCCGCGCTTGGGGTCATACGGGACGTGCATCGCCTCGGCGGCCCGAGCCCACGCGTCGATCTCGTCGTCGCGCAGGTCGACGTCGCTGCGCAGCACCTCGTAGCGGTAGGGGTCGGCGTCACGCAGCTCCCGCAGCACCCGAGCCGCGTAGCGCAGGTTCAGCCGGGCCATGAGGTTGGTGTAGGCGTTGTCGTTGACGACGGTCGTGTACTCGTCGGGGCCGGTGACGGCGTGCAGGTGGAACCCCCGTCGTCGTCGTAGAAGCCGAGGTCCACCCACAGCCGCGCGGTCTCGACGAGCAGCTCCCCCGAACTCGGCATGGATGCCGGTGTCGTCGGTGACGTCGACGTAGCGCTTGAGCGCGTAGACGATATCGGCGTTGAGGTGGTACTGCGCCGTGCCCGCCTGGTAGTAGGCCGAGGCCTCCTCGCCGTTGATCGTGCGCCACGGGAACACCGCCCCGGCCTGGTTGACCTCGGCGGCGCGCTTGCGGGCCTTGGGCAGCATGCTGTAGCGGAACCGCAGCAGGTTCCTGGCGATCCGAGGCTCGGTGTAGCACAGGAACGGCAGGACGAACAGCTCCATGTCCCAGAAGTAGTGGCCCTCGTAGCCGTGGCCCGACAGGGCCTTGGCGGGGATGCCGCTGCCCTCGGCCCGGGCCGCCGCCTGGAACAGCTGGAACAGGTTCCAGCGGATCGCCTGCTGGACGTGCGGGTCGCCGTCGACCTCGACGTCGCTGCGGTCCCAGAAGGCGTCGAGCATCTCGCGCTGGGACTCCAGCAGGTTGTGCATCCCACCGGTGACGGCGCGGCGCAGCACCCGGTCGGCGCGGTCGATCAGCTCGCGCGGCGGGACGCTGCGCGAAGTGTGGTAGCTGGCGAACTTCGTGAGGCGGATGGGGGTGCCCGCGGTCCCCTCCACGAGGAACGCGACCTTGCTGACGTCGCCGTTGGCCTCGCTGACCACCTGGTAGGCGCAGGCGGTGTCCATGACGTGGTCGACGCCGCAGCCCAGCGTCATGCCGCTGCTGGCCGTGCGGTAGCCCAGCAGCAGCCGCTGCTCGTCGGGCCTGCGGATGACGTTCTCCAGCACCCGGCGGTCGAGCTTGCGCACGCGCGGGTCGAACTCGCCGGGCCGGTCGTCGGGGGCGCCGGCGTCCTCGCGGTTGACCAGCTGGGAGGAGATGACGACGGGGGCGTCGGCGTTGAGCAGCGTCACCTCGAACACGAACGCCGCGAGGTGCCGGGAGCTCAGTGACGCCAGCCGGCGTGAGCGCACCTCGACCTGCTTACCGGAGGCCGTCTCCCACACCAGCGACCGCTCCAGCACTCCGGCGCGGAAGTCCAGGACACGCTCGTAGGCGGTGAGGTAGGCGGTGGGGAGGAACAGCGGCTCGTCGTCGACGTAGAGCTTGATGATCTTGGCGTCCGGCACGTCGACGATCGTCTGGCCGAGCTTGGCCAGGCCGAAGGCTGCCTCGGCGTGCACGATCGGCCACGTCTCGTGGAAGCCGCTGATCAGGGTGCTGTGCTCGTCGGCCGGGCGGCCCTCCTCGTGGTTGCCGCGCAGGCCGAGATAGCCGTTGGCGACGGTGAACAACGTCTCGGTCCGCGGCAGGTAGCGCTCGGCGAAGCGCCGCTCGACCAGGCGCCAATCCTCCACCGGGTAGTCGTGCCGGGGGAGCGGGACCGGCTGCCGTCGCTTCATGCGGCCACCTCACCATCCGCGGGGGGTCTGTGGGCAGAGCGTTCCGCCCAACGGTACCGACCGACTGCGCTCAGCATGCGCTCCCTGCCGGCGGCGGCCGGGGAGGTGGCGCGCCCGTCCCACACTGGGGACATGACCGAGCAGGCGACGATCGTCTTCCACGGCAACCTGGCCGAGCTCGCGTCCGGCACCGACGCCTCGGGGCTGGTGCGCGTGGGCGTCGCCGCACCGCGCTCAGTCAAGGACGCCATCGAGTCGTGCGGCGTGCCGCACACCGAGGCGGACGTCGTCCTGGTCGACGCCCGCAGCGTCACCTTCGGTCACCGCCTCGCCGCCGGCGACCGGGTGGACGTCCACCCCCCGGGCGCCTGGCTCGGCGTCACGTCGCTGGTCCGGCCCGCGCCGCTGCCCGAGCCACGGTTCGTGCTCGACGTCCACCTGGGGCGGCTCGCCGAGCGGCTGCGGCTGCTGGGCCTGGACAGCGAGTACCGCAGCGCCGCCGCCGACGAGGATCTCGCCGCGGCCTCCGCCGAGGGGGCGCGTTGGCTGCTCAGCCGCGACCGGGGGCTGCTCATGCGCCGAGCCGTCACACACGGCTACCTCGTGCGCTCCTGCGACCCTCGGACGCAGACGGTCGAGGTCGTGCGCCGCTTCGAGCTGGCCGACCGGCTGGCGCCGTTCACGCGGTGCGCCCGCTGCAACGGCGTGCTCGAGGTGGTGGCCAAGGCCGGGATCGCGCACCGCCTGCCACCGGCCACCCGCCGCGAGCATGACGCGTTCGTCGGTTGCCAGCGGTGCGGGCAGCTGTACTGGAAGGGCTCGCACGTGGCCTCCCTGCGCGCCTTCGTCGCGGACGTCCGGGCTGCGGTGGCGCGCTGAGGCCGATGCCGGGGGGGCGCCGACGGTCGACGCCGGGCCGAGCGACCGTCAGCATCGTGTCGCCCGCTCGCGGCGGTAGCGGGCGAGCAGGCGCTCGGAGTGACCGTCGGCCTGGCGGCGCAGGCGCGGCGCCGTGACGTCGGCCGCGTCGATGTCGGCTCCGAGGCGACGGGCGACACCGCACACTGGGGCCGCGTAGCGGTCGCGGACCTCCTCGTAGGCGACCTCGAACGGTGTGATGCCGGTGCAGTCGAAGAACCCCGTCCACGCCGCCTCTGCCTCGTCGAGCCCCCGCCGGCAGGCATCGATCGCCGAAAAGTCGTACGCCATCTCGTGCACGGCATCGCCGTGGACGCCGCCGGAGTTCGCGCGTCCGCGCCGCCGGAGCCCGCGCCCCCGGCGCCGAAGTCACCCCAGCGCCCCGTCGCCTCGGCGACGGCCCACGACACCGCTTGCCGGTCGCGGTCCCCCCGGGTCACGCGCACGAAGCGGCACCGGGGAACACCGTGGCCACCGCCGCCCGCTCGCGGCCGTACGGGCCGGGCAGTGGCGGACGGTCGAGGTCTGTGGCGAGGTCGCGCGCTGGTACCAGTGCAGCTTCGCGCCGAACAGCCCGCCGACGGTGGTGCGCCGGCGGTGGAGGCAGTCGATGTAGGCGGTGACGTCGGGGCAGTCCCAGCGCTCGAGCAGGTCGGCCATCGCACCGGTCCGGTCGAAGTACTCGATCGGGGTGCCGAGGCACCCGGTGGCGTGGAGCGCCTCGGCGAGCAGGCTGCTGCCCGACCGTGGGTTCGAGCACAGCATGTAGGACCGCCGCACCGGCGACGGCCCGCGGCCGGCCGGTCGACGTCGTAGCGCGCAGCGGCGAGGTCGTAGCGCACCGCGACAGTCTGCCGGGAGCCGGCCGCTGCGACGGCTCGCTCCCGCGCCTGGAACGGGTCGCTATGGTCGGCGTCGACCCGCCTGCCCGCCTTCCCGATGCCCGAAGGACCTCCGCCGTGACGACGCCGACGACGGTCTGGGTGGTGCCGCACACCCACTGGGACCGCGAGTGGTACCTGCCGTTCCAGACCCTGCGGGCACGGCTCGTCGACCTCGTCGACGACGTCCTGCATCTCATCGACACCGAGCCCGACTTCGCGTTCACCCTCGACGGGCAGCTCGCGACGGTCGACGACTACCTGGAGGTCCGGCCCGGCGCCGAGCCGCGCGTCCGCGCCGCCATCGCGGCGGGTCGCCTCGCGATCGGCCCGTGGCGAACGCTGCTCGACGAGTTCTGCGTCTCCGGCGAGACGATCGTGCGCAACCTGCAGAACGGCTGGAGGCGAGCCGGCGAGCTCGGCACCGCGATGGCCGTCGGCTACCTGCCGGACATGTTCGGCCACGTCGCGCAGATGCCGCAGATCCTGCGCCGGGCGGGCATCGACCACGCGGTGGTGTGGCGGGGCGTTCCCGCCGAGATCGACCGCCACGCGTTCCGGTGGGTCGCCCCCGACGGTTCGGCTGTCCGCACCGAGTTCCTCATCGGCGGCTACGGCAACGCCGCAGCTGTTCGAGCTGCCCGACCGCATCGACCGCAAGGTCGCGGCGCTGCACCGACGGCTCGGCCCGTTCTTCGGCGACGACGCCCTGCTCGCGATGATCGGCACCGCCCACGCGATGCCCGCGCGGGCGACGGCCCGCCTCACCGCGGCGCTCAACGACGCGCAGGCCGACTCCCGCCGGCGGATCGCGACGCTGGCCGACTACGTCCGCGCCACAGCCGGTGACGGCGGCGAGCCGCTGCCCGAGTGGCGCGGCGAGATGCGCTCGGGCGCCCGCGCAAACGTCCTCATGGGCGTCACCTCGCTGCGACGCGACGCCAAGGCCGCCTGCGGCCGCGCCGAGCGGCTCGTCGAGCGCTACGCCGAGCCGCTCGCCGCGCTGTACCTGCCGCCCGACGCGACCACCGCCGCGCACCGGCTCGTCGACCTCGCGTGGGACCGCCTCGTCATGAACGCCGCGCACGACTCGGCGTGCAACTGCTCGGCCGACGAGGTCGTCGCGCAGGTCGTCGTGCGCCACCACGAGGCGGCCCAGCTCGCCGGCGCCGTCACCGGCCAGGCGCTCGCGGCGCTGGCCGCCGGCGTCCCGCCCGTCGACCACGTCGTCGTCAACCCGAGCCCGAGCCCGCGCGCAGACGTCGTCGAGCTCGACCTCGTCGTCCCCGCCGCGTGGGAAGGGGTCGCGCTGCGGACCGGCAGCGGAGACGTCCTCGGCACACAGGAGCTCGAGCGGAACGCGCCGATCCTGTTGACCGAAACCCTGCGCGGCGCCGACGCGGTGAAGATCTTCGACAGGATGTTCGGCCGTCAGCTGTTCGGCCGGAACCTCAACCGCGTCGAGGCGGCTGTGGTCGGCGGGACCCATCGGCTCGTCTACGAGGTCGACACGCACCCCGACCCGGCGGCGCTCGACGCCGACGAGGTTCGCGCCGAGGTCGAGACCGCCGTCGCCGTGGCACCCGACGAGGACTGGGAGGTGCGCATCGTCGGCCGGGCCCGGCGGCGGGTCCTGGCCAAGGTGCCGGCCGGGCCGCTCGGCGGCACCGTCGTCAGCCCGGTGAGCGGCGGGGGACCGCTGCCCGACGTCGTCTCCGTCGACGGCGACCGCCTCGTCGGCGACCTGCTCGCGGTTGCGGCGGAGCCCGACGGCACCCTGTCGCTGTCCGGGCCCGGTCGCACGCTGCGCGGGGTCGGGCGGATCGTCGATGTCGGCGACGCCGGCGACAGCTACAACTGGGCGCCCGTCGCGACGGACACCGCTGTCGACGAGCCCGCCTCGGTCGGTGTGCGCGTCGTCGAGACGGGTCCCCTGCGCGCCGCGCTGATCACCGAGCGGACCTACCGCTGGCCCCTCGCCCTCGCCGACGGCCTCGGCCGCCGCAGCGACGAGACCGCCGACGTCACCGTCACCACGACGGCCGAGCTGCGCGCCGGCGAGCCCTTCGCGCGCATTCGCGTCGCCTTCGACAACCCGAGCGCCGACCACCGGGTGCGCTGGCACGTGCCGCTGCCCGCGCCCGTCGACCGGTCCTGGGCCGAAGGGCAGTTCGCGGTCGTCGAGCGAGGCCTGACCGCACAGGGCGGGCATGGCGAGTACCCGCTGCCGACGTTTCCCGCCCGCGGGTTCGTGGCGGTCGACGGCGTCGCGGTGCTGCTCGACCACCTCACCGAGTACGAGGTCGTCGACGACGGCGCGGAGCTGGCGCTGACGCTCCTGCGCTCGACCGGGATGATCAGCCGGAACGTGCACCCCCTGCGGACCGAGCCCGCCGGCCCGGAGATCGCGATCCCGGCGGCGCAGATGATCGGGCCGCAGGTCGTGACGTTCGCACTTCTGCCGTTCGCCGGCGGCTGGCAGGAGGCCGGCGTGCTGGCGGCCATGGAGCGCTACCAGCACCCGTTCGTCACGACGCCCGGGCAGGGCGGCGCCGCGCCGGCCGTGGCGCCGGCCGCTGCGGGTGGGCTGCGCGTCGACGGTGACAACGTCGTCGTGTCGGCCCTGCGGCGACGTGATGGCCGCCTGGAGCTGCGGCTCGTCTGCGAGCAGGACGCCCCGGCGGTGTGCACCGTCAGCGGCGGTCTGACGGCCGCCCGCGACGTGGACCTGCTCGGCCGTCCCGGTGCGGATCTGCCGGTCGACGACGGCACGCTGCGGCTGGAGCTCGGCCCCTGGGAGATCCGCACGCTGCAGCTGCGCCGCGGCGACGGCTAGAGGGCTTGCTCCGGGAGGGAGTCGTTGGACGAGAGCCGCCCGGCGTTCGAGGTGCGTCCTAAGGGCACGTAGGGCTGCGACGGCCGCGGGTCGTGGGTGAGAAGGAAGTCGCGCAGCGCCGCGAGGTCGTCGGTGTTGATGTGGTCGACGCGGGCGTCAAGCAGCGCCTGCCACACCGCCTCCCGCGCCGGCCCGGGGTCGTCGGGCGTCGCCCAGAAGCGCACGCGCTGACCGGCCGCGTGTGCGGTCGCCACGATCTCGTGGAGCAGGGCGCGCTCGTCGGCTGGCATCGGGCCGTCGCCGTCCCACGTGAACACGTTGGTCCAGTTGTCGCTGATCAGCGGGATGAACCACGCCGGAGCACCCGAACCGAGGTCGTCCATGCGCCCGTCGTAGCCGGCGTAGCGCACGCGCTGGGCGGCCATCAGCTCGCGTGGGCGCTCGCCGGAGATGATCACGGTCACGGCCCCCGCCTGCACGCGGTTGCCCGCCCAGCGGTGGCGCGTGTAGGTCGTCAGCATCGCGCGGTGACGGCGCAGGGTCCGATGCAGCCGCCGGTAGGTGGCCTCCCCGTCGGACTTGATGTCCACCAGCAGCGTGAGGCTGTGGTCGTACCCCGGGTAGACGCTACCGCCGTTGCTCGCGACGAGCTGTCGTAGCGGGCGCAGGTACAGCGAGTCCAGGGTGCGGCCGGCGACGACGTCCTCGAGGTCGTGGGCGACGCGCAGCTCGCCGTCGACAAGCCACACGTCGGCCTCGACGCTGGTGAAGCCGTGGGCGAGCGCGTCGAGCAGCGGCCGGTCGTGCTCGTAGTCGTTGTGGGCGTGGGCGCGCGCGAGCGGCACCGGGCTCTGGCCGGGGCCGGCGGACGCGCCGGCGGCAGCAGGCCGCGGCGACGCCGCGACGGTTCGTGCGGCGGCGGCTGCCGGCAGGGCGAGGGCCAGGGCCATCACCGCCGCGAGGGCGGACAGCAGGCGGACGCGAACGGTCATCGGACGCTCCTTGTCGTGCGTGGCTGGCGTTGCCATGCGATGCTGGACCCGCCGGAACGGCGCAAGACCCCCGAATCGGATGTCTGCGTGGCGGGCTGCGGCCGTCGGCTACGCCACCAGCGCGACCACCGACCCGTCGGGGCCGAGCAGCCGGTGCAGGCCCGGTGCGCCCGGCAGGCGCACACGATCGGCCGCCACGGCCGTGGGGCGGCCGTCCGGGCCGACGAGGACGGTTCCCGACCCGCCGTCCACGATGAGCTCGTCCTCGTGGCGGACGACCACCGGGCCCGCCGGGTCGGCCGACAGGGCGACCCTCCCCGCGCGCAGCGCCGCGAGGACGTCGCCGTCCCCACCGACCTCGACCCACGTGGTGGGGGCCGCCAGCGGCGTGCCGGCGCGGGGATCGTGCAGGTCGCTGCCGCCGATCCCGACGCCACCGGCCGCGGCCCACCAACGCAGCGGCGCCTCGTCGCGGCGGTTCCAGGTCCTGTGCCAGCCCTCCACCAGCGGCGTGGGCCGCGACAGCGGCTTGCGCCAGGCGCAGTCGCCCGCCAGCGGGTGGTTGATCGACAGGAGGCCGCCGCCGCGCTCGGCCGCCGCCAGCCACTCGTCGGCGGGGCGGCGGAAGTCGACCCAGCCGACGTCGCCGAAGCAGTTCGCGTGCCCGACGTCGGTGGTCACCTCCTGACCGGGCAGCAGCAGCACCTGCGACCAGCGAGCCACCGCCGCGAGGTGCGGGTGGTGGCTGGTCGTGTTGTGGTCGGTGACGGCGAGCACATCCAGGCCTCGCGCGCGGGCCAGCGCGGCCAGGCTCTCGATCGTCAGCGCCCCGTCGGAGTGCACGGTGTGGGTGTGGAAGTCGCCGGCCAGCCAGCGACGCCCGTCCGCGGCGGGGAGCTGTCGCGCCGGCGGCCGGTCCGGCAGCGCGGGCCGCGGCTGTGGCGGCTCAACCGCCGCCGGCCCGACCTCGACGTCCACCCGCCACGCCAGGCCCTCCGCCGGGATGCGGTGCAACCCGAGCAGCACGCGCCACTCGCCCGCCGGCAACCGACCGGGCAGGTAGCCCGGCGTCGCCGCGTCCGCGCTTATCGCGAACCGGTCGCGCGCCCCGCCCGAGTAGCCGCGGAACCCCTCGGGCCCGAACACGCCGAGGTCGAGCACACCGCGGGTGCGGTCGAACGACAGCCGCACCGACACCCCGACCGCGCCCGGCGCCACGTCGAACTCGACGTACTGGTAGATCGACGCGGCACGGTCGTCGCGCGTCCAGTGGCCGCGGTGCACCGTCATGACGTCATGGTCGTCGTGGGCGGCGGTCGCGATCGGCGGCACGCCGGCGACCGGTCCCGGCATCACCCGGGCTCCCACCGCCATCAGCAGACCTCCCGGCCGCCATCAGCCGGGCCACGGCCGGGCCCCGCCATGCGCAGCCGGTGGCCGGTCCCGCGACCACCGGCGCTCAGCCGGCCGCGACCATCTGGTCGCGCGCCGACGCGGCCCGCGGCGCGTCGACCAGCTCGCCGTCGTCGGCGCGGTACAGCAGCGTGTGGCGCTCCCCGAGCCGCACCCACGCGCGCGAGCCTATCCCAGGGTCCTCGGGAGCCGTCGCCTGTACCGACAGGTCGCCGTCCTCGACGGTGACGAGGTACTCGGTGCCGAGCAGCTCCACGACCGCGACGGTCCCAGCGAGCGCGTCGTCGGCCGGCTCGGCCAGCAGCTCGGCGTACTCGGGGCGCGCGCCGACGACGACCTCGTCTCCGGCGGCGACGTGCTCCCGGGCGTGGGCCGGCACAGGGACCCGGTTGGAGCCCACCCGCAGCCCCCCGTCCGCGACGGTCGCGGGCAGCAGGTTCATCGGCACGGAGCCGATGAAGCTCGCCACGAACCGGGACGACGGGCGCTGGTAGACCTCCAGCGGCGCCCCGACCTGGCGGAACCGGCCGGCGTCCATGACCGCCATCCGGTCGGCGAGCGCCAGGGCCTCGGACTGGTCGTGGGTGACGTAGACCGTCGTGACGCCGAGGTCGGTCTGCAGGCGCTTGAGGAACGTCCGGGCCTCGAGCCGCAGTCGCGCATCGAGGTTGGAAAGCGGCTCGTCGAACAGGAACAGCTCCGTGGGGTACGCCAGCGCCCGCGCCAGGGCCACGCGCTGCTGCTGGCCGCCCGACAGCTGCCCGGGCCGGCGCTCCATGAGCTCCTCCAGTTGCAGGCTGCCCGCCGCCTCGCGTGCCTTGGCGTGCCGCTCGTCCTTGGCGACCTTACGCACCTTCAACGGGTAGGCGATGTTGTCGGTCACGGTCATGTGCGGGTAGAGCGCGTAGTCCTGGAACACCATCGCGAGGTCACGCTTGCCCGGCGGCAGGCGGGTGACGTCTTGGCCGCCGAGGGTGATCGTCCCCCCGGTGGGCGTCTCGAGGCCCGCCAGCATGCGCAGCAGCGTCGTCTTGCCGCAGCCCGACGGGCCGAGGAGTGCGAAGAACTCACCGTCGCGAATGGTCAGGTCCAGCCCGTCGGCCGCACGCGCTCCGTTGGGGAACACCTTGACCAGAGCGGAGATCGTGACCTCGGCCATCAGCGCTTGATCCCCCCGTAGAACCGGAACCCGTAGCGCCGGTTGACGAACAGGTACATCACCACGACCGGTATCGAATACAGGAACGAGTACGCCGAGATCAGCCGCAGGTTCGCCTGCCCGCCCTCGGTGTAGAAGTTGAACATCACCACCGCCGCCGGCGCCTTGTCGGGGCTGCGCAGCAGGATGAACGGGATCAGGAAGTCGCCCCAGACGTTGACGATCGTCCACACCGCGACGACAGCCAGCCCTGGGCGCGCCACCGGCACCACGACGTCGCGCAGCGTCTGCAGCGGCGAGGCGCCCGCCACCCGCGCGAACTCCTCGTAGCTGGGCGGGATGGAGTCCATGAAGTCTTTGAGGATGAAGATCCCCGCCGGGAGCAGGCCGCCGGCGAGCACGAGCATCACCCCGGTGTGGGTGTTGATCAGCCCGAACTGGTTGATGAGCTGGAACAGCGGCACCATCGCCGCGGTGCCGCTGACCACCGAGCTGAACAGGAGCAGGATGTACAGCAGCAGGTCGCGGCCGGGGATCCGCACGCGGCTGAGCGCGTAGGCGCACAGCGCCGCCGCGGTGACGACGAGGAGCATCGTCCCGAGCGACAGCAATATGGAGTTGCGCAGCGACGACCCGACGTAGGGGTTGGAGAACATGGCCGCGAAGTTCGACAGCGTGAGCGAGGGGACCGCGACCGACAGCGTCGGGTCGGCGTCGAACGGCGCCGTCAGCAGCCACAGCACCGGCAGGGCGAAGAACGCCCCGACGACCAGAGCGAAGACGTAGAAGCCGACCCTGGCCAGCAGCGGGCCGACGACCGGGGGCCGGGCAGCCGTCGCCGGCGTCGCCGCGCGCGCTCCGGTGCGCGCGGTGGCGGTCACGTCTTGTCCTTCAGCACGTTGAGGTACACGAGCGCGACGACGAGGTTGATCGCCAGCATGATCGCCGAGATCGCCGCCCCGTAGCCCAGCTGGCCGGAGCTGATGGCGACCCGGTAGATGTAGATCGGCAGGACCTCCGTCTGGAAGTTCGGCCCACCGCGGGTCAGCAGGTAGGGCGTGAACAGGTTGAACGTCCACAGGCTGATCAGCAGCAGCGCGGTGAGGATGTGGCCGCGGATGCTCGGCAGGATGACATCGCGCAGCTGCTGCCACGCCGAGGCGCCGGCCAGGCGGGCGGTCTCCAGGTGCGACGGCGGCAGGGAGGCCAACGCCGCCCCGAACAGCAACATCGAGAAGGCGGCGCCACGCCAGGTGTTGAACACGATGATCGACGCCATCGGGTAGCGCAGCAGCCACTCGATGCCGCCGTCGCCGGGGATCAGGGTGTTGAGGGTGCCCGAGCGGCCGTCGAGCAGGGCGATCCACAAGAACGCCACCACCGAGCCCGGAATGATCCACGCGAGGATGACCAGAACCTCGATGGCGCTGCGCACCGGGCCGCGCCAGCCGCGCAGCGACCATGCGAGCAGGAAGCCCAGCCCGGTCTGGCCGACGACCGCCGACCCGACGACGAAGATCGCGGTCACCTTCAGCGAGTTGCGGAACAGCGGGTCGGTCAGCGCGCGGACGAAGTTCGACAGACCCACGAACTGCGGTTCGGCGGCCGCGAGTCCGGTCAGGCGCGCGTTCGTCAGCCCCAGGTACAGCGTCCACAGCGCCGGGAAGATGAGGAACACGCCGACGAGGCCCAGCGCGGGCGCGACGAACGCCGACGCGCCACCCCGGCCGAGCACCACGGCGCCGGCGGTCTCCTGGCCGCCCGCGGCCGCGGCTGGCGCGTCGTCGGATGCGTCCTGGCTGGCGGGTGCGGCTCCGGCTCCGCCCCCGGCCCCCCCGCCGGCCGGTGTCTGAGGGGCCTTGGGGCCGGCGCCGGCGCTCATCGACGCCTCCCGCTCACTCCTGGATCACGTTCTCGGCGCCGACGATGCCGCTGATGGTCGCCTCGTACTCGGCAGCTGCCGTGGGGACGTCGGACCGCCCGGCGACGACGTTCTCGACCATGCGCTGGAGTGCCTCGGAGACCTGCGGGTACTCCTCGAAGCCCGGCCGGTACCAGGTGATCGGAAGCACCTCCTCGGCGATGAACGACAGGATGGGGTCGCTCGCGACGGCCTCGGAGGCGTTGACGTCCTCGCGCGCGGTGATGCGGGGCTCGCCTTGGACGAACTCGGTGAGCGCCTCCTCGGAGCCGAGGAAGCTCAGGAACTCCCACGCCTCCTGTGGGTAGTCGGTGTTGGGGTTGAGCACCCGCGCGGTGCCGCCGGAGGCGGACACGAAGTCCTGACCGCGGATGCCGGCGCCGGGCTCACGCGCGGGGATCTTGGTGAAGCCGACGACCTCGTCGCGATTCTCGATGGGGAACAGTCCCTCACCGGGGTTGATGACGCTGCGCCACAGGTAGTCGCTCTCGATGAGGATGGCGATGCGCCCGGTGGAGAAGTCCTGGAACGACCGGTCGCGGCCGTCGGCGCGCAGCTGCAGCTGCGGGTCGGCCAGGCCTTCGTCGTAGATCGTCTGGAAGAACCCCACCGCCTCCAGCATCTGCGGGGTGTCGCCGAGCCAGGCCTGGTCGTACAGCTCGGCGCCGGTCCCGAGCAGGATCGGGACGAAGCCCTGGAGCGTCGTCGCCTCGCCCATCGACGTGCCCGCGTTGATCTGCAGCGGCGTCACGTCGGGGTCGGCCTCCTTGATCGTTCGGGCGGCCTCGATGATCTCGTCCCAGCTGGTCGGCTGCCAGTCCTCGGGCAGGCCCGCGTCGGCGAAGACGTCCTTGCGGAAGAACAGCACCCGTCCGTCGGTGCCGACCGGGATGCCGTAGCGCTGGTCGTCCACGACGAGACTGCCGGCGACGGCCTCGGGGATCTGCTCCCAGCCCTCCCAGTCGTCGATGACGGGCCCGACGACCTCGGTCAGCGGCTTGAGGTATCCGGCGGTCACGAACTCGCTGAGCCAGAACCCGTCGAACCCGATGACGTCGGCGCCCTCGCCCGCCGACAGGTCCAACGCGAGCCGGGACTTGTAGTCCTCGTCGTCGATTCCGCTCTCGACGAGCTTGACGGTCACGTCGCGGCCGTCCGCGGCCATCTGCTCGGTGAACGTGGGGATCGCGTAGTCGATCAGCCACTGGGCGGTGTAGTCGTTCTTGCCGCCACGGACGGCGTTCTCGGCGATCGTGATCGTGACGGGGCCGTCGGTGGCGGCCGCCTGCTCACCGTCCTGTTCCCCCTGTTCGGAGCCCCCGCCACCACACGCGGCGGCCAGTGACATGCCCACGACGGACACGACGGCCAGCAGGTGCCTGATCGAGTTTGACAAGTGAGACCCCTTTGACCTCCGCGCGCCACGCCCTGCCGCCAGCCGCTCTTGCGGATGGCCCGACGTGCGGCGTTCGCCCAGCCTGGCGGACCGTAGCCCCCGCCCTTGCGCCGGTCAACGACCTCCGACTGGCTCCCCTCCCGCCACCCTCCGGGGTCCGGCGAGGCGCCGCGCCGACGACCGTGACGGAGTGCCTGGGCCGGTGCGCGCCGAGCGAGGATGCGAGACGGTCACCGTCACATCTGACGACGGGTGTGACAGCCGCGGTCCCGCCGACGACCGAGCCCAGGTCGTCAAGCTCCGATCCGCGCTCGATCGGAGCCTTCGACCTTCGCGGGGCGACGACGCGGCGCGCCCTGGCCGCGGTTCAGTCGGCGGTCGCGAGCCCCACCGGGCAGGCGACGCCCGTGCCCCCGATGCCGCAGTAGCCGTTGGGGTTTTTGGCCAGGTACTGCTGGTGGTAGTCCTCGGCGTAGAAGAAGGGACCGGCGGCAGCGATCTCGGTGGTGATCCGCCCGTACCCAGCCCGGTCGAGGACCTCTTGGTACCGGTCCCGGGATGCCTCCGCGGCGGTGCGCTGAGCGTCGTCGGCGACGTAGATCGCCGAGCGGTACTGCGTGCCGACGTCATTGCCCTGGCGCATCCCCTGGGTGGGGTTGTGCTGCTCCCAGAAGACTCGCAGCAGGTCGTCGTAGGAGACGGCGGCCGGGTCGAACACGACGAGGACGGCCTCGGTGTGGCCGGTACGGCCCGAGCACACCTGCGAGTAGCTCGGGTTCGGCGTGGCGCCGCCGGCGTATCCCACCGCGGTGGTCCACACCCCGTCGAGCTGCCAGAACAGCCGCTCCGCGCCCCAGAAGCAGCCCATGCCGAACACCGCCTGGCGCATCCCGTCCGGGAACGGCGGGGTGAGCGGATGACCGTTGACGTAGTGGGCCGCGGGCACCGGGATCGGCGTGTCGCGCCCGGGAAGGGCGGCGTCGGTGGGCACCATCTCGGTCTTGCGGCGGCCGAACAACATGGCATCTCCTGGTCGTGGATCTCGACCCCGACCGTACCCCTCCAGGCACCCGACAGCCTTACGATGTCGCAACGCCACGGTGTCAGCGCCTCCTCCCGGCTCGCCGCTGGCTCCTTGCGTCACCCGTCCGCCGGTGGGACCCTGCCCGATGCCGCCGCATGGCGAGTGCGAAGGAGGGCGGGTGATGAAGGTGGCGTCGTATGAGGCGGGCACTCCCTCGTGGGTCGACCTGGTGACCAGCGACCCGGAGGGGCCCGCCGCTTCTACGGCGAGCTGTTCGGCTGGGATTTCCAGATCGGCCCGAGCGAGGCCGGCTACTACACGATGTGCACGGTGCACGGCGAGCGGGTCGCCGGGATGAACGGCGAGCCCTCGACCACAGTGCCGACGGGGTGGACGACCTACATGGCCACCGACGACTCCGACGCGGCGGCCCGGCGCATCACCGACGCCGGGGGCGAGCTCATGATGGGACCGCTGGACATCACGGGGCAAGGCCGTCTCGTCGTCGGCTTCGACTCCACAGGCGCGCTGTTCGGCACCTGGCAGGCCGGCGGGCACATCGGCGCGACGCTGGTCAACGAGCCCGGCGCGGTGGTGTGGAACGAGCTGGCCACCCGCGACCTCGCGGCCGCCCAGGAGTTCTACACCAGGGTGTTCGGCTACGACTGGGAGGTCGTGGACACCGGCGACGGTCCCGCGTACCAGACCTTCTCGGTCGGCGGCCGCAGCGTCGGTGGTGCGATGCAGATGACCGGGGACTGGCCCGAGGAGGTCGGTTCGCACTGGACGCCCTACTTCGAGGTCGAGGACCCCGACGGGGCCGCGGCGGCGGCGGAGCGGCTGGGCGGCGCGGTGTCGATGCCGACCACCGACTCGCCCTACGGTCGCTTCGCGGC
Source organism: Egibacteraceae bacterium (assembly GCA_030446745.1). GTDB lineage: Bacteria > Actinomycetota > Nitriliruptoria > Euzebyales > Egibacteraceae > JAUJMS01. The sequence goes on along the minus strand of JAUJMS010000022.1, from coordinate 18,156 downwards.
CCTGCGCGACCCGCAGGGCGGCGTGTTCAACGTGGTGCGCTCCGCCGACCCGGGCCAGGGTTGACCGAGGCGCCGCGGCGGGCCGGCGCCGCCGGCTCAGCGGACAGGGTGCCGGTCGCCGACGAGGCGATCGAGGGGCAGGTCCTCGCCGAGCTGGAACGGCTCGGCGTGCCATACGAGGCGATCCGCATCGACCCCGCCTACGCCAACACCGCCGCGTTCTGCGAGCGCTACGGCTACGGGCCCGACATGGCGGTGAACTGCATCGTCGTCGCGGCCAAGACCGGCGAGCGGCGGCATGCCGCGTGCCTGGTCCAGGCCACGCGGCGCCTGGACGTCAACGGCACGGTCCGGCGCCTGCTCGGCGTCCGCAAGGTCTCCTTCGCCCCGGCCGACGAGACCGTCGCGCTCACCGGGATGCTGCCCGACGGGGTCACCCCGTTCGGGCTGCCGCCATCTGTGCCCGTCTACGTCGACGCCGCCGTCGCCGTGCTCGAACGGCTGATCGTGGGCGGCGGCAGCCGGGCGCTGAAGCTGCTCGTGACGCCGCAGGCGCTGACCCGCCTGGCATCCGCCGCAGTGGTGGAGGGCTCACGAAGCCGGCGCCCGACGCCCCGCGGCGCCGCTGCACTGACGGCCTGCTTGCGCCAGCCGCCGCAGGGCATGCCGGAGACGATGACGGACGGACACCTCCGCGGTCGGCTGCTGGTGGCGACGCCGTCGCTGAGTGACCCCAACTTCTCCCACACCGTCGTGCTCATCCTCGAGCACGGTACCGACGGCGCGGTCGGCGTCGTGCTCAACCGCCCCAGCCAGGTGCCCGTCACCACGATCCTGCCGGAGTGGACCGTCCCGGCGGTGGAGCCGCCGGTCGTGTTCGTGGGCGGGCCGGTGCAGCGCGAGGCCGTGATCGCCCTCGGCGCACCGGCGAGGCCGCAGGCGTCCAGCCGGTGTCGCCCGGGGTGGCGGTGGTCGACCTCACGCAGGCGGCCGATCGCGGTCTCGGGATCCGGGTGTTCGCTGGCTACGGTGGCTGGGGCGCCGGCCAGATCGACGCCGAGATCGACGCGGGCGGGTGGTTCGTCGTCGATGCCCACCCCGACGACGCGTTCACTCGGCGACCGGGCGCTCTGTGGCTGACGGTGCTGTCGCGCCAGGGCGGGTTCTTCACGACGATTCCGGAGGATCCGACGCTCAACTGACCGGGGCCAGATGGCGCTCGCCCGACCGAGCGCGAGGGGCTACCGTGGACGGTGGTCGACGGGACTGCCGAGCGGAGATCCGATGCCTGAGATCAACACCATGCGCGCGATCCTCGTCGCCGGAGCGGTCCTGGCCGTCGTCGTCGCCGCGGTCGTGCAGCAGTGGGCTCCGGTCGGCATCCTGACCGTCGGGATCGGCGCCCACGCGCTGATGTGGCGGCACCTGCACCGCGAGGCCGCGGCCCGAGCGGGCGCGCCGGCCCGCACGGCGCCGCCGCGGGCCTGACGGGAGCACCGCTGCGGCGGCCGGCTCAGCAGGGGGCCGCAGCCAAGGCGTCGTAGCGCACCCCTGTGAGAGCCTCGGACGCCTCCCACAGCCGGGTCGCGACCTCCGGGGCGCGGGCCGTCGAGCTCGGCGAGACCGCCGCCGGCGCGCCGCGGAGCTGGCCCGGCCCGCTCGGGCCGACGTAGTCGCCGCCACGGATCTGCGGGTCGACGGCGGCCCGGACCGTCGGCAGGGCGCCGCCGGCGGCGCTCTGCGCGAACAGGCGGTTGGCGAGCCGATGCACCTGCTCGGTGACGACGGCGCCGGCCATCCGCGGCCCCGCCGTCTGCAGGTTCGTCGCCGCCCAGCCCGGATGCGCCGCGACTGACGCGGTCAGGGCGGTCCCGGCCGCATCGGCGCGACGCTGCAGCTCGAAGGTGAACAGCAGGTTGGCGAGCTTGCTCTGGGCGTACGCCCGCCGCGGGTCGTAGCCGCGGCCGGCGTCGAGATTGCCGAAGTCGATGGCCCCGCCCCGGTGCAGGTTGCTCGACACCGTGACCACGCGCGGCGCGTCGGCGGCCAGCAGGAGGCCCAGCAGCCGTCCGGTGAGGGCGAAGTGGCCGAGGTGGTTGGTCCCGAACTGCATCTCGAACCCGTCGGCGGTCATCCGGTACGGCAGCCACATGACACCGGCGTTGTTGCACAGCACGTCCAGGCGGCCGTGCCGCGCGGCGAAGGTCTCGGCAGCGTCCTGGACGGAGGCGAGGTCGGCGAGGTCGAGCTCGATGACCTCCACGCGTGCGCCGGGGCTGGTGGCACGGATGCGCTGAGCGGCTCGTTCGCCTTTCGCGGTGTCGCGGCAGGCGAGGACCACGTGGGCGCCGTGCGCGGCGAGCACCTTCGCGGCCTCCCACCCGATGCCGCTGTTGGCCCCGGTGACGAGCATGCGCCTGCCCGACAGGTCCCCGACCTGCTCCGTCGTCCACCGTGCGGATCGCGTCACCGGGGCTCCTCCCGCCAACGCCCGGGCCGGTCTCAGGTTGCGCCGGCGCTGCGGTGCACCAGTGTGTCGCGCGACCCTGGGTGCTGCCTCTCGGCGATCAACGCCTGCGACGCCGCCTGGTTCTGCGTCGACCCCCGCGGGGACTGCGCCGATCAGCCGCAACGCGATGTGAAATCAGCCCGGCCGGATATCGCGAATCCAGACGCGAGACCGTGAGGGTCACTGCCCCTGATAGCCGACCGGAAACGTCGCGATGGCATAACGCGCCCCTACTCCCTGGCCGTTATGCGCGCAGTGATGTGCATGTCCTCGCTGTACCCAGAAGCTGATACCACACGTCCGCGCGGCCACATCGTCACGAGGCCACGTCCGCCTAGCCTCGGCTCAAAAAGCTGCGACGAAGGAGAGTTGAGGGTGCAGGAGCGCGTCGTCACCTTCCGCGCCGGGGACCTGTGGGTTCGGCCTCGTCGCGGGCGTCCTGTACCGGGAGCCCGAGCGCCCGCTGCAGGTACGCCGGCAGCTCCATCAGCTGCGCGGCAACGAGCGCAGCGACCACTGCCGCGACCGGGTCGATCGTCGCGGTGGGCATCAGCGACGGCCGAGGCGCGCAGGGGCGCCATCCGGTCGCACGACCAGGCAAGCCGCGACAGGGTTACCGAGCCAGCGCATGTCACCGTCCATCCCCGGTCCCGCCTGCCGCACGCGCGTTGAGCAGCTGCGCGTGATGGTTCACACCCGCTCCGGGTAGGCTCGCCGGCATGCAGACCACGAAACAGCCGTCGACCAAGAGCGTGATCGGACGTGGCGTCGTCTCCGGCGTCGCCGGGACGGTGGTGATGACGGCCTTCCAGAAGTTCATCGAGATGCCGCTCACCAAGCGCGGCGAGAGCTACGCCCCTGCCAACTTCGCGCAGAAGATCACCCCGGCCGACCCAGACACGGCGGAGGGTCGGCGGCGTCTGAACTACGTGACGCACTTCTCGCTCGGGATGATGTGGGGTGCCGCCTATGGCGTGGCCGCACTGAAGGGGTTGCGCGGCCAGAAGGCCGTCAACACGGTGTTCGGGGTCGTCTACACCGGCGATGTCCTGCTCAACACCGCTCTGGGGCTGTACCACCCCACGCAATGGTCGGCGAAGGAACTCGTCGTCGACCTGGTCGACAAGTACGTCCAGGCGCAGGGCACCGGCGCGGTGTTCGACCGCCTGCTCGACCCCGCGAAGTGACCGTGAGCCGGGCACCCTCATGCGATACCGCTGCCGCCTGTGACGCTCACCCCCGCCCAGTTCATGGTCCCGCCGACTGATCGCGTCGCTGCAGGCGATCGGGTCATGCAGGATCGGCGCACCGGAGGAGTTCCGATGACCGACGCTGCCGGCAGCGACCCTCGACCGGTTCCCGAACTGCTGTCCGAGCTGGGCGCCGAGTTGTCGACGCTCGTGCGCCAGGAGATGAAGCTTGCCCGCGTCGAGATCCGCGGCGAGCTGGCGACGACCGCGAAGGCCAGCGGCGCGCTCGTCGTGGCCGCGCTCGGCGCCCTGCTCACGGTCGTCTTCGGCACGTCCGCGGCCGCGTGGGGGCTGGCGCAGGTTATGGGGACCGGCTGGGCGTTCTTGACTGTCGCGCTGGTGTGGCTGGTCGTGACCTGTGTGGCCGGTGTCGTCGGCTTGCGCAAGCTGCGGCGGGTGCAGCGGCCGACGCAGACCGTGGAATCCCTGAAGGAGGACGTCGCGTGGGCCAAGAGCCGGAAGAACTGAAGCAGGAGATCGCCCAGACCCGCGAGCAGCTGGCGGACACACTGGACGAGCTCGGAGAGCGGGTCAGCCCGAAGGCCGCGACCGGGCGCGCGACGTCCTCAGCGGCGATGACGCTCAAGCGGCTGCGGCACGCCCCGATGATCGATTCGCTGCTCGGAGCGCAATACGCACCGCTGCTGCCGCTCACGATACGCGCGCACCTGCATCGCTGGCGACCCCGCCGCTACCGGCCCGAGCACGTCCTGGTGCCTGACGGCTACACCGCTGAACTCGTCGCGAAGAACTTCAACGAGCCGGTGCACTGCTGCTTCGACGACCAGGGCAGCTGCTACGTCATCGAGTGCGGGCACAAGATCGAAGCCAAGCCAAGGGTACTGAAGGTCGACGTCGCCACCGGCGAGTGGGAGGTCTTCTTCGAGCTCCCGGACGACCGGTGGAACGTCACGGGCGCGGTCACGGGTGCGTGCTGGCACGACGGGCACCTGTACCTGATGAACACCGACACGCTGTCGCGCATCACTCCCGACAAGCGGCTGGAGGACCTCGTCACCGACCTGCCCGGCAAGGGCGACCACCAGAGCAACTACCCCGTCGTCGGCCCCGACGGCAAGATCTTCGCCAGGGCACCCACACGAACACCGCGGTCGTCGGCGCGGACAACTTCGCGTACGAGTGGCTGCGCCACTTCCCCAAGCGCACGACGTGCCGGGCCAGCACATCGTGCTGACCGGCCGCAACTACGAGATGCCGAACGTGCTGGGCAACCCCGCGACGACCGTCAAGACCGGCGCCTATGTCCCGTTCGGCACGGAAACGGCGCCCGGCCAGGTCATCAAGGGCGACGTCCGGTGTAACGGCTCGGTCCTGCGCTGCAACGCGGACGGCGCGGTCTCGAGCTCGTCGCCTGGGGTCTGCGCAACCCGTACGGCATCGCGTTCACGCCCGACGGGCGGCTGTTCGCCACCGAGCACGGATCGACGAGCGCAACAACCGGCACATCATCGGCGACCTCGAAGACTTCTACGAGATCACCGAGGGCGCCTGGTACGGCTGGCCCGATTTCGCCGCTGGGATCAGGCTCGACGACCCGTCCTGGGGCGAGCCTGGCCGGGGCCGCGGCCGCGAGCCGGTGATCGCCGAGCCTCCCGACCCCAACCCGCCCAAGCCGTACGCCACCTTCGCCCGACACTCCGCACCCAACGGGGTGGACTTCAGCGACGCGGCGTTCGGGTTCGAGGGTGACGCGTTCGTGGCGCTCTTCGGCGACCTCACGCCGGTGACGGCGCGGCTGACGACGCCGTCCGGCTTCAAGGTCGTCCGGGTCGACATGCGCACCCGCGAGGTCGTCGACTTCGCCGTCAACAAGATCAACGGTCCGGCGTCGCGGCTGCCGCACGCCGGCTTCGAGCGGCCGTCACACTGCCAGTTCGGGCCGGACGGGAACCTCTACGTCGTCGACTTCGGGGCGGTCTCCATCGCACCGAGAAGGGCGGCATCCGGGTGTGGGAGAACACCGGCGCCCTGTGGCGCATCCGCCGTACGGCCGGACCGGCAGGACAGCAGCCGCCGCCGGCCATGGTCGTCCCGTCCTACGCCATCAAAGCGGGACTCGGTGCTGCCGGTGCCGTCGCGGCCACGCTCGGCGCGCCTGTCACCGCCGACGGGCGCCGCCGCCGCCGCCGGTGAACTCGGCCCGCCGGCGGTCGGCAGCCCGATGCTGCGCAACCGCCACACTACGCTCCGCTGCCGGAACCCCTGCGCGTCGACGCCGGCGTCGGTCATTTCGAACTGGCCGAAGTCCACGACGTAGACCCACCCGCGTCGGCGTCGATCCGCACGTCGATCGGCCGGCGCGCCAGCCCGGACGCCAGCGGGTGCAGCGTCCAGGTCGAGGTCTGGACCCGGACGATGCTGCGGCCCACCCGCGGTCCCGCTCGGCGCGGTCATCGGCACCTCGTCGCCGAACAGCGCGACGTACAGGTCACCTGCATGTGCGCCGGTCTCGGGAACGACGTCGAACTTGACCGCGGCGGTGTGCGGCGGGAACAGCAGCAGCGGCGGCTCGGGAGCTGGCAGCGCGTCGTGGTCGGCGAGCAGCATCGTCGGCGGCTGGCCGCGCTCGGGGCGGGAAGCGCTCGTCGGTGATCGGCACCCCGCCGATGAAGTCCGGCCAGCCGTACCACCGGCCCGTGCGGACCTCGAACAGCAGGTCCGGCGCCTGCCCGACGGCGCGGCTTCCCCGGTCGTCGGCGCCCTGGTCCACCGCGAGCAGCCGCCCGTCGGGTAGGAACCCCAGCCCGTACGCGTTGCGCAGCCCCCACGCGACGAGCTCGAGGTTGCCGCCGTCGAGGTCGCAACGCATCACCGCCGCCGTCGCGGGCAGTCCGGCGGGCACCCGTTGCCCCGGCTGGGACGGTGTTCCGAACGGGCTGAAGCCGCCGGTCGTCGCCTGGGCGTTCGGATCCGGGCTCGTCGGGTCCGGCGTCGTGACGTTGACTCCCGACAGCGTGACGGCATAGCCCGGCACGTCGTGGCCGTGCGGCAGGCGGCGCAGCCAGCCGATCGCGTAGGCGTCCAGCCCGACCACCCCGAGGTTGGTCAGCGCGCCTTGGCTGAAGTAGAGCTTGTCGTCGGGGCCGACGACCGCCATGTTCGTGTGGTAGTTGCCGGGCCCGGGCAGGTCGTCGAGCACGGTCGTGCGTGCTCCGTCGAGACCGAGCCGGTTGATCCGGCCGGGGTGCCCGCCCTCCGAGACGTAGAGCGCCTCGCCGTGCAGCGTCAGACCGTTGACAGGAGCGCGCAGGTCGTCGGCCAGCAGGCTGCGTGTTCCGTCCGGGTCAAGCCGCCAGACCCGGCCGCCCGGCGGTGCGCCGGCGAACGACAGGCCGGACTCGGCGAGGTAGACGACGCCAGCGTCTGCGAGCGCCAGGCTTGTCGGGAAGTGCCACCCGTGGGCGACGAGCTCCCACGTCATGTCCGGCTCCTCGCGGCTCAGGCGGCTGCTCCTCGTGTTGAACCGGCCGCGCGCCGCCGGCCGGCCAGCGAACCAACGGCCCAGGTCGCGGCGGCGAGCAGAAGGACCAGCGTGAACACCGCCGCCGGGTTCGCAACCTGCGCCGTGACCGATCCTGCCAACGCGTACAGGACGGCGGCGGGGACGCTCCCGATCAGCGCGGCGACAGCGGTACGGCGCCAGCCCAGCGGGCTCGCACCGGCGAGGATGACCGTCGTCTCGGCGAGCAGCGGTACGGGCCGGGTGACGACGACAGCGAACACGCCCCATCGCGACAGGAGCGCGTCCGCCTTGACGCGCTCGTGCGGTGGCACAAGCCGGTCGAGCAGCCTGCCGCCGCGCCGTCCGACAGCGAAGCCGAGCAGGGCAGCCCCGAGACTGCCGACGAGGGACAGCGCGGTCCCGACGGCGACGCCGAACGCGGCGCCATGCGCGATCATGACCACGCTGGACGGGACCGGCAGGCCGACGTCGGCGACCAGCAACGCGACGCCGATGGCCGCGGCAGGCAGGGCGTTGCCCTGCAGCCAGGGTCGCGGGTCGGTCAGCAGCGGGATCTCCAGCGCCTCGGCCACCACGAACAGGAGCGTGAACACTGCGACCAGCGCGGCGACGACGGTCCAGTACCGCCGCATCGCAGTGCGCGACGCCCGGTCAGAACGCAAGGCGGCTGCCGCCCCGGAAGTGCAAGTCCCAGTCGAGGATGTCGGTCAGCACGCCAACCATGCGCTCAGTCTGCACCAAGACCGCGGGGCGGTTCAGCGGGCCTCAGGCGTCCGGACGCCACCGCCGCGCCTGCCGCCACCGGTCGGCGACGTCCCACTCGCGCACCCAGCCGTCGATGTAGTCGTCGTCGAGCGGCACACCGGCTTCCAGGATCGAACGCACGTCGTCGCGGTCGCGGGGCCGCCACGCGATGAGCTTGAACACGATGAGGTCGTCCTCGGCCGTGACCACGCCCTCAGAGGCGCGCGACAGCGCCGCCTGCTGGAACGCGATGACCGGCGGCAGCAGGTCGACCCGCTCGGGGCCACGACTCAACCGCAGCAGATGGGGCGGCGCGGCGGGGTCGCGCAGCACGTCCACGTCGTAGCCGGCCGCCCGGAGAGCATCGACGAGGCGGTCGAGCACCTCACCGGTCGATGCGAGCCATTCCGAGGGCTCGGGCACGGCGGAGCAACCCCTCCTCCGGCGCCTCGTCGACGAGCGGCGGCATCCCGATCTCCGCTCGGCGGGCGTTGATCCACGCCAGCCGCGACGCCCGCTGTGCCGGCGTCCCCGGGTCGTCGGTCTCGGAGTCGGCGAGGTCGGCGCTCAGGCGGCGCATGCGCGCGCGGTCACGGTCGGAAACGGCCACGGCGCCAGTATGCGCCGACCTGCGGGGCGGCCGTCCCGCCGGCACCCCGCGGCGGCGCCATCAGTCCGAGGGCGGCGGCTGTCGCTCCACCGCCCCGCGAACCACACGCGCGCGACTGCGGCGGCCCGCGTAGACGGTCCGCGCCCGCGCGCCGTGGTGCTCGCGCGACGGGCTGGCCAGTCCCTTTGCGGGCGAGCTTCTTGCACTCCACGTACACCAGGCTCGCGGCTTCGGGCCAGAACCAACGCAAACTCCGATCCATCTGCCGCGTGAGCTCCAACCGCGGCGAGCCGGCCGATCCCGCCAGGACGGGCGCCGACCACGTCGCCTTCCGCGTGGCAAGCCGGGCGGAGCTCGATGAGTGGGCAGGGCGTCTCGCCGCACTCGGCGTGCGGCACTCCCCCGTCGCGGACCGCGCCTACGGCGCCGTGCTGTGCCTGCGCGACCCGGACGAGTTCCAGCTGGAGCTGTTCTGGCGCGACAACCACCCCTAGGGCGACCGCCCGGCGCGACGCGGCCGCGGGCAAAGGCCCCAACCGGCATGATCGGCGGCATGGAAGACGTCGAGGTCGTCGCGGTGCACGTGGGGCGCCCGCAGCCGCTGCTGCGCCGGCGCGGGCGCCTGGTGCACAGCGCGATCGCCAAGCAGCCGGTGAACGCTCCGACGATCCACGTCGGGGCGACCAACCTCGCCGGTGACGAGCAGGGGGACCTGCGGGTCCACGGCGGCGTCGACAAGGCGGTCTACGCCTATCCACGCGAGCACCTCGAGGTCTGGCGCCGCGACCTGGAGCGGCCGCTGCAACTCGGCGCGTTCGGCGAGAACCTGTCGCTGGCCGGCGCCACGGAGGGGCAGGTGCACATCGGCGACGTGTGGGCGTGGGGCGACGCGCTGCTGCAGATCAGCCAGCCGCGCAGCCCCTGCTTCAAGCTGGTGGCACACCTCGACCGCCCGCAGGTCGGCCCGCTGATGATCGCCTCCGGTCGCACGGGTTGGTACCTGCGGGTGCTGCGCCCCGGCGAAGCGCCGGTGGCGGGGTGGCTGCGGCTGGTCGAGCGCGACCCGGCGGCGCCGTCGGTGCTCGACGCCCACCGCACGCGATTCGCCGGCCGTCCCGGCTTCTGACAACAACACGGCGGCACCCACGGCGACGCCACGTCCTTGATCGACGGCGGCACTGGCCTGTGGGTCACTACCGCGTCGCTGCCGCGGGCGGCTACGCTCGCCGAGCGGCACGGTCCCCCCGACCCCCCGCACGGGCAGACAACCTCGGTTCGCCGCTGGCCCCGTCACGGCCTCTCCCTGGAGCCCACAGATGCTTGCTGCTGTCCCGGTCTCGTGGTCGTTGCGCGCGTCGAGCGTCGTGTGCGCCGCGGTGCTCGTCGTCACCACCGGCGCGCCGGCCGCCGCGCAGCTGCTCGACGAGGTCGCGCCGCAACCTCCGTCGGCGCCCGCCGCCCCGGCGGTCGAGCCGCGCGACGCCGCGGTGCGCGTCGACTGGCAACGGCCGCGCTCCGACGGTGGCGCACCGATCCGCGGCTACACCATCACGGCGTCACCCGGGGACACCCGCATGTGGGTCGACGCCGGGAGCACGGCCGCGACCGTGCGGCGGCTGCGCAACGGCACGACCTACCGGTTCACGGTGCGCGCCCACAACGCCGCCGGATCCGGCCCGGGGTCGCCGGCGTCGCGGGCGGTGACACCGCGCCGCCGGACGGCGCTGCGCATGCGGGTGTCGCGCTCGCAGGTGCGCTTCGGCCGTCCCGTCGTGGTGCGGGGCCGGCTGCTGCGGGCCGGCACCTCCGACGGCCTCGCGCGGCGCCCCGTCGAGCTGCTCGCGCGCCCTAAGGGCGCCGAGCGCTTCCGCGTCGTCGAGCGGCGACGCTCCCAGCGCGACGGCCGCGTCGAGGTGCGCGTCGAGCCGCGCCGGCGGACCGTCTACCGCCTGCGTCACCGCGGCACCGCCGCAACGCGGCCGAGCATCAGCTCCCGCGACGGCGTGTCGGTGCGGCCCTGGGTGCGGGCGCGGGTGTCGCGCAGCGTCGCGCCGGTCGGCCGCACCGTCGTCGTCCGCGGCGGGCTGCGGCCGCTGCACCCCGGCAAGCGCGTGATCCTGCAGCGCCGCCGCAGCGACGGCTGGCACCGCGTGGACAGCGCCCGGCTGACCTCCCGCAGCCGGTTCCGCTTCCGCGTCGCCCCGCAGGCGACGGCACGGACGCGCTACCGCGTCGTGCGGCGCGGCGACCACGACCACCTGCGGGCGCACGACCGCACCGGGCGGCTGACGGTCTACCGGGTCGCCGTCGAGCGCATCAACTACAACCCGCGCGGGGACGACGCGCGCCGACGCAACGCCGAGTACGCCGTCGTGCGCAACACCGGTCGGGTCAGCGTGCCGCTGCGCGGTTGGAAGATCCACGCGGGTTCCGCGGACCGGACCCGCCGGCTGCCCGCGTACCGACTGCCGCCGCGACGCAGCGTGCTGGTCCACACCGGCCGCGGCGCGACGACCCGCCGCCACGTCCACCTGCGCGCCGAGCGGCCGCTGTGGCGCAACCACCGCGGCGACACCGCCGTGCTGCGGGACCGCTACGGCGCGCTCGCTGACCGCCATCGCTACGACGCCCCACCGCCGCTGCGCGGCCTGGCGTCGTGGTACGGCAGCGGCTTCGCCGGCCAGCGCACGGCGTGTGGTGGCCGTTTCGACCCGTCTCGCCGGACGCTGGCGAGCCGGGAGCTGCCGTGCGGCACCCGCGTCGATGTCGTCGCGCCCGGCGGCCGCAGCGTGACCGCCGTCGTGACCGACTACGGTCCCGCCAGCTGGACGGGGCGACGCTTCGACCTGTCGCGCGCCACCTTCCGGGCGCTGCGCCCGCTCGCTGAGGGCGAGTTCCGCGCGCGGGTGCTCGAACGCTGACCGCGGCCGGTCGCCCTCCGGCACGAGACCGCCTCGAGGAGGGCACGCGATGAAGCTCGGCCTGAGTCTCGGCTACGCGGGCGCGTCGATCGCCGAGGCGCTGCCGCTGGTCCAGCACGCCGAGCGGGTCGGCGTCGACTCGTTGTGGGCGGCGGAGGCGTACGGTTCGGACGCCGTGACGGTGCTCGCTTATCTCGCGGCGCGCACCGAGCGGATCAAGCTGGGCAGCGCGGTGCTGCAGATGCCGGCGCGCACGCCGGCGAACACGGCGATGACCGCGATGACGCTCGACGTGCTGTCGGGTGGCCGGGTGCTGCTCGGTCTGGGCCTGTCGGGCCCGCAGGTCGTCGAGGGCTGGCACGGCGTCGCCTACGGCAAGCCGCTGGGGCGGACCCGCGAGTACGTCGAGATCATCCGCCGCGTGATCGCGCGCGAGGCGCCGCTGGAGTTCGCCGGCGAGCACTACCGCATCCCCTACGCCGGTCCCGATGCCACCGGCCTCGGCAAGCCGCTGAAGTCGATCCTGCATCCCGTTCGCCCGAGCATCCCGATCTACCTGGCCGCGATCGGGCCGCGCAACGTGGCGCTGACCGGCGAGATCGCCGACGGCTGGCTGCCGATCTTCTACTCGCCCGACCGCGAGGCGATCGTCACCGAGCACCTCGACGCCGGCCTGCGCAGCGCCGGGCGTGACCCGTCGCAACTCGACATCGCGGCGACGGTCATGGTCGCCGCCGGCGACGACGTCGCCGCGTGCCGTGACCGGCTGCGGTCGTTCTTCGCCCTGTACATCGGCGGGATGGGCGCGCGCGGGCGCAACTTCTACTTCGACCTCGCGTCGCGCTACGGCTTCGAGGGCGACGCCGTCACGATCCAGGACGCCTACCTCGCGGGGCGCAAGGACGAGGCCGCCGCCGCAGTGCCCGACGCGCTGATCGACGAGATGGCGCTGGTCGGCCCGCTCGACCGCATCGTCGACCGGCTCGAGGCGTGGAAAGCCTCGCGCGTCGCCACGATGGTGCTCGGCACCTCCCAGCCCGAGGTGCTCGAACGCCTGCAGGCGGCGCTGTGACGCAGCCGCCGTAGCGCGGGATCGGACCGCGCTCAGCGCGGCGGAAGCCCGAACAGGCGCGCCCCGTTGTCGTGGCAGACTGCACGCAGCCAATCGTCGCCGAACCCGAGCTCGACCAGCGCCGCCAGCTGGTGGGCGTACGGGTACGGGATGTTCGGGAAGTCGGTGCCGAACACGATGCGCTCCGGATGGTCGGCGAGCACCGGCAGCAGTTCGGGCGGGTAACGGCGCATGCGGTTCATGAAGTCGGTGAACGCCATCGTCGTGTCGAGGCGCACGTTGGGGTAGCGCAGCGCAAGCTCGAGGAACGCCTCGTACTCGCCGCCGCCCATGTGCGCGATGACCGCCGCCAGCTCGGGGTTGGCGGCCAGGACGGCGGCGAAGGGCTCCGGACCGGTGTACGGGCCCGGCTCGGGGCCCGAGCCGGCGTGGGTGATCACCGGCACGCCGGCGGCGGCCAGCCGCCTCCACACCGGGGCGAGCAGTGGGTCGCGCGGGTCGTAGGCGCCGACTTGGAGGTGGCCCTTGAACACGCCGACGGCGGCCTCGAGTGCCGCGGCGACGTAGGCGTCGGCCTCCGGCTCGGGGTAGAAGGTGGCGCTGGCGACGGAGTCGGGCGTCCGTGCCGCGAAGTCGGCGGCCCAGTCGTTGAGCCACGCCGCCATCCCCGGCTTGTGGGGGTAGCTGAGCGCGGGGAAGGCGCGCACGCCCATGGCACGCAGCCGCGCGATCCGGCTCGCTTCGTCCTCGCGGTAGGCGATCGGCCAGCCGCCGCCGTCGCCCGTCGCCCAACGGTCGAAGTACGCCCACACCTTGCGCAACACGGCGTCGGGCATGAAGTGGACGTGGCAGTCGACCAGGCCTGGCAGGCCGAGGTCACGCCAGAAGCGGGGGACGTCGGCGTCGCCGTCGGGCGGGGCAACCGTCACCGCGCCGGCGCCGTCGCGGCGGTCTCTTCAGGCGGGCCGGCCACCGGCAAGGAAACGACGAAGCGCGCACCTGGGTCGGCGTCGCAGTAGGCGACGTCGCCGCCGTGCGCCTGCACCAGCTGCCAGACGATGGCGAGACCGAGCCCGACGCTCGCGGCGTCGTCGGACCCGGCGAAGTCGGTGAACAGCCGGTCCAGCTGCGAGGGGTCAAGGCCGGTGCCGTGGTCGCGGACCGCGATCTTCACGCAGCCGTTCTCGCGCCAGCCGCGGACCTCGAACGGCGGCTTGCCGTACTTCTCGGCGTTGGACAGCAGGTTCCAGAAGACGCGTTCCAGGCGCGGAGCGTCGCCGACGAGCTTCAGGTCGCCGTCGAGTGCGAGGTCGACGTCCTCTTCGACGTCGGCGACGGTGGCGGTCAGGACCTCGCCGAGGTCGCACGCCGCCGGGTGCAGCAGGAACCGCTCGGCGTCGAGCCGCGCCGCGTCGAGCAGGTCGTCGGCAAGGCGCGACAGCCGGTTGGCCTGGCGCTCGACGCTGACGAGCATGGTGTCGATCTGCTCCGGGGCGATGGCGTCGCGCCGGTTGCGCAGCAGCCGCGACACACCCGTGAACACCGTCAACGGCAGCCGCAGGTCGTGCGCGATGGTCGCCAGGAACCGGGTGCGCAGCGCCTCCAGGTAGCGCAGGCGCCGCACGTTGCGCTGCTCGGCGGCGATGACCCGCGTGGTCGCCAGTGCGAGGGCGGCAGACTCGGCGAGCGACGCGACGACGTCGGTCTCGAACGGCGTCGGGCGCCCCTTCGACGGACGGACGACGAGCAGGTTCGTCGTGCTGTCGGCCTGCCAGCGCAGCGGCACCGCGAGGCGTCCCGGGCGGCGCTCGTCGGCGTCGAGCCACGCCGGCTCCGACAGCAGCAGCGGCACGAGCGACGCGTCCTCGCGCTCATGCTCGTCCTCGGCGAAAACCGTGACCAGCTCGTCGGGCGGATGGCTCGCGACAGGGTGGAACCACGAGCCGTCGTAGACATAGACCACCGCCGAACACGCCCGCAGGCAGCGCACCGCCTCACGGCACAGCGTCTGGAGGATCTCGGCGGGCTCGAGCCGCGACGCGACCTGGTGCGAAGCGCCGTTGAGCTGCTGGAGCAGCCGGCGCTGGGTGTCGAGGTCGCGCGCGATGAACCCCGCGAACAGCGCCACGACGAGCAGCAGACCCAGCCGGTAGAAGATCGCGCCCGCCGGCAGCCCGGCGCCGAACAGCCGCCCGGCGATCAGCTCGCGGGCGACGTACAGCGGGACGAGCGACCCCCACACGGCCATAGAGCCGATCAGCTGGTAGCGCAGCGCGCCCTCCAGCGGCAGCACGACGAGCAGCGCCCACTGCGAGGACACCTGATCGAAGGTGTACAGGTACACGAAGCCGACCGCGGCGGCGACGTCGGCGATCAGGACGCCCGTCCCGATGATGCGCAGCCGGCGGACGTCGACGACGGTGCGCAGCACGACCTCGACCGCGACGGCGATCGCCAGCAGCAGGCCGACGAGGGCGTACCCGTAGGGGCGGACCCGCGCGGCGCTGTCCACCACCGCCGGGATCGGGGCCTCGTACAGGCGCACCTGCAGCAACGCGAACAGAATCGCGACCCACCGAACGGTCGCGATCATGCGCTCCCGCCGCAGCAGCGAGGCAACGGTGTCCACGACGCCAGGGTAAGGGCGCCTGACCGTGGGGCGCCGTGCGTGAATCCGGGTGACGCGAATGACGCGGATGGTTCAATGCCGCCCGCACCGGTCGGAGGCAACGTGGAGGAGGCCGAACCGATCGCCGGCGCCGAGCACGCTTCGGTGGCCGGCTGAACGCGGCGCGCCCGCAGGGGCCGTCGCTCACGCTGCGCCGCCGCATCCAGCTGCTGCTCGGCGCCTTTTTCGTCCTGCTCGCGATCAACGCGGGGCTCGGCCTGTTCAACGTCGTGCAGCGCGACCGGCTCGTGCGGGAGGCCCGCCGCTTCGAGCAGGCGCGCGACCAGACCACGCAGCTCGTTGCCGACCTCGTCGATCAGGAGACCGGCCTGCGCGGTTACGTCATCACCGGCGACGAGGCCTTCCTCGAGCCCTACGCCGACGGGCAGGCCAACGCGCGGCGGCGGGAGGCGGTGCTGCGCGAGATGCTCGCCGACGAGCCGGCCCTGCTGGCCCAGCTCGAACGGATCGAGGCGGCGACGGAGGCATGGCGCAGGGCGGCCGCGGAGCCGGAACGTCGCGCCGCCGCGCAGGGCCGCACGCGTGAGGCCGAGGCGATCGTCGCAAGCGGCGAGGGGCGGGTCCGCTTCAACCGCATCCGCGAGGAGGCCCAGGCGCTGCGTGACGCGCTCCAGCGCCGGGAGGCGGCGACCGACGCGACGCTGCAACGGGCGCGCCGGCGCCTTGACGTCGTGCTGTACGCGACGTTCTTCGCGGGCCTGGTGCTGCTGGTCCTCACCGCGGCGCTGACGCGCCGCTGGATCACGATGCCGCTGAGCCGCATCAGCGCAGCTGTGCGCGCGGTGTCCTACGGCGACCTCGACCGCGTGATCCCCGCGCCCGGCCCTCCCGACGTCGCGGCGCTCGGCGTCGACGCCGAGCAGATGCGCCGGCGCATCGTCGACGAGCTCGACAGCGCGCGGCGCGCGGAGCAGGCGCTGCGCTCGCAGGGCCCGGTCGTCGCCGCGCTGCGCGACGAGCTCGCGCCGTCGAACGTGGCGCTGCCGGCGGGTCTGGCCGTGGCCGCGGCGCTGGAGCCGGTCAGCGGCGTGCTCGCCGGCGACTGGTACGACGTCGTGCCGCTCAGCGCCGACACCGTGGCGCTCAGCCTCATCGACGTGTCCGGCCACGGGCAGGGCACCGGCCTGTTCGCGCTGCAGGCCAAGAACCTCATGCTCACGACGATGCGCCAGCGGCTCGACCCGGGCACGGCGCTCGCGTGGCTCGCCGACGCCCTCGGCGACACCGGTGACCTGTTCTTGACGACGGTGCTCGTGCACCTGTCCACCACGACCGGTCGCTGCCGGTACGCCAGCGCCGGCCACCTGCCGCCGCTGCTGGCCGCCGCCGACGGCGTCCGCCGCCTCGCCCCGACCGGACCGCTGCTCGGCCCCATGTCGGGAGCGTGGGACACGGCGCAGGTGACGCTGGAACCCGGCGACGTCCTCGTGCTCTACACCGACGGGCTGACGGAAGCGCGCGACGCCGACGGCGAGGAGTTCGGAGAGGACCGCCTCGTCGAGGTCGTCGTCGCGACGGCGGCGCTTGGACCCAAGGCCGTCGTCGAGGCATCCCTGGCGGCGGTCCGCGCGTTCGCGCCAGGCGAGCCGAACGACGACACGACGATCGTCGCGGTGTCGCGCAGCGACTGAGCGGCCGCGGCGGGGCGGCGCCGGCAGGCCACTGCCTACACTGACCGGCGCATGCAGCCGACGCTCACCCGCCGTCGCGCGGTCACCGTGTCCGAGCAGCTCGCCGTGCTCGCCGAGCCGCACCGGCTGTTGATCCTGCGCCACCTGCGCCGCGGCGACCAGTACGCCGGACGCCTGGCGAAGGCGCTGGACATCTCGGCCTCGCTCGCGTCGCACCACCTCGCCGCGCTCGTCGAGTCGGGACTGGTCACGCGGCGCCAGCGAGGCCCGTTCGCGTGCTTCTCGGCCAACCGCGCCGCCCTTCGGGAACTGCACACCGAGCTGGGGCGTCTCATGGGCGCCGTCGTCCCCCGCGAAGCGGTCGCCGCCGCCGAGCAGTGCGAGCGCTGAGCCGCCGGCGCCCCGCCGCCACGGACGTGCGCACCCGCATCGAGGCGCTGCTGCGCGCCGAGTTCTCGCTGGCCGACGTGGCGATCACCGACGCGACCGACCTCGCCGACGAGCTGCTCATCGACTCGCTCGCCAAGGTCGAGCTCGCGATGGTCGTCGAGGACGAGCTGTCGATCGGGCTGGGCGACGCGGCGCTCAGCGAGGTCCGCACCTTCGGCGACCTGTGCGCCGCGGTGACCTCCCGGGTCGGCGATCGCGCCGCCCCGTAGCTATCCCTGCTTGCGCGCGATCGCCTGGCCGAGCTCCATCTTGGTCATCTTCGACCGGCCGCGGACGCCGAGCTTCTTCGCCCGCTCGTACAGCTCCTCGCGACTGTGGCCCTTGACGTCGACGCCGCCCGCGGTCTCCCCCTTGCCCTTGCGCGCGTTCGGGTTCGCGGCCCGGTCGTCGGACGGCCCGGGGGTGTCCTTGGGCTCCCAGTGGTCGCCGACCTTCTCGTGGGTGTGCTTCAGCGCACTGAAGGCGGTGCGGTGCGCCCGCTCGCCCTCGCCGTAGGTCTCCACCGCCGAGTCGTGAGCCTTCGACCAGGTCCGCTGCGCCTTCTTGCCCGAGCGCTGCAGCGTCGACGGCATCTCGTCCCCGGCCGGCATGGCGTCTCCTTCGCTTGGCGTCGCCCCGGTGCTGCCCTGCACCGCGCGGCCGGAAACGAAGATCAGCGGGCGAGCAGGTCGGCGTCGACGTCGGCGAGGGTGGCGGCCCCGCACAGCATCAGCGCGCGCACGACCTCCTCGGTCAGCTCGGTGAGGACCGCGGCGACGCCGTCCGCACCGCCGGTCGCGAGCCCCCACAACACGGG
>JAUJMS010000048.1 GCA_030446745.1 Egibacteraceae bacterium | reverse complement strand
ATGCTGAGCATTGGTCTGGGCTATTGGTCCGTGTTCCTGTTCACGGTGCTGGTCATGGCCGCCGGTCCGCGCGCCCCGCCGGGCAGCACGACGACCCGCCCGGCCAGGGCGGGGGGCACCGCCGGAAGCAGCGCCCCGCGCCGGTCGCTGCGGTCGTCGACGAGGATCACCCGGCCCGGCGCCGGACCGCGGGCGGCGGCGAGCGAGTCGAGCAGGCGTCGCAGCGACGGCCGCCCGAGGGTCGGCACGACGACGTCGACCGACGCGCTCACGCGCTACCCGTCCCCGCGAACAGCGAGGCCCGCCGGATCAGGAACGGACCGAGCGCCAGGGCGTCCACCGGCGCCGACCCGAAGCACTCCAGCGCGTCGCGCGGGTCGTCCACCATCGGCCGGCCCGCCGTGTTCAGGCTGGTGTTGACTACGACGGGCACGCCGGTGCGCCGCTCCACCGCGACCAGCATCCGCGCGACGAGCGGTTCGGTGGCCGCGTCGACGGTCTGGACGCGGGCGGTCCCGTCGACGTGGACGACGGCGGGGATGCGGTCCGCCCAGCCCGGGCGGACGCGGTGGGTGAACAGCATGTAGGGGCTCGGCAGCGGCCCCTCGAAGATCTCGCCGGCGCGTTCGGCCAGCACCATCGGCGCGACGGGGCGGAACTGCTCGCGCCCCTTCACGTCGTTGAGGCGCTTGAGGTTCTCGGCCCGCCGCGGGTCGGCGAGCAGGCTGCGGTGCCCGAGCGCCCGCGGCCCGTACTCGCTGCGCCCCTGAAACCACGCGACGACGCCGTCGGCGGCGATGACGTCGGCGACCGCGTCGGCGAGGTCGGCGGGACGCTCGTAGACGACGTCGGCCGTGCGCAGCCAGGCCTCCAGCTCCTCGTCGCTCCAGCCGCGCCCCAGCGCGGCGGTCCCCATGCCCGCGACCCGGTCACCGCCGGCGTGCGCGACGGCGAGCGCCGCGCCCAGCGCGGTGCCCGCGTCGCCGGCGGCCGGCTGCACCCAGATCCGCTCGAAGGGTCCCTCGGCGGCCAACCGCGAGTTCGCGACGCAGTTGAGCGCGACGCCGCCGGCCATCGTCAGATCCCGGTCGCCGGTCTGGTCGTGCAGCCACTGCGCGAGGTCGAGCAGCACCTCTTCGAGCCGCACCTGCACGGTGGCGGCGAGGTCGGCGTGGTCCGGTCCCCAGTCGGCGTCGCGCCCGCGGCGCGCGACGTAGGACGACCAGTCGACCGGCGCGACGCGGAACCCGCCGTCGCCGGTGGCGTGCACGAGCTCGCGGAACTCGCCGAGCCAGCGCGGCGTCCCGTAGGACGCCATCGCCATCACCTTGTACTCGTCGGACGAGCGGCGGAACCCCAGGTGTTCGGTGACCTCCTCGTAGAGCAGGCCCAGCGAGTGGGGCAACGCCTGCGCCGCGAGGACCTCCAGGTCGCCGTCCCGCGCCCGCCCGGCGAGATGCGACGCCGCCTCGCCGCGGCCGTCGAGCACCAGCACCGACGACGAGCGGTACGGGGCGGCCAGGTGCGCCGACGCAGCGTGCGCGACGTGGTGGGGGACGAACCGCACGACGGCGGGGTCGAGGCCCGGCAGGGCACTGCGCAGGAACAGCGGCGCGCGCTGCGCGAACAGCGTGCGCAGCCCCTCCCACGCGTCGGCGGTCACGTCCGTGCCGAGCGGCGGTGCGAGCGCCGGGTCGTAGGAGTAGGCGATCGCGTCGAGATCGCCAGGGGTCAGCCCGGCCTGCGCGAGACACCATGCGGCGGACTGCTCGGGCACCTCCCAGGTCGCGAACGGCACCGGGCTCTTGCCGTGCTTGCGGCGGCTGAAGCGCTCCTCCTCGGCGGCCGCGACGACCGCGCCGTCGACGACCACGGCGGCGGCCGGGTCGTGGAAGACGGCGTTGACTCCCAGCACGCGCACGCTCACTCTCCCGGTCCGCCGCGGGCGGCCTCGTGCCCCGCAGCCCGACGAACCTAACCGACTCGCGGGCGAAAGTCACTGCAAGAGAATCTAAGCAATGTAATTGCACGCATCGGATTGCAATGGGCCACCGCGACGGCAGAAAGTGGCGCCAAAGGGTTACGCCGCCGCGCTCGCCGGGAACGGACGGCTCAGACCCGCCGCGGGCGGCCCGCCACGATTTCGAGGAGAACGATTCCGCCATGAGTCAGACGAACACGCTCGCTCGTAGCCTGCACGACGTCGGCCTCGCCGCCTGGTTCGGCGGTTCCCTCATGGGTGCCGTCGGGCTCAACGGCGCCAGCCAGGACGTCAGCGACCCGACCGACCGCGCCCGCGTCGCGAACTCCGGCTGGGGGCGCTGGACGCCGGTGAACGCGGCCGCCATCGCGGCGCACCTCCTCGGCGGCACGCAGCTACTCCGCGCGAACAAGGGCCGCCTCGCCGGCCAGCAGGGCGTCGGCACGAACGCCTCGGTCAAGACCGCACTGACGGCGGCCGCCCTGGGCGCGACCGCCTACTCGCGCATCCTGGGCCAGAAGGTCATGGAGGCCGAGGCCAAGGAGGCGCAGAGCAGCCTCGGCCCCGACGGGCTGCCCGTTGCCGACGCGACGACGCCGAGCGCCAGCACCCCCGACGAGGCCGCGCAGGCGCAGAAGCAGCTGAAGCTGCTGCAGTGGGCGATCCCGGCGCTGACCGGCGCGATCCTTGTGCTCAACGCCCGCATGGGCGAGCAGCAGCGGCCGACGGAGATCGCCAAGGGCCTGCTCGGGCGCATCACCCCCGACGCCCTGCAGAAGTAATCCGACTCCACCCGATCCAAACCTTCAGGAGGCAAGCCAGATGGCGAAGACTGCACGCGAGATCATGACCGGCGGCACCGAGTGCGCGCAGGTCAACGAGACGCTCGTCGACGCGGCGCGCAAGATGCGCGACCTCGACGTCGGGGCGCTGCCGATCTGCGGGGACGACAACCGGCTCAAGGGCATGCTCACCGACCGCGACATCGTCGTGAAGGCGATCGCCGACGGCCGTGACCCGTCCAGCGTCCAGGTCTCCGAGCTGGCCGACCAGGGCGAGGTCGTCACGATCGGCGCCGACGACTCGGTGGACGAGGCGCTCGCCACAATGAAGCGCTCCAAGGTCCGTCGGCTTCCCGTCATCGACGGCCATGACCTCGTTGGCATGGTCAGCCAGGCCGACATCGCGCTCAGCCTCGACCCCGAGAAGGCCGGCGACCTGGTGCAGGCGATCAGCGAGGGCGCCTGACGCCATCCGTTCCGGCGGCCCGGTCGCAGCTGCGGCCG
>JAUJMS010000021.1 GCA_030446745.1 Egibacteraceae bacterium | reverse complement strand
TAAACCTGCCGAACGTCTGGATTCCATTCGATTTCACCGCGCCTCGCGGCTGTCCGGCAGGATCGGTGACAGCCGCAAGGGGTCGAACGAATTAGGGATGCACTGGGCGCATTGCCGAACGCACGAACCAGTTAGCGTGGCGCTTCATCTCCCTGTCCGGCGCCGAGCAGGAGGGTCAGCGCTTCGGACAAGGGATCAGCGGAGCGGGCAGCGGCTTCGTCTCGAAGACGGCGTGGCCGACCTTCGACCCGGCGCTGCTCGTCGAGCAGACGCGGACCATCCCGGTGCAGATCGACGGCAGGGTCCGCGACACGCTGCGGCTGCCGGCCGGCGTCGACCGCGACGTCGCCGAGGCGGCCGCGACGGGCTCGCCCGCCGTGGCGCGGCACCTCGAGGGGCGCGACGTCGTCAGGGTCGTGTGGGTGCCGGACCGGCTGCTCAACTTCGTCACACGGGGGCGCTGAGGGTTTCGCCTGACGGAGGGTCGGCGCCCGACGGTGGGTGGCTCGGCGCGGTCCACAGGTTGGACGGAGTTGCGCCACCGCGCGCGTCGCGGGCTTCGTAGCGTCGCTGCGTGCACGCGTTCGTCGCCTCCGCCGTCGAGCGGCTACGGCGCCTGGGTTGCACCCCCGCCGAGGCGGCCGCGGTCGCGATCCTCGCCGTCGGCGCGCTCGCGGCGCTCGGGCTGCTGTGGCTGCTTGCGCGCCCGCGGCCCGCCCCGCCAGCGTCCAGCGCGCCGGCCGTCGTCGGGCCCGGTGCCGGTCCAGCGGTCGCTGGCGGTCCGGCGGCCGGCGGAGATCCGGCCGCTGCCGGTCCAACGGCTGGACCCCTTGCCCCGGTCGCCGGGGCGCTTCCGCCGACCGCTGCCACGTCCACGCCCGCAACCGGGTCAGGCCCGTCCCCCTCACCGGCCCCGCCGATCACCGTCCACGTCGCGGGACTGGTCGCCGACCCCGGCGTCTACACCCTCGGGTCGGGTGCCCGGGTCGCCGACGCCGTTGACGCGGCCGGAGGCCCGCTGCCCAAGGCGGTGCTCGACGGGCTGAACCTCGCTCGCCCGCTGACCGACGGCGAGCAGGTCGTCGTCACCGACGATCGCCCGCCGCCGCCCGCCGCGCGCGCGACGCCACCGGGCGCGGTCGGCGGCACGGCCGCGAGCGAACCCGCGGGCGGTGCGACGCCGAGCGCCACCCACGCCCCGCTGAACCTGAACCTCGCCACGGTCGCCGAGCTCGACGAGCTCCCGGAGATCGGACCGGTGCTCGCCGAGCGGATCGTCGCGCACCGCGAACAGATCGGCGGGTTCACCGCCGTCGGCCAGCTGCGCGACGTCACCGGCATCGGTGAGATGACGTTCCAGGCGATCGCGCCGCTCGTCTCACTGTGAGCGCCGCCGCCGCGTGGACCGCCCTGGCGGCGCTGTGGGCAGGGTGTCTGCATTCCGGTCCGTGGCCGCTCGCCGCCGTCGGAACAGCGGCGATCGCCGTCGCGGGCGGAACTCGCGGCCGGGCACGTCGCGCCACTGCGGCGCGGCTGCTGCTCGTCGCCGCCGGCATGTTCCTCGTCGGCAGCGGGCTTGCCGGTGGACGGGTGGCGCTGGTCGACCGCGGCGCCCTGGCGCGGCTCGCGGCCGACGGCGGGCGTGGCCCGATCGTGGCGACCGTCGTGACCGACGCGCGTGCCACCGACTTCGGCGCATGGTTGGTCGTGCGCGCGTCGTCGCTGGATGGCACGTCGGTGCGCGAGCGAGCGTTGCTGTCATTGCCCGACATCCGTGCCGTGCCGGCGGTGGGAACCCGGGTGGCGTTCACGGCGACGGCCCGGCCGCTCGGCCGCAGCGGCTTCGACGCGTACGTGCGCCGGCTGCACGCCGGCGTCGCGTTGACACCCGTCGTGGCGCCCCGCGTCGTGTCGCCTCCCGGTTGGTTGCTGCGCGGCACCGCCCTCGTCCGCGCGCGCGTGCGTGACGCGGCCCGGCGCCATCTCCACGGCGACGCCGCGGCGCTGCTCGCTGGGCTCGTGACCGGGGACACCACGGGCTTGTCCCAGACCACCAGGCAGCAGCTGACGGCGGCCGGCTTGTCGCACCTCGTCGCGGTCTCGGGCTCGAACGTCGCGCTCGTGACCGCCGGCGCGCTGGGCGTCGCGGCGGCATGCGGGCTGGGCGCGCGGGGGCGCCGCCGCGTCGCACTCGCCGCTGTCGCGTGGTTCTCGGGCCTCGTCGGCGGCGAGCCTTCGGTCCTGCGGGCGAGCGTCATGGCGGCGATCGTGCTCGGGGCGCAGGCGACCGGCCGCGGCGCCGACCCGCGGCACACGCTGGCGACTGCCGCGACGCTGCTGCTGCTCGTGGACCCGTTCCTCGCGGGGCAGTTGGGCTTCGCGCTGTCGGTCCTCGCGACGGGCGGTGTGCTGGTCGTCGCCCCGGCGCTCGCGCGGCGCGTGCCGGGCCCGCGGCCGGTCGCGCTGTTGATCGGCGCCAGCGTCGGGGCACAGGTCGGCGTCGCCCCGGTCCTCGTCGCGGTCGAGGGAGCGGTGCCGCTCGCGGCCCTTCCGGCGAACCTCGTCGCGGTGCCCGCGGCCGCCGTCGCGTCCGCGGTCGGCGTCGTCGCTGCGCTGGTCGCGCAGCTGTCGACCGCGGTGGCGGGTTGGCTGTCCATCGCCGCAGGGCCGGCCCTCGCGGTGGTGCTCGCCGCCGGGCGCCACTTCGCCGACGGGCCGCAGCTGCGCCCCGCCGACGTGCTCAGTCCCGTCGCCGTCGGCCTGCTGCTCGCCGAGGTCGCCCGGCGCCGCGCCCCCCGGGTGGCGCTCGCGACGGTCGTGGTCACCGTCGTCGCCGGCCTGGCGCCGTGGTGGCGCCCCGCCGCCCCGGTGACGAGCCTCACGCTGACCGCGTTGGACGTCGGCCAAGGCGACGCGCTTCTCGTGGAGTCGCCCGGCGCAGGCGACGCCGAACCGGCCCGGATGCTCGTCGACGGCGGTCCCGAGCCGCGGGAGGCATTGCGGCTGCTGCGCGCCCGTGGCGTGCGCCGCCTCGACGCCGTCGTCGTGTCGCACCCGCACGCCGACCACACCGACGGGCTCGTCGCGGTTCTTGCGAGCATGCCGGTCGGGGCGCTGCTCGTGGGGCCGGCGCCCGTGCCGGCGGGGGGTCGCGACGCCTCCGGCGGGGAGGTTGTCGCGGTGGCGCGTGAGCGCGGCGTGCCGATCGCCGCCGTGACGGCCGGGCAGCGCTTCGATCTCGGCGCCGCGACCGTCGATGTGCTCAGCCCGCCGGCGGACGGGTCGCTCGGCGAGGAGGCCAACGACAACTCGGTGGTGCTGCGGGTCGCCGACGCGAACGGGGCGCTGCTGCTCACGGGCGACGCCGAGGAGGCGGCCCAGCAGTGGCTGCTGCGCCGCCCTGAGCTGGTGCGCGCCGACGTCGTGAAGATCCCTCACCACGGCGGTGCAACGAATGCCGCCGGCTTCATCGACGCGGTCGGGGCGCACACCGCGGTGATTGCCGTCGGCGCGGACAACGACTACGGGCATCCACACCCGGACGTGCTGGCCGACCTCGCCGGCGCGAAGGTCCTACGCACCGACACCGACGGGACCGTCAGCATCTCCGTCGAAGCACGCCCGCCGTAGCGCTCGGCGCGGGCACGGCTGCTGGTGACCGGCGGGGTCCCGTCCCCGGCGCCGCCCCGACCCCGGGTCTTGTCACCCGTGTTGCGCTTTCCGCAACGCCGATGACAAGCCTCGGGGTTGCGCCCCGTGGCTGCCTAGACTTTCCCGCGATGTCGGCCCCGGCTCCCGTCCGCCTGCTCGTCGGTTCCGAGGAGTTGTTGCTGCGCCGCGCCGCGGACACGCTGCTCGACGAGCTGCGCGCCGGCGGGGCGCTCGACGTCGTCGACGTGCGCGCCGCCGACGTGCGCGAGCGTGGACTGCCGGACCTCGCGACGGGATCGTTGTTCGGCGACCCCCGCGCCGTCGTCGTTCGCGACGCGCAGGAGCTGCCCACCGAGGCGGCGTCGGTGCTGCTTGCGATGCTCGACGGACCGCCGCCGGAGGCGACGGTGATCCTGCTCGCCAGCGGCACGGGGCGGATCCAGGCGCTGGCCCGACGGGTCAAGGAGCGTGGGGGACGCACCGACGTCGCGCCGCCGCGCGACTGGGAGGAGCAGCGCTGGGCGCAGCTCGTCGCTGACGAGTTCCGCCGTCACGGGCGATCCGCCGACAAGGCGGCGGTCGCGGCGGTCCTCGGCCACGCCGGCACCGACGTCGCGACCATCGCCGAGAAGGTCGCGCAGGTCGCCGCCGGCGCGCCGGCGGGGCGCGTCTCGGCCGCGGCGGTCGACGCGCTGGTCGTCGGGCACGGCAGCCGCGGGTCGTTCGCCGTCGCCGACGCGATGTGTGACCGCAACCCGGACCAGGCGCTGGAGTTGCTGCGCGGCGTCCTCGAGGCCGGCGACGACCCCGTCATGGTTCTCGGCGCGCTGAGCTACCGGCTGCGTTCGCTCGTCGCGGTGGCCGGCAACCTCGACGGCGGCGCGGTCGGGTTGAACATCAGCCCAGGCCAGGCACGGCGTCTCAAAGCGGTGCGGCGCAACTTCGGCCCGGGTGAGCTGACCGGCGCCTACCGCGAGCTCGCGCGCGCCGACTACGAGA
The DNA here is from genome assembly GCA_030446745.1 of Egibacteraceae bacterium. Classification (GTDB taxonomy): domain Bacteria; phylum Actinomycetota; class Nitriliruptoria; order Euzebyales; family Egibacteraceae; genus JAUJMS01. Next base: position 33,731 of record JAUJMS010000021.1, on the reverse strand, counting down.
TCAAAGCCGGCGAGCTGCCCCCCGCCTTCGCGCTGGAACGGGCCGTCGTGGCCGTCGCCACCCGCGCCGCCGCCGCGTCGTAACTACGGCCCATCGAACAGCTGCGGCGGAGCGAGCAGATCCGCGACACTGTCCAACACCCACGTCGGCGCGCGGGCGAGACCGGCGACCGCGTCGCGCGGCGTGACGCCGGTCAGCACGAGCGCGGTGTCCCAGCCCAGCGCCGCCGCCCCGTCGAGGTCGGTGTCGGGGCGGTCGCCGACCATGAGCAGCGGCCCGTCGGGCAGTCGCTCGGCCGCGGCGAGCAGCAGCGGCGGTTGTGGCTTGCCGGCGACCTCGGCGGTGACGTCGGTGGCCGTCTCCAGCGCGGCGACGATCGCGCCGTTGCCCGGCCACAGTCCCTCCGGCGACGGGAACGTCCGGTCGGCGTTCGTCGCGACGAACCGCGCCCCGCGCCGGATCGCGAGCGTCGCGCGACGCAGGTCGTCCCACACGAGGTTGCGGTCGAAGCCGACGACGACGGCCTCGGCCGCGTCAGGCGATTCCACGAGAACGCAGTCGCGCTCCGCCAGCGCGGCTTGAAGGCCCGTCATGCCGATGACCAGGCAGCGGGTACCGGGGTCGAGCAGCGCCGCCGCCGCCTGCGCCGACGTGACGATCTCGCCGGCGTCGGCCGCGACGCCGACCTCCCGCAGTGCCGCCGCCATCTCCCCGGGCGTGCGCGACGCGTTGTTCGTGACGAACGCGACGGCGACGCCGCGGTCACGCAGCCGGGCGACGGCGTCACCCGCGCCTGGGATCGGCTCGGGGCCGCGCCGCACGACCCCGTCGATGTCGAGGACGACGCCGGCGTAGCGGGCGGCCAGCGCGTCGCCGCACCGACAAGGGGCGCCGCAACGACAACCGGCGCCCCGCGGGGCGCCGGAAGGCTGGACCACCGCCGCGTTACAGCGACGCGAGCCGCTTGGCCATCTTCGCCTTCTTGTTGCCGGCGTAGTTGGCGTGCACGACGCCGGACTGGGCCGCCTTGTCGAGCTTGCGGGCGGCGGCGCGGAACGCCTCTGTCGCGGCGTCACGCTCACCGGCTTCGGCGGCGACGCGGAACTTCTTCAGGCTGGTCTTCAGGGCGCTGCGCGTCGCCTTGTTGCGCTCGTTGCGCACGATCGTCTGGCGGTTGCGCTTGATCTGGCTGGCGATGTTGGCCATGGCGAAGCGACGACCTCACGGGTAGGCGACGAAGAACGCAGCACGCGACGGACCTTCCGACCCGCCGTCACCGGCGAGTCTAGCCACCGCCGTCCAAGGCTGTCCACCGACCCGCTGGTAGCCTGGCAGGCGCGTCGCGCTCGGCGGCGCGGCCCTTCCGGGAGACCGCCGCAGCTCGCCATGACCTATCCCATCGAGCGGATCCGCAACTTCGCGATCATCGCGCACGTCGACCACGGCAAGTCGACGCTCGCCGACCGGATGCTGCAGGCGACCAAGCTCGTGGACGCGCGTGACATGCGCGAGCAGTACCTCGACCGCATGGACATCGAGCGCGAGCGCGGCATCACGATCAAGGCGCAGGCGGTGCGCATGCCGTACGAGGCCAGCGACGGCAGCGAGTACCTGCTCAACCTCATCGACACCCCCGGCCACGTCGACTTCTCCTACGAGGTCAGCCGGGCGATGAACGCGTGCGAGGGCGCGATCCTGCTCGTGGACGCGGCGCAGGGGGTCCAGGCGCAGACCGTCGCCAACCTCTACGTCGCCATCGAGGCGGGCCTCGAGGTCGTGCCGGTGCTCAACAAGATCGACCTGCCGGCGGCGCGCCCGGAGGAGGTCGCCGAGGAGGTGGCGGCGCTGCTCGGCGGCGACCCGGCCGACATCCTCGCCGTGAGCGCGAAGACCGGCCAAGGCGTGCCCGAGGTGCTCGAGCGGATCGTCGCGCACGTCCCCGCCCCCCGCGGCGACGTCGACGGCCCCCCGCGCGGCCTGGTGTTCGACTCGGTGTTCGACCCGTACCGGGGTGTCATCACCTTCGTGCGGATCATCGACGGGATCCTGCGCCCGGACACGCACATCCGGCTCATGGCAACCGGCTTCCACAACGGCATCGACGAGCTCGGCGTCATCTCACCCGAGCCGCGCCCCGTCGACGCGCTCGGCCCCGGCGAGGTCGGCTACTTCACCGCCGCGATCAAGGCGGTGGAGCTCGCCAAGGTCGGCGACACCGTGACCGACCACGTCCGCCCGGCGCCGCAGCCGCTGCCCGGCTACCGCGAGCCGACGCCGATGGTCTTCTCCGGCCTGTACCCGGTCGATTCGGCGGACTTCCCCGACCTGCGTGACGCGCTGGAGAAGCTGCGCCTGAACGACGCGAGCTTCACCTTCGAGCCCGAGACCTCCGTCGCGCTCGGCTTCGGCTTCCGCTGCGGCTTCCTCGGCCTGCTCCACATGGAGATCATCTCCGAGCGGCTCGACCGCGAGTTCGACATCCCGCTGGTCACCACGGCGCCGAACGTCGCCTACGAGGTGCACCTCGACGAGCGGACGCTCAAGCCCAACGAGCCGCGCGTCGTCACGGTGTCGAACCCCGCCGAGCTGCCCGCGCCGAACCGCATCGACCACCTCCTCGAACCGGTCGTCGACGCGATGGTGCTGTGCCCCAGCGAGTACGTCGGCGCGGTGATGCAGCTGTGCGAGCGCCGCCGCGGCGAGCTGGCGAAGATGGACTACTTGTCCGAGCAGCGCGTCGAGCTGCGCTACACCCTGCCGCTGGGCGAGATCATCTTCGACTTCTTCGACCGGCTGAAGTCGTCGACGCGCGGCTACGCGTCGCTGGACTACGAGCCGGCCGGGATGCGTCGCTCGAAGCTCGTGAAGGTCGACATCCTGCTCAACGGTGAGCCGGTCGATGCGTTCAGCGCGATCGTCCACGCCGACAAAAGCTACGAGTACGGCAAGGCGATGGTGTCAAAGCTTCGCGAGCTCATCCCGCGCCAGCTGTTCGACGTGCCGATCCAAGCGGCGATCGGCGGCAAGATCATCAGCCGCGAGACCGTCAAAGCGCGCCGCAAGGACGTCCTGGCCAAGTGCTACGGCGGCGACATCACCCGCAAGCGCAAGCTGCTCGAACGCCAGAAGGAGGGCAAGAAGCGCATGAAGTCCGTCGGCGCTGTCGAGATCCCTCAGGAGGCGTTCGTCGCCGCGCTGTCGGTGGGCGGCGACTGACCTCGCGCATGGCGGTCGTGACCCACGCGGCTGACGCGGTCGTGGCCGCCCCGACGCCGGTGAGCCTGCCGACGCCCGGCGCCCCGGGCGTCTACGTGCACGTCCCGTTCTGCGCCCACCGCTGCGACTACTGCGATTTCGCGGTGACCACGGGCGCCGACGCCCTCGCGCGCCGGCGCTCCGTCGCCGCGCTGCCCCGCGAGCTCGCGACCGTCGCCGCCGCCGGTCCGGCCGCGGTCGCGCCGCGGGGCGCGGCCGGTGTGCTCGCCGCGCCGGACGGCGCGGCCGACATTGCCGGCTGGCCGGTGTTCGGCAGCGTCTTCGTCGGGGGCGGGACGCCGACGCTGCTCGACGCCGACGATCTCGCCGGCGTCGTGCGCGCCGTCGCGACCGCGCTCCCGCTGGCGGGTGACGCCGAGATCACCGTCGAGGCCAACCCCGAGACCGTCATCGCCGAGTCCCTCGCGACACTGGTTGCGGCCGGCGTGACCCGCCTGTCGCTGGGGGCCCAGTCGTTCTCGCCGTCGGTGCTCGCGACGCTCGGCCGGCGCCACGACGTGTCGTCGGTCGCGTCGGCTGTCACCGCCGCCCGCGCCGCGGGCGTGGCGCAGGTCAGCGTCGACCTCATCTACGGCACGCCGGGGGAGCGCGACGCCGACTGGCATGCGTCGCTGCGCCAAGCCGTCGGCCTCGGCGTCGACCATGTGTCGTGCTACGCGCTGACGGTCGAGGCCAACACCCCATTCGCGGCGCGCGTCCGCCGCGGTGAAGTCCCGGACATCGACGAGGACGTCCAGGCGCGGCGGATGGCCACCGCGGACGCGGTGCTCGCCGCGGCCGGCCTCCGCCGCTACGAGGTCTCGAACTGGGCCCGTCCCGGTGCCGAGTCGGCGCACAACCGCACCTACTGGCGTGGCGGCGACTGGCTCGCGCTCGGCGCGAGCTCCCACGGCCACTGGCAGGGCCGCCGCTGGTGGAACGTCCGTCCGACCGGGCGCTACCTCGCCGCGGTCGAGGCGGGGGGCGCGCCGGTCGCAGGCGCGGAGGTGCTGACCGCCGAACAGCGCCGTACCGAGCGGCTGCTCACCGGCCTGCGCACCGTCGACGGCGTCCCCCGGGCCGCCGTCACCCCGGTCGACGAGGCGCAGATCGGGGCGCTGGTCCGCGCGGGCCTGCTCGTCGACGACGCGGCCCGCCTGCGCCTCACGCCGGCCGGCCTCCCCCTCGCCGACGGCATCGCCCTGCGGTTGCTGCCAGCCCGGGAAAGGTGTTGACCTGAGAAACAGCCGGGTCGCGTTCGCCGCCGCAGCCGCGATCGGTCTTATCGCCGCGGCCTGCGGTGGCAGCACAAGTCCCGATCCAGCTCTCGAGGTCACAACATTCGAGAAGGTTCCGTGTCGCGACGTCGAAGCGGCAGCGACAGATTCCGAGTGTTTTCGTTTCCGAGTTGTGGTTGCGGGATCGGAATCGGGCGGAACGGGATCGTGCGGCATCGTCGCTGTTGGCGTTGATGGATCAGATTTGTCGACGGGCGCTCGCCTGAGCGGTCTCGCTCTCGTATCAGGGCGACGTTACGAGCAGGTGGTCGTGTTGCCGAAGATAAAGGCTGAGAGTTTCGATCGCTGGGAGCCACAGTGTGACCCGACCGGTGAGGGTTGACAGCATTTGATTACCGGGGCCCGACAGGCGAACCGCAGACCGATTCCGACGTAGACTCTGTGCCCACGGCGCCCCTATGCCGCTCTACGGTGGGCGGCGTCCGGAACCGGATGCGAGTGTCCGCCTGAGCAGGCGGAAACTCGTCTTCGAACGGCCCATCATGGCTGTAGGTCGGGCATCAGAAGGAGAAGGAGGTGGCGTGCCAGCGCTCGACGAGCGCAAGTCCGCGATCCTCAAGGCGATCGTGCAGGACTACGTGCGCGCGGGGGAGCCGGTCGGGTCCAAGCGACTCGTCGAGGACCACAGCCTGGGGGTGTCGGCGGCGACGGTGCGCTCCGAGATGGCGGCGCTCGAGGAGGCCGGCTTCATCACCCACCCGCACACCTCGGCGGGGCGGGTGCCCACCGACAAAGGCTACCGCTACTTCGTCGACACGCTGACCGCCGCGGCGCCGCTGCAACCCGAGCAGGCCGCCGCGCTCGAGGGGCTGCTGCTCGGCTCGTCGGACCTCGAGGACCTGCTGCGGCGCACGTCGTCGGCGCTGTCGCGTCTCACCCGCTTCGCGGCGCTCGTCGTGGCCCCGCGCCTTGACCGCAGCCGGTTGCGTCACGTCGAGCTGGTCCAGCTCGCAGCGGGCGGCGTCGTGCTGGGCGGGGATCGTCTCACTGATCGCCTGCGAGTGGGCGGCGGGGCGCTCTTGCCCGAGCCGGGGCAGGGCGGGGGCGCCGTGCGTGCGGCGTGGGAGCCGCAGAGCGGCGGTGCGGGTGGAGGGGTTCCAGCGGTTGGCGATCGTCCTGCGGATCTGTACGGGGCATACCGCGGGCGCCTAGCGCCGGACGGTCTGCTTNTGACGGTCGCGGCGACCCGCTGAAGAACAGACGCACTGTCCGCTTGGCCATGCCTACACGGAGTTAGCCACTGCAGCGCGCGGGTATGCACACTCCCTCATCTGGGATTTGGAGGACGAATGGCGGTAACGCGGACATTGCTCGCGCTGCTCCTCATCGTGGCGCTGTCGCTGGCGACGGCCGCGTGCAGCGCGCAGGGCGAGATCACCGAGGAGGGCATCAACGCGGAGATCGAGGGCGAGGAAGGCGGCGGCGATGGTTGACCTGACCGGTACCATCGTGTTCATCAGCACCATGGCGACGCTGGTGTACCTCTTCGCTCCCAAGCGCTCCTGACAAGGCGCCGCCCCAACCGCTGGCAGACTTGGCGGCATGCCCGACGCCGCCCCACCCATTCGTCTGCTGGTCGGACCGGAGGAGCTGCTGCTGCGCCGCGCCGCAGAGACCCTGCTCGATGAGTTGCGCGAGGGCGGACCTCTTGATGTGACCGACCTGCGCGCCGGTGAGCTGAAGGACCGGGAGCTACCGGACCTGCGGACGGCGTCGTTGTTCGGAGAACCGCGTGCGGTGCTCATCCGCGATGCCCAGGAGCTGCCGGCGCCGGCCGCGGCCGCGCTGCTCGCGGAGCTGGACGCAGCGCCGCCGGACGCGACGGTCATCCTGCTGGCCAGCGGCACCGGAAAGATCCAGAAGCTCGCGGCGAAGGTGAAGGAGCGGGGCGGGCGGACCGACGTCCTTCCGCCCAAAGAGTGGGACGCCAAGGGCTGGGCGCGGTTCGTCACGGAAGAGTTCCGACGTCATCGGCGAACGGCAGACGCCGCCGCCGTGGGGTCGATCCTGGCCCATGCAGGGCTCGACGTGGCGGCCATCGTGGAGAAGGTCCGCCAGGTCGCTGCGGCCGCACCCGCGGGAACGGTCACGGCGACGCAGGTCGACGCGCTGGTGGTTGGTCACGGCAGCCGTGGCTCGTTCGCCGTTGCCGATGCGATGTGTGACCGCAACCCCACGCAGGCGCTCGAGCTGCTCAGCGGCGTCCTGGAGTCAGGCGACGAACCTGTCATGGTCCTCGGCGCCCTGGTCTACCGGCTGCGCTCGCTGGTCGCCGTCGCTGGACAGCTGGAGCCGAAGTCCGTCGGGGTGAACATCAGTCCCGGCCAGGCGCGACGGCTGCAGGCGGTGCGCCGCAACTTCGGGCCGGGGGAGTTGACGGCGGCGTACGCGCAGCTCGCGCGCGCCGACTTCGAGATCAAAAGCGGCGAGCTGCCCGCGCGCTTCATCCTCGAGCGCGCCGTGGTCGCCGTCGCGACGCGAGCGTAGCGTCGCAGGTCAGCTCACGAGCACCGGCGCAAGCAGCGAGGAGCGTCCGGCCTTCCAGCAGCCGAGCAGGTGCTCGGTGAACCTGCGCTCGACCGCGCTCAGCGCCTGGGCGCCGAACAACACGTCGGCGGCCAGGTGCGGCTCGCTGCGCACCAGGCCACCGGCGAGGTCGCGCGTCGCCAGCGTTTGGTGGTGGGCGTCGGCCACGACGTGCGTGTCGTAGAACAGCCGGGCCCAAGGGCCGAAGCCATGCCGGCGCAGCGCGACGGAGTAGCGGCCCATCGGCTCGACCGACGTCATCTCGAACACCGCGAGGTGCCCGACGCCGGCGCCCCGCCACCGCCGGTGCAGGGAGAAGAACGACGCGCAGTTCACGCTCGCGAGCGTCGGGGCGGGGGTGACGTCGAGGTACGCCCCGTACCCGTCGTCCAGTCCCAGCTCGCGCATCGACAGCGCGAACAGCTCGGCGTGCATGTCCTTCTCGACGCCCTCGCCGTACTCGTCGCTCTGGATCTCCACCAGTGCCGCCTTGGCCGCTCCGGACAGGCGCGGCAGCAGAAACGAGTGCGGGTCGGCCTCCTTGAGCTGGTAGGCCGAGCGGTGCACGTGGAACTCGAGCAGCTGCTCGCGCGTCCCCTCGGACGCCATGTACTCCGACAGCGACGGCCCGTCGCCCGCGGCGAGCAGCGCGTGCAGGGACGACTCGATGTCGTCGCTGAGGACGACCGGGCCGCTGATGTCGCGGAGGCGCTCCAGGAACGCCGCCTCGAGATGACCGCGGAATGCGTGGAGGCTCGGTTCCCACTCCCAAGTGTCGTCCACGCCGGCGAACCCGCGGTAGTGCAGCTCGTAGCAGGCGTACAGCGCGAGCACCGCGTCGTCGTCACTCAGCAGATCCACCGCGATCGGCGGCGTCGGCGGCAGCGGCTGCACGGGCCCTGACAGGGACTTGAACAGCAGTTCTGTCAGCGCTCCGCGCGGCCGCGGCAGCGGCGGGGCGGGCAGGGGCCCTTGGCGCAAGGCCGCCAGCTCTTGGGGGGTCAGTTGCATCGGTGTTTTCCCAAACCTGAAGTCGGGGGACGGGTCTGGGCCCCAGCGGAAGTGCGCACTCTTGGTACCCCCGGTGGGGTCTTGACGCAGCCCGCGGAAGAAGAATACGGTGCTACGCCGTCTCGTTGGGCCACGGTCGCAGCAGGTCCGCGACCGAGTTCAGCACGTAGCTCGGCCGCGACGGGAGCGCGCGCGACATCCTCGGCGCGGGTGACGCCGGTCAGCACCAGCGCGGTGTCCCAGCCGCGCGCCGCGGCCCCCGCGATGTCCGTCTCGTACCGGTCACCCACGAACAGCACCGGCGCGCCACCGGTGCGTGCCGCCGCGAGGTCGAGCAGCGGCGGATGTGGCTTGCCGGCGATCTCTGCGGGCGTCCGGCGGTGCGTTCCAGCGCGGCCACGATCGCGCCGTTGCCCGGCCACAGCCCTTCTGGTGACGGAAACGTCGCATCGTCGTTCGTCGCAAGGAAGCGCGCGCCGGCCCCGGATCGCGAGCGTCGCGCGGCGCAGGTCGTCCCAGACCAGCCCGCGGTCGAAGCCGACGACCACCGCCTGTGCCTCATGCGGTTCCACGACCTCGACGCAGCCACGCTGCTCAAGCGCTTGGCGCAGCCCGACCATCCCGATGACCAGGCATCTGGTTCCGGGGTCGAGCAGCGCCGCCGCGGCCATGGCCGACGTGACGATGTCGTCGGCGTGGCCGCGACGCCGACCTCCGCCAGCTTCTGCGCCATCTCGGCAGGCGTCGCGCGACGCGTTGTTCGTGACGAACGCGACGGCCACGCCTGATCGCGCAGGGCGTCCACGGTCGTGCCGGCGCCGGGATCGGTCGGGCCGCGCCGCACGACGCCGTCGATGTCGAGCAGGATGCTGCGGTAACGCTGCGCGATGGAAACGGAAACGGCACCCCCGTCGGGCGGTGCCGCATCTCACCGCGACCGCGCTAGGAGATGGACGCGAGCTTCTTGGCCATGCGGGACTTGTGGTTCGCGGCGAAGTTGGCGTGCACGACGCCCTTCTGCGCGGCCTTGTCCAGGCTCTTCGCGGCGTCGCGGTAGGCGGCGGTGGCGGCGTCGACCTCACCGGCTTCGGCGGCGGTGCGGAACTTCTTCAGGCTGGTCTTCAGCGCGCTGCGCGTCGCCTTGTTGCGATCGTTGCGCACGATCGCCTGGCGGTTGCGCTTGATCTGGCTGGCGATGTTGGCCATGGCGGACGACCTCACGTTGGCGACGAAGAACGTGCACGACGGACAAAGACCCGCCGTCCACGGCGAGTCTATCCACCGCCGTTCAGTGTAGCCACGACTCGCTGGTGGCCGCGCGAACGTCGCGCTCGGAGATAGGCCCTTCCGACAGCCGCAGCTCGCCATGACCTATCCCATCGAGCGGATCCGCAACTTCGCGATCATCGCCCACGTCGACCACGGAAAGTCGACGCTCGCCGACCGGATGCTGCAGGCGACCAACCTGGTCGCTGCGCGCGACATGCGCGCGCAGTACCTCGACCGCATGGACATCGAGCGCGAGCGCGGCATCACGATCAAGGCGCAGGCGGTGCGCATGCCGTACACCGCGCGCGACGGCAGCGAGTACCTGCTCAACCTCATCGACACCCCCGGCCACGTCGACTTCTCCTACGAGGTCAGCCGGGCGATGAACGCGTGCGAGGGCGCGATCCTGCTCGTCGACGCGGCGCAGGGGATGCAGGCGCAGACCGTCGCCAACCTCTACGTCGCCATCGAGGCGGGCCTCGAGGTCGTGCCGGTGCTCAACAAGATCGACCTGCCGGCGGCGCGCCCGGAGGAGGTCGCCGAGGAGATGGCGGCGCTGCTCGGCGGCGACCCGGCCGACATCCTCGCCGTCAGCGCGAAGACCGGCCAAGGCGTGCCCGAGGTGCTCGAGCTGATCGTCGCGCACGTCCCGGCCCCCGCGGCGACGTCGACGGCCCGCCGCGCGCGCTGGTGTTCGACTCGGTGTTCGACCCGTATCGCGGCGTCATCACCTTCGTGCGGGTCATCGACGGCGTGTTCCGGCCCGGACACGCACATCCGCATCATGGCGACCGGCTTCCACAACGGCATCGACGAGCTCGGCGTCATCTCACCCGAGCCGCGCCCCGTCGACGCGCTCGGCCCCGGCGAGGTCGGCTACTTCACCGCCGCGATCAAGGCGGTGGACCACGCGCGCGTCGGCGACACCGTGACCGACCACGCCGCCCGGCGCCGCGAGCCCCTGCCCGGCTACCGCGAGCCGACGCCGATGGTGTTCTCCGGGCTGTACCCCGTCGACTCGGCGGACTTCCCGACCTGCGCGACGCGCTGGAGAAGCTGCGCCTGAACGACGCGAGCTTCACCTTCGAGCCCGAGACCTCCGTCGCGCTGGGCTTCGGGTTCCGCTGCGGCTTCCTCGGCCTGCTCCACATGGAGATCATCTCCGAGCGGCTCGACCGCGAGTTCGACATCCCGCTGGTCACCACGGCGCCGAACGTCGCCTACGAGGTGCACCTCGACGAGCGGATGCTCAAGCCGAACGAGCCGCGCGTCGTCACGCGTGTCCAACCCCGCCGAGCTGCCGCGCCGAACCGCATCGACCACATCCTCGAACCGGTCGTCGACGCGATGGTGCTGTGCCCACCGAGTACGTCGGCGCGGTGATGCAGCTGTGCGAGGGCCGCCGCGGCGACATGGCGAAGATGGACTACTTGTCCGAGCAGCGCGTGGAGCTGCGCTACACCCTGCCGCTCGGCGAGATCATCTTCGACTTCTTCGACCGGCTGAAGTCGTCGACGCGCGGCTACGCGTCGCTGGACTACGAGCCCGCCGGGATGCGCCGCTCGAAGCTCGTCAAGGTCGACATCCTGCTCAACGGCGAGCCGGTCGACGCGTTCAGCGCGATCGTGCACGCCGACAAGGCCTACGAGTACGGCAAGGCGATGGTGTCAAAGCTTCGCGAGCTCATCCCGCGCCAGATGTTCGACGTGCCGATCCAGCGGCGATCGGCGGCAAGATCATCAGCCGCGAGACCGTCAAGGCGCGCCGCAAGGACGTCCTGGCCAAGTGCTACGGCGGCGACATCACGCGCAAGCGCAAGCTGCTCGAACGCCAGAAGGAGGGCAAGAAGCGCATGAAGTCCGTCGGCGCGGTCGAGATCCCTCAGGAGGCGTTCGTCGCCGCGCTGTCGGTGGGCGGCGACTGACCTCGCGCATGGCGGTCGTGACCCACGCGGCTGACGCGGTCGTGGACGCCCCGACGCCGGTGAGCCAACGCCCGGCGCCCCGGGCGTCTACGTGCACGTCCCGTTCTGCGCCCACCGCTGCGACTACTGCGATTTCGCGGTGACCACGGGCGCCGACGCCCTCGCGCGCCGGCGCTACGTCGCCGCGCTGCACCGCGAGCTCGCAACCGTCGCCGCCGCCGGTCCGGCCGCGGTCGCGCCGCGGGCGCGGCCGGTGTGCTCGCCGCGCCGGACGGCGCGCCCGACATTGCCGGCTGGCCGGTGTTCGGCAGCGTCTTCGTCGGGGGCGGGACGCCGACGCTGCTCGACGCCGACGACCTCGCCGGCGTCGTGCGCGCCGTCGCGACCGCGCTGCCGCTGGCCGCCGACGCCGAGATCACCGTCGAGGCCAACCCCGAGACCGTCACCGCCGAGTACCTCGCGACACTGGTCGCGGCCGGCGTGACCCGCCTGTCGCTGGGGCCCAGTCGTTCTCGCCGTCGGTGCTCGCGACGCTCGGCCGGCGCCACGACGTGTCGTCGGTCGCGTCGGCTGTCACCGCCGCCCGCGCCGCGGGCGTGGCGCACGTCAGCGTCGACCTCATCTACGGCACGCCGGGGAGCGCGACGCCGACTGGCATGCGTCGCTGCGCCAAGCCGTCGGCCTCGGCGTCGACCATGTGTCGTGCTACGCGCTGACGGTCGAGGCCAACACCCCATTCGCGGCGCGCGTCCGCCGCGGTGAAGTCGCGACATCGACGAGGACGTTCAGGCGCGGCGGATGGCCACCGCCGACGAGCGTGCTCGCCGCGGCCGGCCTCCGCCGCTACGAGGTGTCGAACTGGGCCCGCCCCGGCCGCGAGTCGGCGCACAACCGCACCTACTGGCGTGGCGGCGACTGGCTCGCGCTCGGCGCGAGCGCCCACGGCCACTGGCAGGGCCGCCGCTGGTGGAACGTCCGTCCGACCGCGCTACCCGCCGCGGTCGCTAGGCGCGCCGGTCGCAGGCGCGCTGACCGGTCAGCGCCACCGAGCGGCGCTCACCGGCCTGCGCTCACCGGCGACCCCGCGCCGTCGTGGAGCGAGGCGCAGATCGGGGCTCTGGTCCTGCGGATGCTCGTCGACGGCGTTCCTGCGCCGTCGCCGGCCGGCCTCCCCCTCGACGACGGCGGTGCCACCCGAGAAAGGTGTTCGTGAGAAACGCGGGTCTGCGCCGGACAGCCGCGATCGGTCTTGATCGACGGCCAGCCTGGGCGCTGGCGAACCCTCGGTGGCCTGCTGGGCTAGCAATCCAGCTTCGAGGTCGGTGGGGAAGATTCCGTGTCGCGACGCCGAAGCGGCGGCGACTTCCGAGTGTTTTCGTTTCCGAGTTGTGGTTGCGCGATCGGTCGCGGCCCACGCGATCGTGCGGCATCGTCGCTGTTGGCGTTGATGGATCAGATTTGTCGACGGGCGCTCGCCTGAGCGGATCTCGCTCTCGTATCAGGGCGACGTTACGAGCAGGTGGTCGTGTTGCCGAAGATAAAGGCTGAGAGTGTCGATCGCTGGGAGCCAGGCGTGACCCGACCGGTGTCGATGGTCTTTGATTACCGGGGCCCGACACGAACCGCAGACCGATTCCGACGTAGACTCTGTGCCCACGGCGCCCCTATGCCGGGTGGGCGGGCATGAGCAGGCGGACACCGAACGGCCCATCATGGCTGTAGGTCGGGATCCACCGAAGGAGAAGGAGGTGGCGTGCCAGCGCTCGACGAGCGCAAGTCCGCGATCCTCAAGGCGATCGTGCAGGACTACGTGCGCGCGGGGGAGCCGGTCGGGTCGAAGCGACTCGTCGAGGACCACAGCCTGGGGGTGTCGGCGGCGACGGTGCGCTCCGACATGGCGGCGCTGGAGGAGGCCGGCTTCATCACCCACCCGCACACCTCGGCGGGGCGGGTGCCCACCGACAAGGGCTACCGCTACTTCGTCGACACGCTGACCGCCGCGGCGCCGCTGCAACCCGAGCAGGCCGCCGCGCTCGAGGGGCTGCTGCTCGGCTCGTCGGACCTCGAGGACCTGCTGCGGCGCACGTCGTCGGCGCTGTCGCGCCTCACCCGCTTCGCGGCGCTCGTCGTCGCCCCGCGCCTTGACCGCAGCCGGCTGCGTCACGTCGAGCTGGTCCAGCTCGCGCCCACCAGCGTGATGGCGGTGGTGATCGTCGACACCGGTCGCGTCGAGAAGCGCATGCTCGACCTCGACGCGCCCGTCGCCGAGCACGACGTGCAGCGCGCGCGCCACGCGGTCAACGAGGCCGCGGCCGGCCTGCGCCTCGACCAGGCGCCCGACGTCATCGCCGGCGTCGCGTCGGGTGCCCCGACCGAGGTGCGCCCGCTCGTCGACGCGGTGGCGGGCGCGGTTCGGTCAGGCATCGGCGGTGGACCGTCGGGCGAGCAGGTGTTCGTCGGCGGGACCGCCAACATCGCCGGCGCCGGTTACTTCGACCGTCTCGAGCAGGTCAAAAACGTCGTCGAGACGCTCGAGGAACAGGTCGTCGTGCTCCAGATGCTGCGCGACACCCTGGCGGAGGGCGACCCCGGCGTGCGCATCGGCGGCGAGCTGCCGCTGGTCGAGCTGGCCGCGTGCTCGGTCGTCGCCGCGCGCTACGAGACGGCCGGCGGGTCGGCCGGGTCGTTGGGCGTGCTGGGGCCGACGCGCATGGACTACCCCAGGACGCTCGCGGCGGTGCAGGCGGTAGCCTCGTCGCTGGAGAAGGCGCTGGCCGAGCTCACCGGCGGCGCCTGACCGCCCCCGTCCCGATCGGACCGTTCCGCCGTGCGCGACCTGTACGAGATCCTCGGCGTTGCCCGCGACGCCGACGACGAGGCCATCAAGCGGGCGTACCGCCAGCGTGCGCGCACCCTGCACCCCGACACCGGCGGCGACGAGGAGCAGTTCAAGGAGCTGACGACCGCCTACGAGGTGTTGCGCAACCCGCAGGCACGGGCCAACTACGACCGCTACGGCGACCCGCGCGGCCCGGCGGTCGCGGCGGCGACCCGTTCGGCGGGTTCGGCGACCTCGGTGACCTCATCGACGCGTTCTTCGGCGGCGGCGGCTTCGGCGGTGGCTTCGGCGGGGGCGGCGCCCCGGCCGCGCGGGCCCGCAGCCGGGACGCGACGCGATCGTCGACGTCACGATCACGCTGGAAGACGCCGCCGAGGGTGTACGCCGCGACCTCGACGTCACCGTCGCGCGCACCTGCGACGTGTGCGACGGCAGCGGGGCGGCACCGGGCTCGCGGCCCGTCACCTGTGAGACGTGCAGCGGCGCTGGCGCCGTGCAGCAGGTCACGCGCAGTGTGTTCGGCCAGATGCTGACGACGACCGCGTGTCCGACGTGCGGCGGAGCGGGGAGCGGCTGACGAACCCGTGCGAGGGCTGCGGTGGCGAAGGCCGGCGCCAGACCAGCGAGACCGTCACCGTCGACGTGCCCCCCGGCGTCGACGACGGAACCCGTCTGCGGGTCACCGGCCGCGGGGAGGCGGGGCGTCAGGGTGGACCGACCGGCGACCTCTACGTGCGCGTGCGGGTGCGGCCGCACCGGGTGTTCACCCGCGACGGCAACGACCTGCACTGCGAGCTCGCGCTGTCCATGGCGCAGGCGGCGCTCGGCGGTGACGTGACCGTCCCGACGCTGCACGGCGACGAGACGCTGCGCGTGCCGCCGGGCACCCAGTCCGGCGCCGTGCTCACCGTCCGCCGCGCCGGCATGCCGAAGCTGTCCGGCGGCGGCGCGCGCGGGTCGCTCCACGTCCACTGCCGGGTCGAGACCCCCGCCACCTCGACGACGAGCAGGAGGCGCTGCTGCGCCGCTTCGCCGAGCTGCGCGGTGAGCAACTGGGCGCCACGTCCCCCGACGGCAAGAGCCTGCTCGGTCGCCTGCGCGAGGCGTTCGGATCGTGACGGTGCCCGCGTGACCACGCCGGACGCGGTCGTCGCCTGACAGGGTGGACGGGCCGCACTTCTTCGTCGCCCCTGAGGCGGTCGACGGGGACACCGCGACGCTGGGCGGACACGACGCCCACCACCTCACCCGCGTCCTGCGCGCCCGGCGCGGCGACCCGGTCAGCGTCGCCGACGGCACCGGGGCGGTGTGGCAGGGGCGGCTCGTCAGCGCCGACGAGACCGGCGCCACCGTCGCGCTCGCCGACCGCCGCGACGTCGCCGCGACGCGGCCGCGGGTGACCGTCGTCCACGCGTTGCCGCGGGGTCGCAAGCTCGACGAGGTCGTGCAGCGGCTCACTGAGGTCGGCGCCGACCGGATCGTGCCCGTGTCGAGCGCGCGCAGCGAGCTGCGTCTCGATTCGACCAGGGCCGCCAAGGCGGTCGCGCGCTGGCGGGCCGTCGCGCTCGCGGCGGCGAAGCAGAGCCGGCGGGCGCGGCTGCCGCGGATCGACGAGGTCGGCGCGTGGGTCGACGCCTTCGGCGCCGGGGCGACCGGCGTCGTGTGCTGGGAGGAGTCGGGCGTCCCGCTGCGCCGGGTCCTTGACGACCTCGGCGCGCCCGACGAGCTCATCGTCGGCATCGGCCCGGAGGGTGGTCTCACGCCCGAAGAGGTCGCCGACACCGGGCTGCCGCACGCGTCCCTCGGTCCCACGGTGCTGCGCACCGAGACCGCGGCGCTCGTCGCGGTCAGCGCGGTGCGCTACCACCACGGGCTGTTCGGGTAACGGCCGCGATCAGCGTGCGACGCTCGCCGCCGCGACGGCGAGGGCGGTGACGGTGGCGGCGTCCGGCTGCTGCGCGCCGGCGACCTCGACGGTGTAGCGGCGCGCACCCCGCACGAACGACACACGCTCGACGACGCCGCCGGGGCGGCGCAGTCGCAACCCGACGGCGTCGGCCAGTCCGGGCACGGCGTAGGCGGCCGCGGCGTCGTGGCATGCGTCGAGCAGCGCGAAGAGGTCGTAGTCGAACGCCTCCGCCTCGCCGGCGAGCTGCTCGACCTGGACCGCCATCCACGTCCTCGCCCCGCGGTACCACTCGCGGCGCTTACCGCCGCTCCACCCCAGGGTGTCCATCGCCGCACGCGCGCGGGCGGTGTCGCCGTGCGCCGCGGCGGCGTCGTCGACCGTCAGTCCGCGCTGCACCGGCGCGGTGCCCGCGAACTCGGCGACGCCGTCGGCGCTCGGCAACAGCGTGTCCAGCCGTGCCACGGCTGCGGACGCTCGGAAACCGGGCTGCGCTCGCCCCGTCGCGACGAGCGCCGCCGTGGTGTCGCACGTGCCACCGCCGCGCAGCGCGTCGACCCCCTGACGCCCACACCACCGACGACGACCGCCGCGGCGACGCCGAGCGTGATCGCGCGCCGCCGCACCGCCGTCCGACGTGGCGCGAAGGCGGCGACCGTCGGCGAGTCGAGCGGACCGGTCGGGGCCGCGTCGCCGAGGGCGGCCGCGACCGCGAGCGGGTCGGCCGCGCGCAGCAGCACGCCGCCCACGACCGTGCCCGGGCGGGCGACCGGCTCGGTCAGCGAGCCGGTCAGCCGCGACAGCAGCCACGCCGGCCAAGTCGTCGGCAGCGCGACCGGGGCGTGCAAGACGACAGCGACGTTGGGGACAGCCGCTGGACCGGTCACCGTCGCGTCGCCGAGCGGCAGATGGGGCGCGAGGTCGACCGGCCACCACGGCTGCTCTGGGTCGCCGGTTCGGCTCGCCTGATGCTCCGCTCCCCGCGCGGCCACCCGGGCGTTGGCGCCGCCGGCGCGACGCTCTCGCGCGGCGACCGGGTCGACGACGACCGCGCGGACGGCGGCGCGCGGCACCACCAGAGGCGCGCGCAGCGCCGGCGCACTCAGCACGTGCGCGTGCGGGGCGACGCGCAACGTCGCGGTGCGCGCGGTCGCCAGGCGAGCAAGGCCCGCGCCGACCGCCACGCCCGCCAGCAACAGCAGTCCACCCGCGAGCGGCGGCAGTCGCAGTGCCGCGGTCGGCGCTCCGGCGAGCAGCACCGCGGCGGTCAGCAGCGCGAACAGCCGACCGGCGGGCGCGTCGGCGAGCGCAAACTCGACGTCGCCCGTCGGCGGCGCAGCGCGCCCCGGCCCAACCGACCAGCCCTCGACCACCGCGTCCCCACGTCGCCGTCTTGAGTGAGAAGTATCGGCACGGCGGCCGGGGCGCTGAACCGCGCCAGGCGGCTACGGTGCCGGTATGACTGGACTGCCGTATCCACGCACGCCGACCGTCGAGCAGGTCGACGACTACCACGGGACAACGGTCGCGGACCCGTACCGCTGGCTCGAGGACGTCGACGCGCCCGAGACGCGGGCGTGGGTCGCGGCGCAGAACGCGCTGACCGACGCGTGGCTGGCTGAAGTCCCGGCGCGCGATGCGACCCGCTCGCGCCTCGCTGCGCTGACCGACCACCCCCGTGCCGGCGCGCCGTGGCAGCGCGGGGGGCGGTGGTTCCAGCTGCGGAACACCGGGCTGCAGGACCAGGACGTGTTGTGGACGATGCCGGCGCCCGACGCCGCCGGCGAGGTGCTGCTCGACCCCAACGGGCTGTCAGACGACGGCACCGTCGCGTTGACGGGGTTGGCGGTCAGCGACGACGGCCGCCGGCTTGCCTACGCCACCAGCGCCCAGGGCTCGGACTGGATGACCTGGCGGGTGCGCGACGTCCCCAGCGGCCAGGACCTGCCCGACCTCGTCGAGTGGAGCAAGTTCTCGACCGCCGCCTGGGCGCCCGACGGCAGCGGCTTCTGGTACGCGGCGTACGACCCGCCCGCCCCCGGACAAGCGCACGAGCAGATCAATCGGAACCAGCGCCTGCGCTTTCACCGGCTCGGCGACACCGGCGTTGACGCGGTGGCCTACGCCCGACCCGACGAGCCCGAGTGGGGATTTGATCCCCAGGTCAGCAAGGACGGTCGCTGGCTCGTCATCACGGTCTGGCACGGCACCCACCCCACGAGCCGGGTGGCGTTGCTCGACCTGACCCGCCCCGGGGCGGAGGTGACGATGCTGCTCGGCGACGGCGACGCCGACTATGCGTTCGCCGGCACGGACGGCGACGCGCTGCTGTTCCGCACCGACGCCGCCGCGCCGTTCGGCCGCGTCGTCGCGATCGACCCCGCGGCGCCCGAGCGCAGCGCCTGGCGAGAAGTCGTCCCCGAAAGTGGCGAGACGCTCGAACGGGTGACGCTGGTCGGCGGGCGCCTGCTCGGCGTCTACCTCGTCGACGCAGCACACCGCCTACGCTGGTTCGCGCTGGACGGCCAACCGCGCGGCGAGCTGGCCCTGCCGGGGCTCGGCGCGGTCGACGCCGTGACCGGCCGACCGGAGGCACCGGAGTGCTGCTTCACCTTCGCCACGTTCACCGCTCCGCCCGCTGTCTACCTGCACGACGTCGCGACGGGCGACACGCGGCTGCTGCACCGGCCGGCGCTGCCGGTCGACGGCGAGTTCGTCACCGAGCAGCGCTTCGTGCGCAGCAGCGACGGCGCCGCCGTGCCGGTGTTCCTCGTCCGGCGCCGAGACGTCGAGTCCGACGGCAACCGGCCGGTGTGGCTCTACGGCTACGGCGGCTTCCGGATCCCCGTCACCCCCGGCTACCGCAGCGAGTGGCTCGCCTGGCTCGAGCTGGGCGGCGTCCTCGCCGTGGCGAACCTTCGCGGCGGCGGCGAGTACGGCAACGCCTGGCACGATGCGGGGCGGCTCGACGCCAAGCAGCAGGTCTTCGACGACGCGATCGCGGTCGCCCAGGAGCTGATCGCCTCCGGCTGGACGCGCCCGGCGCGGCTCGCGATCCACGGCCGCTCCAACGGCGGGCTGCTCGCGGCGGCGTGCCTGACCCAACGGCCCGAGCTGTTCGGCGCCGCGGTGCCCGAGGTCGGCGTCCTCGACATGCTGCGGTTCCACGCCTTCACGATCGGCTGGGGCTGGGCCAGCGACTACGGCTGCGCCGACGACCCCGAGCAGTTCGCGTGGCTGTACGCGTACTCGCCGTTGCACAACCTGCGCCCCGGCACCGCGTATCCGGCGACGCTGCTGACGACCGGCGACCACGACGACCGCGTCGTGCCGGCGCACTCCTACAAGTTCGCCGCGGCGCTGCAGGCGGCGCAGGGCGGCGACGCGCCGGTGCTGCTGCGCGTTGAGGTCGACGCGGGCCACGGTGCCGGCAAGCCGACCGGCAAGCTCATCGCCGAGCGTGCCGACGTCGTCGCCTTCCTGGTCCGCGCGCTCGGCGTCGTGGTCCCCGAGGGGTACGGTGCGGGGATGGAGACCCCTCGCAACCAGGCCGTGTGCCCACGCTGCGGCGAGGTGCGGCTGGAGACCCCGCCGGGCACGACGATCCTGCCGACGCTCGGCATGGCGAAGAAGGCCGCCGGCGCCGCGGGGGAGTGCGACTGCGGGCGCCCCGCGCACGAACGGCCACCGGCGCTTCGCCACGAGCCGGGCGACGCGGGGGGCCCCGGGACGACCGAGGTCTAACCGTGGCGTCGGTGTTCAGCCGGATCATCGCCGGCGAGTTGCCCGCCCGGTTCGTGTGGCGCGACGACCGCTGCGTCGGCTTCCTGTCGGTCAACCCGCTGCGCGCCGGCCATGTGCTCGTCGTGCCCCGCGACGAGGTCGTCCACTGGATCGACCTCGACCCGGCGTTGTGGACCCACCTCGCCGCGGTGTCGCAGACCGTCGGGGCGGCGTTGCAGCGCGCCTACCAGCCGGCGAAGGTCGGCATGATGCTCGCCGGCCTCGAGGTGCCCCACGTCCACGTCCACCTCGTGCCCATCGACGGCGTCCACGACCTCGACTTCGCCAACGCCGACCCGAACCCCGACCCCGCCGAGCTCGACGCCGTCGCCGACACCGTCCGCACGGCGCTGCGCCACCTCGGCGCTGCCGGTGTCGCCGGTTGACCCGGGTTGGGTGATCAGCCGTCGTCTCGCGGCGTGGCCGCGATGCATCTGCTCGCGGCGGCCGGGTTCGCGTCGGCCGGCGACGCCTACCACCGCGGCCGCCCCGGCTACCCGCAGGACGCGATTGCGTTGCTCGTCCGGCACCTCGGGCTGGGACCCGGCGTGGCAGTCCTCGAGCTCGGCGCCGGCACCGGCAAGCTGACTCGTCACCTCGCGGCCACCGGCGCCTCCGTGACCGCCGTTGAACCGGTTGCCGACATGCGCCGCGTTCTCGTCGAACGGGTGCCCGGCGTCACGACGCTCGACGCCGTCGCCGAGGCACTGCCGGTCGGGGACGGCAGCGTGGACGCGGTCGTCGCCGGCCAGGCGTTCCACTGGTTCGCCACCGGTCCGGCGGTGTCCGAGATCGCGCGTGCGCTCCGACCGGGGGGCGGCCTCGGCCTGGTGTGGAACGCCCGCGACGTTACGTCGCCGTGGGTCGCCGAGATCGACGAGATCCTCGATGCGGTGCACGGTGACGCGCCGAGCTACCGAACCGGCGCCTGGCGCGAGCCGTTCCGCAACGACGACCGCTTCACGCCGCTCCAGCACGCGACCGTCCACCACCGGCAGGTCGGCGACGTCACGACGCTGCACGATCGTTTCGCGTCGATCAGCTCGGTCGCGGCGCTTCCGCCGGCTCGGCACGACGACGTGATGGCGCGGATCGACGCCGTGGTCGCCCGCAACGCGGTCGACGGGTTGGTGACGCTGCCGTACCGGACCGATGTCTACTGGGCGACGCGGCGGTGACGCGCTGACCCACGACTGCCCCGCCGGCGGCGATCGCTACGCTCCCCGGCCATGACCGAACTCGCCAGCGGCCATCTCGCCGTCCGCGCGTTGCGCGCCGCGGGCATCGAGCATCTGTTCACGCTGTCGGGCGGCCACCTGTTCCCGCTGTACGACGGCTGCCGCCACGAGGGCGTGCGCATCGTCGACACGCGCCACGAGCAGGCGGCCGCGTTCGCGGCCGAGGGCCTCGCCAAGCTCACCCGCCGCCCGCAGGTCGCGGCGCTGACCGCCGGCCCCGGCGTCACCAACGGCGTGAGCGCCGTCGCGAGCGCGAAGTTCAGCGGCAGTCCGGTGCTGGTCATCGGCGGCCGCGCCCCCCTCGCGACGTGGGGGTCGGGCAGCCTGCAGGAGCTCGACCACGTCGAGTTCCTCGCCCCGTTGACCAAGCACGCCGCCACGGCGACCGCTCCGGGGGAGGTCGCCGCCGACGTCATGGCCGCGCTGCGGACCGCCGGGACGGCGCACCGTGGCCCCGCGTTCGTCGACATCCCCATGGACGTCGTGTTCACCCCCGCCGACGAGGGCACCGTTCCGGCGTGGTCGCCGCCCGAACCGGTCGAAGTCGACGTCGACGCGCTCGCCACCGCCGGGGCGGCCTTGCGGGCGGCACGCCGGCCCGTGCTCGTCGGCGGGACCGACGTGTGGTTCGCCGGGGCGTGGGAAGCGCTGCGCGACCTCGCCGAGACGGCCGGGGCGCCGGTGCTGCTCAACGGCATGGGTCGCGGCTGCCTGCCCGCGGACCACGAGCTGGTCGTCTCGCGCGCCCGCAGCACCGCGCTGGCCGAGGCCGATCTCGTGGTCGTCGTCGGCACGCCGCTGGACTTCCGCCTCGGCTTCGGCCGCTTCGGCGAGGCGAAGGTGGTCCACGTTGCCGACACCCCGCACGGCGTCGCGCGACACGTCGAGCTGGCCGCCGGCGTCGGCGGTGACCTCGTCGCCGCGCTCACCGGCCTGGCGCAGGCCGCGGGGGACACCGGCCCCGAGCGCCGCGCCTGGGTCGACCGGCTGCGCGACGTCGAGGCGAGCAAACGCGCCGACGAGTCGGCCGAGCCCGCCGGCGACGGTCCCATTCACCCCGCCGCGGTCTACGCCGCCCTACGCCCGCTGCTCGACCGAGACGCGGTCGTCATCGGCGACGGTGGCGACTTCGTGTCGTTCGCCGGCAAGCTCGTCGACAGCTACACCCCGGGCTGCTGGCTCGACCCCGGTCCGTACGGCTGCCTCGGCACCGGCATCGGCTACGCCGCCGCCGCGCGGCTCGCACGGCCCGACACGCAGGTGTGCCTGCTGCTCGGCGACGGCGCCGCCGGATTCGGCCTGATGGACGTCGACACCCTGGTCCGCCACCGGCTGCCGGTGGTGATGGTCGTCGGCAACAACGGCATCTGGGCGCTCGAGAAGTACCCGATGCAGCAGCTCTACAGCGGCTGGGACGCCGCCGCCGACCTCCAACCGGGGCTGCGCTACGACGACGTCGTCCGCGCGCTCGGGGGCGCCGGCGAGACGGTCGAGCGCGCCGCCGACCTGCGCCCCGCCCTCCAGCGCGCCTTCGCCGCTGGCGTGCCGTACCTCGTCAACGTGCTCACCGACCCCGGCGTCGCGTATCCCCGCAGCACCGTGCTCGCCTGAGCCCCGGGGCGAGGTGGTGCGCCAGCTTCTCGCAGGGCGCACAATAGTCGCGTCCGCCACACTGCGACACCGAGCGAGTCCTTGCCGAGCACGACGACGCTGAAGACCACCGTCCCCGGCCACCACCCGATGGTCAGCATCCTCGGCAGCCGTGACGAGCTGCTCAAACTCGTCGAGCGGGCCTTCGCCGTCGACATCCTCGTGCGCGGCAACGACGTGACGGTCACCGGCGACGACGCCGAGGCGGCCAAGGTCGTCCACCTGTTCGACGAACTGGTCAAGCTGCTCGACCGCGGCCAGGGTCTCGACGAGGCGAACGTCTCGGCGACCATCGCGATGCTCCAGCGCGCCGAGCACCCGTCGCCGGCCGACGTGCTGTCCGACGAGGCGCTCACCCACCGCGGTCGCGCCATCCGCCCCAAGACGCTCGGTCAGAAGCGCTACCTCGACGCGATCCGCACGAACACCGTCGTGTTCGGCATCGGTCCGGCCGGCACCGGCAAGACGTACCTGGCGATGGCCATGGCCGTCCTCGCGCTCAAGCGCAAGGACGTCAACCGGATCATCCTCACGCGCCCCGCGGTGGAGGCGGGGGAGCGGCTGGGCTTTCTCCCCGGCACGCTGTTCGAGAAGATCGACCCGTACTTGCGCCCGCTGTTCGACGCCCTCCACGACATGATGGACGCCGAGCAGCTGGCGTTGCTCATGGAGCGCGGGACGATCGAGGTGGCGCCGCTGGCGTTCATGCGCGGGCGCACGCTCAACGACAGCTTCGTCGTCCTCGACGAGGCGCAGAACACCACCGCCGAGCAGATGAAGATGTTCTTGACCCGGCTCGGGTTCGGCTCGAAAGCGGTCGTCACCGGCGACGTGACGCAGGTCGACCTGCCCAGCGGCCGCCGCTCCGGTCTGCGCGTCGTCCGCGACATCCTGCGCGGCATCGACGGCGTGGCGTTCTGCGAGCTCAGCCCGCGCGACGTCGTGCGTCACCGCATCGTCCAGGAGATCGTCGAGGCGTACGCGCTGTTCGACGAAGCCCAAGGCGACGCCGGGGGCGGCCGTGGCTGAGGGCGCCAAACCGGGACCGGCTGACGGGGCGAAACGCCCGCTCCTGCCCGTCGGCGCTCGACCCGGAGACGGCTGATGGCCGTGTTCGTCGCCGACGAGCAGGAGCACGCGGTGGACAGCGACCGGCTGCGCCGGCTCGCGTCGTACGTGCTCACCGCGCAGCGCGTGCCAGAGGCGATGGAGCTGTCGGTGCTGTGCGTCGACCGCACCTCGATCGCGCAGCTCAACGCGCACCACATGGACACCGAAGGGCCGACCGACGTCCTCGCGTTCCCGATGGACGTCCCCGGCGAGACCCGCCCCGGCGAGCCGGCGATCCTCGGCGACGTCGTTGTCTGCCCTGAGGTCGCCGCCGCGCAGGCGCCGGCGCACGGCACGACGACCCAGGCCGAGATCGACCTGCTCGTCGTCCACGGGATCCTCCACCTGCTCGGCCACGACCACGCCGAGCCTGCGCAGCGCGACGCGATGTTCGGCCTGACCGATCGCCTGCTCGCCGGCTTTCGCGACGCCGACCGGGTGGCGCGGTGAACGCCGCCGCGGAACCGGCGACGGTGACCGCTGCCGACGGCTACGCGCTGCTCGCGGCGCTGTTCCTGGTGCTCGCCGCCGCGCTGTTCGGCGCCGCCGAGACGGCGCTGTCGCGGATGAGCCTGCACCGCGCGCAGCGCCTGCTCGACGACGGACGGCCCGGTGCCGCGCGCGTCGTGCGGCTCATGGAGGACCCCGCCCGCACGGTGAACAACCTCGCGCTGCTGGTGCTCGCGCTGAAGGTCGTCGCCGTCGCGCTCATCACCGTCGTCGTCGACCGGTTTCTCAGCGGCGCGGCGACGGTGCCGGTCGCGTCGGTCGTGGCGGTCGCGGCGCTGTTCGTCGGTGCCGAGGTCGCACCGCGCACCCTCGCGGTCCAGCGCACCGACCAGGTCGCGCTGCGCACGGCGCGGTGGGTGCTGCTGTTCGTCCGACCGCTGGCCCCGCTCGGGGCGCTGCTGATCTGGGCGGGCAACGTCATCGCCCCGGGCAAGGGCCTCAAGAAGGGGCCGTTCGTCACCGAGGACGAGATCCGCGAGATGATCGACGTCGCGGAGTCCGACGAGGTGATCGAGGAGTCCGAGCGCGCGATGATCCACTCGATCTTCGAGCTCGGCGACACCGTCGTGCGCGAGATCATGGTCCCCCGCCCCGACATGGTGATGGTCTCCCACGACGACAGCCTCGCCCACGTCGTCGAGACGATTCTGCGCGCCGGACACTCGCGGCTGCCGGTCTTCTCCGGCGACCGCGACCGCATCGTCGGGCTCGTCTACGCCAAGGACGTCCTCGGTCGGCTGCACGACAGCGGCGAGGACGGCCCGTGGCACGACCTGCTGCGCCCCGCCCACTTCGTCCCCGAGCTGAAGCCGGTCGACGCGCTGCTGCGCGAGCTGCAGGCCGAGAAGGTGCACCTCGCCGTGGTCGTCGACGAGTACGGGGCTACGGTGGGGATCGTGACCATCGAAGACATCCTCGAGGAGATCGTCGGCGAGATCGTCGACGAGTACGACCGCGAGGAGGCGCTCGTCGAGGAGCTCGCCGAAGACGCGTGGCGCCTCGACGCGCGCCTGCCGGTCGACGAGCTGAACGCATTGCTCGGCACCGACTTGCCGGACGCGGAGTGGGACAGCGTCGGCGGGCTGCTGTTCGGGCTGCTCGGCCACGTCCCCGACCAAGGTGAGCAGGTCGAGGTCGAGGGCATCCGTCTGACCGCCGAGCGCGTGCAGGACCGGCGGATCGCCAAGGTGCTCGTGCGCCGCCTGCCGGTGACCACGCCGTGACATCCACCGCGCGGCGACACGTGGTCGCCGCCGTGGCGCTCCTCCTCCTGCTCGCCGCAGCCGCCTGCGCGCCGGCCGGGGCGCCGGCGCCCGCGCCCGCCGCGCAAGCCTCGCCGGCCGCCGAACCCACGGCCGCGGCCGCGCTACCGCGGCCCCCAGCGCGTCCCCGCCCCCGTTCTTCTGGGACGTGGAGGCGGCGGCATCGTCTCCGCCGCCGTCGTCGGTGCCGCTGGACGAAATCGTCTCCGGCGGCCCGCCGCCCGACGGCATTCCGCCCATCGACGACCCCGCCTACGAGACGATCGCCGAAGCCGACCGGTGGCTGGAGGACCGCGAACCCGTCATGGTCGTCGAGGTCGGCGACGCGGCGCGGGCGTACCCGCTGCGGCTGCTGACCTACCACGAGATCGTCAACGACTCGCTCGGCGGGCGGCCGCTGTTGGTGACCTACTGCCCGCTGTGCAACTCCGGGCTGGCGTTCGACCCTGTGGTGGACGGCCGTGTCCTCGACTTCGGCACGTCGGGGCGGCTGTGGCGGTCGAACCTCGTGATGTACGACCGGCCGACCCGCACGCTGTGGGCGCAGTTCACGGGCGAGGCCATCGTCGGCGAGCTGCTCGGCAAGGAGCTGACGCGCCTGCCGTCGTCGATCGTGTCGTGGCAGACCTTCCGTGAGCAGCGGCCCGACGGCGACGTGCTGTCGCGTGACACCGGGCACAGCCGGCCCTACGGCAACAACCCCTACGTCGGCTACGACGGCGGCTCGCCGTTTCTGTTCGAGGGCGAGACCGGCGGCCCGCTGCCGCAGATGGCGCGGGTCGTGACCGTCAACCGCGACGCCGAAGCGGTCGCCGTTCCGCTCGACCGGCTGCGCGAGGATCGGGTCGTGGACACCCAGGTCGACGGCGAGCCGCTGGTGGTCTTCTGGACGCCGGGCACCGCCTCGGCGCTGGACACCGAGAAGATTCCCAAGGGCGCCGACGTCGGCGCGACCGGCGTGTTCTCCCCGGTGGTCGACGGCGAAGCGCTGCGCTTCACCCCCGAGGGCGACGACACCTTCGTCGACGATGCGACCGGCAGCCGCTGGAACGTCCTCGGCACGGCGGTGGCGGGACCGCTCGCCGGCGAGCAGCTGGAGCCGGCCGCGCACGACGACACCTTCTGGTTCGTCCAGTACGCCTTCCGGCCGGACACCCGCGTCGAGCAGACCTGACGTCGCGGGCGCCGCGTGACTCCGATGCGCTCGGGCTTCTGCGCCATCGTCGGGCGGCCCAACGTCGGCAAGTCGACGCTGCTCAACGCGGTCGTTGGCGCCAAGGTCGCGATCACCACGCCGGTGCCCCAGACCACCCGTCACGCCATCCGCGGCGTGCTGCACCGCGACGGCATGCAGGTGGTGTTCGTCGACACGCCGGGACTGCACAAGCCGAAGACGGTGCTGGGCAACCGGCTCAACGACGTGGCGCGCGGGACGCTGTCGGGCGTCGACGTCGTCGTGTTCATGGTCGACGGCGCGGCCGGTATCGGTCGCGGTGACGCCTTCGTCGCCGGGCTGCTCGGCGAGGTCGCCACGCCGACGATCGCGGTGCTCAACAAGGTCGACGCGTACGCCCGTGCCAAACAGCTGCCGCAGCTGTCGCGGTTGGCGGCACTCGGCGACTGGGCGGAGATCGTGCCGCTGTCCGCAGCGACGGGGGACAACGTCGACGTCCTCGTCGAGCTCATCGCGGCGCGGCTGCCGGAAGGACCGGCGTACTTCCCCGACGGTCAGGTGTCGGACCAGACCACCGAGCAGCTCGCCGCCGAGTTCGTGCGCGAGCAGGCGATCACCGTCATGCGCGAGGAGGTTCCGCACTCCATCGCCGTCGTCGTCGACGAGCTCGGCCCCGGCGAGAGCGAGGGCGTGACCGTCGTCGCGGCGACGCTCTACGTCGAACGCGACTCGCAGAAGGGCATCGTGATCGGTCGCGGCGGCGCGGTGCTGCGCGACATCGGTGTGCGCGCCCGCGCGCAGCTGGAACCGCTGCTCGGCGCGCGCGTCTTCCTCGACCTGCGGGTGAAGCTGATGAAGGAATGGCAGCGCGATCCGCGCAAGCTGCGGCGCCTCGGTTACTGAACGACGACCGCCTGCGGTGGCGCGTTCCCGCCGCCGCGTAGCCTTGCCGCCATGGCGCTGTACCGGGAGCAGGGCATCGTCCTGCGCACCTACAAGCTCGGCGAGACCGACCGCATCCTCTCGCTGCTGACGCCCGGACGGGGGAAGGTGCGCGCCGTCGCCAAGGGCGTGCGCCGGCCCGGGTCGCGGTTCGGCGGGCGGCTCGAGCCCTACAGCCACGTCGACCTCCAGCTCTACGAGGGCCGCAACCTCGACATCGTCGCCCAAGCCGAGCTGATCACCTCGTTCACCGCCGTGCGCGAAGACTTCGCGCTCAGCGCCTGCGCCGCGGTGATGGTGGAGGCGGCGGACCGGGTCGCCCAGGAGCAGGAGCGCTCGACGCGCCTGGTGCTGCTCGTGCTCGACGGCCTGCGCGCCCTCGCCCGCCATCCGGAGTATCCGGGTGTCGTCCTCGACGCGTACCTGTTGCGCCTCGCCTCGCTCGCCGGCTATCACCCCGACCTCGAGGCGTGCGCGGGCTGCGGCGTGCCGGGCCGCCACCGCGTCTTCTCGATCGCCGCCGGCGGCATCCTGTGTCGCGCCTGCGCCCCGACGGGTAGCCGGCCGCTGGACGCCGGCGTGGTGGCGCTGCTCGCGGCGCTGGCCGGCCGCGACTGGGACGCACTCGCCGTCGCCGCCGCGGAGCCGCGCCTGCGCCGGGCCGCCAGCGCGCTGGTCAACAGCTTTCTGACCTACCACCTCGGCCAGCCGCTGCGCGCCTGGCAGCTCGTGCCGCGGTGACGTCGCTCGACGCCGTCGACCGCTCGCGGCTGCCGGCGCACGTCGGCGTGATCATGGACGGCAACGGCCGCTGGGCAGGGCAGCGCGGACTGCCGCGCAACGCCGGGCACGAGCAGGGCGAGACCGCCCTGTTCGACACCGTCGAAGGCGCGTTGGCGCTGGGACTGCGCTGGCTCACGGTGTACGCGTTCTCGACGGAGAACTGGAAGCGCCCCCCGACCGAGGTCGCGTTCCTGCTCAACTTCAACCGTGACCTGCTGCTGCGCCGCGCCGGCGAGCTGGACGAGCGCGAGGTGCGGGTCCGCTTCATCGGCCGGCGCGGGCGTCCCGTCCCGCGGCGGCTGGTGCGGATGATCGAGTCGACCGAGGCGCGCACCGCCCGCCACCGCCGGCTGACCCTGCAGGTCGCGTTCAACTACGGCGGCCGCACGGAGCTCGTCGATGCTGCCCGCGCCGTCGCGCACGACGTCGCCGACGGCGCCCTGCGCCCCGACCGCGTCGACGCCCGGGCGATCCAGGCCCGCCTCTACACCCCCGGCGCGCCCGACGTCGACCTGCTCGTGCGGACGTCGGGCGAGCAGCGGCTGTCGAACTTCCTGCTGTGGGAGGCGGCCTACGCCGAGCTGGTGTTCACCGACGTGTTGTGGCCCGACTTCGGCCGCGAGCACCTCTACGCGGCGGTCGCCGAGTTCCAGCGCCGCAGCCGCCGCTTCGGCACCGTGTGACGCCGCCAGTCATGTCCGCGGGTTGAGCAGCTGGTCGACGGGCGCGAAGTCGTCGGTCAGCACCCGGGCGTTGCCGATGAAGGCGTCCAGGCGCGCGCCGGTGGCCACCTCGTCGTCGTCACCGCGGTCGTCGTTGCGCGCCTGGATCGCCGCGACGTCGATGGGGGCGTCCGAGGCGACGAGGACGAAGTTGCCGCCCTCGGTCCCGTCGATCCGCGCCGGCGGCGCGATGACCGCGACGTGGCGGAACACGTCGCGCAGCGTCGCCGCCTCCGCCCGCGCGAAGCCCAGCGGGGGATAGTCGATGAGGTTGATCGCGTACGTGCCCGTGGGCCGCAGCACCCGGCGCACCTGCTCGGTGAACTCGCGGGTCGTCAGGTGCCATGGGACCGCCTGCCCGCCGAAGGCGTCGCCGATGACGACGTCGTAGGCGTCGTCGGGCGCCGTGCGCAGCCCGACCCTCGCGTCGCCGACACGCACCCGCAGGTCCGGGCCGGTCCGCAGCCCGAGCTCGTTGCGGGCCAGGCGCACCAGCGCCGGGTCGAGCTCGAGCACCAGGCTGTCGCTGCCGGGGCGGGTCGCGGCGAGATACCGCGGCAGGCTGAACCCGCCGCCGCCGACGTGCAGCGCGTCGACGGGCTCGTCGCCCGGCGCGACGGTCGCGAGCACGTCGCCCATGATCTGTGCGTAGCTGAACTCGAGATGCGTCGGGTCGGCGAGGTCGACGTAGCTGTGGCGCAGCGTGTCCAGCACCAGCGTCCGTCCCGTCGCCCGCGCGGGGTCGTCGACCACCCGCGCGCAGAAGTAGGCGCTCTCGTACTCGCATGGACTCGACAGCACCAGCGTCAGACCGCCGGCGATCCCGGCGAGCAGCAGCGGGCCTGCGGCCGACCCGCGGCCACCGCGCCGCAGCGTCGCGGTCAGCACCGCCCCGACCACGAGCAGCGCCACGCCGACGCCGAGCACGATCGGCTGCGTCGGCCATGCCGCGACGAGCACGAAGCCGGTGACGAAGGTTCCGGCGATCGCCCCCGCGGTGCCCAGCGCCGACAGGCGACCGACGACGCGTCCGGTCTCGGCGAGGTCGGCGAGCTGCAGCTTGACGACGGTCGGCGACACCGCCGACAGCACGGTCGCCGGCGCGAAGAAGCCGACGGTCGACAACGTCACGACGCCCACCGGCCCGCCCCCGAGCCGCGCCAGGCCGAAGAAGCGGATCGCCGGCACCGCGCACAACGCCAGGGCGCCGCCGAGCATGACCATCGGGCCGAGGAGC
The DNA here is from genome assembly GCA_030446745.1 of Egibacteraceae bacterium. Lineage (GTDB taxonomy): Bacteria > Actinomycetota > Nitriliruptoria > Euzebyales > Egibacteraceae > JAUJMS01. The sequence goes on along the minus strand of JAUJMS010000021.1, from coordinate 3,292 downwards.
GCACGGGGGTCGACGCGGTCGGCGAGCCGCCCCCCGTACCAGGTGCCCAGGGAGATGCCGGCGAGGACGACGCCGATGATTCCGGTGTAGGTCTCGAGCGTCACGCCGACGTAGGGTGCGAGCAGTCGCCCGGCGAGGATCTCCAAGACCAGCACCGCGGCGGACGTCGTGAACACCAGCGCGCCGGCGGCGAGGGAGGGCATGACCGCCAGTATGCCGGGACCCGCCGGCGCGCCGACCCCGCCGGACGCGACCGCGAGCCTGCGTGACTGGACCGCGTGGAAGCTCGCCGAGCAGGCCCGCTCATGCGCGTCGCTCGGGTCGCCGCTGTACGCGACGCTGCTGCGCGCCGCGAGCGCCGACGTCGTCGCCGAGGGCCCGGCGTGGGACGTCCTGGGCGACGCCGCCACGCGCGATACGGGTGACGCCCTCGCGTTGCGGCTCATGGCGGCGGTGCACCGGCTGGTGCTGACGCGGCGAGCTCCCGCGCTGGCGCTGCACTACCCGTCGGTCGGCGGCACCGCCGGTATCCATGGCGCCGCAGACGCGTTCCTGGCGCTGCTCGCCGAGCGGCGCGACGACCTGGCCCCGCTCGTCGCGCTGCCGTGCCAGACCAACGAGGTCGGCCGCTGCGCCGCCTTGGTGCCTGGCTTTCTCACCGTCGCGGCCGCGTCGCGGCGGCCGCTGCGGCTGCTGGAGGTCGGGGCGAGCGCGGGGCTCAACCTGCGCTGGGACCACTACCGCTACGTCGACGGCGAACGGACGTGGGGCGACCCGGCTGCGGAGGTCGTGGTCGCCGGCCGGTGGGAGGTGCCGGCGGCGCTGCTCGCCACGCCGGTCACCGTGACGAGCCGTGAAGGCTGCGACCCGCGGCCGGTGGACCCGCGCAGCGACGACGGGCGCTTCGCGCTGTCCGCGTCGATGTGGGCCGACCAGACCGAGCGGTTCGAGCGGCTGGCCGCGGCGCTGCGGGTCGCGGCCCGCGTTCCGGCCACGGTCGCGGCCGCCACCGTGGCTGACTGGCTGCCGGAGCGACTCGCCGAGCCGACCGACGGGGCGGCGACGGTCGTCTACCACTCGGCCGTGTGGCAGTACCTGTCAGACGGCGACCGCGCGGCGATGCACGCCGCACTCGCGCGCGCGGCCGCCGGCGCGACCGTCGCGGCGCCGCTCGCGTGGCTGCGCATGGAGCCCGAGCCGGCGCTGCACGCGATGGCGGTGCGCCTGACGACGTGGCCGGGCGGCGACGACCAACTCCTTGCGACCGCCGGCGCCCACGGGCTGCCGCTGTCTTGGCAATCCTGACGTCTCACGGCCAGCCGTCTGTTACGTTCTCGCGGCGCCGGCGCGACCGGCGCCGATCAAGGAGGCACGGTGGGCAACGACGCCCTGGTCGTCGTCGAAGAGGTCAACAAGTCCTTCGGCGACCTCCACGTCCTGCGCGACGTCGACCTGACGGTCGAGCGCGGGGAGGTCGTGATCGTCATCGGACCGTCGGGCTCGGGCAAGTCGACGCTGTGCCGCTGCATCAACCGGCTCGAGCCGATCGACAGCGGCCGGATCGCCATCGACGGGGTGCCGCTGCCGGAGGAGGGCAAGGCGCTCGCGCGGCTGCGCGCCGACGTCGGGATGGTGTTCCAGTCGTTCAACCTGTTCGCCCACAAGACCGTGCTCGACAACGTCACGCTCGGACCGATCAAGGTGCGCAAGCTCAGCAAGGCGCAGGCCCGCGAACGCGCGATGGACCTGCTCGAGCGGGTCGGCATCGCCGAGAAGGCGCAGGTGTATCCGGCCGAGCTGTCCGGCGGCCAGCAGCAGCGTGCCGCGATCGCGCGGGCGTTGGCCATGGAGCCGAAAGTCATGCTGTTCGACGAGCCGACGTCGGCGCTGGACCCTGAGATGATCAAAGAGGTCCTCGACGTCATGCTCGAGCTGGCGCAAGAAGGCACGACGATGATCGTGGTCACCCACGAGATGGGCTTCGCCCGGTCGGCGGCGAACAAGGTCGTGTTCATGGACGAGGGCCGCATCGTCGAGACCGCACGCCCGGACCGCTTCTTCTCCGCGCCCGAAACGGCGCGGGCTCAGGACTTTCTGTCCAAAATCCTCAACCATTGATGACGACGCGAAAGGACATGCTCATGACCCGCAAACCCGGTGCCCTGCTCGGCCTGTTCCTCGGCCTCGCGCTGCTCGCAACCGCGTGCGGCGACTCGGGGACCTCGACCCAGGGGGCGAGCCCCGGCGCCGGTGGGTCCGAGGCCGCCGCCGGCGGCGTGCCCAGCTTCCCCGAGGGCACGACGATGGCCGAGATCCAGCAGGAAGGAAAGATGGTCGTCGGCACGAAGTTCGACCAGCCCCTGTTCGGCCTGAAGAACCCGCGCACCGACGAGGTCGAGGGCTTCGACGTCGAGATCGCGAAGCTCATCGCGGAAGGCATCTTCGGCGCGGGCAACGCTGAAGGGAAGATCGAGTTCGTGGAGACGCCGTCGGCGATCCGCGAATCGGCGCTGGTCGACGGCAAGGTCGACATGGTCGTGGCGACCTACACCATCAACGACGAGCGCAAGCAGCAGGTCGGCTTCGCCGGCCCCTACTACGTCGCCGGCCAGGACATCATGGTGAAGGCCGACAACACCGACATCAAGGGGATCGACGACCTCAACGGCAAGAAGGTCTGCACCGCCGAGGGCTCCACGTCGCTGGAGAACCTCGAAACGATGGCGCCCGAGGCCGAGGTCACGACCTTCGACGTGTACTCCAAGTGCGCTGCTGCGCTGTCCGACGGCCGCGTCGACGCGGTCACGACCGACAACGTCATCCTGCTCGGCCTCGTCGACGCCGCCGGCGACGAGTTCAAGCTGCTGGAGAACCCGTTCACCGAGGAGCCGTACGGCATCGGCGTCGCGAAGGAAGACACCGAGTTCCGCATGTTCATCAACGACCGGCTCGAGGAGATCTACGAGTCCGGCGAGTACGTCGAGGCGTTCGAGTCGACCGCCGGCAAGGTGGCGGAGCAGGCGCCGGAGCCGCCGGCCGTCGACCGCTACTAGGCGCGCGCGCAGCGACCTGTCGGGCAAGACTCGGCCGTAGACCGCGGGCGGCGCCGGTCCGGCGCCGCCCGCGCCGCGCCGGAGCGGCACGAACGACACAAAGGACCGGCGGGGTCGTCGGCGGGGACAACCGCGGCGTCCTAGGGCGGGGGGTGGTCACCCCCGTCCGGGTGGCGTTGCTGGGCTGGGGCATCGCCTTTTTAATCGGGCTGCTGCTCGCGCCGTGCCGGGGCTCGCCC
>JAUJMS010000047.1 GCA_030446745.1 Egibacteraceae bacterium | reverse complement strand
TTCCACCCACGAGAACTTCGTGAAGAGCAGCGGGCTGCGGTGGGTTTGCGTGATGTTGTTGGTGGAGGTCCCCTGGGCCTCTCGGGTTTTGGGCCTTGCCATTCCTGAGTGCTTTGGCTCCTTCCGAGCGTTATGCTGCCAAGCGGGGCAGGAGGCACAAGAAGATAACCGAGTGGGCCTGGCAGCTGCTCTTGCTGGTAAGGGGATGGTACCCGCAGCGCGAGATCGTGGCCGTCGCCGACCGCGCCTACGCCAGCCTCAAGCTGCTTTCTCGTTGCCGAAGCTTGAGAGCAAGCCAGTAACCTTCATCACCCCCGTCTTAGGCTGGATGCCGCGCTCTACGAGCCGGCTCCTCCACGCTATCCCGGCCAGAGAGGAAGACCTCGCCTCAAGGGCGCACGGCTTCCGAATCTTTCTGTGGTAGCCGAGGCTCCAAACACCGTTTGGAAGCCCGCCACGATTGCTAACTGGTACGGGAGTGGGGAGCGCCTGCTCGAGATCGCTTCCGAGACGGCAGTTTGGTACAGCACGGGCTTGTTCGCGGTGCCTGTGCGCTGGGTGTTGATCCGTGATCCTAAAGGAGAGTTCAAAACCCAGGCTCTTCTTCTGTGTACCGACCTTCAAAGCCGCTCCAGAGAAGATCGTCTGCTGGTTTGTGATGCGCTGGCAGCTGAAGGCAACCTTTCAGGAGGTGCGCCGGCATCTCGGATTTGAGACGCAGAGGCAGTGGTCGGATGTGACCGCCGCGGAGCCCTCGGTGAGCGGCCCGGCGGCGACCATGCGGGTGGTCAACCAGCCGCCGAGCCCGTCGACGAGCACGGCGGCGTCGCGCGGCGCGGCGGCGACGGCGGCCGCCGGGTCGAGTTCCTCGACGGTGCGCCAGTGCGCGGGCCGGCGAGCGCGGTGGGCCGCGATGCGCTCGGCCATCTCGGCGTCGCCGGCGGCGGCGGTGGCGACGTAGGTGACCGCCGGTGCGACGGCGACCAGCTGTTCGGCGACGGCGCTCTTGCCGGAGCGGATACCGCCCAGTACCACGACGAGCTCAGCCATGGCGGTGTCCGGCGGACTCGTCGGGGTGGAAATGCGCGCGCTGCGGCAGCCCGACGCGGTCAGCAAAGCCTGGCAGTGCGGTGCGGTGGACGCACAGGTCGCAGGTCATGCGCGTCTCACCACGGACCGCGTCGGCGTAGCGGTCGAGCACCAGCCGCGCGACACGGTCGTCGGGACCGAGGTAGCGGGTGACGGTCACCGCGACGTCGGGATGCGCCGCAGCGAACGCGGTCGCCTGCGCCCGGATGCGCTCCTCAAGCACCCCGGTGAACAGAAAGTAGGGAACGACCGCGATCCGGCTGGCGCCGAGACGCCGGCAGCGTTCGAGCCCCTCGGGGAGTCGCGGCGCGGTGATGCCGACGAAGCACACCTCGACGAGCGGGTAGGGCCGGCCCTCCCACAGCAGCCGCGCGACCTTGGCGAGGTCGGCGTTTGCGTCCGGATCCGACGAGCCACGGCCGACGAGCAGCACCGCCGTGTCGCGCCGGTCGCTGGGGGCGACGGTCGCGTCGAGCCGCTCGTCGACGACGGCGAGCAGGTCGGCGTCGACGCCGAGCGCCGCCGCGTACGTGAACCGCAGCGCGGGGAAGCCGGCGCGCGCGGCGGCGATGCTTGCGGGCACGTCGGTTTTCGCGTGCCCCGCGCCGAACAGCACCAGCGGCACGACGACCACCGCGTCGGCGCCGGCGGCCGCGAGGTCGGCGACGGCCACCGAGATCGGCGGGGGCGACAGCTCGATGAACCCTGTGCCGACCTTCAGGTCCGGCGCGAGCGAGCGCACCCGCTCGGCGAGCGCGAAGTACTCCTCGACACCCACGGCGCTGCGGGTGCCGTGGCCGACGAGCAGCAACGCCGGCCGGCTCACGTCGTGTCCTCGGCGTACAGCAGCGCGTTGACCGCGGCGGCAGCGACCGCCGAGCCGCCCTTGCGCCCGCGGTTGCTCAGCGCCGGCAACCCGCTGTCGCGCAGCGCCTGCTTCGCCTCGACGGCGTCGACGAAGCCGACCGGCAAGCCGACGACCAGCGCGGGCGCGGCGTCGGCGGCGAGCAGCGCGAACAGCGCCGTGGGAGCGACGCCGACGACGTAGACGGCGCCGGGACCGGCGTGTTCGGCGGCCAGGCGCATCCCCGCGGCGCTGCGCGTCGTGTCGTCCGCGGCGGCGACCTCGGCGACGCGTGGATGGTCCAGACCGCAACTCACTGCGCGCGACGTGATGCCGGCGGCGACCATGCGGCCGTCGACGACGATGGGCGCCCCGCCGCGCAGCGCGTCGAGTCCAGCGGCGAGCGCGTCCTCGTCGAGCACCAGGTCGTCCGCGTAGTCGAGGTCCGCGCTCGCGTGGATGATCCGCTCGGCGACCGCGCGCGACAGCGGCGGCAGCGCCGACAGGTCGGCGGCGGCGCGCAGCCGCCGGTACGACTCGGCCTCGATGGGGTGCACCGGCCGGGTCACGCGTACCCCCGGGGGGTGACCATCCGGCCGGCGACGACGCGGGTCTGGCGGTTGCCGACGACGACGGTCGTGAGCATCCCGACGTCGGCAGTGTCCAGCGTGCCGAGCGTCGTGAGCGTCACCGACTGGGTGGGGCGGTACGCGTCGGTGACCAGGCCGACGGGGGTGCTCGCGGGGCGGTGTTCGGCGAGCAACAGCCGCGCCTCGTCGAGCTGCCAGTGCCGGCCGCGGCTGCGCGGGTTGTAGAAACTGACGACGAAGTCGCCCTCTGCGGCCGCCTTCACCCGACGGCGGATCACCTCGTACGGGGTGAGCAGGTCCGACAGCGAGATCGCGCAGTGGTCGTGGCCGAGGGGGCTGCCGAGCAGCGCCGCCGCCGCCACGGCGGCCGTGACGCCCGGAACGACGACCACGTCGACGTCGTCGCCGGCGCGTTCCAGCGCGGGGCTGGCCATGCCGTAGACGCCGACGTCGCCGCCGGAGACGAGCGCGACGCTGCGGCCGCCGCGCGCGGCGCCGATCGCCGTTTCGGCGCGGGCGACCTCGTCGCCGATGGGGCTTGCCGCCACCTCGCAGCCGGGCCGCAGCCAGGCGCGGATGCGGTCGACGTACTGGTCGAGCCCCACGACGAAGTCCGCGCCGGCGAGCGCGTCGCGGGCCAGCGGCGGCACCAGCGCCGCGGCGCCGGGACCGGTGCTGACCACCGCGAGCCGGCCGCGGACCGGACGGCGGGCGACGGCGACGGTGGCCGTCGCGGACTTGCGCTTGGCGACGAGCAGCTCGCCGCCGCCCACCAGCGCGGCGGCCTCCGCCACCGACGGCGTGCCGACCTCCGCGTGCACGACCGGCGACGGGTTGGGCACCGCGACGGCGGCC
>JAUJMS010000046.1:1676-3401 GCA_030446745.1 Egibacteraceae bacterium | reverse complement strand
TAGGAGCCGGAGCCGCGCCGCCCGGTCGTGATGGTGGTCGACCGTCGGCTGCGGGTGCGCCGCCGAAATGCCAGCAGCCGGCTAGGGCGTGTCGCCGTGACGGTCTGCAGCGTTCGCTCGCGTTTCCTGACGGCCGTGCGGTGCGCACGACGCCGGCTCGGGGCGAGGCAGTTCGGGGTGGGCGGTCCGTACCGGCAGAGATCTGGCGACGGCTGCTGGGCCGCGCGGCTCGAACAGCTCAAGCCAGCGGCGGCGGCGCGTGAGCAGTCGGATGCCGTGAGGCCGCGGCGGAGGGTCGCGCGCGAGCGACAGACGGCCATGCTGCTGCTGCCGACCGCGGTGCCGCGAAGCAGCTCCTCTGGAGTCGCAGCTCGCGGCATCCTGGATTTGCGGCGAAGGACGTCTCGCCGCCCCAGGCCATCAGGCTGCGCCTGCTGCGAGATGATCGCCGAGCTCACTGCGCCGATACAGAACCTGGCGACCGTGGCGGGTCCGCGTCAGCAGCCCGGCGTCGTGAAGCACCTGCAGGTGCTGTGACACGGCACTCGGTGTCACGCCGAGCCGGCGGGCGATGTCGATCGTAGGCAGCGGCTCGCCGAGCAGCGCGAGCAGCCGTGCCCGCGGCCGACCGACCAGCGACACCAGCGCGCCGCCATCGATCTCAGGCGGCGGAGCCCAGAGGGTTGCGACGCCGCGGCTTGGATAGGTCAGTGACGGTGGCTCCCCGGGGTCAAGCGGCGGCACGGGCTTGCTGGCGAACAGCGACGGCATCAGCAGCAGCCCGCGACCCTCCGCCGCCACGTGGTGGTGCCCCATCATCTCGTGAATCTCGAGGACGCCATCGCGCCATCGGATGTTGGGATGCATGTCCGTGAACAGCAGGCGGGCGCCGCTAGTCGCGAGCTGGCGTGCGCGGTAGGTGGTATCGGCCTCCAACACGAGCCGCATCTGCTGCCAGGCAGGCGCCAGGGCGAGCTCCCAGTACCGCTGCAGCAGCTCGCAGATCCCGTCGCGCAGCGCGGCGACAGCCCGACTGCCCGAAGTGAGAGCGGAACGCAGCACCGTGGGCGTCGGGCGCGGGGCGTGCGTGGCGAGCAGGTCGCGCCGGACCACCTTGGGGGAAGTGACGCGGGCGATCGCCAGCTCATCCTCAAAGGCAGGCTCAAAGGTTCTGGGGCGCGGCGTCAGGAAGTCGGGGACCGGTCGGCTCGGCGTGTGGAAGCCAGGCCGCGAGCGAGCAGGTCCGACGAGGGCGAGCAGGAGGTCGGCGTCGGGGCCGCCGAGGCGCCCGCGCACTGAACGGAGCCACGGCAGGTGGAGCGCGTGTCGGCCGGGATCCGCGAGGGCCCAGAGACTGAAGACCGTCTCCGCTAGCGGGGAGATCGCGAAGTGCGTGTCGGCAAGATCAGCGGCGGTGAGCTCGTAGGAGATCATTTAGCTCAACGCTACATCCTTTGGCGGGCGCGGCCGGCGGATCCAGGCTCGCCGCATGGGAACGGACACGACGCAGGGATTGACGCGGTCGCGGGTGGCAGTGGTCACGGGCGGCGCACGAGGCATCGGGGCGGCGGTCGCACGGTGGCTGGCGCGCGAAGGCATGGCCGTCGGCATCATCGACCTCCTGGAAGCTGAGGGCGCTGCGACGGCGGGCGCGATCGTGGACGGCGGGGGATCCGCGCTGGCGATTGCCGCCGACGTGTCCGACGAGCGCGAAGTGACCGAGGC
>JAUJMS010000046.1:0-1576 GCA_030446745.1 Egibacteraceae bacterium | reverse complement strand
GTCGGCTACGCGACCGCCAAGGCCGGCATCATCGGCTTCACGAGGACGCTCGCGCTCGAACTAGGTCCGCGGGGAATCACAAGCAACGCGATCGCACCGGGCTTCATCGCCAGCGACATGACCGCCGCTACGGCGCGACGGCTCGGCCGCGAGGTCGTCGAACACCAGCGAATCGCAGCCGAGTCGATTCCGGTGCGCCGGGTCGGACAACCCGACGACATCGCGCACGCCGTGTCGTTCCTCGTGAGCCGGGACGCGGGCTTCATCTCGGGGCAGGTGCTCTACGTCGCGGGCGGACCCGCCGGATGACGCGCCGGACGACGCTTGTCTTGGCTGCCGCAAGCGCTGTGGGCGTCGGCAACATCTACTTCGTCCAGGCGCTCACGCCGCTGATCGCCGCCGACCTCCGCGTCGGGCCGGGGGCGGCGGCCGCGGTCGTGACGGCTACCCAGGCCGGCTACACCGTCGGCATCTGCCTGGTCGCGCCGCTAGGTGACCGCTTCTGCCCGCGTCGACTCGCGCTCACGCTGTTCACGCTGTCCGGCGTGGCGCTGGCGGTCGCGGGTGGCATGCCCAACGTCGCGCTGCTCGCGGCGGCAGCAAGCGTGGTCGGCATCACGAGCGTCGGCGTTCAGGTGATCGCGGCCGCGGCGGCCGGCATGGCGCCGGACGCCCGCCGCGGGACCGTCCTCGGGGTGCTGCTCAGCGGCTCCATCGGCGGGATGCTGCTCGCGCGCGGAGCTGCCGGAGCGCTCGGGGACTGGCTCGGCTGGCGTGCACCGTACGCCGTCGCCGCTGCGACCACCCTTGCGGCGACGCCAGCCCTGATGGTCGCCCTGCGGGGGAGCCCCGCGGCACGATCGGGCATCGCATATCCGCGACTGGTCGCCGAGCCACTGCGCCTGTTGGCCGTCGAGCCTGAACTACGCCGCTCCTGCATCTACCAAGCGCTCGGCTTCGCATCATTCACGGCCTTCTGGACAGCCGCCGCCCTGCTGCTCTCGGGACCGGCCTACGGCTTCGGCGCGAGCGCCGTCGGCCTACTGGCGCTCGTGGGCGCCGCGACGATGGCCTGCGCGCCACTCGCCGGGCGCCAAGTCGATCGCCTTGGCGCCGATACCGTGACCGCCGCCTCGATGCTGGGCCTGCTCGCCGCGGCCGCGGTATTGACGGCAGGCGCAGCCGGCGGCGCGGTTGGCCTCACCGCACTCGTCGCCGGCGCACTCATCCTGGATGTGGCGATGCAATCGGGAATGGTCGCGAACTCAGTGCGGATCTTCGGGGTACGGCCCGAGGCGCGCAGCCGGATGAACACGGCGTACATGACGTGCGCCTACTTCGCCGGCACGACCGGCTCGCTGCTCGGGGCCCAGACGTACCGGTACGGCGGGTGGCCCGCCGTCTGTGCCCTCATGGCACTGCTCGCGGCACTGTCGCTCGGTCACCTAACGGTCGATTGGCATCGTCTGAGAGCAGCTCGTGGCATCTCAGCCCCAGAACGAGGATGACGTCGAGAGGTCCCTAGACCGTGCATGACTCTTCCTCGACCGAGGCGCGGCTCCTGTGGTTCCTTGAC
>JAUJMS010000020.1 GCA_030446745.1 Egibacteraceae bacterium | reverse complement strand
GGAGGTCCTCGCCGACTTCCCCGTCGGCGAGGTGCAAGCCATCCGGCTGCGCTGACGGCTTACGGCAGCAGTGCGCGCAGCTGCTTCTCGACCCTCGTGCTCAGGGCGGCCAGGCCGCCGGCGATGGCGCCGCGCGAGGTTGCGGTGCGCCGGCCGCGCACGTAGTCGCTGACGGGGCGGTCCGGTCGTTCTGCTGGGCGAGCAGCAGCGGCACGTTCAGCCGGTTGCCGGCGTACGGTGCGAGCACCGCGGCGTCGGGCCAGTTGGCCCCCGTGACGACGGCAAAGTTCGACGGCGCGGGGAAGAAGCGGTTCCAGACCGCCGCCGAGGTGTCGTACCGCGTCCCGGCGAAGTGGCGCTCGACCGTGGTCACGCTGGGCCGCGCGTCGATGCGCCGCTTGACGCGCCCCGACACGACCGCAGGTGGTCCCGCGAGGTGGACCGTCTTGATCTGCGTTCGTCGAGGAAGTCACGCACCTGTGGGCTCAGCCTCGAGGGGTCGGTCAGCAGGACCGGCCAGTCGTGGCGCGCCGCGACGGCGAGGAGCGGAAGGACGTCGACGTAGTTGGCGTCGGACACCACGATCGCCGTGCGCTGCGCGCGGTGTGTGGCGGGCGGCGAGGGCCGCGGTGTCTCGCCGGGTCGCCCCGCCGAAGCGCGTGACGGTGTAGCTGTTGGCGCGGCGCCGGCCACCGCGTCCGGCCAGCTGTCGCGGTGCGCGATGACGACGTTGGCGGCCGAGCCGTTGTTCGGATACGCAACCTTCGACACCGTCACGGTCGTCTGCATCCGCGTCGGCCCCCACAGCCGGCTCACCGGTCGTGGGACGGGCGCTGCAGGCGGCAACGAGTTCGCGGTACGGGTTCACGGCGCTGCCGCCGCCGGCGGCGCTGATCCCGCCGAGGTCGTCGTCGGTGTTCTCGACGAAGAAGGTCGTGCCGCTGACGACGGCCACCGTCGGGGTTCCCTCGGCGGCGAAGATGTCCTGGCCCTGATGGTGCGCCCGCCCGACCGGGGGGCGCCGAAGGTGTCGGTGAAGTTGTGCTCGCCGGCAACCGGGCAGCGCTCGATGAACCGCCGTCGCCGGCAGCAGCGCGCCATGAGGACGAGCCGCGGCCGGCGGCCGCCAGGCGCCACGCGGCGCGGAACCCGCGGACTTGTGTCATCGCTGTTTCTACCGGCCGCACGAACGAGGGTGCCAGATCCCACCGGAAGTGTCACCGACGGCAATCGCCCCGTCAGCGCTCGCCGGTCAGGGGCATCGTGGTGGTGTAGACGCGCGTCTCGCCGGGGCGCCGCCCGAGCAGGAGGTGGGTCACCCGGTCGCCGTACAGCGCCACGACGCCGACGTTGTTCTCGCCGATCAGCACGGACGCGCGATGCTCGACGGGGCGCAGGTAGCGCCGGAACTCGCGGTAGTCGGGCGGCTGGGTGATCCCGAGCCGGCGGGCGTGGCGGGGGGCGAGGAACACCGGCGAGTCGTCGTCCCACGCGTCGGTGTTCGCGGCCCGGCGCAGCACGCGGTCGCGCCGGCGAGGGGCGCCGGTGACCGCCGGCGGGCGCTGCCAACCGACCCGTACGTGCGTCGCCGTCACCACCCCGCCGAGCGCCTCGAGCGCCATCCGGCTCAGCGCCCCGCTGTGCTTGAACGAGCTGCTCACCAGCTGCGCGATCGGCAGGCGGCGGCCGCTGACGGTCACCGTGGCCGCCACATTCATGCCGTAGTGGACGTCACCGGACAGCACGACGCACCAGGGCAGCCGCAGCTCGTCGACGAGCAGGCACAGAAAGTCGACGAGCCCCGCGAGGTTGGAGTGCCACGCCTCGAAGTCGATCTCGTAGGGCCCGACCTTGCCGACGAGAAACTTTTGCCGGCGCTCCTGTAACTCCAGCCCGTACACCGGCACCGGCGACACGAGGACCAGCGGGTCACCCGGGCGATGCCCGGCTGCGCGGCACAGCTCGACCAGCCGCTGCCGCTCGCTGGCACGGATCAGCCGCGCCGCGCCTTCCGGGCTGTCGAAGCTGCGCTGGCTGCGGGTGTCGAGCATCACCGTCGGCGGGTCGGTCGGTGCGACGTAGCTCCAGCGGTCAAACGACCACAGCGTCGAGTCGAACCGGTCGCCATCGGCGGTGTCTCCGGGGGCGAGGTGTCGTTCCACCAGGGCGCGGAACTCGGCGTCGAACAGCGCCGGCTCGTTGCCCCATCCCTGGAACGCCCAGAACGCGGCGAGCGCGTTCGCGACCACCCGCCGCCCCGTCGGGCTCGCCGCGACGCGGTCGCGCCAGCCGGCCGTGATGTTCCAGTCGTCGGTGACGTCGTGGTCGTCGAAGATCATGTAGGTCGGGGTGTTGGCGAGCACGCGACGCACGGCGGGCAGGCCGGCGCGTGCCTGTTCCAGCGCCGCGACCTCGGTGTCGTAGCGGCGGCGCAGCGACGCCGGGGCGCCGGGCAGCGCCGCCGCCTCCGGCGGGAACGTCTGCGGCCAGACCGCCGAGTTCCATGCGCTGACGTACATCGCGGCGAACTCGCCGAACGAGAACAGGTGGTTGTCGGCCTTGCCGGAGGTGAACGCCGCCTGGCGAGCGGCAAGGGCGGCGCGTCCGTAGGGACGGATACCCGACAGTGGCGGCAGGTCGGGCACGCTCGTCGCGTCGCCGGCGCCGCACAGCGCGTCGGCGAGCGTGCGCAGCTGGACGATGAGCGCGCCGGCGACCTCGTCGCCGTAGATCTGGTCGCCGGTCAGCAGCAACGCGGCGGGGCGGGCCGCGACGTCCCCCGCAGCGGCGGCCACCGTCTCGTCGGCGGCGACGAGCGCGTCCTCGCCCTTGCCGTGCAGCAGCCGGCACGACCCGTGCAGCAGCCGCAGCGCCGGCGTCGCGCCTCGCACGAAGAACGTCGGCACGCCGAAGTCGCCGTAGGCCAGGTCGTCGGGTCCGTCGAGCAGGCCGAGATCCGCCAGTCCCAGGGGCGCGGCCCCGGACGTCTGCACCGTGACGTCGTAGGCGAGCAGCCGGTCGACGGGGAACGCGTCCGCTGCGGGCGTGACCTCGACGAGATGGACGAACAGGCGCTCGCCGAGCTGGACCGAGGTCGCCTCCGCCACGCCGAGCGGGGTGAGCCCACCCCGGGCTGCCTCGCGGTCCCACGCCCCGACGGTGGCGCGCACGACCGCGGGCGCGCTCGTCGCCAGCCACACGCACACCCGGGTCGGCTCGACGCGCCGCAGGATCGGTCCGGCCAGCACTGTCGGCAATCCCACGGTGCCCTCCCGTTGCGCGGACCTGCCGCCCCAGCCATCCCCTGCCGACGGCGATGTCAGACGTGACGGCACCACCCGGCAAGCGGGGCTGCCCCGCGACCGCCGTCCCTACACTGCGGCGACCACCGTCTTGTGCAGGAAGGCACACCGTCATGGCGCTGTCGTTCGAGTTGACGCCCGAGCAGCAGGAACTGCGCCGCGTCGTGCGGCAGTTCGCCGTCGACAAGGTCGCCCCGCGCGCCGAGGAGATGAACGCCAAGGGCGCCTTTCCGGTCGACCTTGTCCAGGAGATGGGCGCGATGGGGTTGTTCGGCCTGCCGTTTCCCGAGGAGTACGGCGGCTCGGGCGGCACCTTCTTGGACCTGTGCCTGGCCATCGAGGAGATCGGGCGCGTCGACCAGTCGCTGGGTATCACGCTCGAGGCCGGGGTGGGGCTCGGGGCGATGCCGATCTTCAAGTTCGGCAGCGAGGAGCAGAAGCGGCGCTACCTGCCGGCGCTCGCCGAGGGGCGCCAGCTCGCCGGCTTCGGGTTGACCGAACCCGGGGGCGGGTCGGACGCCGCAGCGCTGCGCACGACCGCCCGGCGCGACGGCGACGGTTGGGTGATCAACGGCTCGAAGCAGTTCATCACCAACGTCGGGACCGACATCTCGGCGTTCGTCACGATCACCGCGGTCACCAACGACGACCCGCGGCAGGTCACGAACTTCATCGTGCCGACCGACACGCCCGGGTACACGGTCGGCAACGGCTACCGCAAGGTCGGCTGGCACGCGTCGGACACCCGTGACCTGTACTTCGACGACGTCCGCGTGCCGGCCGAGAACCAGCTCGGCGCCGAGGGCCGCGGCTTCGCGAACTTCTTGTCGATCCTGGACGAGGGCCGCATCGCGATCTCGGCGCTGGCGGTCGGGTCGATCCAGGGCTGCATCGACGAGTGCCTGCGCTACGCCGGCGAGCGCGAGGCGTTCGGCAAGCCGATCGGGGCGTACCAGGCGGTCGCGTTCAAGATCGCCGACATGGAGGTCCAGGCCGAGCTCGCCCGCCACGCCTACTACCACGCCGCCTGGCTGATGTCGCAAGGCCAGCCGTTCAAGCGGGCGGCGTCGGTCGCCAAGCTGTACTCCTCGGAGGCGGCGGTGTCAGCCGCGCGCGAGGCCTGCCAGATCTTCGGCGGCTACGGCTTCACCACCGAGTATCCGGTCGGGCGCTTCTACCAGGACGCGAAGATCCTCGAGGTCGGGGAGGGCACCTCGGAGGTCCAGCGGATGCTCATCGCCCGCGACCTCGGGCTGCCCCGCTGACGCCCCCGCGACGCCCCGCCGCGCCCGCGCCGGCGTCCCCCGGGCGTCACGCGCGCCGGCGGAAGCGGACGAGCTCGCCCAGCTCGCGGCTGCGCAGCAGCGCCGAGGCCGCCAGGTACACCGCCCCGCCCGCGGCGACGATCGCTGCGGTGCGCACGACGAGGATGAGCCGCCCGCCGGCGGGCGCGCCGGCGGCGTCCAGGGCGAGCAGCACGCCGGCCATCACCGCGCAGGCGGCGAGCGCGGTGACCACCGCGCGCGCGGCGCCGGCGAACACGCCGGGCCGGCGGCGCGCCAGACCGGTCCCGAGCAGCGCGCATCCGGCGACGTAGGACAGCGCGTACGCACCGACCAACCCGGCGATCTGCTCACGCGCGCCGGCGACCACGGCGAACGCCGCCAGCGCCGCCACGACGTTGACGACGTTGACCGCGACGTTGGCCAGCGCCGGAGTGCGGGTGTCGGGCAGTGCGTAGTAGCTGCGGGTCAGCAGCTGAAAGACGGTGAACGGCACCAGGGCGACGGCGAACACGCGCAGCGCCACCGCGACGAACGCGGCCCCCTCGCCTTGGGCGGCGCCGTAGCCGATGAGGAGATCGGCGACCGGGTTCGCGAGGACGAGCAGGCCCACCGCCGCTGGCAGCAGCAGCGCCAGCGACAGCCGCAGGCCGCCCGACACCGTCGCGCCGAACACGCCGTCGGCGCGGTTGGCCGCCCGCGCGAGCCGCGGGTAGATCGCCGAGAACAGCGACACCGCGATGATCCCGAACGGCAGCTGCATGATCGCGAACGCCCACTGGTAGGCCGACAGGCCTCCCTCGACGCTGTTGGCCAGCGCGATGACGACCGCCAGCCCCAGCTGGTTGGCGGCGACGTAGCCGAGCGTCCAGCGTCCCAGGCGCCACAGCTCGCGGGCGGCCGGGTCGCGCAGGCGCAGCCGCGGGCGCAGCCGCAGCCCGGGCAGGACGCGCCTCGCGCCGAGCAGCTGCGGCACGGTCATCGCGGCGACGCCCAGCGTCGTGCCTGCGCCGAGCACCACGAGCGGCAAGGTGCCCAGCGCCTCCAGCGCCGGCGGCTGCGGGGCCCCGACCGCGACGTAGACCGCGATCGCGGCGATCGTCACGACGTTCGTCGCGACCGGCGCGAAGCCGGCCAGCGCGAGGCGCCCGTGGGCGTTGAGGACCGCGACGGCGTACACCGACACGCCGTAGGCCAGCACCTGCGGCGCGAACAGCATCAGCCAGCGCGTGGTCACCGACACGAAGGCCTCGTAGTCGCCCGCCGCGACCCCGAGCGCCGAGAGCCGCGCGATCAGCGGGGCGCCGAGCAACGCCAGCAGCGACGCCGCGCCGGTCGCGACGACGACCAGGCCGCCGATCGTCTCCGCGCGGTGGCGGCGCACGGCGACGTCGTCCTCGCGGGCGAGCAGCGGCACGAGGACCGCGCTGAGCGTGCCGCCGGTGACCAGGACCAGCAGCATGTTCGGGACGGTGTTGGCGGTGTTGTAGGCGTTGGACAGCTGCGTCACGCCGAGCACCGCGGCAAGCGCGGCGGTGCGCGCGAACCCCGTCACGCGCGACAGCAGCGTGCCCACCGCCATCCACGACGCGGCGCGCCGCTCCGACGGCGCGGACGCCATGGCGGCGCCCGTTCCCGGGCCGCTCAGCGGCGGCGTGCCGGCGTCCGCGTCGGTTGCCGTGGCCTCCGCCATGCGCCTCCCCTGGTCGCGGCCAAGGCTACCCGGACGGCACGTTGCTCCCCGTCAGGGCTGCGCCGGGCGATCGTCGCCGGTGAGGGTGCGCAGCAGCACGACCCCCTCCTCGGGCCCGGTGACGAGCAGGCGGTCGCCGTCTTGCAGGGTGCGCGTACCCCGCGGGCGGTACAGCCAGCGCCCGCCCCGCTGGATGGCCAGGACGTACATGCCCGTCTCGGTCTCCAGGGACAGTTCCTGGAGCGTGCGGCCCTGCGCCGCGCCGGCGCTGGTCACCACCGCGTCGGAGACGACCTCGTCGGCCTCGGCGAGCGCCGCCGCGATGACCGGGTGCGGGTCGTCGCCCGCCTCCGCCAGGCGGGTCATCTCCTGCGCGGCGTCGGCGATGCGCTCGGACGACAGGCCGATCTGGAGCAGGCCCCGCAACTCGTCGAGCTCCTCGTCGCCGACCTCGGCGGCGGCGCGCAGCACCCACCGCTGCAGGTCGTTGTACAGGTCGTCGCACTTGTCCTCGAGGACCGACACCTCGCGGACGAGCCCCAGGTCGCGGAACAGGATCGCCGAGTACGCCATGCCGACGGCGACCTCGGCGGCGTTCTTCAGCTCGACGAGGATGTCGACGGCGCGGTCCAGGTTTGACAGCCGGCCGCTGCGCGCGGGGGGCGCGAGGCCGAACGGCTCGCCGCCGGCGAGCTCGCGCACGAGGTCCACGCCCTCCGGTGGTCCCTGGAGGAACAGCACGTCGCCATCTTGGAGGACCGTGTCGCCCGACGGCCCGTGGACGTAGTCGACGTCGCGGCGGATCGCGATGACCCACATGCCCGTCTCGCTGGGCAGGGCGAGTTCGGACAGCGCCAGCGACGTGAGGCGGTTGCCCTCGCGCAGCTTGACCCGCGCGACGACCTCCTCGGCGTGGCGCAGGTCGTCGCGCAGCTCGCCGGGGACGTCGATGTCCTTGAGCACCACGCGCGCGATGTCCTCGGCGGCGTCGGCGATCTCTTCCATCGCGTTGACCATGCTGAGGATGCCGCCGAACTGCTCGGCGTCGTCCAGCGAACGCGTCGCGACCATGCACAGCGTGCGCATCTCGCGCACGGCGTCGTCCATGCGGTCTTCCAGCCGCAGGACCTCGCGGGCGAGGTCGTCGTCGCCGAAGAACACCGCCGCGTAGGCGAGGTCGACCATGAGCTCCGAGGCGTCCTTGGCCTGGACGAGCAGCTCTTTGACGTTGCGACGCATGTCAGCCAACTCCTACGAATGCGATGGCGGCGACCAGGCAGAGGACCCCCAGGAAATCCATGGTCGCCGTGACGATGGGGATGCCGTGATTGTCGGGGTCGAAGCCGAAGCGAAAGGTCGCCGAGGCGGCGGTGTAGGCGACGGCGAACAGCACGCCGGTGGCGAGCATCCCCGCGGTGACGGCGATCGCGACGAGCCGCAGCAGCCCGGGTGACGAGAAGCCGATGACGACGGCGGCGGTGTGCGCGATCAACCCGACCCCGGTGAAGGCGGCCGCCGCGAACAGCACCGTCATCGACGCCTCCAGTGCCGCGAGCTTCTCCGGGAACGGGCGGGGGTTGAGCAGCCCGAGGTGCAGGTCACTGCCCAGCCGCGCCGACAAGATCCCGCCGAGCGAGCCGCAGTTCGCGATGAACGGGGGGATAAGGACGAGCAGCGCCGGACTGGTGACGAACGCCTCGATGCGGGTCTGCAGCACCGTCCCCGCGAGGACGTCGACGATCGCGGCGTAGGCGAGCACCACCAGGCTCTCACGCACGACCCGCCGCGTGAGCGCGGGGGCGCGGCGCACGCCGACGTAGACGGCGGCGACGGCGGCGAGCAGGAACAGCCCGCCGAGCACCGCCGACACCGCGGCGTTGGCCAGCAGCAGGGTCGCCACGACCAAGGCCGGCAAGGTGACGATGTCGCCGGTCGCGGTGATGATCGGCGAACCGACGGCGTCCATGTCCCAACCGCGGCGCAGCGCGGTCGACGCGAGCAGCAGCACGCCGACGAGGATGAACGCGCTCGACAGCAGTCCGCCGACCATCGACACGACCATCAGCTGCCACACCGAGATCGTCGCGAGGCCGAACGCGCCGGAGGTCGCCCGGGCGACGACGGCGGCGAGCGCGGAGCTCGCGACGGTCAGCAGCGCCGCTGCCTCGACGTTGTCGCCCGCGAAGGTCCCGCGGCGCAGCCCCGGCTCGAACTGCCCGGTCAGGATCCCGGTGCCCAGCCGTGCCCCGAGCGCCCCGAAGATCGCGCCGCGCATCCCGATGGCGGCAGGCACGAGCACGAGCAGCCCCGGCAGACGCGCCAGAAGCCCCTCCATCGAGCCGAGCACGACGCCGGCCGCCATGCCGACGAAGGTCGAGATCCCAAGCGCCGTGAAGCCCTGCCGCAGCGTCCGCCGCTCGCGGCTCCAGTGGCGGACGACGTCGCGGCCCAAGGCGACGACGGGTCCGGTGCGCAGGATCATGGCTCCATGGGGATCGGCGGGGCAGTCTATGGAGTCGGTGCTCGCCGTCTGTGGCGGCGTGGCGCCGCGGCCGCGGCGCGGCGCCAATACCGGCCTCCCGCCGGTCCGAACCATTCCAAATGAGTGTTCTCGCTTCCCCCCGCCGCCCCGTATCGACCTGGCGCGCCGCCCTTGCCGGGGTGCTTGCCGCCGGCGCCGCCGTCGCCGTCGGTGAGCTGCTGGCGGGCCTGATCGGCGGTGTCCGGTCGCTGGTGATCGCGGTCGGCGACCAGGTCATCGACCTCGTGCCGTCGCCGGTCAAAGAGTTCGCGATCGCGACCTTCGGCACCAACGACAAGGTCGCCCTGCTCGTCGGGATCGGCGTCGTGTTGACGCTGTTCGCCGCCGGCATCGGTTTCGCCGGGGCGCGCCGCTTCCGCTTCGGCGCCCTCGGTGTGCTGCTGTTCGGGGCGATCGCCTCCGTCGCCGCGGTGAACCAGTCGTTCGGCGTCGCCGCCTGGCTTGCGGTCGTGCCGGCCGTCGTCGCCGCGCTCGCCGCGCGCGTCGCGCTGTGGTTCCTGCTCGCGCCGCGGCGCCGCCGCCCGGCCGGCGCGGTGGCGCCGGCGGCGGGCGCGGCCGACGCTGCGGGCGCCGCGGGCACCGGGGCGCGGGCTCCGGGCGGCTTCGACCGCAGAGGTTTCTTGCGCGCCGCCGGCATCGTCGCGGTGCTGGCCGGCGGTGCGGCGACGGCGGGGCGGCTGCTGCAGTCCAAGGCGAGTGCGGCCGCGAGCCGGGCGGCGCTGATGCTGCGTCCGGCGGACCGGACGCTCCCGCCCATCCCGCTCGAGGCGGTCACGGTCGACGTCGAGGGCATGACGCCGTTCGTCACGCCCAACCCCGCCTTCTACCGCATCGACACCGCCCTGCAGGTGCCCGCCATCGCGGTCGACGACTACCGGCTACGGGTCACCGGGATGGTCGACACGCCGCTGGAGTTCTCCTTCGAGCAGCTGCAGGCCATGACGCTCGTCGAGTCCGACATCACCCTGACCTGCGTCTCCAACGAGATCGGCGGCCGCCTGGTCGGCAACGCGCGCTGGCTGGGGATCCCTCTGGAAGACGTGCTGTCGCAGGCCGGCGTGCGCGACGGCGCGACGCAGATCGTCGGGCGGTCCGTCGACGACTGGACGGCGGGATTTCCCGTCGAGGCGGCGTTCGACGGGCGCGGCGCGATCATCGCGATCGGCATGAACGGCGAGCCGCTGCCGCTCGAGCACGGCTTCCCGGTCCGCCTCGTCGTGCCGGGCCTCTACGGCTACGTCTCGGCGACGAAGTGGCTGACCGAGATCGAGCTCACGACGTTCGAGGCCTTCGACCACTACTGGGTCAGCCGCGGCTGGGCCGTCAAGGCGCCGATCAAGACCGCGTCGCGCATCGACGTGCCGGCGGGCTTGGCCACGGTGCCGGCGGGGCGCGTGCCGGTCGCGGGCGTGGCGTACGCGCAGCTGCGTGGCATCGAACGGGTCGAGGTGCAGATCGACGACGAGCCGTGGGTCGAGGCACGCCTCGCCGAACCGCTCAACGACGTGACGTGGCGGCAATGGGTCTACGAGTGGGACGCCAAGCCCGGCAACCACGAGGTCCGCGTGCGGGCGACTGACAAGACCGGCGAGACGCAGCCGGAGGAGCGCGTCGAGCCCATTCCCGACGGGGCGACGGGCTGGCACAGCGTGCTCGTGCGCGTCACCGAGGCCTGATCCACCGTCTTGCCGCCCGCCGGCCAATCCGACCGGCGGGCGGGCACGAACCGCCTTCGATCGCTGTAGTACGCAGCATCATGTCGAGCAAAGGGAAACCACCGTGACACGTACGTTCCGAAGCTGGCTGATCGCGCCGGTCATCATCCTGGCCATGCTGGCCGCCGCCTGTGGCGGGGACCCTGCGGCGCCCGCCGCCGGGAGCAGCGAGCCCGCCGCCGCGGGCGAGATCGACACGACCTGCCAGGTCGAGCTCCCCGCCGAAGGCGAAGGCAGCGCCACCGGCATGGCCGACGACCCCGTCGCCACCGCCGCCTCGAACAACCCCGCCCTGTCGACGCTGGTCAAGGCCGTCACCGAGGCCGGTCTCGTCGACACGCTGAACGACACCTCGATGCAGTACACGGTCTTCGCGCCGACCAACGACGCGTTCGCGAAGATCCCGAAGAAGGACCTCAAGGCGGTCCTGAAGGACAAGGAGCTGCTCACCAGCATCCTGACGCTGCACGTCGTGCCGGGCGAGCAGCTCGACGCGACCGCGCTCTCCTCTGCCGGCACCGTGCCGACGGTCAACGGCGCGGAGATCCCCGTGGCCGCGGAAGGCTCGGCGCTCCTGGTCAACGGTCAGGCGAGCGTCATCTGCCCGAACGTCATGACCGCGAACGCCACGGTCCACCTCATCGACACGGTGATGATGCCGAGCAGCTGAGCATCGCGGAGCAAGCAGGAAGGGCGCCCCGAACGGGGCGCCCTTCCTGCGGTTGCGGGCGCCGAACGCGGCGGGGTGCCGGTACCGTGGTGCGCGACCGTCGAGCACAGGAGCGCACGTCCATGACCGGCCTGTTCACCCTGTCCGAGGACCACGTCGAGTTCCGTAAGGTCGTGCGCCAGATCTGCGAGGACCGTGTCGGCCCCCGCGCCGCCGAGATCGACGAGACCGCCGAGTTCCCGTGGGACGTCAAACAGGTCTTCGCCGACAACGGGCTGCTCGGCCTGCACGTCCCGGAGGCCTACGGCGGAGCGGGCGCCGACACGCTGACGTTCGCGATCTTCGTCGAGGAGGTCGCGCGCGTGTGCGCGTCCTCGTCGGTCATCCCGCTCGTGCAGAAGCTCGGCAGCGTGCCGATCCTCATGGGCGCCAGCGAGGACCAGAAGCAGGCGTGGTTCCCCCGCATCGCCTCGGGCGAGGACCTCATCTCGTACTGCATCTCGGAGGCGGGTGCCGGCTCGGACCCCGCGGCGATGCTGACCACGGCACGCCGCGACGGCGACGAGTACGTGCTCAACGGCACGAAGGTGTGGATCTCGATGGCCGGTCCGTCGTCGCTGTACACCGTGCTCGCCAAGACCGACCCCGCGGCCGGCGCGCGGGGGGTGTCGGCGTTCCTCGTGCGCAAGGACGACCCCGGCTTCTCCGTCGGCAAGAAGGAGGACAAGCTCGGCATCAAGGGGTCGCCGACCTGCCAGGTGCACTTCGACGACTGCCGCATCCCCGCCGACCGGCTCATCGGCACCGAAGGCAAGGGCTTCACCTACGCCATGCAGGCGTTCGACCACACCCGGCTGGTCGTCGGGGCCCAGGCCGTCGGCATCGCGCAGGGCGCGATCGACGTGGCGACGGCGTACATGAAGGAACGCGAACAGTTCGGCAAGCCGATCGGGGCGTTCCAGGGGCTGCAGTTCATGCTCGCCGACATGGCGATCGAGACGCAGGCCGCGCGCCAGCTCGTCTACGCCGCCGCCGCGAAGGCTGACCGGGGCGACGCCGACCTCACGCTGTTCAGCTCGATGGCGAAGTGCAAGGCCGGTGACGTCGCGATGGCCGTGACCACCGACGCGGTGCAGGTCCTCGGCGGCTACGGCTACGTCAAGGACTACCCGGTGGAGCGGTTCATGCGCGACGCGAAGATCACCCAGATCTACGAGGGCACGCAGCAGATCCAGCGCGTCGTGATCGCGCGCCAACTCCTCGGCCGCCTGTAGCCCGCGGTGCGCCGGGCCCCAACGCTAGGATGCCGGCCGTCCCATGGTGATCGGGCGGTTGGTGGGCCTTGCGGCGTCGGCCGCGCAGACGTGCCGGTGGAGGAAGGACGGTGACAGGTGGCCGACGACGCGACCGGCGACGACGCCGCTGAGCCGACCCCCGACGCCGCCGCGCACGATCGGAGCGACGACGTCGACGAGGTCGACGACGAGGACGACGGCGAGGCCGGCGAAGAGGCCGACGAGCTCACCGCCGGCGAGGGTGGCGCCGACGAGGCCGCACCGGCGACCGCGTCGCCGGTCTACCGGTTCTGGCGGCGCGTCCGCGCGCTGAGCCGCGGGCAGTACCTGCGCCTAGCGCTGCTGAGCATCGCGGCGCTGGTCGTCGCCGCCGTCCTCGGACTGCCGCTGCTGGCCGTGGCCGCCGTCGCCCTCGGGGTGTTCGCCGACTGGACCGCCGCCTACCCCGTGGCGCGTGGCGCAACGCGGCTGAACCGCTGGGGCACCGGGCCGCGGACCCGCACGATGCTGCGGGGTCTCGGCGTCACGATCGTGCTCGCAGTCGCGTCCGAGGGGGACCCGGTCGTGCTGCTCGCGTACGCCGCGAGCGTCGTGTTTCTCCAGCTGTGCTGGACGTCGTTCCAGCGCTCGATGTCGCGCGCGATCGCGACGCGCCCCGCGATGGCGGTGCGCAACATCGGCCAAGAGCTGGAGTTGCGAACGTTCTACGCGCGGGCCCGCCGGCGCGCCGCCCACGGGCCGTCGGTGCTCCACGTCGCCGACATCGCGGTCGTCGCCGGGATGGCGGTCGCCATCGCGACGCCGCAGCCGGGCATCGTCGCGGTGGTCGCCGCCGTGCTCGGGATGGCCGCGATGTTCGCCTTCGCCGCCTTCGCGCGGCGCTGGTCGGACCGCTTCCGCGCCAGCGGGCGCGTGGAGCGCTACGAGCGGCAGCTGCGCGCGCAACTCGAAGCGTTCGATCCCCAGGTGATCGTGCACATCTCCGCCGGCACGAGCCAGACGTACATGTTCAACCAGTGGATGGACGCGTTCAACGCCGTGCCGCGGCGGTTGCTGTTCGTCGTACGCGAGGCGACGCACCTGTCACGGCTGAGCGCGACCCACTGGCCGATGGTCTACGCGACGCGGACGCGCGACGTCGAACGCTTCGTGCTGCCGAACGTCCGCATCGTCTTCTACGCCGCAAACGGTGTGAAAAACGTGCACCTGCTCCGCGAGGCGGGTGTGAAGCACGTGTTTCTCAACCACGGCGACAGCGACAAGTCATCGAGCGCGAACCCGGTTACCCGTGTCTACAACGAGCTGTGGGTCGCGGGTCCGGCCGCGATCGACCGCTACGAGGCGGCGGGCATCGACATCCCCCGCAGCAGCTTCGCCATCGTCGGCCGCCCGCAGGTCGACGGGATGACGCCCGGACCGCGACCCCGGCCGCAGCCTCCGCGGATCCTGTACGCCCCGACCTGGGAGGGCGCCTACGAGGAGTCCAACTACAGCTCACTGGAAGTCATGGGCGTCGAGATCGTGCGCCGGATCATCGCCGAGCGCCCCGACTGGGGCATCGTGTTCAAGCCGCATCCCGCGACCGGCAAGCACCGTTCCGGGATGCTCGCGGCCAAACGCCAGGTCGACGCGATGCTGCGCGAAGCACCCAACGCCGAGCATCACCTGCTCGCGGGGCCGGCGCGGCTGTCGGTCTACGACTGCTTCGCCGAGGCGGACGTGCTGATCTCGGACATCTCCAGCGTCGTGACCGACTTTCTCGTCACCGACCGACCGGTGCTGGTGTCCAACCCCAAGGATCTGCCCGTCGACGAGTACCTGCGGCTATTCCCCAGCCAGCGGGCGTCGTACCTCGTTGACGCGGCCTGCGAGGCGCTGCTGCCGATGCTCGACCTCGCCGTCGCGGACGACCCGTTGGCGGCCGAGCGCCGCGCCATGCGGGCGTACTTGCACGGCGAGCATCCCAACGGTCCACTGCAGACCTTCCGCGACAACGTCGAGCGCCTCTACGACCGTGCCACCGAGGACGCCCGCAGCCACCGCAGCTACTTCAAGTTCGCGGACCACACCGTCACCAGCGCCTGACGGCTGACGCACGACCGGCCGGGGCACCGGACCGGGGGGCCCGCCCCGGCCTTGTGGGCAAGCGTCGCTACCCGCGCTTGGCGAGCTTGCGCTGGCCCGAGGTCAACTTCGCGGCCACCGGCCATGGGTAGCGCTCGTCGAGCTCCGCGGCGGCCGCGTGCCGCTCCTCTTCTTCCGTGCGCTTCTCCGCGGCAAAGGCCTGGTACTCGGCCAGCTTGTCCTTCGGCGGGCGCGGGAACGGCGTCGAACGACGGTAGCCGTGCGCGCGGAGCTGGCGGCCGGCGACCGACTCCATCAGCGACAGCTCCCACGGCTCGAGCGCGCGGCGCCACTGCGCGACCGAGGCCGTGCTGACCTCCTGCTTGGTCCGCGTGTGCCAGGTCTTGCGCGACGGGACCGCCTCGTCGGCCATCTTGTGCGGCGCGAGCATCGCGGCATCGAACTGCTCGCCGAGGAACGCGCACAGCGGCTCGAGCTCAGCCTGCGGGTTGCGGACCAGGCGCTCGTAGGACACCTCGTGGTACTGGTCCCTCTCGAGGTTCTTGCGCGCCCACTGCCCGGTGTCGATGGCGTGGATCCACTTGTAGATGCTCGCGATCGTCCCGTACGTCCACCACGGCATCTGCTTCAGCGACGCGACGCAGTCGCGACCGTCGCGGATGATGTGGACGATCTGCACGTCGGGGAACATGGCGATCAGCGCGTCGAGGCGCTGGATGTACGCGGGGCGCTTGTCGCCCCAGCGCGGCTTGTCCCAGCGCTCGGCGTACGCGCGCAGGATGATCCCAACCGCCGAGCCGATCGTCGGCGGCCCACCGACGATCTGCGCGCGGACCTCCTCCCGGTCGAGCCCAAGCTCGTGGAACTTCGTCGCGGGGCGGTCGAGGATGTAGGCGGCGAGCTTCTCGCGGTTGCGTTCGCGCGCGAGGTTGCCGAACTTCGCCCGGCGGCTGTAAACGTCGAGGAGGTAGCGCGTCTCCGGCGGGATGGCGATGCGCGGGTGCGCGTGGAGCATGAGCTGCAGCAGCGTCGTGCCGGAGCGTGCGCACCCCACGATGAAGACCGGCCGGTCCGGTCCCTTGCGCGGTCGCGTGGCGCCCTTCGACGTCGCCGGTGTCTGCTGCATCGGTGCACGGCTCCCGTGTCGAGCGGCTCGCCCGACTGGTCGCCGCTCTGGCCGCAAGTATGCCCGACGCTCCGCCGCGCCCCGCGTATGCCGATGGACGGGGCGGGGTGCGGGGCGGGGCGGGGCGGGTGCCGGCCGGGTGCCCTCTGGCCGGTCCAACCCCGCGCCTTGCCACCCGCGCTGCGCTTTCGGTGCCGTCGATGACAAGCTCGGTTTAGACGCCGCCAGTCGCGTTCGTATCGGGCGTGCCGCCCAGTTCGGGAAGATTGGCCTACTGTGGGCCTGTTGCTTACTTAGTGCTTACCCGCCGTGTGCGGTACTCGGGAGTTTCAGACGGACCGCGTCCGGTTCGTCGCGTTCGAAAGACCCACCGTGAAGTTCTCGCGAGTGAGCTCGACGGCGACCGCCGCCGCCATGCTGGTCGCCGCCGCCGTTGTGCCCGCAGCGCCGGCCATGGCCGCCCAGACGTGTGCCGGCAAGCCGGCGACGATCGTCGGCACCTCGGGTGACGACACACTGCGTGGCACGCCGCGCCGCGACGTGATCGTGGCGCGCGGCGGTGACGACCGCATCGTCGCCCGCGGCGGCCGTGACCTCGTCTGCGCCGGCAGGGGCAGCGACGTCGTGCGCGGTGGCAGCGGGTCCGACACCGTGTACGGCGGTTCGGGGCGAGACCGCATCCTCGGCGGCGGCGACTGGGACACGCTTTCCGGTGGCTCCGGCAGCGACTGGCTCGAGGGCGGCGCCGAGCGCGACGCGGTGCGTGGCGGCGGTGGCGACGACGTCGTGGCCGGCGACCGGGCTGACGACGACGACACCGGCACGAGCGACCGCCTGTGGGGCGGGGCGGGCGACGACAGGTTGCTCGGCGGTGGCGGCGCCGACGAGATGGTCGGTGGCGTGGGCTGCGACTTCTACGACGGCGGGCGCAGGGCCGACCAGGTCACGTTCTCCGGCTCGCAGCCCGTGACCGTGGACCTGCGCACCAACGTGGCGCAGACGCCGGACGGCACCGAGACCGTCCGCGACGTCGAGCATGTTCGCGGCTCCTCGGGCGACGACGTGATCCGCGGAGGACCGAGCAAGAACCGTCTGCAAGGTGGCGACGGCAACGACCGGTTGTTCGGACGCGGAGGCGCCGACACCCTCCACGCCGCCGACGACACGACGGTCGGCGGGGACGACGGCGATCGCCTCTCCGGCGGCGGCGGTCGCGACGCCCTGTTGGGCTCGTCTGCGGTGACGTTCCGCGGCGGCGACGGTGACGACGAGCTGCGCGTCGCGGTCGTCGGTGACGGCGCTGTCGACGGTGGAGACGGCAGCGACCTCGTCGCGTTTGCCTTCGGCTTGCTGGAACCGAGCGAGCAGGACGCCGTGACCGTCGACCTCGCTGCCGGTACGGCGACCACCGCTCGCGGCACGCTGGCGCTGACGAGCGTCGAGGACGCCATGGGTGGCGGCGGCGACGACACGCTGCTCGGCTCGGACGGTCCGAACCTCCTGCTCGGAGGGATCGGTGAGGACTCGATCGACGGTCGCGCCGGCGACGACGTGTTGTACGGCGGCGAAGGTCCCGACACGCTGACGGGGTCGGAGGGCTTCGACACCTGCTACGACGCGATGGGCTCGTTCGAGGACGGCGACACGATCGACTGCGAGGACGTCCGCGAGGACGAACAGCAGCGCGGGTAACGCCGCCCCGCCGCGCCCCGCCAGGGCGCCGCCCCGGCGGGGCCGCCCACCGGCCTTGTCATCGACGGCACCGAAAGCGCAACGCCGGTCAACAAGGCCCGGGGGTAGGTGGCAGGGGCGGGGCCGGTTACGGGGCCGGGGTGGCGCGCTCGGCGGCGGCGCGGGAGGCCAGCGCCCCTGGGTCGGCGTTGCGGCACCACACCACCGACGCCCCGGCGACCAGCGGGGCGACCAGCGTCGCGACGACGCTGCCGGCGTCGAACGGGCGGGTCGTAAGGATCCGGTCGGATGCGGACAGCTGGCCAGCCGCCTCGTCGAGCAGCTCGCCCTGCGTCCGCGTCGTCGCCCCGTGGCGCAGCGCGGGGGCGTCGCGGGTCACGGCCGGGTCGTCGTAGTCGTCGGCGAAGGCGAGCACCTCGTCGCCGAACGCGACACCGTCGACGCCGTCGCGCGTCAGGCGCCCACCCATGCCGGCGCCGACGACGACCAGTCGCGCCGGGCTGTCGGCGAACCGTTGGGCGTTGTCCTCGTGCGCGACGATCACCTCCGGTCGCAGCGCCCTGGGCGCGTCCTCCGCCGGCGGGTCGAGGAACGCCACGGCGGCGCCGACCTTCCAGGCCGCGGCGGTGACGACCGCCGCAGTCCAGTGGCCGCGCAGCGCCAGCCCGACGGTGTCGCCGCTCGCGACGTCGAGGTCCTCGACGAGCAGGTTCGCCGTCTTCGACGCCCAGTTGTCGAACGTCGCGTACGACAGCTCGATGCGCTCGCCGGTGGCGTCGTCGTAGTAGGTCAGCAGCGGAGCGTGACCGTGCTGGCGGACCCGCGCCCCGCACAGGGCGGCGACGTTGCGCTCGGCGGGGCGGGCATCCGGGGGGCGAGCTGGCGGGTCGGCGGCGGTCATGGTCACAACGCCTACCCCCGCCCCGCCCGACGGACGCAGGACGCAGCGGCGGTTCCCCCGCCGCGCGCGCGTCCGGACGGCCAGTCCGGACCCCGCCGGAGCGACGCGCGCGGGCTACCGTGGGGAGCGGGTCGCCACGACAGGCTGCGCACGCAGGCTGCTAGCGTCCCCGTCCGGCGACACGCGGCGGACGAACGCGCGGCACGCGGCCGGACAGGCGAAAGGGCG
Source organism: Egibacteraceae bacterium (assembly GCA_030446745.1). Classification (GTDB taxonomy): domain Bacteria; phylum Actinomycetota; class Nitriliruptoria; order Euzebyales; family Egibacteraceae; genus JAUJMS01. Next base: position 28,878 of record JAUJMS010000020.1, on the reverse strand, counting down.
AGCACGACCGTGCGCGCGGCAGCGCTGGAAACGGGACAGTACGGCCCCCCGGTCACTGGTGGTCGCCGCCGCCGTCCGGGGCGGCTGAACTGGCGCGCCATCGCGTTGACGCTCGTCGCGTTCGTCGCGCTGTGCTCGATCACCGCCACGGCGACCGCCGGGGCGTTGCTGTGGTACGGCAACCGCGCGGTGCGCCGGCTGCCGGACATCGCCGGCATCAAAGATCCCGGCGACACCGACGGCGACGGCAAGGTCGATTTCCAGGGGATCGCCGACGTCCGCAACGTGCTGCTCGTCGGCTCGGACAGCCGCGCCGGCCTCAGCGGCAAGGAGCGGTCCAAGCTGGGAACCGGCGCCTTCGAGGGTGTGCGCACCGACACGATCATCTTGTTACAGCTCGACCCTGACCGCCGCGCCGCCGCGATGCTGTCGTTCCCGCGCGACCTGCTCGTCACCCGCTGCGACGGAACGCAGGGCCGGATCAACGGGGCGTTCGAGATCGGGCGAACCACCCGCGTCGGCGGCCCGTCGTGTCTGGTCCAGACCATCGACCGGCTGACCGGCATCCCGATCAACCACTACGTGCAGGTCGACTTCGAGGGCTTCGTCGACGTCGTCGACACGCTCGGGGGCGTGCGCATGTACCTGCGCGAGCCGATCTCGGACGAGGACGCGAACATCGACCTGCCGGCCGGGTGCCAGACCCTGAACGGGCGTGAGGCGCTCGGCTTCGTGCGGGTGCGCAAGATCGACAACGACTTCGGTCGCATCGCGCGCCAGCAGCGGTTCATCCGCGAGGTCGTCGAGCAGGTCACCAGCACTAGCGTGGCGCTGAATCTCCCTCGGCTGTTCGCGCTCGTCGACGCCGCAGCGCGTGCCGTGGAAACCGACAAGTCGTTGTCGTTGGGCGTCATGCGACGCATCGCGTTCAGCTTCCGCGACCTGAGCGCCGACCGCATCGACGCGCGGACCGTCCCCGGGTTCAACCGCACGATCGCGGGGGCGGCGTACGTCGTCGCCGACGAGATTCCCGCGCAGGCGCTGTTCGCCGCCTTCCGCGCCGGCGTCGCGGCGCCCGCCGAGGTCGGAAAGCAGGGCCCCAGCGACGTCACCGTCGCCGACGTCCCGCCGCTGACCGTGCTCAACGGCACGACGACGCCAGGGCTCGCCGCCGAGGCCGCCGAGCTGCTGCGCGGCAGGGGCTACACGGTCGTCGCGACCGACAACGCCGAGGACCAGAGCACCCGGCGCACCGCGGTCGTCTACGCCGGGCAGCGTCGCGAGGAGGCGCGCCTCGTCGCGCGCGTCTTCCCCGGCGCGCGCATCACCCGCGGCGCCGCCAGCACCGCGTTGACCGTCGTGCTCGGCAGGGATGTCGACCTCGACAAGCTCGCCGCCAGGGCGCAGGGGCTGCCGACGCAGGCGCCGTCACCCGCGCCGACCCCGACCTTCAAGGGCGTGGCCGGAGTCAACCGCGACTGCTGAGCTACAGCCGGGCGACGCGCTCGCCCGCCCCGACCCCACGGGTGTCGAGCAGCCGCTGCGCGCGAAGCGTCCGTACAGCTCCGCGTGCGCCGACGCAGCGGTGGCGCCGTCGGTGCGCTCTGGCGAGCAGGCCGAGGTGTGCCCGCCGGCGACCTTCGGCGTGTTCGCGACCTCGTAGTGGGGGTTGCCCGTCGGTGCGCTCTGGCGAGCAGGCCGACCAGAAGTCGAGGCCTGCCACCAGGCCGCCCGCCTCCAGCAGCGGGCGGACCACCTCGTCGGTCGTGCGGGCCACATCGTGGACTCCAGTACGACGAGCATCCCGGCCGCAGGAACCGCGCGACCGTCGCGGCGGCGTCGCGCCCCGGCGACGGGTCCGGGGCGCCGTCGGTGCTCAGGCGGCGTCGGCACACAGATGACCGCCGCGCCGGCGGTCGCCATCCAAGGTCGCACTGGTCGCGACGCGGAGGGGGCAGACTGACGGCGTGGCTGTTGCGTCGGGTCCCGGCTGGCCGCGCGTCGCGGTCGTCGTGCCGGTGCGCAACGGGGCGCGCGACCTGCCGGGGTGCCTGGCGGCGGTGCTCGACCAGGACTACCCCGGCGACCTCGAGGTTGCGGTCGCGGTCGGCCCGTCCAACGACGGCACTGAGGCGGTGGCCGCCGCCGCCGCGCGACGCGACGCGCGCGTCCGCGTGGTCGCCAACCCCAGCGGCCGCACGCCGGCGGCGCTCAACCGCGCGATCGCGGCGACGACCGGCGCGGTCGTCGCCCGGGTCGACGCGCACGCGGCGCTGCCGCCCGGCTACCTGCGCCGGGCCGTCGAGACCCTGCGCGCCACCGGCGCCGACAACGTCGGCGGCGTGCAGGACGCCCGCGGCGACACGCCGTTCGAGCGGGCGGTCGCGGCGGCGATGTCGTCGCGGTTCGGGGTGGGCAACGCGACCTTCCACTACGGCGGGGCGCCGGGCGTCACGGACACGGTGTACCTGGGGGTGTTCCGGCGGGAGGCGCTCGACCGCGTCGGCGGATTCGACGAGACCCTCGAGCGCAACCAGGACTACGAGCTGAACTGGCGGCTGCGCGACAGCGGTGGCGTCGTCTGGTTCGATCCGGCGCTGCGGGTGCGCTACCGGCCGCGGCCGACGCTGCGCGCGCTGGCGGACCAGTACCGGCAGTACGGCCGCTGGAAGCGCGAGGTGCTGCGCCGCCACCCCGCCTCGGTCAAGGCGCGCCAGCTGGCGCCGCCGGCCGCGCTGGTCGCCAACGCCGGCGGGCTGGTGCTCGGGCTGGCCTGGCGCCGGCGGCTGCTCGCGGTCCCCGGTATCTACCTCGCCGCGCTGTGCGCCGCGTCGCTGCACGCCGGCCGGGCCCAGCCGCCCGGGGTGGCGTGGCGGCTGCCAGCGGTGTTCGCGACGATGCACCATGCCTGGGGTTGGGGCTTTCTCACCGCCCCGCGCGGGCTCCGCGTCGGCACGCGTGCCCCGTCGTCACCAGGACCCTGACGTTGGGTTCTCCACGGAATGGCCGTCGCTAGACTCGACCGCGCGATGCGCGCAGCCACCCCCCCGCGGCGCGGCCTGGGTTCGCTGTGGCTGCCGGTCGCCGTCAGCGCCGCCTGCTACACGGGGTTCGTCGCGCGCACGGCGTTCGAGGTCGACGGCGAGACCTACTTCTCGCTGTTCGACGACGCGATGATCTCGATGACCTATGCGCGCAACCTCGCCGAGGGCGCCGGCCTGGTGTGGCTGCCCAGTGGGCCGGCGGTCGAGGGCTACACCAACTTCGCGTGGACAGCGTGGATGGCGCTGCTGCATCTCGTGCCCGTGGCGGCGTCGAAGGTGTCGCTGCTCGTCATGGTGTCGGGCGTCGCCCTGTTGCTTGCCGCCGTCGGCGTGGTGTTCTTCATCGCGCGGCGGGTGTTTCCCGACCTGCCTGCTGCTGCTCCCGTCGCCGCGTGGCTGACCGGCCTGTACTACCCGCTGGCGTACTGGACGCTGCGCGGGATGGAAGTCGGGCTGTTGGCACTGCTCGTGTCGGTGGCGGTGCTGCTCGCGCTGCGGCTGCGCGAGGGGTTCTCCTGGCGCGACCTCGTCGGGCTCGCCGGTGTCGCGGCGCTGGCGGTGCTCACGCGCACCGACGCGCTGCTGCCGATCGGCGTCGTCGCGGCGTTCGCGTGGTGGACCGCGCGGCCGGACCGGCGCCTGCCGGTGGCGGCGGTGCTCGCCGGCACGGTCGCGGTCACACTCGCCGCGCACACGGGGTTTCGCCTCGCCGTCTACGGCGCCGCGCTGCCCAACACCGCGGCGCTCAAGCTCGGCGGGATCGCGCTGAGCACCAGGATCGAGCGCGGCGTCGCGGCACTCGGCTACGTCGGACTGGTGCACCTGTGGGCGGCGCTGGCCGCCGCCGTCGCCGGGCTCGCCGTGCGCCGACGGACGCTCGACCGACCGGCGGTCGCGTTGCTCGCCGCGGTGTTCGCCGGCCAGTGCGCCTATTCGGTCGTCGTCGGCGGCGACGCGTGGGAGTGGATGCGCTACGCCAACCGCTACGTCGCGACCGGCGCACCGGCGCTGCTCGTGTTGGCCGCCGGCGGTGTTGCGGCGCTGGCCGGAGCGCCGCTGGCGCGCCTGCGCCGGACCGCACTCGCGCTGGCCGGCGTGGCGATCGTGGTGGTGGCGGGCACCGCGCTGGACGGCCTTGTCCCCGCAACGCTGCTGCAGCTGTCCGAGCCGGCGGCTACCGGCGTCATGATCGCGCTGCCCGTCGTCGCCGCCCTGTGCCTGCTCGCCCTGCCGGCGCTCGCGCGCGCCGGCGGTCGCACCGTGGCGCTGCTGCTGCTCGGCGCGGTCGTCCTCGTCGCAGTGAACGGCGCCCCGGTCGCGCAGTGGTTGGCGACCGGGGGGGCGCACGTCGCCGACGACGCCCGGATGACCCGCTATGCGCTGCTGCTGCGCGAGACGACCGATCCCGACGCCGAGATCGCGGTCGTGTGGGCGGGTGCCCTGCCGTACTGGTCGCGGCGGGCGTCACTCGACCTGCTCGGCAAGACCGACCCGGTGGTCGCGGCCGGGCCGGCCCGCGACCGGCCCTTTCACCCTGGTCACATGAAGACCGACTATGCCTACAGCGTCGGGACGCGGCGCCCCGATCTTGTCGCGCAGGTGTTCAGCCCCTCGCGCGCCGATCTTCGGGCGATCCGCTCGTACGGTTACACGCCGGTCGCCGAGCGCACCTTCGTGCGCAAAGGCACGACCGCGGTCGACGTTGCGGCGCTGCGCGCGGCGCTCGCCGGCTCACCGCACCGGCCGAGCCGGGCGCCGTAGCGCGCCGGGCGCCCCGGCGGCAGCCAGTCCGGCGACGCGCAGCGCGGCGAGCGTGAGCCCCGCCAGGGCGACGACCTCCCCGACGGCGAAGCCGGTCACCACGCGCAGGGTCGCGCTGCCGTCGACGACGGCGACCACTGCCGCCGCAACCGCCAGCGCTACGAGCCACGGGACGACCAGCCGTGCCTCGGCGCGCGCGGCGATGAGCACCTGGTTGACCACCAACGCTCCGACCGCCACCGCCATCCCGAAGCCGGCGACCGTCACGAACAGCGTGTCGGGGGCGAAGTCGACGCCGAACAGCAGCGCCACCAGGCGGCTGCCGACGACCGCGGCGGCCGCGGCGCCCGCGACGGCGACGACGACGGCGCCCAGCGCCGTGGCCAGCGCGACGCGGCGCAAGCCGCGCGGGTCCCCGCGTTGCGCCATCCGTGTCAGCGGCGGCAGCACCCGCGTGAGGCCCCCGCCGAGCATCAGCGTCAGTGGCGTGCGGGCCGCTGTGATGGTCACGAAGAACACCGCGACCTCGGCCGGCGCGGCTCCGAGTGCCACGACGACGAGCGGCCCGGCGGCGAGCAACGTCTGCGCGACCGCGTTGGCGGTGGTCGTGGCGGCGAGATAGCGCCCCGCCGACGCGGCGTCCGCCGACGGGGCGCCCACCCCGGGCGCGTCAACCGCCGGCGCGCGTGCGCCCGCCGGCGTCGCGCCGAGATCCGCGCGTGGACGGCCACGCAACACCAACCATCCTGCGACGACGGCGACGGGCCCGAGCGGCATGATCCAGGCCAGCGCGCGGGTCGACGGCACCGCCGCCAGCACGCCGACGGCGAGCGCCAAGCGCACGAGCGACTCTCCGGCCGTCGCGGCCCCGTAGCCCCGGTAGCGTCCCGCACCGGCGAGCTGGCCGCGGAGCAGGAACAGCGCCCCGTACGTCGCGACCGTCAGCGTGACCACGAACGCGAGGTCCCCGAGGCCGGCGAACAGCGGCTCGCGCAGCAGCCAGCACGCCGCACCAAGCACCCCGGCGCCGACGAGAAGCCACCCTGCGAGCACTCTCGAGTCGCGGCCGAGGGTCGGCGACTTCAGCGTGACCCCACGCGCGACGTAGGCCTCGACGGCAACTAAAGGGATGGCCAGGATCAGGTACTGCAAGGTCCACAGCACGCCGATCGGGGCGTAGGCGACGTCGCCGAGCGCGCGCGTCCCGACGATCTGGAAGACGTACGCCGCGACACCGCCGACGGTGGCGCCCAGCGCGACCCAGGCCGTCGCCCGCGACCGTGCGGCGCGTGGCAGGGTCGACGCCGACACGTCGGAGGCCTGCCGCCGGCTACGAGCCGCGCAGGCGGACGCGCAGCAGCCGCAGCATGCCGGCGACGCCGTCGCCCGGGCGGATCTTTTTGCCGGCCTCGCGGCTGCGGGCGGCGTAGTTGATGGGCAGCTCGTAGACCCGCGCCCCGGTGCGCAGCAGGCCGCCGGTCAGCTCCGCCTCGATCTCGAACCCGTCTGCGCGCAGACGCAGTTGGTCGTAGCGGCCTCTGGTGAAGAACTTGTAACAGGTGTAGGCGTCGGTGATGTAGCGGTCGAACAACGCTGAGGCGGTGAGGCTCAGCACGCGGTTGCCGACGACGTACCAGAACGAGTAGGCGGTGTGCGCGCCGAACTGGCGGCTGCCGAACACGACGTCGGCGGTGCCGTCCAGGATCGGCGCGACCAGCGCCGGGATCTGGGCAGGGTCGTACTCGAGGTCGGCGTCCTGCACGCCGAGCACGTCGCCCGAGGCGAGCGCGAACCCCTGGCGCAGCGCCGACCCCTTGCCACGGTTGCGGCGCGCTCGGGCGACGACGACGCGCTCGGCGTCGGGAACCCAGTCGCGCTCGATCCTGTCGACCGCACCGTCGGTGGAGCCGTCGTCGACGACGATCAGCTCCCACGGCAGCGGCATCGTCACCTTGCCCAGCCGTTCGAGCACGGTGCGTAGCGTGGCGCCCTCGTTGTAGACGGGCATCACCAGGCTGAGCTTCATCGTGGCGACGATAGCGGCTCGCCGGCCGCAGCCGGGTTGCGCGTATCGGTTGCGGTCGGGTCGGCGTCTATACCGATCCGATCTGACGGACCGACAAGGCTGACCCTGTTCACCACTGGCGTGGAGAGCGCGGAAATCCGGCGTTCGGACCCGATCCGGTAGCGGTGCAGTCCGTACGTCGCCGGCACGATCGGCGGGGCGCGCTACGGCGTCGCGAAGGACGCGACGCTCGTCGGCGTGCGCGTGCTCGACTGCACCGGCTACGGCAGCTGGTCGGGCGTCATCCCCGGCATCGACTGGCTGACCCAGCAGCCGGTCCGGCCCGCCGTCGCGAACCTCAGTCTGGGGGGCGACCCTTCGTCGAGCAGCGACGCCATGACGTCGTGGTCGAACGGTGGGCCGTGCGTCGACCTGCTCGCCCCTGGCAGCGGCATCACGCAGGCGTGCCGCGACGGCAAGGTCTAGCGCCCCGGTGTCGCGTCAGGCGATGGCAGTCTTCGTGGTGCGCGCGCACGGCGAGGAGGTGAACCTGCCGACGTCCCACCTCGGGACCTTCGCCACGAAGCGGATGCGGTCCTCGCCGGCGCCGAACGCCGCGAGCAGGCGGTGGGTGAGTTGGAGGTTGGTCATCTCGTTGGCGGCGCCGACGTTTGTAGACCTCGCCGGGCTCGCCCTCGGTCACCACCAGCCACTGCGCCGCCGCGTTGTCGTCGACGTAGGTCCAGTCGCGGACGTTGTCGCCGGTCCCGTACACCGGCACGGGCTCGCCGTCGATGGGGTTGGTGACGAACAGCGCGACGAGCTTCTCCGGGTAGTGGTACGGGCGGAAGTTGTTCGCCGGGCGGGTGACGGTGATCGGGTAGCCGTAGGTGACGCCGTAGGCGCGGGCGAGCAGGTCGGCGGCCGCCTTGGACGCGGCGTAGGGGCTGTTGGGTTCGAGCGTGTCGCCCTCGCGGAAGCTCCCCTCGGCGATGGAGCCGTAGGTCTCGGCGGTGGAGATGTGCAGAAAGCGCTCGACGTCGGCGCGCATGGGCGCGCCGAACAGCGTGTTGGCCGCGACGACGATCTGCACGAACGGCCGGCTGCCGGCGAACGACCGGTTGACGTGGGTCTCGGCCGCGAAGTTCACGACGGCGTCGTGGCCGGGCAGCACGTGGGCGAGCAGGACGTGGCACGGCGGGCGGGCGAACTCGGCCCCGCTCGATGTCGTGCTCGCACCAGGGACGTCGTGCAGCCCTCAGTACGCAGGCGCAACGTCAGCTCGTCGGCGAGCTCGTGATGGCGTGGTCGGGGGGCGGGCGTCACGATCAGCTCGCCGCCGATCACCTCACGGCGCAGGTTGTCGTCGGCGAAGTGCTCCAAGTCGTCGTACGTGTAGCGGGGCGCGGCCGGCGGTGACTAGTTCGTTCGCGCCCTGGAACCCCCCGCGCGGGTCATGGAGGCGGTGCCCCGCCCCGTCGACAAGGTGGCTACGCAGTCGACGTCTTCTCGAGGGGCCACATCATGCATGCACGCAGGACGGACCGGCGCAGGGCAGCCCTGTCGCTGTTGACGATGCTCGTCGTGTCGGCGACGGCCGCCGGCGGTGCCGAGCCGACGGCGCCCGAGGTGGGCGCCGCAAGCACGGCGGTCGACGTCGTCAGTCTGGGCGTCGACGCGGCGTCGGCGACGCTCGGCACGGTCGAGACGAGCGCGTCCACGATCGGCGAGCCGGTCGCGGCGCTGGTGCTCGAAGGCATCCCCGGGCGAGGCCAGCGGCTGAGCTCGGCGAACGGGCCACAGCGCGGCGGTCTGCGTGTGCCGGTGTCCGTCGGCGGCGTCGCCGGCGAGGTGCGTCTGGCGGACTACGCGGTCACGGCCGACGCCGCGACCGCAACCTCGCGCGTCGACGCGCTGACCAGGAACCTGTCGACGTCGGCGCCGTCGCTTGCCGCCACCGTCGACGCGTCGGGCGTCGACTCGACGGTCGATCCGACCCGGGCGGCCAGCGGCGCGACGGTGGCGCTGTCCGGCGTGCGGGTGGGCCTGGGCGACCTGTTGCCGGCCGACGTCCTCGCGCAGCTGCCGCTGCCGCAGCTCGCCGACCTCGCGGGCCGCGTCGGCTTGCCCAGCGCCGTCGACGCCGACGAGGCGCTCGACGCGCTGCGCGACGCCTCGACGCCCTGGACGCCGTCAACGACGCACTCGACACGCTGGCTCGCGCCGAGGCGGACCTCGCCGCGGCCCTGGAGGACAACGTCGACGTGGTCGCGGCGCAGGCGGACGTCGACGCCGCCGAGGCGGAGGTTGCCGCCGCGCGCGACGCCGTCGACGCCGCCACCGCGGCGCTGGACGAGGCGCGCGCCGACGAGGCGGCCGCCGAAGCGGCGGCCGCCGCCGCCGCGGATGCCGTCAGCGCCGCCCGCGGGGAGCTCGACGCCGCCGAGGCCGACCTGGCCGCCGCCGCGCAGGCGGTGGCCGACCTGGAAGGCCGAGGCCGAGCGCATCCGCGCCGAGATCGCCGAGCTCGAAGCGGAGAAGTCGCTGCTCGACCCGGTGCTCGACATCGTCCGGATCCTCGAGATCGACGCCGAGATCGCCGCACTCAACGACCAGCTCGCGGCGGTCGAGGCCGACCTGGACGCGGCCCGCACCGCCGAGACGGCCGCGCAGGCGGCGGTCGACGCGGCGCGCGAGTCGCTCACCGCCGCCGAGGCGGCTGCCGTGGACGCCGACGCCGCGCTCGGCGACGCCCGGACGCCGTCTCGGCGGCCCGCGACGCGCTGGCCGACGCCGAGGCCGACCTGTCGGCAGCCGAGGCGGTGCTGTCCGCCGCCCGCGACGCGCTGGACGCGGCGATTGCCGCCGCTGCGGAGCTCGACGCCATCGTGGAGGAGGCCCGCCGGGTCGTCGACGAGGCGCGCGCCGCGTTGGACGACGCGCTCGACACCGCACGCGACACGCTCGCCGCCGTGCCCGACCCGGCGGCGTTGCACGACGCCCTCGTCGACGCCCTGACCGGCGCCCCGCTGTTCGACCTCGGCGCGGCGCGGATCGGCGTGAGCGCCAGCGCCGACGCCGCGCGCGGCGGCGCGGGCATCGACTGCGCGGTCTCGGGCGTCACGCTGCTCGGCCAGGCGGTCGACGTTCCGTCGTGCGCCGCGCTGGACGGGGCGTTGGGCGAGATCAACGCGACCGTCAGCGACGTGCTGTCGGGGCTGCCCGCCGGCGCGCCGTCGGTCACCATTGCCGGTCTGCGCACCTCCACCGAGACTTCCGGGGCCCCGGACGCGCAACGGCGCACCCGTGCACTGGCCCGGGTCACCGGCCTGCGCGTCGGGATCGGGGCGCTCGAGCTGCGCGACGCGGTCGACCCGCTGATCGGCGACGTGGCCGACGCCGTCGACGAGCTGCTTGCCGCGCCGCCGCTGGACACGACCGACGCCGGGGCGGGCGACGTCGCCGCGGCCGGCCTGACCGAGGAGCTCGACGCGGCGCTGAGTGCGCTCGACGAGCAGCTGTCCGCGCTACCGACCGGCGCGGCGCTCGACGGGCTGCGCACGCCCGCGATCGACGTTGCCCTCGGCGGCGTCGCGTCGCGGGCGGCGTTCCAGGCGGCGGCATCCGACGACGGGAACGTCCCGCCGCCCGGCACCGTTCCGCCACCGCCGACCGACCCGGGTGCCGGCGACCCGCCTGCCGGAGACCCCGGGACCGGTGACCCCGGCACGGGTGACCCCGGCACAGGTGACCCCGGTGTCGACCCCGGGGCCCCGTTGCAAGACCCAGGCCACAGCGCCGCGCCGCCGCAAGTCGCGCTGGTGCCGCCCGCGCCGCCTCCCGCCTTCGGCGCACCGCCGGTCGCCGCGCCGCCGGCCGCCCCGCCGGTCGCGCCGCCGCCACCGCTGCCCGCCGCCCCGCCGGGGCCGCTCGCGCACACCGGCTCCGACAGCCTGAGCACCGCGGCCGCGGCGCTGTTGGTCCTGCTGACCGGCGCGCACGTCCTCGCCGCGACCCGCCGCCCGCAAACGGCGGGTCAGGGGCGGATGCGGTAGATCGCGACCTCGTCGTTGCGGAACACCCGCTCGAAGCGGTCGGGGTACGCGGCGACGAGGCGCCGGGCGTGGCGCGCGCGACGCGGGTAGAGCGTCGTGAGGTTGACGAACCAACGCGCGCCGCGCCCGCCGCTGGCTGACCACAGGGCCGCGGTGTCGGAGGTGTAGCCCAGCGGCAGGACCGGCCGGTCCAGCCGGAGCGCGAGCTCGCGGTACGCCAGCGACGCGATCGGCTCGTCGCGCTCGACGTTGTGGTCGATCCAGTGGACCGCCTCCTGCGTCGCGGCGTGCAGCGACGCCAGCATCGCCGCCTCGGCGGCCGCCTCGCGACGCACCGCCACGCCGTTCGCGACGCCCAGGCCACCCAGTGCCGCGACGACCACGACGGCGCCGACCGCGCGCGGCGCCACCCGGAACACCCACGCGGCGGCGACTCCGACCCCGACCGCGGCCAGCGGCAGCAGCGGCAGGCCGAAGCGCACCGACGCGAACGGCCACAGCGTCAGCCCGACCGCATAGACAACGACGAGCGCGACCGCGAACGGGCGCTGCCGGCGCAGCCCGACGATCCCGAGCGCGAGCAGTGCGAGCGCGACGACCGCGGCGACCGTGTCCGGCGTCGACGCCCCGGTCAGCGCCGCCCCGACGTCGGTCAGCACCGAGTCGACGCGGGTGACGACCCGCGCGGCGACCTCGGCCACCGAGGCGCGCCCGTCCGCGGCGTCATATGGGTTGCGCAGCACGAACGTGCGGGCGTACCCGGTGGCGGGCTCCGGGTACGGCGCGGTGACGACCGCCTGGACGCCGACCGCGACGAGGCCCGCGAGCGCCGGCGCCCAGCACCACCGGCGTAGCCGCCTGGCGCCGAACAGCACGCCGGCGCTCGCCGCGACGGCGACCAGCAGCCCGACCGACTTGACGCTCGCTGCCGACACGACGAGGGCCGCGACGACCGCGACGTCGCGCCCCGACTCGAGCGCGACCATCCGCGCGACCACGAGCGCCACGAGCAGGGTGAACAGCACGTCGGGCATGACCGCGTAGACGCTGCCCCACAGCGCGACGTTGGTCACGACGAACGCCGCCGCCGAGAGTTGCGCCAGCCGCGCACCGAGCGGTGCTGTCAGGCGCACCACCACGACGGCGAGCGCGGCGACCAGGACGACGTTGACGACGATCGCCGCGGTGCCGATCGGCAGACCCAGTCCGTCGAGTAAGGCGAGCAGCAGCGGGTAGCCCAGCGGATACTTCGTCGCCTCGACGCCGCCGACGACCGGCGTCCCGGAGCGCAGCAGCGACTGGGCGACCAGGCGATACTCGTCGTGGTCGCTGCCGTAGGGCAACTGCCCGGTGAAGCGCAGGGCCGCGAAGACGGCCAGCAGCACGGCGACGGCGGCCACGCCCACGATCGTCCGGCGTCTCGCCCGGGTGTCGCCGCGGTCCACCGCCTCGCCGCCCCTCGTCGTGCGCGGCCGCCATCGTAATGCGCCCCTGGCCTGGGGAGGATCCGCCGCGCTCCGGCGCTGCGGCGCCGACGCGCGCACTTCGGCGACGTGGGGGCGCGCAACGTCCACCGCGGCAACATCGACACCGGCTTCGAGGAGGAGCTGTTCAGCGGCCGGCGCGAACCAACGCCGGAAGTGCGCAACAGCGGCCGGTTCGCGCCCGACGACACCGTGCGTCGCGAGCAGCGTCGTTCCTGACGAACCTGCTCGACCGCGTCGAACGCTTACGCCCGACCGAACGGCCATTCCGTTCGAGCCGATCCCGCGGCTACAGTGATCCGCGCGCGCCCCACCTTGGGGCGCGCCGATCTCTTCCCCGACGACGCACGGACGAAGACGCGCTCGTGGATCTCGCCTCGCCGCAGTCGACGCTTGACGTCAGCGTCGTGCTGCCCGCGTACAACGAGGTGCGCCACGTCCGCGCCGAGGTCGACCGCATCACCGCGGCGCTGAAGGACTCGCCGTACAGCTTCGAGATACTCGTCGTCGACGACGGCTCCAGCGACGGGACCGGCGACGCGGTCGCTGGGCTGCCGTTCGTCCGGCTGCTGCGCTTCCCCGTCAACCGCGGGTCGGGCACCGCCAGGCGGATCGGCACTGCCCAGGCGCACGGGCGCTGGGTGGTGTGGACCGACGCGGACATGACCTACCCCAACGAGCGCATCCCCGAGCTCGTCGACGTGCTGGCCACCGGTCGCGCGCAGCAGGTCGTCGGGGCGCGCACCACCGAGACGGGGACCTACAAGCCGCTGCGCGTGCCGGCCAAGTGGGCGATCCGCCGGCTCGCCGAGTTTCTCACCTCCACACGCATCCCGGACCTCAACTCGGGGCTGCGCGCGTTCGACCGCGACGACGCGCGCCCCTACCTCGGCTTTTTGCCCTCAGGTTTTTCGTGCGTCACGACGATCACATTGGCGTTCCTTGCCAACGGCCTGGTCGTCGAGTACCTGCCGATCGGGTACGCCCGGCGCGCCGGTCGGTCGCATTTCCATCCCGTCAAGGACGCCTACAACTACATCCTCCAGGTGGTGCGCATGGTCACGCTGTTCGAGCCGCTGCGCGTGTTCGCGCCGCTGTCGCTGACGCTGCTCGCGGTCGGCGGTGGCAAGCTCGTGTTCGACCTCGTCGACAAGGGGCTGCGGATACCGACGAACACCCTGCTGATCCTGCTCAGCGGGATGATCCTGTTCAGCCTCGGCCTGCTCGCTGACCTCATCGTGCGGGTGAACCGCCGTGGCTAGCGCCGTGCGCCGCGCCGTTCCGCCGGTCGTCGCCGCGCTGCTCGTCGTCGCGCTCGCGGCGCCGGCCGGGGCGGCGCCCGAGTTCCGCCAGCGCGTCGCCGGCATCAGCCCCGAGCCGGAGGTCGTGCTCCGCGGCGGCGGCTTCGGCCACGGCGTCGGCATGAGCCAGTACGGCGCCTACGCCATGGCGCAGGCCGGGCACAGCGCCGCCGAGATCCTGCGGCACTACTACCGCGGCGTCGCCGTCGGCGGCACGACGATGCCGTCGCGGATCCGTGTCGGGCTGCACCGCGAGCTGCCGTTCTCCAACGTCGACGCGCTGACCGGGCCGGTCGCGTGGAAGACCTGCCGCGGCGGCGAGTGCACGACGGTGCGCAGCCAGCCGCGCGGCACGACGTGGACCGTGCGCTTGCGCAGCGACGGCCGCTACACGATCTTCTCCGGCGACCGGCGGGTGTTCCGCGGCGGCGCCGGCAAGCGCCTGGTCGCGAAGTTCCACGGCACGGTCATCGAGGCGTACAACCCCAACGGCGCGCGCCGCCGCTACCGCTGGGGGCGCCTGGAGTACAGCGTCAACTCGACCGCGGCGCGCACGATGTTCGTCGTCCTCGACATTCCGTCGATGCAGCTGTACCTGCGCGGGCTTGGGGAGGTCCCGTCGTCGTGGGGGCTGCGCGGGCCGGCGGCGCTGCAGGCGCAGGCGATCACCGCACGCACCTACGCCCTCAGCCTGCACCAGGCGTTCGGCGGCAACCGCTCGGACTGTCGCTGCAGCCTGCTCGCCACCCCGGCGAACCAGGTTTACACCGGCTACGACAAGGAGACCGAGACCTACGGCGAGTACTGGGTCGCCGCGGTCAAGGCGACCAAGCGCACGGTCGCGACCCACGACGGGGCGCTGATCGGCGCGTTCTACTCGTCGTCGCACGGCGGGCGCAGCGAGAACTCCGAGGACAGCTGGGCTTACAGCGCGAGCGTGCCGTACCTGCGCAGCGTCGACGACCCGTGGTCGCGCGACGAACGCGCCGGCAATCCGCTGGGGCGCTGGGAGCGCTCCGTGCCCAACACCGAGTTCGCGCGCTTCGTCGGGTCGGGGATGGCCACGGTCCACCAGGTCGAGGTGCTCAACCGCACTGCTGGCAACACCGTCGCGACGCTGCGGGTCACCGGCCTGACGAGCACCGGCGTCCCGACGGTCGTGCTCCGCTCCGGGCAGAAGGAGATCGTGGGGCTCGACCTGCGCCGCGCGTTCTCGTTCAGCAACGGGCGGTTCAGCCTGCCGACGCTGCCGTCGCAGCAGGTGCGGGGCATCGGCTTCGCGCCGTTCACCGACGACGACGGCTCGGTCCACGAGTTCAGCACCGTGTTCGTCCAGCAGGCCGGCATCGCGCAGGGTGTCACCGCGACGCGGTTCCGGCCGCGGGCCAAGGTGACGCGCGGGCAGCTCGCGACGTTGCTGTACCGGACGTTCGCCCTGCCCCCAGCGCAACGCGACCACTTCACCGACGACGAACGGTCGCTGCACGAGGCGTCGATCAACGCGCTCGCGGAGGCCGGGATCGCCAACGGCGTGTCGCGGACCCGCTTCCGCCCCGGCGCCGCGGTGACCCGCGACCAGGCCGCGACGCTGCTGAGCCTCGCGCTCGACCTGTCGCCGTCGTCGACCGACCGGTTCCACGACGACGACGCGTCGGTGCACGAGGCGTCGATCAACGCGATCGCCGGCAAGCGGATCGCCAGCGGCTGCACCGGCGAGCGCTACTGCCCGGAGCGTGCGGTGGCGCGCGGAGAGATCGCGACGCTGCTGTACCGGGCGGTCGAGGCCTACCGGTGACCGGGGCGCGGCGGTCGGGGCCGCCGCGCCGGCCGGAGCCGCGGCCGTGCGCGGGCGGCTGAGTGCAGCGGCTGCACGTCTTCCTCGGCACCAAGGCCCAGTACATCAAGACCGCGCCGCTGCTGCGGCGGCTCGACGCCGACGGGGTTGACTACCGGCTGATCGACTCGGGGCAGCACGCGCGGCTGGCGACGACGCTGCGCGTCGATCTGGGCGTGCGTGAGCCCGACGTCCGCCTCGGCGGCGCCGAGGACGTCACCTCGATCGCCGGGGCGGCGGCGTGGGCGCTCCGCATCGCCGCCCGGCTCAGGTCGCCGGAGCGCGTCCGCAACGAGCTGTTCGGCGGCGACGGGGGGATCTGCGTGGTCCACGGGGACACGCCGACGACGCTGCTGTCGGCGTTGCTCGCCCGGCGCGCCGGCCTGCGCGTCGCGCACCTCGAAGCCGGCCTGCGGTCGCGGTCGCTGCTGCACCCGTTCCCCGAGGAGCTCATCCGCCTCGCGGTGATGCGCTGCAGCGACCTGCTGTTCGCGCCCGACGCGACGGCGGTGGCCAACCTGCGGGCGATGCGCCTGCGCGGGCGGATCGTGCCGGTCGCGGGCAACACCGTCGTCGAGGCGCTGCAGCACTCGCTGGCCGCGGTCGGTGGCGCGGTCGGCGCCGGCAGCGGCCCGGCGGTGGTGACCATGCACCGGGTCGAGAACCTCACCAACCGGCGGCGCGTCGACGGCTTCGTCGCGCTGGTGCGACGGCTCGCGGCCACGATGCCCGTGCGCTTCGTCGTCCACGGGCCGACCGAGGAGACGCTGCGGCGCAGCGGCGCCGACGCGCAGCTGCGCGAGGCTGGCGTCACCCTGTCGCCGCTGGTGGCCCATCCCGAGTTCACGGCGCTGCTCGCCGCCGCCCCGCTCGTGGTCACGGACGGTGGCAGCATTCAGGAGGAGTGCGCGCTGCTGGGCGTTCCGACCCTGCTGTGGCGCGACCGCACCGAACGCCCCGACGGGCTGGGCGCCAACGTCGTCGTCTCGCACTACGACCCCGCGGTCGTCGACGCGTTCGTCGCCGACCCGCAGGCGTTGCGCGGGCAGCCGCGAGCGCGGGGGGCGACGCCGTCGGCCGAGATCGCCGACGTGCTGCTTGCCGAGCTGCGCCGCCCGCCGCGGGTGCTCGTCGCGGGCTGGGTCGGCTCGACCAACCTCGGTGACGAGCTGGTCTTCTCCGCGCTGGCGTGCAAGCTCGCGAGCCGGGGCGTCGCAGTGACGGCGGTGTCGGTCGACCCGCCGGCGACCCGGCGCCACCACGGCGTCGCCGCCGTCGACGGGCGCGACCCCGCCGCGCTGTGGCGCGCCGTCGCCGACACCGACGCGGTCGTGCTCGGCGGCGGCGGGTTGCTGCAGGACGAGACCAGCCCGTTCAACCTGCCGTTGCACCTGTCGCGGGTGTGGCTGGCGCGGCTGCGGCGCCGGCCGTTCGCGGTGGTCGGCGTCGGCGCGGGGCGGCCTGACGACCCGCGCGGGGCGCGCGCTGGTACGCGCCGCGCTTGGGGGAGCGGTCGGCGTGAGCGTCCGCGACACGGCCTCGGCTGAGCTGCTTTGCTCGATGGGCGTGGGGCCGGTCACCGCGGCCGCCGACCTCGCGCTGGCGCTGCCCTCCCCCGCGGCGTCGCCCCCGACCGGATCGTCGCGTGCCTGCGGCCGTGGTCGTCGCGGCGGCGGTGGCTGCCGGTGGCGCTGCGTCCTCGCCGCGACGCCACGCCGGCGGCCGTCGTCGCCGTGCTCGCCGACGGCCTCGACCAGGCCGCGACCGCCACCGGCCTGCCGGTGCGGTTCGTCGCGCTGCAGCGCGACCGCGACGACACGCTGCACCGGCGGGTCGCCGCGCGGATGCGCGCCCCGGTCGAGTTCGCGGTGCCCGGCATCGCGGACCTCGTCGCCGAGGTCGCCCGCGGCCGGGTCGTCGTGGCGGTGCGCTACCACGGCGCGGTGGCCGCCGTGCTCGCCGGTCGACCAGCCGTGCTCGTCGGCTACGCCCCGAAGGTCGACGCGCTCGCGGCTGACCTCGGCGACGGCGGACGGCTGCTCGGCTGGGGCGCGTTCAGCGGTGAGCAGCTCGCCGCCGCCGTCGCGGCGGTCGACGGCGGCGAGGCCGCGGTCGCGCGGCGGCGGCAACGCTGCGCGCCCGCGAGGCGGGCAACGACGCGGTACTCGACCGGCTGTGCGCCGCCGCGCGTGGCGACCGCGGAACGGACCCTCAGCCCGAGGAGGCTCAGCGCGGGGGCGCCCGGCGAGCAGCAGCGCCACCGGCGCGTAGACGACCAACCCGAGCAGCCGGTCGACCGCGCTGGCGAGGAACCCGGCCGCCGCCGACACGCCGACGAGCGGCGCGAGCGCCGCCGCCAGCCCCTCGCGCAGGCCGAGCCCGCCGGGCAGCACGCCGACCGCGGACGCGATGACGGTGGACAGGCTCAGCAGCGCCGCCTGCGCCGGCGTGGGTCGCAGCCCCAGCCCGGCGAGCACGGCGAACAGCCGCGCCGCGCCGAGCGTGACCGCGGCAACCTCGACCGCGACGACTTCGGCGGTGAGGCGGCGACGCCTGCTGCGGTCGCGCACGGCGGTGGACAGCAGCGCCCACGCCGCCGCCGCGGCTCCGGCGCCGCCCGTGAGGCACGCCGCGGCGACCGGCGCCGGACCGCCACCGAGCACCAGCGCCCCGGCGCCCAGCGCCGCGACGCCGAGCCACGCCAACCCGACCACCAGTGTCGACGACGCCGCGTCGCGGTAGCGCGAGCCGAGCGTCCGCAGCGCCTGCACGCGGACCAGCGCGGCGCCCGGCACCGGCAGCAGGTTCGCGGCGGTCGCCAGCGTCGCCACCCGCAGCGCGCGCCCCGGCGCCACCCGCCGCCCGACGACGTGCGCGGACACGGCGTACTCGGCGGCGTTGACCGCAACGGTCAGCGGCACCCCGACGAGGCCTGCCGCCGCGAGCCATCCCCAGCGCAATCGCTGCGCGTCCAGCCCGAGCCGGCGACCGGCGACGACCGCGCCGACGAGAAACAGGACCGCGGCGACCGTCAACGCCGCCCGCTCCGCCACCGGCGGCAGGCCCGCGTCGCGCAGCGCCGCCACGCGGCGCAGCGCGGAGGTCAGCCGGTCGGTGTCCACGGCCAGCAGGGTGCACCGCCGCGCCGCGGGACGCCCACAGCGCTGTCCGGTGGGAGGATGCGCGGGGCCAGTGCGCGGACACCGACGGCACCGAGGAGTGCGACCATGGCGCGGCTGTTCGACGACCCAGACCCGGACGCCTTCCGGCGCCCGCGGCGGCGGCTGACCCGACGGCACCGCTGGCGGCCCGGCTGCGGCCGCGCACCCTCGACGAGATCGTCGGGCAGCGGGCGCTCGTCGGCCCGGACGGCCCGTTGCGCGCGGCGGTCGCCGCCGACCGGCTGCGCAGCGTCGTGCTGTGGGGTCCGCCTGGCACCGGCAAGACGAGCCTCGCGCACGTCGTCGCGGCGGCGTCGAGCGCGGCGTTCGTCCAGCTGTCCGCGGTCACCGCGGGCGTCAAGGACGTCCGCGCCGCGATCGAGGCGGCACGCGCGCGGCGCGCGGCGGGGCGTCGCACGGTCGTGTTCCTCGACGAGATCCACCGCTTCAACAAGGCGCAGCAGGACGCCTTGCTGCCCGCGGTCGAGGATGGCGCGATCGTCCTGATCGGCGCGACGACCGAGAACCCGTCGTTCGAAATCAACGCGCCGCTGCTGTCGCGCAGCCTGCTCTACCGCCTCGAGCCACTGTCCGACGACGACGTCGAGACGCTGGTGGGTCGAGCGCTGACGACCCGCGCGGCCTGCCCGGCGTCACTGTCGAGCCGGACGCGGTCGCGGCGCTCGTCACCGCCGCCGACGGCGACGCCCGCGCGGCGCTGACCGCGCTGGAGGCGGCCGTGGTCGTGGCCGGGGAGGGGCGTCCCGTGACCGTCGCGGCGGTCGCCGCCGCGCTCGCCGGGCCCGTCTGCGCTACGACAAAGCCGGCGACGCGCACTACGACGCGGCGAGCGCGTTCATCAAGTCGCTGCGCGGCTCGGACCCCGACGCGGCGGTGTACTGGCTCGTGCGGATGCTCGCCGCCGGTGAGGACCCGCGCTTCCTCGCCCGGCGGATGGTCATCCTCGCCGGCGAGGACGTCGGTCTCGCCGACCCCAACGCGCTGAGCGTTGCCGTCGCGGCGTTCGCCGCGCTCGACGTCGTCGGCCTGCCCGAGGCGCGCTACGCGCTGGCCGAGGCGGCGCTGTACCTGGCGCTCGCCCCGAAGTCGGCGACGGTCACCCGCGCGCTCGCGCGCGCCGACGCCGCCGTCACCCGGCTGGGCAACGTGGCGGTGCCCGCACCCTGCGCGACGCCTCGTCGCGGGCGAGCGCCGCGTTCGGCGCCGGCGAGGGCTACCGCTACCCGCACGACGACCCGCGCGGCTGGGTCGAGCAGCGCTACCTGCCCGATGGACTCGAACCGGGCGCGATCTACCAGCCCGGCGAGCACGGCGCCGAGCCAGAGCTGCAACGGTGGCGGCGCACCCGCGGGTCCACGCGGCCGGGATAGCGCGTGGGGCGGGATAGCGTGCGCGCGGATGGACGCCGTCATCCTCGCCGGCGGGCGCGGCACGCGGCTGCGGCCGCTGACCGACACCCGCCCCAAACCGCTCGTCCCGTTCGCCGGCGACCCGTTCGCCGCCGGCCTGCTGCGCCGCCTCGCCGCGGCCGGCTGCCGGCGCGCGACCTTCCTCGTCGGCGCCGACCCCGCGCCGTTCGCCCCGCTGGAGCGACTCGGCGAAGCGCTCGGCCTGCCCGTCGCGGTCGTCGCCGAGCCGTCCCCGCTCGACACCGCCGGCGCCGCTCGCGACCTCGTCCGCGCCACCGCGAGCGGACCGGTCGTCGTGTGCAACGGCGACATCCTCACCGACCTCGACTACGCCGCCCTCATCGCGGCGCACGACGCCGCCGGCGCGACCGCAACGCTCGCCCTGACGAGGGTCGAGGACACCTCGAGCTTCGGCGTCGTCGTGTGCGACGACGCGGCGCGCGTCCGGCGCTTCGTCGAGAAGCCGCCGCGCGGGACCGTCGCCGCCGACACGGTCAACGCCGGCACCTACGTACTCGCGCCGGACGCCTTCGAGGGCTGTCCTGCCAGTGGGCCGCTGTCCTTCGAGCGCGCGGTGTTCCCTGGACTGGTCGAGGCGGGGGCGCCCGTGCTGGGCGTCGCCGCCGACGCGTTCTGGCTCGACCTCGGCACGCCGCAGCGCTACCTCGCCGGGCACCGCGCCGTGCTGTCGGGGCGCTGTGCGTGGCCGCTCGGCGCGCAGTTCGCGCGCCACGGTGAGGCGTCGCTCGTCGCCGCCTCCGCCGCCGTCGACGCTGCGGCGACGGTGGGGCCTCACGTCGTCGTGGGACCCCACGCGGTCGTGGCCGCCGGCGCCCAGGTGCGCGGCGCGGCGCTGTTCGAGCACGTCGTCGTCGGCGCCGGCGCCCACGTCAGCGATGCCGTCGTCGGCGAGCACGCCCGCGTCGCCCCCGGGGCGCGCGTGCCGCCCGGGACGGTCGTCGCACCAGGCGCCACCGTCACCTAGCGCCGAACCGCGCCCCGAACGCGATCGCCGGCGGTCGGCGCCTCGTGCGAGCGCAGTGTCACCCAGCGTTCAAGAACGCCACGCAGCGTGCCGATACGCGTGGCGTCGGTCCTCTGCGGGTCGGCGTGTCAAAGGCAAACCCCGCGGAAACGGGGCGACGCAAAGCCACGGGCCTACGCACTTCGGTGTACGGCAGCCGGGCCGCCACGCCGGTGTGCGCGTCGCCTTACCCCGGGACGGGTGAGGAGCGGGCGCGATGGCACGGACGGCGAACATCCTGTACCGCACGCTCGTGCTGGCCGTGCTGGTCACGGGTGCCGCCCTGCTCACCGCCGGCACCGCCGCCGCCGACACCACCTTCGCCGCCGCCGAGAACCGCTTCGCCGCCAAGCTCAACGCCGAGCGCGCCGCCGACGGGCTCAACCGCCTCACCGTCAGCCTGCAGCTGACGCGGGTGGCCCGCGGCTGGTCGGCCACCATGGCCGACAACGACCGCATGGAGCACAACCCGCGGCTGGCCGAGCAGGTCGAGGGCAACTGGACCCGCCTCGGCGAGAACGTCGGCTACTCGCACGGACCCGGCGTCGACCCGGCCGAGCTGGTGGACCGGCTCCACCAGGCGTTCATGGACTCGGCGCCGCACCGGGCGAACGTCCTCGGCGACTTCAACCAGGTCGGTGTCGGGGTGCGCATCACGTCGGGCGGGACGATGTGGGTGACTGTCAACTTCTCGAAGGACCGGACCGTCGTCCGCAACGGCACGGTCAAGGAGGCCGTCGAGGTCGCCGGCCGCGTGTTCGCACCGGCGGGTCGCGACGGCCGCCGCGCCGGCTACGCCGTGGTGACCACGTCGCGCAGGGCTGCGGCAGGGCTCGCCGCCGCCGCCCTCGCCGGCGACGAGGGGCCGCTGCTGTTCACCCACCCCGCGCGGCGCTTCGACCGGAACCCGGTGCTGCACCCGCTGACGCGGGCGGCGCTGGACCGCACGCTGGGCGGGCGCGGCCTCGTCTACGTCGTCGGCGGCCCTGGGAGCGTCTCGGACCGGGCGGTACGCGAGCTGACAGCCGACGGCTACCGCGTGAAGCGGCTGGCCGGACGCTCCGCTGCGACGACGTCGGTGGCCGTCGCCCGCGAGACGGTGCGCCGCCGCGGCGACAGCGACAAGGTCGTCCTCGCCGCCCGCCGCGACTGGGCCTCGTCGGTGAGCGGCGCGATGTGGGCCGCCGACACCGGCAGCCCGGTGCTCGTCACGGGGCGCCGCCGGCTGCACCCCGCCGTGCGCCGTTACCTCGACGAGGCGCGCCCGGCGCGGCGGTGGGCGCTCGGCTCGTCGCTGACCGACGGGGTGGTTGCCGCCGCCGGGGCACGCCGCCTCGGAGGCGCCGGCCGGGCGGCGACCTCGGTCGCCGTCGCGACGCGGCTGTGGGGGCGGACCGCGTCGCGCAACGGCGACCGTTGGACCGTCGCGCCCGGGTACGGCGAGGCGGCGTGGGCGTACACCCTGGCCCACGCCGCGTCCGCCGCCGCCCACGACGGCCCGGCGCTGCTCGTCAGCGACCGCGCGGTGCCCGCGCCGGTCAAACGCTACCTCACCAGGCTGGACTACGGCGGGCCGGTCAAGGGCCGCGTCGAGGCCTCCTCCCCGGTGCCGCGGCGGGTCGTCAGCCACAGCCGCAACCTCGTCGCCGGCTGATCCCGCGCCCGCGCCCCGGGGCCGGGCCGGGCGCCCCGCCGCGTCCCCGCAGGGCGCCCGTAGACTCGCCGCGGTCGTCGAGCTCCCGGGGAGGGGACGTCCGTGGACGAGGCACAGCGCCCCGACTATCCGAAGCGTGTCGACGAGGTCTTTGCCCGCGCCGTCGAGGAGCAGGTCGCCGAGCAGCGTGAGCTGAACCGGGCAATCACGCGCGTCGACGAGGGGCTCGATGCCCTGCGCGAGGGGCTGGCCGACCTGTCCGAGCAGGTCGCGCGCGCCAGCGGTCCGGTCGCCGAGACCGTCACCGCGACGCGCGACGAGCTCGTCCGGGCGCTCGACCGGCTCGAGGAGACGACCGCTGCCACGCGCTACGAGCTGACGCGTCAGCTCGCCCGGCGCCTGGGCGAGGTCGAGGCGGCGCTGCTCGGCGCGGTGCGCGGCGGCGAGGAGGCGGGGCGCGCCGAGGTTGCGGGCCTGGGCGAGCGGTTGGACGCCCTGCGCGCGGAGCTCGACGCCCGCCTGGCCGACCGCGACGCCCAGGGTGCCGGGGCGATCGCGGAGGCCCGTGCGGCGCTGGCCGAGCAGGCGGCCCACCTCGACGCCTTGCGCGACGGTCTCGCCGCCGACACCAGCGGCGCGGCCGAGCGGCTGACCGACCTGCTCGACCGCGCCGCCGCGAGCTCGTCGGAGGCGCTCGCGCGGATCGCCGACGCCGCGGCCGGCGTCGCGGCCGCCCAGGACGAGGCCCGCAACGGCATCGCCACCATCGTCTTCGCCGCCGGAGACGCCGTGCGTGCCGCGACCGCCGAGGCCATCGCGTCCGCCGCGGACGGGGTGCGTCAGGCCACCGTCGCGGCCACCGGCCAGCAGGCCGTCGGTGTCCGGGAGGCCGTCGACGAGATCCGCCGGGCCGCAGATGACGTCGCGAGCCGCCTGCCTGACGAGGTCGGCGCGGCGGCGCGGTCGGCGGCCGAGGCCGCTGAGGCCGCGGTGACCCGGCTGCGCGACGCCGTCGAGGCGACGCGTTCCGACACGAGCCAAGCCGCCGACGCGTTGCGCGCCGAGACCGCCGAGGCCCGTGCGGACGCGGAACGCCTGCGTGCCACCGTCGAGGCGGCCCACGCCGTGTCCGAGCGTGACCTCGACGCGCTGCGCGACGCGATTGCCGAGGCCGAGGCGGCGTTGGCCGCCGCCACCGAGGACACGCGCGCAGCGCTCGCCGCCGCCACCGAGCAGACGAGCGCCGCGCTGGCGTCGGCCGGCCAGATCGCGCGTGCCGACTTCGAGGAGCCCCTGGCGGACACGCGCGCGGCGATCGACGCCGCCCGCGAGACCGTCGCGGCCGCGGCGTTCGAGCAGCGTGACGTCCTCGCCACCGCGGTCGGCGAGCAGCGGGCCCTGCTGGTCGCCGAGGCCGCTGGTGTGCGCGACGCCGTCGCGGCGGCGTCGGACGCCCAGCGCGCGGCGCTTGACGCGGCCACCGCACGCCAGCGCGACGCGCTGGAGCAGTCGACGGCCGGCGTGCGGACCGCCGCCGAGCAGCTGCACGGCGCGCTCGGCGCGGCGACCGAGGAGACGCGCGCGGCGCTGCAGGAGGTCGCCGCCAGCGGTCGCGCCGAGCTCGCGGCGCCGCTCGAACAGACGCGTGCCGCCCTGGCAGCCGCGCAGACCGCGTTCGCCGCGGCGGTCGCCGACGCCGAGCGCCGCTTGCTCGACGCGGGCGAGCAGTCGCGGCTGCAGCATGCGGAGTCCTCCGCGCGGCTGACCGCGGCATCGTCGGGTGCCGTGGTGGCCGTCGAGGGCGCGGCGGCGGACATGCGCCGGCTCGCCGAGGATCTCGGGCGGCGGATCGACGCCACCGCGGACGGCGTCGGTGAGCGGCTCGCGGTGGTCGTCGTGGCGTCCGCCGCGGCCGCCGGCGCCGCCCGCGGCGGGGGGGGCGCGGGGGGCGCCGGGGCGGCGGCCGGCGTCGTCGGCCGGGGCGGGGTGACCCCGGCGGCGCTGGTGCCGGCGGGGGGGCGCCTGGGCGTTGCGCGCGACGCGCAGGGCGCCGCCGCCCGCGATGGGGCCGACGGCGCCGGAGCGGCCGCGGCCGCGCTGCTCGCGCAGACCCGCGACGAGGTTCGTCGCACGCTCGACGAGGGGGTCGTGCAGCTGCGGGAGGCGTTCGGCAGCACCGCGGAGTCCTCCGCCGTGCGCCTCGAGGAGGTCGCTGGCACCCTCGCGGCACGGGTCGAGGCGGTCCACGCCGGCGGCGTGGCGGAGCTCGCCGAGGCGACGACCGGCCTGTCGGAGATCGCGCGCGACGTCGCCAGCGCCGCCGAGCGCCGCCTCGCCCGGGTCGTCGACCGCTTCGACGACCTGGCCGCCCGCCTCGACGCGTTCGGGGCGTCGCAGCAGGTGCGCGCCGTCGCCGAGGGCGAAGCGCTCGCCGCGTTGCGCCAAGGGCTGCGCACCGACGCCGAGACGATCCTCAGCGACCTCGCGTCGCGCAACCGCGCGGTGCTCGAAGGCGTGACCGGCGGGACGCAACGCGTTCTCGACGACCTCGCCGACGCTGGCGACGGGTTGCGCGCGGCGGTGCGCGAGACGCTCGATGAGGCCGCCGCGCAGGCGTTCGCGCCGGTCGGCGACGTCACGGGGCGGATGGAGGCGCTCGTCCCGGCGCTGCGCGACGGCGCCGCGGCGCAGGGCGCCGCCGTCCGCGAAGAGCTCGAGGCGGCGCTGGAGCGCGTCGCGGCGCTGGAACACCGCCTCGGCGAGGCCGGTGCCGGCTTCGAGCAGCTTCAGCGCGGCCTGCTCGGCTACCTCGCCGAACGCGACCTCGAGCTGGAGCGTGAACGCCAGCGCCTGCTCGGCGAGCTGTTCGACGAGCTGGCGGCCGCGCTGTCACGCCGCGACGCGGCCCGCGTCGGCCAGGCGCTGGGCGACGCGCGGCGGCGCACCCGCGACCGGCGCGACGCGGAACGTTTCCGCAGCGCCGCGCCGCCACCGGTGCTGGACCTGGCCGACCTCGCGGCGGCCGCGCCGGCGCGCACGCCGACCCCCGTCGTCACCGCCCCGGGGGCACCTTCCGCGCCTTCGCCGGCGGCTCCGGCTGCAGACGCCTCGGCCGCGGCTCCGGCCCCCGCGCCGACGGTCGCCGTCGGCAACGACGCCGACGACGAGCCCGCCGTGATCGTGCGGACGGTCGGTCGCTCCGACGAGGACTGGGGCCGCGTCTGCGACGCCTGCGGCTTCGTTGCGAAGACGCCCGCCGGGCTCAGCGCGCACCGACGCGTCCACGGCTGATCGTACGAACCGGGTTGACGCCACGGGCGTCCGGGGTGAGAATCACGTCGGTGAAGTTCCCGACCTGAGATTCTCGGCGACACCGGCGCGCCGCCGCGAGAAAGGGCACCGTGGTGGTCCAGATCGAGACGCTGCCGTGGGCACCGCTCGCGAAGTGCCTGCAGGCGGAGCCCGACACCTTCTTTCCCGAGAAGGGCGGCTCGACCCGCGAAGCCAAGCGGATCTGCGCGGAGTGCACGGTGCGCGACGAGTGCCTGGACTACGCGCTCGCCAACGATGAGCGCTTCGGCATCTGGGGCGGGCTGAGCGAGCGCGAACGGCGCAAGCTCAAGCGCCTGGCCTCCTGACCAGCGGCGTTTCGGCAGCGGCCGGCCGGCCGCGCGTTAGCATTCGGCGTCGTCGCGCCGTCGACGCCCGCGCTGACGACCGGCGCGCCGGAAAGCTGTGATGCCGCCCTTGGAGTCCTCGCCAGCGCCGCCGCGCGTCGCCGCCGTCCTCGTCGTGTGCGACGGCGAGGCATGGCTCGGCGGCGTGCTCGCGACCCTGGCCAGCCAGCGCTACCCGGAGCTGGACCTCGTCGTCGTCGACAACGCCAGCAGCGACGGCAGCGCGCAGCTGCTCGAGCGCCGTATCCCGGCCGATCGCCTCGTCACGCTGCCGCGCAACGTCGGCTTTGCCCGCGCCGTGGCCACCGCACTCGCCCACCCCGTCGTCGCCGCGGCCGATCTGCTGCTGCTGCTCCATGACGACCTCGTCCTGGCCCCCGACGCGCTGGAGCTTCTCGTCGCCACGCTCGAGGGCGACCCGCGGTTGGGCGTCGTCGGGCCGAAGCTGCGGGAGTGGAGCGACGAGGGCGTGCTCGCCGAGGTCGGCATGACCATCGACCGCTTCGGCCGCGCCGAGTCGACGGTCGAGCCGGCAGAGCTTGACCAGGGCCAGCACGACCGCACCGCCGACGTGCTCTACGTCAACACGGCCGGGATGGTGCTGCGCCGGGAGCTGTTGCGCGAGCTGGGCGGCTTCGACGCACGATTTCCCGCCTTCCGCGACGACCTCGATCTTTGCTGGCGGGCGTGGTTGGCGGGGCGGCGCGTTGCCGTCGTTCCCGCCGCGGTCGGCTACCACGTCGGTGCCGGCCGAGCGCGGCGCTTCGGCGCGAGCGCGACGGCGGGCGCGCGCTACCTCGCCGAGCGTCACGCCCTCGCGGCGCTGCTGAAGAACTACGGGCGCCTGCGGCTGGCGTGGATCCTGCCGCTGACCGTCCTGCTCGGCGTCGGCAAGGTGGCGGTGTTCCTCGCGATCCGCCGCTTCGCCGACGCCGGCGCCGTCACCCGCGCGTACGGCTGGAACGTCGCGCAGCTGCCGCGCACGCTGCGCCGACGGCGTGCGGTGCAGCGCCGCCGGGTCGTGTCCGACCGTGAACTCGCGCCACTGTTCGCGCCCGGGCTGACGCGCGCCCGGCTGTACGCCGAAGCCTTCGGCGCCTGGCTGGCGGGCGGCTCGACCGGGGCGCTGATCGACGACGACGTGCCGGCCGACGCCGACGACGGCCGGAACGAGCGCACCCTCGTCCGCTTCGTGCGCGAGCGCCCCGCCGCCGTCACCGGCGTCGTGCTGCTCGTCGCCTACCTCGTCGGCCTCGTGCCGCTGCTCGGCGGCGGGCAGGTCGTCGGCGGCCAGGTCGCGCCGTGGCCCGACAGCCCGTGGCGCTTCCTCGGCGCGTACGCGAGCCCGTTCAACGGCGACCCGCTCGGCTCCCACGGGTTCGCGTCGCCGATCCAGGCGGTGCTCGGCGTCGCCAGCCTCGCCGGCTTCGGCAGCCGCTGGCTGGCCCAGCGCCTGCTCGTCTTCGGCCTGCTGCCGCTCGCGTGGCTGCTCGCGCTGCGCGCGGGGCGGCTGGTCACCTCCGCTGCCGCGCCTCGTGCGCTCGGCGCGACGCTGTACGCCCTGTCACCGGTCGTCGTCGGCGCCGTCGGCCAGGGCCGCTACGGTGTCGCGGTCGTCGCCGCACTGCTGCCGGGCCTGCTCGCCGTCGGCGTGCGCGCCGCCGATCCCCGCGTCGCCGCCAGCAGCGCCTGGCGCGCCGCCGCCCTGCTGGCGCTCGGGCTGGCCGTGGCGCTCGCCGCGGCGCCGTCGCTCGGTCCGCTGCTGTTGGCGACGCTCGCCGCCGGCGCCGCTGGATGCGTGCTGCGCCGGCGCGAGCGGGCACCGCAGGCCGCGGCCCGTCTCGCCCTCGCGGGAGTCGTCGCGCTGGCGATCCTGTCGCCGTGGCTGCTCGGCCTGCTCGTCGACGGCAGCCTGACCGCGGTGGAAGCGGTTGACGCGACCGCCCTGCCGCTGTGGCGGGCCGCGACCGCCGTACCCGCCGTCGTGCCGGGGCTTGCCGGCGCCGGCGGCATCGTCGCGGCGTTGACCTCGGGCGCCGTCGCCGTGGCCGCGGTGCTGCTCGGCGCGCGCCGCCGCGCCGACGTCGTGGCCGTCCTCGTCGGCGTCGGCGGTGCCGGGGCGTTCGCCGCGTGGGCGACTGCCCGCGCCCGCGTGCCGTGGCTGTGGCCGCCGGCGCTGCTGTTGCCGACCGCGCTCGCCTTGGCCGGCCTCGGTGTCGTCGCGGCGCGCAGCCTCGTTGGGGGGCTCCGCGACTACGCCTTCGGCGCGCGGCAGCTCGCCGTCGTCGTCGCGACCGGGTTGCTCGGCGTCGGTCTGCTCGCGGGCGTCGCGCGGCTGGCCGGCGGGCCGTACGAGGCGCTGGCGCGCGACCCCGAGTTGGCGCCGGCGTTCGTCGCCGCCGACGAGCCACAGGTCGGGCCGTACCGGGTGCTGCTGCTCGCCGACCG
>JAUJMS010000019.1 GCA_030446745.1 Egibacteraceae bacterium | reverse complement strand
TGGCGGGCGGCACGCGCCGGCCGACCGCGGAAATCCTTGAGCGTGTGTTTTACCGCGGGTGCTGGCCGTGACTGCGCCCCGTGTGCGTGAGTTCGTACCGAAAAAACTGCATCGTCGGGGGGTTTTACCCTGACCCCCCCCCTCAACAGCGGGCGCCCCCCCCGCCGTTACACGGGGGGGGGGCCCGTTCGCGTGTGCGCGCCCACCCGGGCCGTGTCACCGGCGTTGCGCTTTCGGTGCCTTCGGTGACAAGCCCCGAGTCGGGGGCGAGGGGCCACTGGACGCAGGCGGTGTCAGTGACCGCTCTCGTCGGGCGGCCCCAGCGCCGCCTCTGGATCCTCGACGACGCGCCGCAGGAGCGCCGCGAGCCGTGCCGCTTCGACGCCGTCGATCAGGCGGTGGTCCAGCGTCGCGGTCAAGGTCACCAGCGGGCGGGCGACGACCTGACCGTCGACGACGGCGGGCCGGTCGCGTACTGCGCCGACGAGCACCACCGTTGCGACGCGCGTGAACGGCACCAGGGGCGCGAAGGCAACGTCGACGCCGTGCATCCCCAGGCTCGTGACGAGCGCCCCGCCGAACGGGTCGGCCGGCAGGCCCAGCGACGGCAGCGGCCGCCCGTAGCCGGCGGTGACCAGGCCGGCGGCCCACATCGCGCCGCGCAGCAGCGGCACCGGGAGCCGCTGCGCGAGCCGGCGCGCGCTCCGCAGTCGCGGTTCCACCCCGGCGCGGGCGTCGGCGGCATCCCTGCCGAGACGCTCGGCGATCTGCGCGAGCGACGCGGTGTCCGCGCCGGCGACGGTGACGGCGGACAGGTCCCGTCCAGCAGCGACGTCCACGAAGAACGACACGTCCACGGTCGGCAGCCGCCGGACCCGACCCGCGACGACGCGGGCGTTGAGCTGTGGTGCGGCGACCAGCGCCAGCGCGACCGCCTTCCCGACCAGCGCCGTCAAGGTCACCGGTCGGCCGGCCGCCGCGGCGGCCCGCTCCAGATAGGGCAGCGTGCGGCTGACGTCCGCGTCGACGCTGCCGTGGATGACGCCCTGACCGGGCGGCCGCCAGGTCGCCATGGCGAGCTTGCGCACCGTGGGAACGTGGCGCTCCCAGCGCCGTGCCGACGCTCCCAACGCGGCCCTTGTCACCGGCGTTGCGCTTTCGGTGCCGTCGCTGACAAGGCCCGGGTGGCCCCGGCCCGCGCCGCTATCCGACGACGAGGTTCCCGCCGAGCCGGCGCGGCGCAGCAGGTCGCGGCGGGACGGCCCTCGCGACGACGACAAGTCGGGATGCATCGAGCGGACTCCTTGGCGGGCGGATGCCGCCCGTGGCGGGACGTACGACAACTTTGCACCACACATTCGACACGCGCGGTCGTGGCTCTGCCGGGTGGGGGGGGTCGCGGCGGTTGACGTGGCCAGGCGTGCCGCCCGCCGAAACGGCGAATCCAAAGAAGACGGGAATAGCTCGGGCATCACGTTTGGAGCCTTGGCTCGTTGAGTTCATCGACAGGCCGGACACGGGCGCGCACACCGCCCGGCACGCAGGACGGGAGTCATGGAGACGCTGGAGGATCGGATCACCGTCGCATTGACGGTTGGCGACGACGCCCAGGCCGCTGCTCTGCTCGAGCGGGCGTTCGACGCCGACTACGCGTGCGGCGAGGATCGGCTGCCGTGCCTGCTTGAGGAGCTGGCTGAGTACTACGCCGACCTCGGCCGCTACGACGACGCGATCGCCACGATGACGCAGGCGCTCGAGAAGGGCTGGAGCGGGCGCCCCGACGGTCGCTGCCGCATCGCGGAGTTCCTCCTGCGTGCGGGTCAGCTCGAGGCGGCAACCGCGCTGTACGAAAAGGTCCGCGCCGACACGCCCGACGACGTCTGCGTCTACCACGCTGCCGGCGTCGAGTACGCCGCGAGCGGCCGGCACGGGCGCGCTCTCGCCTGGCTGACGGAGGGCCTGGACCGCGCCGTGACGCAGGACGAGTCCGACGGCATCGTCGCCCAGATGCTGTCGCTGCGGCGCGATGCTCTCGCGGCGCTCGGTCGACCGCGCGACGAGCTCGACCGGCGCGCGCAGCGGGCGCTCGGCGCCGCAGGACCGCATCCGCACGACGACTTGCAGGTGATTTTCTCGCGGACCGAGGAGGCGCCCGCCTTCGCGTTCGCCTGGCTACCTGCCGGCGACTACGAGCGCGCGGTCGCCACCTGGCCGGCGTTCGCCGCGTCGGTGCGCGGCGCGAGCCACGCCGAGTACTCGCGGGCGCTCAACGTCCGGCTGCGGGCGTTCCAGCAGGTGTCCACGTCGCTGCGCCCGTGCGTCGCCCCGACGAAGCTCGAGGAACTCGAGGCGTGGTGTCTTGCCCGCGGCTACGAGCCCGGTCAGTCGGCGTCCCTCGACGGCTTCGCCTGCGAGCTGCTGCGCCGAGGCCGCGTGGTGGCGTGGCCGCCGGAGGCCGGCCACCCGTGCTGGTGCGGCAGCGAGCAGCTGTACGACGCCTGCTGCGGCGGGAGCTAGACACCGGGATCGCGTCACCGTCGCGGCGGGAGCCTAGGTACCGGGTTCCGCGTCACCGTCGCGCGTCGGGGTAAATGACCCGGTGCGAGGGCGCCGTTCGGCGCCGCCGCCGTTGACGGTGAGGGGAGTGCGCGCGTGGACGAGATGGTCCGGGTCTGGGTCGGTGCCGACCGTGACGTCCAGCACCTGTCATCCGCCCCGTCCCGTGACGACACCGCGCACGCCTGGTCGGGGACGACCGTCTGCGGCGTCTCGGGCGACCTGCGCTGGATTCCGGGCGAGCGGGTGGACACCGGCAGCGCCTGCCGGGCCTGCCTCGGCGGCGCGGGCACCGCCCCGCCGCTCGAGGGCGCCGAGCCAGGCCCGGTGTGACACCCGACCGCCCTGGCCGCCAACGGCACCTGACAGCGGGACGCACGCGTCCCGGCCGCCACGGCGCTGCTGCGTCCCGCCAGCGGCACGTGCACCCGCTCCGCCGCAATCGACGGGCTGTGAAGGCGGTTCTGCCGTGGTCGCAGCCGTCGGTTCTTGCAGGGCCGTGGCAGACGCCCTGCGCGCAGCGACCGTCTTCTTGGGTGGCTTGCCCGGCTGTCTTGCCGGCCCGCAGCGTCGTGGAGAGGGTCTTGCCGGCACCAGGCGTCGGACGAGATGGCCTGCACCCCACCCGAGGTGTCGCGGATCGGTTACCGAGTCAGCACCGGACCCACGACACCCCGGTGAGGGGCGGGTGCGTCAGTTCTTGGTCGCCAGCGAGCAGATGTAGCGCTCACGGTCGGCGACCGTGGACGAGGGGGCGTCGAGCTTGGCAAGCCACGACGCCTCGATCTCTGTCTGCGCCGGCACCGGGGCGTTGCGGTCGAACTTGAGGATGTCGATGCCGCGCTCGTAGTCGGTGACGTAGACGTACTCGTCGTCGATCCAGTACGCCGGCCCCGGCCGAGCCGACCACGGGCTGGTGCTGCGCTGGCGCGCGGCCGCCACGCTGGCCGCCGTCCTGGCGACGACGCTGCTCGCGCCAGCCGGCGCAGCGTTCGCCGCCGTTGACTACCCCGGCACGGACAGCGCCGACGTCACGATCGTGGAGCGCTACCGGGCGCAGGCGGTGCGGAGCGCGACCGCCGCCGACGAGAACCCGGACCTGCGCACCTTCGAGCACGTCTTCCACTTCCAGTTCCCGAACGTCGAAAGGATGCCGGACCAGGGCACCGACATCGAGTTCTACTCGCCGACCCTGGCGCGGCGCGACGCCGACGGCGCGAAGGTGCTCGACGTCGAGGGCAACCCGGTCCTCGAGCAGCGCGACTTCGCGATCGTCGGGTCCTACGACCGCGGGGCGTTCGTCTTCGACTCGCGGTGTACGACATCACCGACCCGTACGCGATCACGCCGCTGGTCACCTTCCGCACCGCCGGCGGCGCGCTCAACTTCACCAACCACCCGACCCACCCCTTCCGCGACGGGGCCACCGGCGACCTGCCCGGCGCCGACATCACCGAACCACATCACGCCGATCATCGACTTCCGGCGTTCGAAGGCGGCCCGCACGACATCTCGTTCAACACCGACGGCAGCCGCGTGTACGTCGCGTCCGAGAACAACATGCGCCCCTACGACTCGACCGACCCGGCGAAGCCGGTGTTGCTGTCGCGCAGCGGCGGGCCGGCCGCCTACGTGCACGGCGCCGACCCCACGCCGGACGGCAAGCACCTGCTGCTCACCGACGAGAACATCGTGACCGGCGGCTTCTTCGCGGCGCGCACGGCGGTCTGCCCCGGCGGCGGCTTCACGATCTACAACATCGAGGGCGCCAACGAGCGCCAGCCCGTTCCGGTCGGCTTCGGTCTGGCCGACTACAAGGGCCCGACGCCGGACCACCGCGCCTGCACCGCCCACGTGGGGAGCTTCAGCCCGAACTCGAAGTACTACGTGACGGGCTGGTACCTCGCGGGCGTGCGGGTGTTCGACATCTCCGACCCGCGCAACCCCAAGGACGTCGGCCACGCGATGATGCCCGGCACCGAGGTGTGGGCCGCGAAGTTCCACAAGGGCCCGTACGTCTACACCGGTGACCTCGGTCGCGGCTTCGACGTCTACCGCTGGACGGGGCCGGAGCTGGGCACCCCGCCGGTGAACCAGCCCGCCCCGACGCCCGAGCCCTAGCCCGAGCCTGCTGCGGCCCGGGCCACGGCGGCCGCGCTGACCGCCTGCTAGGACTCCTCGGCGCCCCCGGCGATGGGGGCGCCGGCACGACCTGCGCCGGCAGCGAAGCGCGCCGCGCCGACGCGGGTCTCGCCGGAGGCGACCACCGCCGCCCCGAGGCGGTACTCGGCGGCGAGCGCTTCCTCCAGCGACAGGCCCTCCTGCTCGTAGACCGCACGACGGTCGGAGCGCAGGCAGCGCTGCGGGAAGGCGGCGAGCTGGCGGGCAAGCTCGACCGCGGCGTCGAGGGCGGTGCCCGGCGCGACGAGTCGGTTGACGAGCCCCATGCGCAGCGCCTCGTCGCCGCGGACCGGGCGACCGGTCAGGACCAGGTCGAGCGCGTGGCTCGTGCCGAGCAGCCGCGGCAGCCGAACGGTGCCGCCGTCGACCAGTGGCACACCCCAGCGCCGGCACGACACGGCGAACACGGCGTCGGTGGCCGCGACTCGCAGGTCGCACCACGCGGCCAGCTCCAGCCCGCCGGCGACGGCGTGGCCCTCGACCGCGGCGACCACCGGCTTGGACAGTCGCATCCGGGTCGGTCCCATGGGACCGTCGCCGGTGGACTCGAGGCGGTTGCCGTCATCAGCGGCGAGCGCTTTCAGGTCGGCGCCGGCGCAGAAGGTGCCGCCGGCACCGGTGAGCAC
Organism: Egibacteraceae bacterium; assembly: GCA_030446745.1. Taxonomy (GTDB): domain Bacteria; phylum Actinomycetota; class Nitriliruptoria; order Euzebyales; family Egibacteraceae; genus JAUJMS01. Next base: position 37,219 of record JAUJMS010000019.1, on the reverse strand, counting down.
GGCAACGCTGCGCTGCTGGTCGTCGTCGAAGCGCCGGAACGCGTCGGCCAGCGCGGCAGCGGTCGCGCGGTCGACGGCGTTGCGGGCGCGCGGTCGGTTCAGCGTGACGACGGCGACCGGGCCGTCGGCGTCGTAGCGCACCGTCGGCTCGGCACTGCTCGGTCCGGTCAGTGGCAGGAGGCCGAGCCGGTGTCGGTGAACGATTTGCCGGCCTCGGGGACGAAACGCCAGTCGTAGCCGCGCGGTCGCAGCACCAACTCGAGCACGCCGAACGTGTCGGCGTTGCGGGCGCGGCTGTGCGGCTTGACGTCGGGGAACTCGTAGTGCTCCTTGCCGCCGGTGCCGACCACGAACGAGCGGATGCCGCGCTCGCGATCGAGGGTGCCGCGCGGCGTCAGCCGCGCGAACCGCTCGTAGCTGTGGTCGTGGCCCGCGACGACGACGTCGGCGCCGGCGCGGTACAGGGCCCGGTACAGCGGCGCCACCGCGGTGGTGTTGCCATGGCGCCCGGAGCTGAAGCGGGGGTGGTGCCAGTACGCGAGGGTGCAGCGGCTGGTGTTGGCCTCCAGGTCCGCGCGCAGCCAGCGTTTCTGGGGTGAGCCGGTGCCACAGCCGCCCACGGCGGCGCAGTTGGAGTTCAGCGCCACGACGTGCCATGCGCCGACGTCGAAGCTGTAGTAGCCGCGGCTGCGGCGCCCGGCCGCCGCGCCGAAGTAATCGAAGTACCCGGCCGCCCCGGGGGTGCGGTACTCGTGGTTGCCAGGCACCGGCCGGGTGATGTCTTTCAGGCGTCCCCAGCTCAATGCGTAGGAGCCGAGGAACTTCTTGAGGGTCGCGTCTTCGTACTGAGTGTCCCCGACGGGCAGCACGGCGGCGTAGCGCCCGTCGGGCATGAGGTCGGCTACGGCCGCCTGCCGGCAGCGGTTGTGCGTGCCGAGCCCGCCGTTGAAGCTCGAGCTCGCGGGGTCGCACGCGATGTCGCCGGCGAGCGCGACGACAGGGTCGTTCGCGGCGAGCGGCCGCGGCGGCGGACCCGCGGGCGCCTGCGGCGTCCGCGGCGCGATGCCCGAGACCGCGACGACCCCGGCCGCGGCGGCCGCCACGGCGGCCTTCCAACGCCTGCGGTGCGGTTCGCTTGCCATCGCCGTCCTCTCGGTGCTGCGTCACGCAGCTCATGTGTCCAGCCTCCAGCGTACGGCGACACGGCCGAAACGGGGCGATCGCGGCAGGAATTGGCCGCTGGTCCGTCGAGGAACCCCACGATGTCCGTATGCCCGCGCGGTTCGGGCAACCCGAGAGGATCACGTACAAGCAAAGCCCTGACCGCGGCCGTCGCCGCGGCCGTGCTGCTACTGGCACCGGCCGCCGGTGCATCCAGCCACCCCCCGGCGGCGCCCTACGTGCCCACGGTGGAGGTCGGCACTGACGACAAGGGCGACTGGGGCGGTGGCGCCGAAGCCGGCATGGTCGGTGACGCGCTCGGCCAGGACCTGGTCGGGTGGTGCGCCCGAGGTCAGCCGCTACACGTGGGACATGCTCGTCGACCTCGTCGACGGCAACGTCGTCCAGCTCGACGGCAAGTTCACGAACTTCAGCCGCGGCACCTGCGACCCGACGGCCGGCACCTGCCCGCCGCCGCGCACCCGGGGCTGCAGCCGTTCTCGGTGCGCGGCGACTGCGCGCTGTGCGAGGCCGGCAACGTCACGGTGTGCAAGGAGATCGGCCTGGTCCGGGCGCGCTTCGACGTGGCGGCGAAGACGATCACCGTGCCGGTCCCGACGACGCTCATCAAGGCGAACCCGTGCTCGGCCATCACCGCCGGTACCAACATCTTCGGCGGCTCGATCAGCGCCGCCCCGGCAGCCTTCGTCACCAGCAGCCTGTTCCCGCTCGACACGATGGACCTCGCCACCGACGACCAGGGCAACCCCGTCCCGTTCGTCATCCCGTCGGGCACCGAGGTGGCGTGCGGAGAGGCGCCGCCGGCCGAGGAGGCCCCCGCCAAGGAGCCGACGCCTGCCCCATAGCCCACGCTGTCCATGACAGCCCCCGCCCGCAGGTACGGGGCGGGGGCTGTTGCGTTCTTGCACGCAATACGCGTCCCGTTGTTTCCACATCCCGGTGCTCTGGCGGCAAAGTATGTCGCACCCTGCTGCGACACTATGGCATGAACAACGAGCTGTTCAGGAACTGCGCACGATGTGGGGCACTGCTGCCATACGACGCCTTTCCGCTCCGGACGAAGGCAGGGGGCAAGCGTCATACTCACTGTCGGCCATGCAAGGCTGCGTACCAGCGCCAGTGGTACCAACGCAATCGAGAGCGGCACTTGGCGGACGTTGCCGCGATCCGCAGAGCGCTCCGAGCGCGCAACCAGGCACTGGTGAGAGAAGCCAAGTCGCAACCGTGCGCCGATTGCAATGGTCGGTTCCCGCCGTGTGCCGTGGACTTCGACCACATTCGTGGGCGGAAGCTTGGCAACGTCGCGCACCTAAAGAACTATGCGCCTACCGTAGTGCTTGTCGCAGAGATGGCAAAGTGTGAGGTGGTGTGCGCGAACTGCCACGTATACGTTCCGCAACTCGGGACGGGCGGATTCAACAAGGCTACGACGAGGCGCAATAGCCTCCTGTGGGTCGCCGGAGGATCGAACTCCGAACCATTCGCTTAAGAGGCGAGTGCTCTGCCAGTTGAGCTAGCGACCCAGCGTGCGACGACATCATACTGACGTCGCAGTCCTACGGGTGACCGACGGGTTTCGAACCCGCGACCTCCGCGACCACAACGCGGCGCTCTAGCCAACTGAGCTACGGCCACCATGGGCGCCGGCGACGAGTCGCGGCGCAGGCTGGCAAGGCTACACGCGCGCCCGGGAGGATTCGAACCCCCGACCAAGCGGATAGAAGCCGCTCGCTCTGTCCCCTGAGCTACGGGCGCCGGCGGGAGCGCCGCCTGGCGGCAGCGATGCCGCACCGTCGACCGCGGGGTGCACACCGCTCATGGTGCCGCGCGACTGGCAGTGCTCGCCCCTGCAGGCTAGCAGCGCCGGCGACCCGGGAAATCGCCCCGTGTCGCATGCAGGCAGGGAACCGCCGTGCCGGCGGCGAATGCCCCGGCATGACGATGCGCCGCACCCTGGTCTCGCTGGTCACCGCGCTCGTGGCAGCGCTCGCCGTCGGCGGGCCAACCGCCGCCGTCGGCGACGTCGCCGGCTGCGCGCTGCACGGCGCGCACACCGGTCCCCACGAGCGCCCTCGTGCGGCATGGTCAAGCTCGGCGCGGTCGAGGTGTCGGCCGACGTCGGCGTCGGCCAGGTCGAGGTGCGCGGCACGCTCGCCGCGGTGGTCCAGCGCGAGGATGGCCGCGTCGCGTTCGTCGACGTGTCGGACCCGGCCACCCCGCGGGTGCTCGGGCGTTACGACGGCAACACCGCGCAGCTCGACGACCCGTTCGACGGCGACGTCGCGTTCTCGGCCGACGGGCGCTACGTCTTCTACGCCCGCCAGACCCACAGCTTCTCCAACGACGGTCTGCATGTCATCGACGCCGCCGACCCGACACAGCCGCGGCAGGCCGACTACGTGCCCGGCGGCGGGACCTGGCGCGTCGCGTACCACGCGACCGCCGACGCCGAGTACGTCGTCACGCTCGACGCGGTCGCCGGGGTGACGGTCTTCCGGTTCGTTCGCACTCCCGCGGGCGGGCGGCTGGTGCCGCTGTTCGCCGACGCCCTGCCGCCACCAAGGTCGGCGGTCCCGCGTCGGCTGGCGTCGTGATCGAGGCGAAGGACCCCGTGCTCGGCATCCCCTGCTCTACGTGGCCACGGGGAGGACGGGTCTGGACGTCTACGACTTCTCGTCGCCCGCCGCCCCGAAGAAGCTGGGGTCGTGGGGCGGACAAGGACTCGCCGACATCGAGGTCCGCGCGACGGCGACCGGCCGGACGATCTACGCCGCGACCGAGTACTGGTTCGACGACAAGCGCCTGCCGCGCCTTATCGAGCTCGACGCGACGAACCTCGCGGCCATCGTCGAACGCAGCCGGACGAGTCCCGGGCAGCCGGCCCTCCCGGCCGGCGTGCTCGACGCCTGCTGCGCGGCCGGGGCGCCCAGCGCCGCGACCACCGACCTCGGCGACGGCAACACCGGCGGCGAGTTCCGCGCGATCGCGCCCTACGCCATGGACGTCGAGGTCGCCGGCGACGTGATCTACGCGACCGACGCCGCGACCGGCACCCTGACCACCTTCCGTCTGGCACCCTGAGCCGACGCGTTCACGCGCACCACAGCACCGCCGGCGAACAGGCAGGACCGTCACGCACGAGCAACGCCCCGGCCCGACGGACCGCGGGCAGCGTCCCGTCCGGATCGCCAACTGCTCCGGCTACTACGGCGACCGGGCGTCCGCGGCGCGGGAGCTGCTCGACGGCGGCCCGCTCGACGTGCTCACCGGCGACTACCTCGCCGAGGTCACGATGTACGTGCTGGCGAAGGTGCGCAGCCGCGGCCGCCCCGGCTACGCGGCGACGTTCCTGAGCCAGCTCGAGGACGTGCTCGGCAGCGCGCTGCAGCGCGGGGTGCGGATCGTGACCAACGCGGGTGGTCTCGAGCCCGGGAGGCTGGCCGAGGAGGTGGAGCGGCTCGCCGCGCGGCTGGGGCTGTCCCCGACCGTCGCGTACCTCGACGGCGACGACCTCCTGCCGCGTTTGGCCGAGCTGCGCCGCGACGGAGTGGCGCTCGCCCATCTCGACGACCCGTCGCGCGACCTTCCCGGCGAGCCGCTCACCGCGAGCGCCTACCTCGGCGCCTGGGGGATCGCGGCGGCACTGGGCGACGGGGCCGACGTCGTGGTCTGCCCGCGCGTGACCGACGCGTCGCTGGTCGCGGGACCGGCCGCGTGGTGGTTCCGTTGGCCGTCCGACGCGTGGGACGCGTTGGCGGGGGCGGTCGTCGCGGGCCACCTCGTCGAGTGCGGCACGCAGGTCACCGGCGGCAACTACTCGTTCTTCCGTGAGATCCCCCGGCGCGAGCGGCTCGGCTTCCCCATCGTCGAGGTCGCCGCCGACGGCAGCTGCGTCGTCACCAAGCAGCCGGCGAGCGGCGGTGAGGTGACCGTCGGGACGGTCACCGAGCAGTTGCTCTACGAGATCGCCGGCCCGCGCTACGTCAACCCCGACGTCGTCGCGCGCTTCGACACCGTGGCGCTGCGCCACGCCGGCGTTGACCGCGTCGCCGTCCGCGGCGCGCGCGGCGAGCCGGCCCCCGCGACGCTGAAGGTGGGCTGCCACTACGTCGCCGGCTACCGCAACACCGCGACCGTCCTGCTCACCGGCCTCGACATCGTCGACAAGGCCGTCGACGTCGAGGGCCAGCTGGTCGACCGGCTCGGCGACGCCGCGGCCGCGGCGACGGTGCGCACCGAGCTGCGCCGCACCGACACGCCCGACGCGACCTCGCAGGAGGGCATGACGGCACGCCTGGTGATCGAGGCGACCGCACCGCAACGCGAACCGGTCGACGCGCCGTTCGCCGCGGCGATCGCCGCGCTGCCGCTCGCGTCCGTGCCCGGCGCGTACCTCACCGCGCCGCCCGGCCGCGCCGAGCCGCAGGTGGCGTTCTGGCCGGCGGCGGTCCCGGCCACCGCGGTCCCGGTGACCGTCCACGTCCCCGGGCGCGCCCACACGGTGGCGACCCCAGCGATCGGCGACCACGCCATAACGGGCACGTCGCCGATCGACCAAGCGCCCGTGCCGCCCCCGCCGCCGCGTCGCCGCACCCGCACCGCCCGGCTGCCGCTGGGCCGGGTGTTCGGCGCGCGGTCGGGGGACAAGGGCGGCGACGCGAACGTCGCCGTGTGGGCGCGCAGCGACGACGCCTACGCGTGGCTGTGGCACGAGTTGACCGTCGAGCGGCTGCGTGGGCTGCTGCCGGACCTCGGCGGCCTGCCGGTGACCCGCTTCGACTTTCCGCTGGTCCGAGCGGTCAACTTCGTCGTGCACGACCTGCTCGGCCAGGGCGCCGCCACGCCGACGCGCCTCGACGGTCAGGCGAAGGCGCTCGGAGAGTACCTGCGCGCGCGCCTCGTCGACCTGCCCGTGACGCTCGTCGCTCCGGGCGAGCAGTCTCGTGTGCACACCGGCGAGCCGACATGACAGCCGGAGCACCGCGCCCCGACCCGGCGTCGTCCGGCGACGTGCTGTCCTCGGCCGTCGATCCCGGCTCTGCGGCGTACGGTCGCAACCGCGCCGCCAACCTCGCGCTGGTCGCGCAGCTCGAGGACGCGCTCGCGGCCGCCGCCGCCGGCGGCGGAGCGGACCGGGTCGCGCGCCACCGCGAGCGCGGGAAGCTTCCCGTCCGCGACCGGGTGCGCCTGCTGCTCGACCGCGACAGCCCGTTCCTCGAGCTGCAGCCGCTCATCGGCTGGGGCAGCGAGTTCCACCCCGGCGGCTCGATCGTGCAGGGCATCGGCTGGGTCGCCGGCGTGGCGTGCCTGGTCACCGCCAACGACCCGACGGTCAAGGGCGGCGCGTCGAACCTGTACTCGGTCGACAAGGCACAGCGCGGGCTGCAGATCGCGCGCGAGAACCGCCTGCCGGTCATCAACCTCACCGAGTCGGCCGGCGCGGACCTGCGGGTGCAGGCCGACATCTTCGTGCCCGGCGGCCGGACGTTCCGCGACCTCACCGCGCTGTCGAAGGCGGGCATCCCTACGGTGTCGGTGGTGTTCGGCTCGTCGACGGCCGGTGGCGCGTACGTGCCTGGCATGAGCGACTACGTCGTGCTCATCCGCGAGCGTTCCCGGGTGTTCCTCGGCGGGCCGCCGCTGGTGAAGATGGCGACGGGGAGGACGCCGACGAGGAGTCGCTCGGCGGGGCGCAGATGCATGCTGAGGTCTCGGGGCTCGGCGACTACCTCGCTGACGACGAGCGTGACGCCATCCGCATCGCCCGCCAGATCGTCGGCCACTTCAACCGGCGCCCCGGCAACAGACCGACGCTGCTCGCCGACGAACCGGTGCACGACCCGGAGGAGCTGCTCGGCGTCGTCCCCGCCGACGCGCGCGAGGGCTTCGAGGCGCGCGCGGTGCTCGCGCGGATCCTCGACGGCTCACGCTTCGAGGAGTTCAAGACCGCCTACGGGCGCCAGCTCGTCACCGGCTGGGGATCCGTGCACGGGTTCGCCATCGGGGTGCTCGCGAACAACGGCGTGCTGTTCAGCGAGGAGGCCGAGAAGGGCGCGCAGTTCGTGCAGCTGTGCAACCACCACGACACGCCGATCCTGTTCCTGCAGAACATCACCGGCTTCATGGTCGGCACGAGCTACGAGCGCGGCGGCATCGTCAAGGACGGCGCGAAGCTCATCAACGCGGTGAGCAACTCGAGGTGCCGCACCTGACGGTGTTGATGGGCGCGTCGTACGGCGCCGGCAACTACGGTATGTCGGGGCGGGCGTACGACCCTCGTTTCCTGTTCAGCTGGCCGAACTCGCACATCGCCGTGATGGGGCCGCGGCAGCTCGCCGGGGTGCTGAAGCTCGTCGGGGCGATCACCGACGAGTCGGCCGTCGAGGAGCAGATCGAGCGCCAGTCCAACGCCTTCTACGCCACCGGTCGCGGCTGGGACGACGGCATCATCGACCCGCGAGACACCCGCCACGTCCTCGGGCTCGCGCTCGCGGCCGTCGCCAACGGCGTCGTCGCCGGGACGCGCGGCTACGGCGTGTTCCGCATGTGACCGTGGCGGACATCGGCAAGCTGCTCATCGCCAACCGCGGCGAGATCGTCGTGCGCATCGCGCGCACCTGCTCGGCGATGGGCATCGCCACGGTCGCGGTGTTCTCCGACGCAGACGCCGACGCGCTGCACGTCCGTGCCTGCGACGAGGCGGTGCGCATCGCCGGCGCGTCGCCAGCCGAGTCGTACCTGCGCCCCGACGCGATCCTGGCGGCTGCCCGGCGCACCGGCGCGGACGCCGTCCATCCCGGCTACGGGTTTCTGTCGGAGAACGCCGCCTTCGCGACCGCGGTGCAGGACGCCGGCCTCGTCTGGGTCGGTCCGCCCCGCCGCCATCGCCGCCATGGGCGACAAGGTCGCGGCCAAGCGACGGATTGCGGCGGCCGGGGTGCCGGTGCTCGACGGCGTCGAGGTCGACGCGACGACAGACTTGGCGGCCGCCGGCGGCGCGGTCGGCTTCCCGCTGCTCGTCAAGGCGGCCGCCGGCGGCGGCGGTCGCGGCATGCGCGTCGTGCGCAACGCCGGCGCGCTGCCCGACGCTGTCGCCGCGTCCAGCCGGGAGGCGGCGAGCGCGTTCGGTGACGGGCGCGTGTTCCTCGAGCGCTACGTCGAGCGGCCACGACACATCGAGGTGCAGGTGCTCGGCGACGTCCACGGCAGCGTCGTGCACCTGTTCGAGCGCGAGTGCTCCATCCAGCGCCGTCACCAGAAGGTCATCGAAGAGGCGCCGTCGCCATCGGTCAGCGCGCAGCTGCGCGACGAGCTCGGCCAGGCCGCGGTGCGCGCCGCCGCCGCGGTCGGCTACACCAACGCGGGGACCGTCGAGTTCCTCGCCGAGGAGCGCGACGGGGCGATCGTCGGCTACGCGTTCCTCGAGATGAACACGCGGCTGCAGGTCGAGCACCCCGTCACCGAGGCGGTCACCGGCCTCGACCTCGTGCGCCTGCAGCTGCTGGTCGCACGCGGCGAGCCGTTGCCGTTCCGCCAGGGAGACCTCGTGCTGCGCGGCCACGCCATCGAGGCGCGGCTGTACGCGGAGGACCCGGCCAACGACTATCTACCGGCCAGCGGCACGCTGTGCGCGCTCATCCGGGGTGAGGGGCCGGGGATCCGCTGGGACACCGGCGTGGCGGCGCGCAGCGCCGTCCCGGCCTTCTACGACGCGCTGCTCGCGAAGGTCATCGCGCACGCCCCGACCCGCTCTGAGGCGGCGGCGGTGCTCGCGCGCGCGCTGGAGCGCACGCTTGTCGACGGCGTGCGCACCAACCGCGACCTGCTCGTCGCGGTGCTGCGCGACGAGGCGTTTCTCGCCGGCGCCACGACGACCAACTTCTTGGCGACGCGCTTTCCCGACGCTGCGGCGCGGACGTTCGTCCCGTGTGAGCAGCGGGTCACGCGCGCGGTGATCACCGCGACCGCGGCCGGCATCGCCGACCGCGCCGCCGCCCGTGATGTGGCCAGCATCCCCGCCGGGTTCAGCAACGCGTCGCCGGGCGAGGCGGTCGTCGCGTACACCGTCGCGGGGCGCACCGTCGAGCTGCGCTACGCCCGCCGGCGCGACGGCCGTTACCGGATGCGCGTCGACGATGGCGAGTACGACGTCGCGATCCTCGACCGCGACGGCGTCGACATGACGCTGGAGATCGACGGGCACCGCGTCGCCGCCACGCTCTCGATCAGCGGCGACGAACGGCACGTGCTGCTCCCGACGGCCAGGTGAGTCTCGTCGAGCAGCCGCGCTTCCCGCGGCCCGCCGCCGCCGCCGTCCCCGGAGCGAGCGTCGCGCCGATGCCTGGCTCCGTCGTCGCGGTGCACGTCGAACCGGGTCAGGCCGTCGCGGCGGGCGACGCTCTGGTCACCGTCGAGGCGATGAAGATGCAACACGCGGTCACCGCCGGCCATCCCGGCACCGTCGCTTCGGTGCGCGTCGCGCTCGGCGACCAGGTCGACGCGGGCGCCGTCCTCGCCGTCGTCGACCCCACCGGGGCGCCGCCCCCTGACGGCCCGGCAGCCCTGTCACGCCAATCGTCTGGACTCGACGCCGACCAAGGCGTAGGTAGCGGCGGCCCGGTCATCCGCGCTGACGAGCTCAGCACCCGCCAGTCTGGCGGTCAGGGCCACGACAGCGTCGTGCACCGCCCCACCCCTGCGGCCGGCCGACGCCAGCCTGCGCACCAGGTCGCGCTGGTCCCGCGGTGGTGGCGGCGGGAGAATCACGGGGAAACGGTCGTCCAACCACGCGACGACGAGGTCAGGCGCCGCGCGGTGCGGCGGGGGAAGCCCGTCAGCACGGAATAGGTCTCCAGCAGAGCGTGCGCCGGCAGGACCGCGTCCTCGTCGAGCACCGCACGCGCCGTGTCGTTGAGTCGGTGCCAGTCGCCGAAGGCAGCGACCGCCACGGAGCTGTCGACAGCAATCACCGGCGCAGCGACTCTGTGACCGCGCGGACGTGCTCGGCGTCGATCGGCGGGAGCGGCTCGTCGGTCGTCGCGACAAGGCCCTTGCCCCGACGGACGAGGCGCATGGCGCTGAGCACAGGCTCCAGTTCGAGCCTCCCGTCGCGTGCTTGGATCTCCAACGCGGTCCCCGGCTGCAACCCCAGCTGGTCGCGCAGGGACTTGGGGACGACGATTCGCCCTGCCCGGTCGATGGCTACACGCATGGCAGCAGCATACCCATGGAAATGGCAAGCGGCACTGGCGGGGCGTGACCTGCCTCGACCTGCCGAAGTCCGCGCAAATCCTTGGTGCAGGAGCAAGCTCCGGTTCATCTCACTCGCCGTCGCTGAGTTCTCCCGCCCGCCAGGCACTTGACGGCGTCCTGGGCCGTGAAGGACAGTGCGCGACGAGCCGCCGTCCACGCGTCGTCTCACGGCGGGCTGGTGGGTGAGACGAACGACGACGGAAGCGTCGCCGACCAAGGGGAATCAGATGCGAACGACGTCGCAGTTGCGATCGTTGTGGAGCCCCGCGTGCTCAGTGCCGCTGACGACGTTGACGCTGCACTCCGGTGCACGGATCTCCGTCGCGAAGGCGGCGGGCGAGGCGTTTCGCGCGATCGACGCGGTGATGCAGGCGGCGGACTACGCGCCCCGCTCAGCGGATACGGGCGCGTTCTGCTGTCGCAAGATCACCGGCGGGTCGGGCTACAGCCTCCACGCGTACGGCATCGCGGCGGACTACAACTGGAACTCGAACCCGTTCCGGTCGGACGGGCGACTGGTGACCGACATGCCGTCGCGGATGGTGGACGCCATCGTCGGCATTCGGACCAAGGGTGGGCAGCCGGTCTTCCGTTGGGGCGGGGCGTTCACCAGTGTCAAGGACGCGATGCACTTCGAAGTCGTCGCGTCTCGGACCGAACTGCAGCGCGGCATCGATTGGTCGACCGTGCGCATGACCAAGCCTGACCCGAAGAAGCCAAAGACCTGGCCGGTGCTCCAACTCAATGACACTGGTCCCACGGTGCAACGACTTCAGAAGCGGTTGGCAAAACTGGGCTTCGACCCCGGCACGATCGACGGACATTTCGGGGCAGACACGCGGCGGGCGGTGCGCGAGTTCCAGAAAAGCCGGGCCCTCGACGTCGACGGAACGGTCGGTTTGCAGACCTGGACTGCGCTCTTGACGGACCAGCCGCCCACCCCGGACGAGAAGTCGCCCGTGAAGCGAGACCGACGACCCGATGCGGATCCGGGCAAGCTCCCGATCTTGGAGCGCGGCGACGAGGGCCGCTTTGTCGAGCGCGTGCAACAGGCGCTCAACCGGCACGGCTTCGACCCGGGTGCCATTGACGGCTCCTTCGGCGAGGACACGGAGCGGGCTGTCCTCGCGTTCCAGAAGAAACAACGTCTCGACCGGGATGGTGTGGTCGGTGAGCGCACATGGAAGGCGCTGCTCGCGAACCCCAAACCGACGTGACGGCCAGCCGGCCCGAACCTGTCGCGACTCGCGCCTCGGGCGTCATGCGGAGGATCGGTTGGCGCGCTGCGGTGCTCTGCGCAGCGCCCGCGTGACGTCGTCGGTGTGGGGTCCACGGGAGCTGTTCGTCGGTCGGCGACCACGCCAGTAGGCGGTGCGCCGGTTATCCCCTCACACGCCGCCTCGACGCGAGACCGGCCGAAACGGCCGGCGCGCGTGCGCCGTGCGGTGACGATTGGTCGTAGGCGGCGGCTTGGAGGGTGAACAGCTCGGCGTAGGTCCCGCCGAGCGCCATCAGGTCGGCGTGGCTGCCGTGTTCGGCGATCACCCCGTCGTTGAGCAGGTAGATCCGGTCGGCGGCGCGCACGGTGGAGTAGCGGTGCGAGATGAGCAGCACGGTGCGGCCGGCGCACAGGGTGCGGATGCTGGCGAACAGGTCGTGCTCGGCTCGTGGATCGAGGGCGGCGGTGGGCTCGTCAAGGATGATCAGCGGGGCGTCGCGCATGAAAGCGCGGGCCAGGGCGACGCGTTGCCACTGGCCGACGGACAGGTCGTGGCCGCCGGCGAACTCGGGGCTGAGGATGGTGTCGTACCCGTCGGGCAGGCCGCTGATGGTCCCGTGTGCGCCGGCGTGGCCGGCGGCCGCCTCGATCGCGTCGAGGTCATCGATGCGCTCGACGGCACCGAGGCCGATGTTCTCCCGGGCAGGCAGCGCGTAGTGCAGGAAGTCCTGGAAGATGACCGCGACGTTGCGCCGCAACTGGTCGGGATCGACCATTGCGGTAGCGGTGGCATCCCAACAGATGCGCCCGCTGTCGGGCAGGTAGAGGCGGCACAGCAGCTTGGCAAGCGTCGTCTTGCCGGAGCCGTTCTCGCCGACGAGGGCGATGATCTCCCCCTTGTCGATCTGCAGCGAGACGTTGCGCAGCGCGGGGCGAGTGGCCGAGGGGTAGGTGAAGCTGACGCCGTCGACGGTGATGCGAGCGAACCCGGTGGGTGCCGCGAGGTGCGGGCGGGCGGTGACGGCCGACGGCCCCTGTTCCAGGAAGGCGGTGTAGTCCTCGACGAACAGCCCGGCTTCGTAGATCTCGCCGACGCTCATGACGGTGGTCATGATGCGTTCCCCGAGGATGAGCAGCGCGGCACCGGCGGTGGCGGCTTCGGCCAGCCGGATGTGACCGGCAAGCGCCAGGTGCAGCAGCAGGGTGATGGCGCCGCCGAGGGTGGCCGCGAGGCCGAGGTTGCCGATCACGGCCAGGCGGAAGCGTCTGCGGGCGGTGGCGCGCAGCTCGGCCATGTGCTCGTCGTAGAGCGTGGCGTGCCGGTCGACCAGGTGGCCGGTGAGGCCGAACGCGCGGACCTCGGTGGCGGACCGCTTGGCGGTGAGCAGCTCGTAGACGTAGTTGCGCTGCCGTGTCGCCGACGTCATGCGCAGGTGGAACCCGAACAGGGCCTCGCCGGCCTTGAGCACACCCAACATCAGCGGGATCGCTGCGACGAGAAGAAACGGCACCAGCCACGGTTGGATCGCCAGCAGGGCGACGACGATACCGGCGATGCCGGCAACGGCGCCGATCGAGCCGATGAGCCCGTCGACGAGCTGGATCGGTCGGTGCTGTCCGCCCGTCGCGGCGCGGACGAGCCGGTCGTGAAACGCCGGGGTTTCGTACGCCCACAGCTCGACCGCGGTCGCGACGCCGATGATGCGTTCCTGCGCGTGCCGGGCGGTCTTCTCTGACAGGACCTCGCGGACCTCGCGCCCGGCGGCGGCGGCGAGGCCGAGCGCGGAGACGATCGCCGCGACGCCCGCGACACGGGGCAGCACCTGCGCGCTGCCGCCGCTGGCCTGGGCGCTGGCGACCGCCGCGGCCATCAGGCCGCGGCCGAGCAGCAGCAGCAAGGCCAGGCCCGCGCCGGAGACCATCTTGAGGGCGATACTGACGACCAGCTCACGCGGGGCGGCGGCCCACACCAGCCGGACGGCGTCACGGCAGACTCTCGGCAGCAGCCGCAGCGACTTGGGGCGGGGGCGGGGGCGGGCGCGGGCCCCGTCGACGACGTCGTCGGAGCAGGCGCGCGCGGCCGCAGCCGCCGGCTCACTGTCTGGGGCTGCGGTTCCGTCCGTCAAGACCGGGCCTTTTCTCGGTCCGGCTGCCGGATAGGGCAGCCCGGGTGAATCATCGAGCAGCCGCCCCCGGATGTCGACGCCCACCCACAGCTGCGGCAGACGTCCCCAACGCGAGCATCCGTCCCGGGCGCGCGGATCCCGGTACCTTCCCCGGATGGGTGAGCCGGTGGTGGAGTCCGCGATCGGGCGCCCCGACCCCGCCCTGCGTCCTTTCGTCGAGCGCTACCTCGGCTACCGACAGGCGGGTCTCGCCCCGGGGTCGCATCAGGGACTTCCCTCCCGCCACATCACGGTGATCATCAGCGGCCCGCGGGTCGACATCGCGGCGATGCCCGATGCGGCACAGCAGCCGCACTCGTTCCAGGCACTTGCGGGTGGCCTCCACGTCGCTCCCGCCACGATCCACCATGACGGACACCAGCACGGCATGCACCTGGAGCTCACGCCCCTGGGCGCCAGGGCGCTCCTCGGCGTGCCCGCTCGGGAGCTCGCGTCGCATGTGGTGGAGCTGAGCGACCTGCTGGGCCGTCGGGCCGACGAGCTGGCCGACCGGCTGACGACCGCGTCCGGCTGGCCCGCACGCTTCGCCGTGCTCGACCGGGTCCTGGCGCGCGGTTGTCGAGGTCGATCCGCCCGCGCCTGAGGTGACGTGGGCCTGGCGCCGGTTGCTCGCCACCGGCGGGACGGTCCAGGTCGCTGCCCTCGCCGAGGCGGTGGGCTGGAGCCGGCGACACCTGGGCGAGCGCTTCCGCGACGAGTTTGGCCTGTCGCCCAAGGCGGCGGCCATGGTGCTGCGATTCGAGCGTAGCCGCCGGCTGCTGGAGCGGCCGGCACGACGGGGCCTCGCCGAGATCGCCGTGACCTGCGGCTACTACGACCAGGCTCACCTGACCCGTGACTGGCGAACGCTGGCGGGCTGCACTCCCACCGCATGGATGGCGGCGGAACTCCCATCCGTCCAAGACACGCCGTTGCACGCCGGCGCATCGTGAACGGCATGGACACGATCACCCACAGCGCCGCGAGCGTCTGGCCGGCACTGCGCTACGCCGACGCTCCGGCCGCCATCCGCTTCCTGACCGACGCCTTCGGCTTCACACAGGTGCTCGTCGTACCCGGCGAAGGTGACGACGTCGTCGCCCATGCGGAGCTGCGATGGCCGCGAGGTGGCAGGATCATGCTTGGCTCCACCGCCTACGACGAGGGCGTTCACGCGCACATGCAGGTGGCTGCCGGCTCGGTCTACCTCGTGACCGACGAGCCCGACGCCCTGTTCGAGCGCGCCGTCGCGGCCGGTGCCGAGGTCGTGCAGGGCCTGCTCGACGAGCCCCACGGCCGCGGTTTCACCGTCCGCGACCCTGAGGGCAACCTGTGGAGCTTCGGCACCTACCGGGGCGCGTCGCACTCCGAGGGCGGGCAGCAGGGCAGCGTCATCCGCAGGGCGATGCCGCACATCGCCTCGGGCCGGTTCGCTGAGAGCAGGGACTTCTACGTCGGCTTCCTCGGGTTCAGCCAGGCGATGGACATGGGTTGGATCGTCACGTTCGTGTCGCCGACGAACCCGACCGCTCAGCTCAGCATCGTGGCCGACGACTCCTCGGCGCTACAGCCGAGCGTCACCGTCGAGGTCGGCGACGTCGACGCCCTCCACGCCGAAGCGCTGCGCCGCGGTTTGCCGGTCGTCTACCCGCTGTCAGACGAGCCGTGGGGCGTTCGGCGGTTCTTCGTCGCCGACCCCAACGGCGTCGTGGTCAACGTCATGAGCCACCGGTAGGGCTGTGCGCCTCTGGCGTCGAGGCCAGCGGTGCGCCCCAGTCCGGTCGGCCGGTGACGGCAACAGGGCGCGCCTGACCGGCGCGTCCGTATCGAGCGGGCGACGGGAATCGAACCCGCATCACCAGCTTGGAAGGCTGGAGCTCTGCCATTGAGCTACACCCGCATGGCGCCCGGACCGGTCCGGGGCCGCGTCGGGACGGCGGGATTTGAACCCGCGACCCCCTGCTCCCAAAGCAGGTGCGCTGCCAGGCTGCGCCACGTCCCGTGTGTCGTTACGACTCTACGATGCGGCCGCACCCGCCAGCGCCGCCGGCATACCGAACCCTGTCAGCGTCGCTGGCGGCGGGTGTCGCGCAGCAGGGCTTCGGCGGCGTGGTAGCCGCACATCCCGTGGACGCCCCCGCCCGGCGGGGTCGACGCCGAGCACAGGTACAGCCCCGGCGCCCCGGTCCCGTACGGCCGCAGCGTCCAGCGCGGGCGGACGAGGGCGCGCAGGCCGGTGTTCGCCCCGCCCGAGATGTCGCCGCCGACGTAGTTGGCGTTGTAGGCCTCGTACTTCGCGCAGGTGGTCGTCGTCCTGGCGAGCACCCGGTCGCGGAAGCCCGGCGCGAAGCGCTCGAGCTGCGCCTCGATGCGGTCGGTCATGTCCACCGCCGAGCCGCTCGGGACGTGGCAGTAGGTCCACAGGGTGTGACGCCCCGCCGGCGCGCGGGTCGGGTCGAACAGCGTCTGCTGCGCCGCCAGGACGAACGGCCGGTCCGGATGGCGCCCCGCGGCGACGTCACGCTCGCCCGCCGCGATCTCGTCGAGGGTGCCGCCGAGGTGCAGCGTCGCGGCACGCTCGGCGCCTGCGGCCTTCCACGGGACGGGGCCGTCGAGGGCGTAGTCGACCTTGAACACGCCGGGGCCGTAGCGGAAGCGGGCGAACTGGCGGCGCACCGGCGCGGGCAGACGGTCGCCGGCGATGGCGACGAGCTGGCGGGGACTGACGTCGAGCAGCATCGCGTCCGCCGGCGGCAGCTCCGCCAGCGTCGCGATCGTCGTCCCGGTCACGATCTCGCCGCCCAGCGCGCGCAGATGGGCGGCGAGCGCGTCGGCGATGGCCTGTGAGCCACCGCGCGCCAGCGGCCAGCCGACGGCGTGACCCGAAATACCGAGCGTCAACCCGTACCCGGCGGTCAGCGGCCGCTCCAGCGGGACGAACGCATGCGCCGACATCCCGGCGAACAGTGCCTGTGCCCGTGGACCGGAGAACCGCGACCGTGCCAGGCGGGCCGCCGAGCGGACCGCGGACCGACCGAAGCGCGCCAGCTTCAGCGGATGGCGCGGCGGGCGCGGTGGACCGAGCAGTTGGTCGCGAATCGTGGGCCACGCGTCGACGAGCGGACCGATGAGGGCACGCCACGCCGCCCCGTCGCCGTCCAGTCCCGCGGCGGTCGCGTCGACCGAGCGCTCGAGCACGGCCGCCGGTCCGTCGTCGAGCGGATGCGCCAAGGCCGCGTCGGGATGGACCCACGCGAGTCCGTAGCGCTCCAGTGGCAGCGTGGACAGGTACGGCGACGACACGGCGAGCGGGTGGATCGCGGAGCAGACGTCGTGCACGAAGCCCGGCAGCGTCAGCTCCGCCGAGCGGCTGCCGCCGCCGACGCGGTCGGCGGCCTCGACGAGCAGCACGCGACGACCTGCCTCGCACAGTCGGATGGCCGCGGCCAGGCCGTTGGGTCCGGCGCCGACGACGACGGCGTCGTAGCGCTCAGCCACCGCAGCGTGGCAGGTCGAGCCAGGTGCCCTCCGCCGCGGCGCTGACCGCGACGGTCGTGGTCGCCTGCTGTGCGCCGGCCAGCAGCGCGTCCAGGTCGGCGTCGGTGCGCGGCGGGTCGTGGTGGAACAGCACGAGCGCCGGCACCGCGCAGTGCTCCGCCAGGCCGACGGCGTAGTCGATCGTGGAGTGCCCGAAGTGCGCCCGCTCCCCGAACTCCTCGGCGGTGTACTGGGCGTCGTGGATCAGCACGTCGGCACCCTCGACCAGCGCGCACACCGCGGCGTGGTACTCGCCGAACCCGGTCGGCCCTGGACCCACGCTGAACGGATGGTGGTCGGACAGGTACGCGAAGGCGCCGGTGGCGTCGCTGACGCGGTACCCGAACGTGCGCCCGCCCTTGTGGGGGATCTCGCACGCCAGCACCCGGAAGCCGGCGAGCTCGTGCTCGCCCTCGTCGAGCCAGCTGAAGCGCCAGTGCCCACGCAGCTGCGACGGCCGGATCGGGAAGTGCGGCGGCGACATCCCGCGAGCGAGGACGTTCTCGGGGTCGCCGTCCTGCGCCGGCAGGTAGAGCGTGACGCGCGCGTCGGGCTGGTCGCCGCCGCGGAAGAACGGCAACCCCTGGGTGTGGTCCCAGTGCAGGTGGCTGAGCACGATCGCCCCGTCGAACGGCTGCCCGTCGAGCAGCCGCGAGACGGCACGCAGGCCTGTCCCCGCGTCGACCACCAAGGTGGGCACCGCTCCGTCGCGCGCCACCGCCACGCACGACGTGTTGCCGCCGTAGCGGACAAAGTCAGGACCCGGGGCTGGCGTCGAGCCCCGGGTCCCACAGAAGTGCAGGCGCACGCGCTACCCGTCCTCCCGCCGGTGACCCTTCGCCACCTCGGCCAGTGCCTCCCGGTCGACCTGGTCGGCGGAGGCGACCGCGACGGTACACGCGGTGACCGCGCGCAGCGTCGACGTCCGCCGTCCGCCCTCGAGGATCGCGCGTTCGCCGAGGATCGCACCGGGACCGACCTCGGCGAGCGGCTCACCGTTCACCTCGACGCCCAAGACGCCGTCGAGCAGCAGGTACAGCTGGTCGCCCTCGTCGCCCTGCTCGACAAGCGCGGCGCCGGCCTTGACCTTGCGCTTCTTCGGCTTCGCCCCGCCGCGCATGATCGTCGTCGACAGCTCGCGCTCCAGCGCCGTCTCGACCTGCGTCACGACGGCGGCGGAGTCCATGTCGCCCCACGGACTGTGGGTGCCGAACGACTCCAGCGCCCAGCTCTTGTAGTCGATCAGTCCCGACTTGGCGGCGAGCTTGCCCTCGGCGTCGTAGACCCAGTGGCGCGGGAAGGAGCTCGCCCCGACCAGCTGGTGCTCGGCGCGGCCGTCGGCGTGCAGCGTCAGCGCCAGCGTCGTCCACGCCGTGGGGGCGGTGAGCTGCACGAACGGCGGCCGGTTGACCCGCCGGGGCATCGGCGCGCCGGTCCGCCCACCAGCGGTCTGGAGGAAGCGGACCCAGCCGTCGCCGACCTCCGGCGCGGGTTGCAGGTCGGGCAGCGCCACCGCGGCGAACGTGGCCGTCTTGGGTCCGACGCGGATGGTCGTCGCGCCGATGTGCCCGCCGCCGGTGTGCCCGTGCCCGACGACGCGACCGTCCTCGACCTCGATCCACGCGGCCAGCACGTTCGCGAAGCGGAAACGGTCCGCGAGGCGCAGTGCTTCCAAGTCGTCGAGCACGTCGGGCGGTGGCTCGTCGTAGTGGCTGATGCCCAGCTCCATCGGGAGCTTGAAGGCGCCACGGATCGCTTCGGACGGAATCCACGACACCGACGTAACCGACGACTCCACCCGCATGGCCCGCTCCTTTTCGGTTGCTGTCCCCGACGACGTGCGCAGGATCGCGCGTGGCGCCCGGTCGGTCCAGGGTGGGAGCACTCGCCTCGGCGGGGGCGCTGACACCACCCGTATTCGGGGGCTCACCCTCCTAGACTGCGGTGGTCGGCCGGGTGACCATGGCGAGGCGGAACCGGCAACGGCGGGCAACGGCGGGAGACGAGCGCGAACCATGCGGGACTCACGAATCGGCGTGTTCCTCGCGGACGACAACCTCATCGTCCGTGAGGGCGTCCGCGCGCTGATCGGCCTGGAGGACGACCTCGAGATCGTCGGCACCGCCGCCGACTACGACGAGTTGCTCGCGGGCGCGACATCGACCGCGCCGCAGGTGCTCGTCACCGACATCCGCATGCCGCCGACCTTCCAGCGCGAGGGCATCGACGCCGCCAAGGAGCTGCGCAAGCGCCATCCCGGCACGGGCGTCGTGATCCTGTCGCAGTACGACGACCCCGAGTACGCGGTGTCGCTGCTGGGCGAGGGCGCCGCCGGCTACGCGTACCTGCTCAAGGACCGCGTCGCCGAGGGCGACCAGCTCGCCCGTGCGATCCGCGAGGTCGCCACCGGAGGGTCGATGCTCGACCCGAAGATCGTCGAGGCGCTGGTGCGCCCCGTCACCGCAGACGACAACCTGTCGCCCGGCGACGAGGAGCTGCTCCGCATGGTCGCCGAGGGCAAGCCGATCAAGGCGATCGCCGTCGTGCGCCAGACCACCGCCGCCGACGTCGCGGACTCGATCGAGCGGCTGTTCGTCACGCTCGCCCAGGGACTCAACAGCGGCACCTCCGGGTCGTTGGAGCGCCTGAAGATGCTCCACCAGGCGATCGTGCAGCGTGAGGAGCAGGGCGAGGAGCTCAGCCGGCTGTTGCCAGGCGGCGTCGCCGAGAAGATGCGGGCCGAAGGCCGGCACATCGGCGAGACCGAGATGCTCGACGTCACCGTCTTGATGTCGGACATCCGCGGCTACTCGGGGATCGCCGAGCAGGCCGACCCCAGCGTCCTCGCCGGCCAGCTCAACGAGCACCGCGCCGAGATGAACCGCGCGATCATCGCCGAGGGCGGCACCGTCATGCAGTTCGTGGGCGACGCGGTCATGGCGGTGTTCGGCGCCCCGGTGTCCCAGCCCGACCACGCCGACCACGCATTGGCCGCGGCGCGCGCGATGCACCGCGCCCAGGCAGCGGTCAACACCCGCTGGGAGGCCGCCGGCCTCGCGCCGTTCGGGCTGGGCATCGGCTTGTCCACCGGCTCGGTCGCGGCGGCGCTGCTCGGCTCCGAGGAGCGCCTCGAGTACTCGGTGGTCGGCGACACCGTCAACCTCACCCAGCGCCTGCAGCAGTGGGCCGAGCCGGGCGAAACGGTGCTCAGCGAGCCGACCTACGCGGCGTTGACTGTCGACGTCGCCACCACAGCGCTGGAACCACAACTCGTCAAGGGCCGCCGGAACCCGGTGGTCGCCTACCGATTGGAGCGGGAATCATGAGTCACCACCACGGGCGGACGCGCATGCTCCTGGCGTCGGTCGCCGTGCTCGGCGTCGTCGCGGCGGGTTGCGGGGCGGCGGCGGACCCGTCGGCGCCACAGACGCGCCAGGTCCTCGTCGACTACGTCTCCGACGAGGTTGCGAGCTCCTTTTTGCTGTACTTCCCGCGCAACGTCACGGTGCGCCCCGGCGACTCCGTGGTGTTCCGCCAGGAGTGGACCGGCGAGCCGCACAGCGTGACCATGGGTCGCAGGGTCGACGACATGATGTCTGTGCTGGTTCCCCTCATCGAGGAGTACGGCGACGAGGAGGAGGAGGACATCCCCAAGAAGGTGTTCAAGACCGCCGACAAGGCGTTGAAGGGCCTGCCGTTCATGCTCGACGAGGGGCCCGACGGCGCCCTGGTCGTCGCGCAGAACGTCGCCCAGCCGTGCTACCTCGAGACTGGAGCGCCACCGCAGGACGAGGACACGCCGTGCACGGACGAGCAGCAGGTCCAGCCCGCCTTCAACGGCCGCCAGTCGTACTACAACAGCGGGTTCATCCCCTACCAGGGGCCGCAGGGCAACGAGTTCACCGTCGACCTCGCCGACGACATCGAGCCAGGCGTCTACAACTACTACTGCAACGTCCACGGCCCGTTCCAGGGCGGAACGATCACCGTGGCCGAGAAGGGCGCGACCATTCCGTCGCAGGAGGAGGTCTCGCGTCAGGCCAGAGCGGAGATCGAGGCGGAGGCCGAACCGCTCATCGCGGCGTTCGAGAAGGCGCCGCGCGAAGGGGAGGCCGAGATTTACGGCATGACCGTTGCACCGCCGCTGGCGGGATGGGGCATCGAGGAGCCCGGGAGCCACACGTCGCTCAACGAGTTCATCCCGCGGGACATCGAGGTCGCCGCCGGCGAGCCGGTGGACTGGACCTTCGTCGGCGGCCACACCGTCAGCTTTCAGGTGCCCGAGTACTTCGCCCAGGTCGTGGTCGAAGACGACGGCACCGTGGTGTTCAGCAAGGACGCAACGCAGCCGGTGAACAGCCCAAAGCCACCGAAGGACGAGGGCGGCGGACCGCCCGAGGGCGACGAGGGCGGTGGCGAAGGCGGCGAAGGCGAAGGACCGCCGGGGGGAGGCCCGCCCGAGCCACCCGTCATCGACGCCGGAACCTGGGGCGGGGAGGAGTTCATCTCCTCGGGCTTTCTCGCGGACGGGGCCAAGTACCGGCTCACGTTCAGCGAGCCGGGCTCGTATCCCTACGCCTGCCTGATCCATCCGCAGATGGTGGGCACCGTCGAGGTGCGGTAGCGCGGTGACGACGCCGTCGACGGTCGCCCCGCCGGGTCCCGCCGCCGACTGGCTGTTCGCGGTCGCGTACGCCGCGTACGCCGCGTACGCCGTCGCGGTGCTCGTCTCGGGCCTCGGTGCGGCGCTGGCCGGCGTGTCGCCGGGGTTGCACGACACCTTCCACGTCTGGGGGTTCCGCGAGACGCTGCTCGGGCGCGCCGGGGAGGCGATGGCCGACGCGGCGCACCGCACGGCCCCGCTCGCGGTCGCCGACTACGCCTTCAGCGCGTTCAACCTCGCGCTCGCCGGGTTCCTGCTGTGGCTGCGCCCGCGCGAGCTCGCGGCGCGGCTGCTCGCCGTCGGGATGACCGGGACGGCGGCGGTGTTCAACCTCCAGGCGTACGGCGTCTACGAGGCGCTGACCCCGACGACGCTCGACGCGGTCGCCCACGCGGCGTTTCAGGTGGTCGCGGCGATGTCGTACGTGCTCGCGCTGCTCGTCTTCCCGGACGGCCGCGTGGTGCCGCGCTGGCCGGCGGCGAAGCTGGCGCTGCTCTACGTCCCGGCGACCGCGGCGGTCGCGGCGCTCGTCATGGGCATCCAGGACACCTCGCGGACGGTCGCCCTCATCATGGTGTTCGGCCTGCTGACGCCAGCCGTCGGCGTGGCGGCACAGGCGTATCGCTACGGCCGCGCTCCGAGCAACGTGGAGCGCCAGCAGTCGCGCCTGCTGTTCTGGGCGCTCGTGCCGGCGCTGGTCGTCGGCCTGTTCGTGCTCACCCGAGGGATCAACGAGTCCGCGTTCGCCGACTTCGAGGGACGCTCGATCGACGTCATCCCCGTCGCGCTGTTCCGGGTGTTCCAGCCGGTGTTCGGCATCATTCCGCTCGCGCTGTTCTTCGGCCTCCTGCGCTACCGGCTGTGGAACATCGACCGCGTCCTCAACCGCACGCTGGTCTACGGCGCACTCGCCGGGTTCGTCAGTGTCGTCTACGTCGCCGTCGTCGTGGGTCTCGGCCGCGTGATCGGCACGCGCGGGGACAACGTGTTCCTGTCCATCGTCGCGACGGGGGTGGTCGCCGTCGCCTTCGAGCCCGTCCGCGAGCGGGTCCAGCGACTCGCCAACCGCCTCGTCTACGGGCAGCGCGCTACCCCGTACGAGGTGCTGTCGAGCTTCTCGCAGCGCATCGGCGACGAGCTGGTCACCGAGGAACGCCTCGCACGCATGGCGCGGTTGCTCGCCGAGGGGACCGGGGCGCGGCGAGCCGACGTGTGGCTCGTCGTCGGTCGCCAGCTGCGCCCCGCCGCGTCGTGGCCGGAGGACGACGCGGCGCGCGACGCCCTGCCACTGGACGATGGGGAGCTGCCGCCGCTGGGCGCGGTGACCGGCTGCGCGCCGGTGCGCCACCACGGTGAGCTGCTCGGCGCGCTGGCGGTGACCAAGCCCGGGACCGAGACGCTCAACCCGGTCGAGTCCAAGCTGCTCGCCGACCTCGCGGGGCAGGCAGGGCTCGTGCTGCGCAACGTCCGGCTGACCGCTGAGCTGCTCGACCGCGTCGAGGAGCTGCGCGCCTCGCGCCAACGGCTGGTCGCCGCGACCGACGAGGCGCGCCGGCGGCTGGAGCGCAACCTCCACGACGGTGCCCAGCAGCAGCTCGTGGCGCTGAAGGTCCGCCTCGGGCTGGCTGAGCGCTTCGCGGCGAAGGGCATGCCGGTGGAGGAGCTGTTGCGCCAGCTCAGCGCCGACACCGACGACGCGATCGACACCTTGCGCGATCTCGCGCGCGGGATCTACCCCCCGCTGCTCGCGGCGGAGGGCCTGCCCGCCGCCCTCGTTGCGCAGGCGCGCAAGGCCGCGCTGCCGGTGACCATCGAAGCCGAGGGCATCGGCCGCTACGGACAAGCGGTCGAGGCGGCGGTGTACTTCTGCTGCCTCGAGGCGCTGCAGAACATCGCCAAGTACGCCAACGCCTCGCAGGCGCGCATCCGTCTCGAGGCCCGTCCCGACACGTTGGCCTTTACCGTCACCGACGACGGCGACGGGTTCGATCCCGACACGACGACGATGGGCGCGGGCCTGACGAACATGACCGACCGCATCGACGCCCTCGGCGGCACCCTGACGGTTGACTCCACCCCTGGCGCCGGGACCACCTTGACCGGGTCCCTGCCGGTGGCGACCGTCGCGGAGGTCGCCTCCGTCAACGCCTGACGTCCGCGGCTCGATGTAACTGCCCCGGCTGACCGCCGGTGGTCAGCTCGCGCGGGAGGTGGCGGTCGCCGTCGCCCACGCCTCCGCGAGGCGGTCAGGGTCGAACTCGGCCTTCGGAATGAAGCTCGCGGCACCGGCGTCGGTCGCCCGCGGTGCGTACTCGTCGGCCTCGTAGGTCGACAGCACCACGACGACGGGCGGCTCGGCCGCCGCGGCGAGGATCCGTCGGGTCGCTTCGAGCCCGTCGATGCCCGGCAGGTTGACGTCCATCAGGATGAGGTCGGGTCCGAGTTGTGCCGCCAGGTCCACCGACGTCTCGCCGGTCTCGGCTTCCCCCACGACGTCGAACCCGTCGGTCAACTGCACGACCATCCGGGCCGCCATCCGGAACGGGGCCTGGTCGTCGACGATGAGTACCTTGACCGCGTCGTCCATGACCCCATGGTCCCCGTTCGAGCGGCGTTCCACCGACCGGCCAGTAGGCGACTTCGCCGGGGTGCTGCCACCACCTGCGCGTTGCTACGGCTGTTCCGCGAGGTAGAGCAGCACCGCGCGCACCCGTCGGTTGGTGTTGCGCTCCTCCGACAACCCCAACTTCCCGAAGATCGAGTTGGTGTGTTTCTCCACGGCCCGCTCGGTGAGGAACAGGGCCGCGGCAATGGCGGCGTTGTTCTTGCCCTGTGCCATCTCGGCGAGCACTTCGCGTTCACGGGGCGTGAGCTGGTCCAGCCGTGCGTTCTTTGACGACGCCCGCGCCGACACCAGCGTCTCGACGACCTTCGGGTCGATCACCGAGCCGCCGCCGGCGACCTCCCGCACCGCTGCGAGCAGCTGCTCGAGGTCACCGACCCGCTCCTTGAGCAGGTACGCGCGGCGCTGCGAGCCCTCCTCGAACAACGCGAGTGCGTAGGTCGGGTCGGCGTACTGGCTGAGCACCACGACCCCCGTGGCGGGGCTCGTCTCGCGTAGCTGCTGCGCCGCGCGGATGCCCTCGTCGGTGCCGCTGGGGGGCATACGGATGTCGGTGAGCACGACGTCAGGATGGTGCTCCTCGACGGCCGCCATGAGCGAGTCGAGGTCCTCGCAGACGGCGACGAGCTCCAACTCCGGCTCACTCTCGATGAGCAGCCGTACGCCCTCGCGGACGATGTAGCTGTCCTCGGCCAGCACGAGCCGGATCGGCATCCGCGGAGAATATCCGTCACGTCTCCCGCTACGCCCCTAGCGGCGCGCTCGACTGCCCGGACGGACAACAGCCGCCGCTGCGAGATGCTTCGCAACGCGTACTATCTGCGGAGACGCCGCCGCGTCGACCGCCGCCGCATTCGATCACCGGAACCACCGCCATGCCGACCACCGCCGCACCGCTGGATGCCGCCACCGTCGCGCGCCTGCGTCTGGCCGTCCTGCGCCTCGCACGGCGTCTGCGCCAGCAGGCGCAGACGGGCATCACCCCCTCGCAGCTGTCCGCCCTCGCGACGCTCGAGCGCACCGGGCCGCTACCGCTCGGCGAGCTCGCCGCCGTCGAGCAGATCGGCGCGTCCACGCTCACGCGGATCGTCGCGTGCCTGCAGGAGCAAGGCCTGCTCGACCGCACGACCGATGCCGCCGACCGCAGGGTCAACCGGGTCGGTGTCACGCCGAAGGGGCGTCGCCTGCTCACCCGCGCGCGCAGCCGCAGCGACGTCGCGCTCGCCGAGCGGCTCGCGGCGCTGCACCCCGACGACACCGCCGCGTTGCTGCGGGCGGTGCCGGTGCTCGAGCGACTCGTGGGGGATGAGGCATGAGCCGCCTGCGACACGCGACACGCGACACCTTCCGGTCGCTGCGCAACCGCAACTACCGCTTGTACTTCTGGGGGCAGACCGTTTCGGTGAGCGGCACCTGGATGCAGGGCATCGCGCAGGCCTGGCTGGTCTTGCAGCTCACGGGATCGGGAACCGTGCTGGGACTCACCACGGCGTTGCAGTTCCTGCCGATCCTGCTCGGCGGGCCGCTGGCCGGCGTCATCGCGGATCGCGTCGACAAGCGCCGGCTGCTGCTCGTCACCCAGTCGACGGCGGCGTTGCTGGCGGTGGCGCTCGGGCTGTTGACCGCCACCGGCGTCGTGACGTTGTGGATGGTGCTCGCGCTCGCGTTCGCGTTCGGCTGCGTCGTCGCCGTCGACAATCCGACGCGCCAGAGCTTCGTGCTCGAGATGGTGGAACCCGCCGACGTGGCGAACGCGGTGACGCTCAACACCGTCGTCATCAACGCCGCACGGGTCATCGGTCCAGCGGTCGGCGGTCTGCTCATCGCGGGCGTGGGCATCGCCGTGTGCTTCTTGCTCAACGGCCTGTCCTACCTCGCGGTGCTCGCGGCCCTGGTCGCGATGCGGCCGGCTGAACTGACGCGCCAGCGCCCCGCCAGCCGCGGGAGGGGGCAGCTGCGCGAGGGCCTGCGCTACGTCTGGGCCACCCCGGACCTGCGCGTCCCGTTGCTCGTCATGGCGGTCGTCGGCATGCTCGCCTACGAGTTCCACGTCGTGCTGCCGCTGCTCGCTCGCGAGGTCTTCGGCGGCGGGGCCCGCACCTACGGGATCATGAGCTCGATGATGGGCGTCGGCGCCGTCGTCGGTGGACTCGCGACGGCCCGGCGCTCCGCTCCCACGCCCCGCACGCTGGTGCGCGCAACGGTCGTATTCGGTGGAGTCGTGCTCGCGCTCGCCGCAGCCCCCACCTTGGGCGTCGCGCTCGCCGTCCTCCTCGTCACCGGCGCCGCGAGCATCGTGTTCATCGCGACGGCCAACGCGACGCTGCAGCTGCGCGCCGCACCGGCGATGCGCGGCCGGGTCATGGCGCTGTGGGGGGTGGCGTTCCTCGGGACGACGCCGATCGGCGGACCGCTCGTCGGCTGGGTCGGGGAGAGCTACGGCCCGCGCTGGGGACTCGTGCTCGGCGGCGTGGCGGCGTTGCTCTCGGCCGCGTTCGCCGCCCGGTCGCTGCGCGGCAGCGCGGCAACGGCGGTCGCTGCCGGCGACGTCGCGGTCGCGACGGCCGTCGCCGCGGCCGCCGCGTCGCCGCCGGCGCCCGCGCCGGCCGCCACGCCGCTCGACGCCTCCGCCACCGGCCCCCGCGCGGCGGCGTTGCTGCGCCACCCGTTGCGCCCGGGGTTGGACGTGGTGCGCCGCCCGCGGGCCCGTCGCGGACTGTGGGGCGACGCCCCGCCGCGCCGCCACGCCGCCACGCCGGCCCAACGCCGCCGAACCCGCCGGCGCGCGCGCCGCTGACCCCGGGACTTGTCAGCGAAGGCAGCGAAAGCGCCACGCCGGTGACAAGCCCCGGGTTCTACGATGCGCTGCCGCCACGCGTCGCCGAACGGCCTCGTCGTGCCCAGGAGGAAGCCGTGGAGACGAGCAAGCCGTGAAGACCACCGTCGAGCGCGTCGACGACACCACCGTGAAGCTGTCCGTCACCGTGGAGGCGGACCGCGTCACGCAGGTCATCGACGAGGCCGCCCGGCGCCTGGCCGCCGATGTGAAGGTGCCCGGGTTCCGTCCCGGCCGGGTGCCGCGCCGGGTGCTGGAGTCACGTCTGGGCACCGCGACCGTGCTGCAGGAGGCGGCCCGCGCCGCGCTGCCGGCCTTCTACGCCGAGGCCGCCGAGGCGGAGGCGCTCGATGTCGTGGGGCCCCCGCGCTTCGACGTCGAGACCTTCGAGGACGGCCGTGACGCCGAGTTCGCCGCCACGGTCGAGGTGCGCCCGGAGATCGACCTTCCTGACTACGGCGCGCTGCAGGTCGCGCACCCCGAGTGGGAGGTGACCGACGAGGAGGTCGCGGCGCAGCTGGCCGAGCTGCAGGAGCGCTTCGCCGAGCTCGAGGCCGTCGAGCGTCCCGCCGCGCCGGGCGACTACGCCGTCGTGACGATCACCGGCGAGCGCGACGGCGAGCCCGTCGACGAGGTCGCCGTCGACCACCTGCTCTACCAGGTGCCGGTCGAACCGGACGCCGAGGCGGCGTCCGAGCTCGACCGCCGGCTCGTCGGCGCCGAGGCCGGGACCACGCTGTCCTTCAGCGACACGCTGGGCCCCGACTACGGCGCGGAGCTGGCGGGCGCCGAAGTCGACTTCACCGTGGTCGTCTCCGAGGTGAAGGTCAAGCGGCTGCCCGAGCTGGACGACGACTTCGCCCTCACCGCCAGCGAGTTCGACACCATCGACGAGCTGCGCGACGACCTGCGGGCCCAGCTTCGCGAGCGCAAGCTCGCCTACGCGCGCGCGGCGCTTCGCGGCCGGGTCGTCGAGGCGGTGTGCGACCTCGTCGACGTCGCGCTGCCGCAGAGCCTCGTGGACGAGGAGCAGCGTTTCAGGCTCAACCGGCTCGGTCACGAGGCCGGCCAGTACGGGCTGTCGCTGGAGGACTATTTCGCGGCGGCCGGGACGACCGCGGAGGCGGCGCTGGCCGACCTCGCCGAACAGGCGCGCCACACGGTCAAGGCGCAGCTCGTCGTCGACGCCGTCGGACGCGAGGCCGGCGTCGCCGTGACGAACGACGACCTCGCCGCGGAAATCGCCAGGCAGGCGGCGAGGCTCGGCCGCCCCGTCGAGGAGCTCGCCGAGTTCATGACGCACCCTGACCGCATCGGGGCGCTGTTCAGCGACGCCTTCCGCCGCAAGGCGATCGACCACCTTGTCGCGGCGGTCCAGGTGCTGTCCGCGCCGCCCGACGACGAGGCGGCGTAGCCGCCGGGCGGCGCGCCGACGCTATCGTGTCGGCGAGACGGTGGACGCCAAGGAGCCAGCCATGCAGGTCGAGTCCCCCACGAGCTACCTCGTGCCGATGGTCATCGAGCAGACCAACCGGGGCGAGCGCTCGTTCGACATCTACTCGCGGCTGCTCAAGGAGCGGATCATCTTCCTCGGCACGCCGGTCAACGACGAGATCGCCAACCTCATCATGGCCCAGCTGCTCCACCTCGAGGGGGAGGACCCCGAGAAGGACATCAACCTCTACATCAACTCGCCCGGCGGCTCGGTGACCAGCCTCCTCGCGATCTACGACACCATGGAGTTCATCAAGCCGGACGTGTCGACGATCTGCATGGGCCAGGCCGCCTCGGCGGCGGCGGTGCTGCTGGCCGCGGGCACGCCCGGCAAGCGCTTCGCGCTCCCGCACAGCCGCCTGCTCATCCACCAGCCGTCCGGCGGCGCCGAGGGCCAGTCGGTCGACATCGAGATCCAGGCGCGCGAGATCCAGCGGATCCGCGAGCTGCTCGACCGCATCCTGGCCGACAAGACCGGCCAGACGCTGGAGAAGGTCGCCGGCGACACCGACCGCGACTTCATCATGACCGCCGAGGAGGCGAAGGCCTACGGGCTGATCGACGAGGTCATCGCGTCGCGCAAGGTGCAGGCGCAGACGCTCAAGGCAAGCTGACGGCGCCGGTGGTCCACCGCCGCCGCGGGGGGTTGGCCGGTCGCGGGGTGGTCCGCCCGCTACGATGAGGCGCGCTGCGGCGGGGCACGGACCCCCGTCGTGCGGACAGAGGGGACGGGTCGCGGATGGCGAAGTTCGGGGAGACCGGGGACCTGCTCAAGTGCTCCTTCTGCGGCAAGTCGCAGAAGCAGGTGAAAAAGCTCATCGCGGGCCCGGGCGTCTACATCTGCGACGAGTGCATCGACCTGTGCAACGAGATCATCGAGGAGGAGTTCGCCGAGACCCCCGAGCTGGCGCAGGGCGATCTGCCGAAGCCGCGTGAGATCTACGACTTTCTCAACGAGTACGTCGTCGGCCAGGACACCGCGAAGAAGACCCTCGCCGTCGCCGTCTACAACCACTACAAGCGCATCCGCGTCAGCGGCAGCGGGCGTGACGAGGACGTCGAGCTGGCAAAGTCGAACATCCTGCTGCTCGGTCCGACCGGTTCCGGCAAGACCCTGCTCGCCCAGACGCTGGCGCGGCTGCTCAACGTGCCGTTCGCGATCGCGGACGCCACGGCGCTCACCGAGGCGGGTTACGTCGGCGAGGACGTCGAGAACATCCTGCTCAAGCTGATCCAGGCGGCCGACTTCGACGTGAAGAAGGCCGAGACGGGGATCATCTACATCGACGAGGTCGACAAGATCGCCCGCAAGAGCGAGAACCCGTCGATCACCCGCGACGTGTCGGGAGAGGGCGTCCAGCAGGCGCTGCTGAAGATCCTGGAGGGCACCGTGGCGTCGGTGCCGCCGCAGGGGGGACGCAAGCACCCTCACCAGGAGTTCATCCAGATCGACACGACGAACGTGCTGTTCATCTGCGGTGGCGCGTTCGCCGGGCTCGAGCAGATCGTCGAGCAGCGCATCGGTCGCAAGGGGGTCGGGTTCGGCGCCGACGTCCGCACCCGCCAGCAGAAGGACCTGTCCGCGCTCTACGCGCAGGCGCTGCCCGAGGACCTGCTCAAGTTCGGGCTCATCCCCGAGTTCGTCGGCCGGCTGCCGGTGCAGTGCTCCGTCGAGCAGCTCGACCGCGACGCGCTCATCCGCATCCTCACCGAGCCGCGCAACGCCTTGGTCAAGCAGTACTGCCGCTTCTTCGACTACGACGGCGTCGCTTTGGAGTTCACCGACGACGCGCTCGACGCGGTCGCCGACCAGGCCATCCTGCGCGGCACGGGCGCGCGCGGCCTGCGCGCCATCCTCGAAGAGGTGCTGCTCACGACGATGTACGAGCTGCCCTCCCTCGGCGACGTCGGCCAGTGCGTCATCACCGGCGAGGTGGTGCGCGACAAGGTCAACCCGACGCTCGTCCCGCGCGCCGCCGACACGCCGGAGCGCCGTAAGCGCAGCGCGTAGCGCGCGAAGGGGCGCTCCCTAGACTGCAGGGAATGAGCGCCGCCGAGCTGTCCAAGGCCTACGACCCCGCGGAGGTCGAGGCGCGGCTGTACCGCTGGTGGGAGCAGCGCGACCTGTTCGCCGCCTCGCCGGACGCCCCGGGTGAGCCGTTCTGCATCATGCTGCCGCTGCCCAACGTGACCGGCTCGCTGCACATCGGCCACGCGCTCGACCACAGCGTGCAGGACGCCATCATCCGGCGCGTCCGCATGCAGGGGTTCAACGCCCTGTGGCAGCCGGGCACCGACCACGCCGGCATCGCGACGCAGAACGTCGTCGAGCGCGAGCTCGCCGCGGAGGGGGTGTCGCGCCACGACCTCGGCCGCGAGGCGTTCGTCGAGCGCGTGTGGGCGTTCAAGGCCCGGGCGGGCGACACGATCCTGCACCAGATGCGCCGCCTCGGGGCGTCGTGCGACTGGCACCGGTCGGTGTTCACCCTCGACGAGCACTACCAGCGGGCGGTGCGCGACGTCTTCGTCACCCTCTACGAGCAGGGCCTGATCTACCGCGGCTACCGCCTCATCAACTGGTGCCCGCAGGACCGGTCGGCGATCTCCGACATCGAGGTCGACCACAGCGACGAGCCGGGTGAGCTCGCCTTCCTGCGGTATCCCGGCAGTGACGGCAGCGAAGGGGTCGTCGTCGCGACGACGCGCGCCGAGACGATGCTCGGCGACACCGCCGTCGCGGTGCACCCCGACGACGAGCGTTACGCGCCGCTGGTCGGCACGACGGTGGTGCTGCCGCTGATGGACCGCGAGATCCCGGTGGTCGCCGACGCGCACGTCGACCCGGCGTTCGGCACCGGAGCGGTCAAGGTCACGCCGGCGCACGACCCGAACGACTACGAGATCGGGCAGCGCCACGGGCTCGAGGCCATCGACGTGATGACCGACGAGGCGCGCCTCAACGCCAACGGCGGGCGCTACGCCGGACTGGACCGTGAGGAGGCACGCCGCCAGGTCAAGGCCCACCTCGACGCGCTCGGACTGCTCGTCCGCGTCGAGCAGCGCACGCACTCGGTCGGGCACTGCTCGCGGTGCGACGCCGTCGTGGAACCGCGCCTGTCCGAGCAGTGGTTCGTGCGCGTCGAGCCGCTCGCGAGGCGAGCGGCGGAGGCCGTGCGCAGCGGACGAACGACGTTCGTCCCGCAGCGCAACGCCAAGGGCTTCCTCGACTGGCTGGACAACCTCCACGACTGGTGCATCTCGCGCCAGCTGTGGTGGGGCCATCGCATCCCGGCGTGGTACGACCGCCACGGCGAGGTCCACGTCTTCCGCCAGGACCCCTCGGCCGAGGAGGTCGAGCGGCGCGGTCTGCGTCAGGACCCCGACGTGCTCGACACCTGGTTCTCGTCGCAGCTGTGGCCGATGACGACGCTCGGCTGGCCCGACGAGACGCCCGACCTCGCGACGTGGTATCCGACGTCGGTGCTGGTCACCGGCTACGACATCAACACCTTCTGGGTCAGCCGGATGCTGATGATCGGGCTGCACCTGCGCGACGAGGTGCCGTTTCACACCGTGCTCAACCACGGGATGGTGCGCGACCAGCACGGCAAGAAGATGTCGAAGTCGTTCGGCAACGTCATCGACCCGCTGGACTTCATCGACCGCTACGGCGCCGACGCGCTGCGGTTCGCGCTGCTGCGCGCGTCCTCGCCGGGACAGGACGTCCCGCTGGCAGAGGAGTGGGTCGAGGGCGCTCGCCGCTTCGCCAACAAGCTGTGGAACGCCGGCCGGTTCGTCCTCGCGCAGCTGCCTGGCTACGTCGAGCCGGACTTCGGCGCCGCCGCGCTGCAGCCGGAGGACCGCTGGATCCTGTCGCGCACCGAGGCCGCGCGGGCGGCGGTCGACGAGGCGTTCGCCTGCTACGACCTCGCCCGTGCCGCCCGGTCCCTCTACGCCTTCGTGTGGGAGGAGCTGTGCGACTGGTACCTGGAGCTTGCCAAGCTGCGCAACGACGCCGCCGCCGCGATGGTGCTGTCGCACGCGTTCGACACGGCGCTGCGGTTGCTGCACCCGCTCATGCCGTTCGTCACCGAGGAGCTGTGGCGCACGTTGCACGGCGGCGGCGAGGCGACGCTGGTGCGCGCGGCGTGGCCGAGCGCCGCGCCGCAGCTGCGCGATCCCGACGCCGAGGAGCACTTCGCCGCGGTCTGCGAGGCGGTGACCGCGCTGCGGCGCTTCCGCGCCGACCACGGCCTGGCGCCGGCGGCGCGCATCGACGTGCTCGCCGACGCGTCGCCGGGCGGTCGCACGGTCCTGGCCGACGCCCTCGATGCGATCCGCCGGCTCGCGGGCGTCGCCACGTGGTCGTTCGCCGACGCGGCGACCGCGCAGGCCGCAGCGCCGGTCGGCAAGGTCGTCGTCGGCGGCGCGGACCTGTACGTGCCGCTTGCCGGGCTCGTCGACCTCGACGAGGAGCGCGACCGGCTGCGCCGCGAGCTGGAACGTGCCCGCGCCGAGGTTGCCCGCGCCGAGGGCAAGCTCGCCAACGCCGGTTTCGTCGCGAAGGCGCCCGCCGAGGTCGTCCAGGCCGAGCGCGACAAAATCGGTGCGTGGCGCGAGGCGACGCGGCGGCTGACCGCGCAGCTGGTCGAACTCGGCTGACGCCGGCCGGTGGTGACACTCGGCGAGGTCGACGCGGCGACGCTGCGCGGGCTGGCGGCAGCCGCCGAGGCGCTGCTGGGCCCGGACCCCGTCGCGCTCTGCGACGGGCTGGCGCGCTGGTACCGACGCTACGGACGCGAGCTCCCCTGGCTTGCCGGCCCGGCGCTGTCGCTGCTCGACGGGATCACCGCCGAAGACGTCGTGCGCGACGCCGACGCCGCCGCCGTCGGCCGTTTCCTCGTCGGCGCCGAACACGATCCCGCGCGGGCGCTCGCCGCCGCGTTCGCCTGTCGTCGGCGCGCCGACGCGGTGACGTCGGGGGAGCTGCCCGGCGACGACGACCGGCTGGTCGACGCGTTGTGGCGCGGCGCGCTCGTCGCCGCCGTGGAGCGGTTCTTCGTCCTGCTGACCGACGTCTACGCCCAGCTGCACGCCCCGCTGCGCGACGGGCGCCGCAACGACGCGCAGGCGATCATCGACGCCGCGGCGCCCGGACTGGAGTCGGCGGCGGGGCGCATCGGGGCGCTGGCGACCAGGATCGGTGGTGGCGGTGACGGCGCCGCGCTGGCACGGACCGACGTCATGCCGCGCGCCGTGCCGCCCGCGGCTCCACGCCCCGCGCCGCAAGTGCTGCTGTCCAGCAGCGGCCCCCCGCCGCCACCGTTGCTGGCGCGCAGACCGCCACGGCGCGAGCACGCGGGGCTGGCGCTCGCCTTCGTCGTCGTCGCGCTCGCGGTCGCCGTGGTGCTGCTCCAGCTCGTCCTCACCGGACTGCCGCTGACCGCCGACGGCCTACGCGACGCGGTTCGCGCCTACGTGACGGACGCGGTGTCGCGGTTCTGACGCCTGCTGCCACCGAAGCGCACCTTCTAGACTCCACGCGATGCCGGCGCCCGACGACGACGCGTACGACGACGCGGTGCAACGGCTGTTCGCCCGTGAGCCGACGCGCATGGTGCCCGACCTCGAACGCATCACGCTGCTGTGCGACCTGCTCGACCGGCCGGAGTGCGACTACCCCGCGATCCAGATCACCGGAACCAACGGCAAGACCACCACGGCCCGCATGGTCACGTGCCTGCTCGGAGCGCTCGGTCTCACGGCAGGCACCTACACCTCCCCGCACCTGCAGGACGTCCGCGAGCGCATCCGGATCGCGAGCGAGCCGATCAGCCGCGACGACGTCGTCTACCAACTCGAGTACCTCGAGCCGTTCCTTGCCGAGGTCGAGAAGCGCTGCCGCGAAACGGTGACCTTCTTCGAACTGCTGACCGCGCTCGCCTTCACGGCGTTCGCCGACGCTCCCGTCGACGTGGGCGTCTTCGAGGTCGGCATGGGCGGGCGCTGGGACGCGACGAACGTCGTCGACAGCCAGGTCGCCGTCTTCACGCGCGTCGCCCTGGACCACCCAGAACTCGGCGCGACCGTCGCGGCGGTCGCCGACGAGAAGGCGGGCATCGTCAAGGAGGGGGCGATGGTCGTGTCGGCGGCCCAGGCCCCAGACGCCATGCGGGTCATCGAGCGCGCCGTGGCGGCGAACGCGGCCCGGCTGGTCGTGGCGGGGCGCGACTTCGGCGTCGCGGAGCGTCGACTTGCCGTCGGCGGCCAGCAGCTGCGCCTGCGCGGCGTCACCGGGGAGGTCGCCGACGTCTACCTGCCACTGCACGGGGCGCACCAGGCCGACAACGCAGCCGTCGCGCTCGCGGCCGTCGAGGGGTTCCTCGGCTTCAAGGGTGAATTGGACCCCGAGATCGTGCGCACCGGCTTCGCGGCGGTCGCGTCGCCTGGCCGCCTCGAGGTCGTCCGGCGCAACGGCGCCGCCCCGGTCGTCCTCGACGGCGCCCACAATCCCGCCGGCATGGCGAGTCTCGCGGCGACGCTGCGCGACGAGTTCGCCTTCCGTTCGCGCGTGGTCGTCGTCGGGATGCTCGGCGACAAGAACGTCGAGGCGATGCTCGCGACCCTGCTACCGCTGGCCGACCACGTCGTCGTGACACAGCCGGCGAGCGCCCGTGCGGCGCCCGCCGACCGGCTGGCCAAGGCGGTGCGCGCAGCCGGGCGCAGCGTGGAGGTCGCCGGCGACGTCGCCGAGGCGTTGGAGCTGGCCTGCGGCCTCGCGTCGCCGCCCGACGCGGTCGTCGTCACCGGGTCGCTGTACACGGTCGGGGCCGCACGCGACGCGCTCGGCCTTCCCGCCGCGTGACGCTACGGTGCACGCCATGACTGAACGCACCCTGATCCTGGTCAAACCCGACGGTGTCCGGCGCAGGCTCGTCGGCGAGGTCATCACCCGCATCGAGCGCAAGGGGCTGACGATCGAGCGCCTGGAGCTGCGCACGATCACACGCGAGACGGCCGAGCGGCACTACGCCGAGCACACCGGCAAGCCCTTCTTCGGCGAACTCGTCGACTTCATCACCAGCGGCCCGCTGGTCGCGATGGTCGTCACCGGGCCGGACGCGGTGCGCGCGATGCGCGGCGTCATGGGCGCGACCAACCCGATCGAGGCGACGCCGGGGAGCATCCGCGGCGATTTCGCGACCGTCATCGGCGAGAACATCGTCCACGGCTCCGATGCCCCAGACAGCGCACAACGGGAGATCGGAATCTTCTTCGCGTAGCGGACAGGTACGGGTGGGCACCATCGCAGCGCGGTCACCTCGTGGCATACTGCGAACGAGGCCGCTACCGTCCGTCACCTCGCCAGGTGCCGGCGCTACCCAGGGAGTCCGCGTGAAGACGTTTCCTCGAACCGTGCGCCCGTCCAAACTGCTGAGTGCAGTGGCGGCGCTGTTCCTCGTGGTGCTCGCGCCGACGGCTGCCGTGGCCGACCCCATCGAGACCGCCAGGGCCTCCGCCTTCGGCATCTTCGTCCGCAACGTCATCGAACCGACCCCGCAGGTCGAGGTCATGGCGCCGCCCGACGACTCCGAGACCGAGACGGTCGTCGACGTCCCCGCCGACCCGATCGTGAGCTCGCGGACGCTGACCGCGTCGGCCGACGCGACCGAGGAGTCCACGATCGAGCCGATGCTCGGCGCGGACATGCTGACCGTCGTCCAGGGCGACGAGCTGCCCGAGAGGTTCAACGCCCGCGGCTTCGCGGAGACCGAGGACCTCGAGGCGCTCGACGGCAACGTCACGGCCGACCTCGTCCGCGCCGAGGCGCTCGCCGCCTGCGTCGACGGTGAGATCGTCCTCGCCGCCGGCAGCGACATCGAGAACCTCACGCTCGGCGACACCCCGATCGACCTCACCGGGCCCGACGGCCTCGGCGTGTTCACCGGGCAGCCGAACCAGGAGCTGATCAACAACGAGGAGCTCGGCCTGCGCATCGTGGCGAACGAGATCATGACCGAAGGCAACATGGTCTCGGTCAACGCCCTGCACATCGAGACGCTCGAGGGCGGCGTCCTGTTCGAGCTGTTCGGCGAGCAGGACATCATCGTCTCCCACGCCGAGGCGTCCGCCGAGTGCGCCGAGGCCGAGCCGCCGCCGGACCCGCCGGAGTGCGACGACGGCGTCGACAATGACGGGGACGGCAGGATCGACTTCCCCGACGACCCCGGCTGTGACAACGAGGACG